>CASFZG010000014.1 GCA_949299135.1 uncultured Phascolarctobacterium sp.
GCGAGTGGCAGATCGAGGAACGCCTTTTAGGCGTAGCTAGTAGAATAGCCTTTAAGGCGGTAAATGACAAACCACCGGCTACGCCGGTGGTTTTGATTTATCTGTTCAGTTGTTACTGCATTTGCTTAATTATCTGCATAATTTCTTCAACGCCAAGCACATTGCCGCCTGCCACAACCTTGCCGTCAATAACCAGCGCCGGCAGTGCCATCGCACCGTAAGCCATAATGCGGCGCAGCTCGCTGACGTGTTCAAATTTGGCATGGCACTTCAGCTTTTTGGCCGCCACGGCAGTGTTCTGAAACAGCAGCTCCACCTGCTTCGTCATCGGCCCTAAAACCTTAATTTGCATATCATCTCACCTTCGTTTCTATCTTTGCTGCACCTTTATCATACCAAAAGGCTTTGGCTAAAGTTTATCCAAACGGTGAAGTTTTTGCAAATTTTATCTTTCCAATACCACCATTTTAGTTTTTCCGGCTCTAAAACTTCATTTTCAACAAAATAAACCGCTGCACGGAAAACATATAACTGGCACCTGTCTTCCACTCTGCCCTTAAACTCACAATCACGCCGGTAAAGTTCTTCCGGGTTCTGTCCTTTTAAATCTGCCATGCAGGTAATGCCAATGTTCAATAAATCCTGTTCAATATTCTTACCAACGCCCGGTATTTTTCGTAAATCGTTTTCAGGTTTATTCATATTCTCGCCCATATTCCTTAATCAACCCGCCGCTCCAGTTAAACAACAGCCTTACAGCGTCCTCTAAATCATACTGTGGCAATGCCATACCGGCGGCTAACACCTCATAATCCGAGCCGCTCAATTTTGCCAGCAAATCCTTTTTGCGGCTGATGTATGCGCCATGTTCCACATAATACTTCGCCTGCAAGGCAAACGCCGCAGCTTTGTACAAACCTTTCAACAGTTCCGCACTGCGTTCATGCACAAAATCATGCGCGCAGGCGTGATAAATATCGCACGCCGCATGATGCACTGCCCGTTTTACATCGGCTTCCGTAATCAGCGGCGCTAAAAAATCCAAATCGCCGTAAATGGCTTTAGTATCGTGATAAAACTGGAACAAATCCGCTCTGTCCCACGCTTTTAATTCTTCGATGCCGCCGACAAAGCCGCACAGCAAATGCCGCTGCGGCAAATTGGCAATCGCCTCGCGGTAAAGCTTTAAATCTTCAACGGTCACTTTATCAAACAGCAGTACCACGTCAATATCGCTGCCCTCGTGCTGTTCGCCGCGTGCATAGCTGCCCTGCAAACCGATAAATTCAATACGCGCACCGAAAGCAGCGTCCACCGCGCTTATATATTCATCAAGCCAGTGCTGTAAATCAAACATGCCCGTCCTCCTTCGCTAAAGCGTAAATTAAATGCGGCATGGCTTTACCTTTGTATGTTTTTACAAAACTATCACGCACTGTCATGCCTAATCGTTCCGCCACATGGCGGGATTTTTTATTTTCAGGGCGTATTTCTGCAATCACTTCATCCGCGCCAAGCGTATTAAAAGCGTAATCCATGCAGGCAGCAGCCGCTTCTGCCGCATAGCCGTTACCCCAGTACGCTTTGGCAAAAATATACGCCACGCCCATGTACCGCACGCCGTTAATAGTTTCAATAAGCAGTCCGCACACGCCGATAAACACACCGTCTTATTTGCGTTCCACTGACCAAAAACTAAAACCATCCGTTTTATAACGCCGCAAATTTTCCGCCAGCCAGTTTTCTGCTTCACTGTCCGCAAAAGGCGCTTCCCACGCGTACATAACATCCGCATCCTGCAAAATGGGGCGCAAATTGTCAATATCGCTCGCCGTTAATTCACGCAGCTCAAGCCTTTCCGTCTGTAATTTTACGCCGCTCGCCAGCTTCTCCACTATCACTTTATCCGCCGGGCAAAAGTCGTAGGCGGTTACGTCCTGCGGCTGCACCCATTTTAGCGCGACGTGTTCCAGCTGCTGCGGCTCGCCCTGTGCCGTGCAGTTAAACAGCGTTAAATGTATCGTTATATCGGGGTAGGTATGCGTCACCTCGCAGAACACGCTGCCGGGAACAACCTCAAACGCCAGTTCCTCACGGCACTCGCGCACCAGCGCCTGCTGTTTTGTTTCGCCCTCTTCCACTTTGCCGCCGGGGAATTCCCACAACAGCGCCCGCGCCTTATCCGCCGGACGCCTGCAAATAAGTATTTTACCATCGCGCCAGACCAGCGCCGCCACAACTTCAACCATTGCCGTCACCTCAAAATATTATCAGCTTCATCTTAACACAAACGCGCGCGTCTTGCAAAAATCCGCGTAAGCGCAGATAAAAAAGAACCTAACCGCATGGCAGTTAAGTTCTTTGTTGTTATTTCTTCTTTTCCGCACTGGCGATGACGGCTTCAGCCAGTTCTTTTAAGGTTATGCGGCGGTTCATGCTGTACTGGCGCATTTTGCTGTATGCTTCGTCCTCCGTCAGCCCGTGCGCCGCCATTAAAATACCCTTGGCGCGGTCCAGCAACTTGCGTGTTTCCAAACTTTCGCGCAAATCTGCCAGTTCGCTGTCCATTTTCCGGTATTCCTTAAAGCGCGCCATTGCCACCTGCATGCTGGCAAAAAGCTGTTCCTCGCGCACCGGTTTTACAAGGTACGCCATTACGCCGCTGCTGTTGGCTTTTTCCACCACGTCCTGCTGGCTGTACGCCGTTAAAAGCAGCACCGGCGCGATGTGCCGCTCCGTAATAATCCCCGCTGCCGTTATGCCGTCCAGCTTCGGCATTTTCACATCCATAATCACCAAATCGGGCTTTAAGCGCTGCGCCAGCTCCACGGTTTCTTCGCCGTCCGCCGCCTCGCCCAGCACGGTGTGCCCCGCGTCCGTCAGCATTTCGCGCAAATCCAGCCGGATTAACGCTTCATCATCGGCAATAACAATTTTTAACCCTTCCATTTTTATCCCCCCAAAGGCAATGCAACTTCGGCGCAGGTCCCTCCCTGCGGCCTGCTTTCTATTTTAAAAGTGCCGTGCAAATCAGCTTCGGCCATTGTTTTTATAATGCGCAGCCCCAAACTGTTCTGCGGCAGGCCGTCAAAATCAGGCGGCAGCCCCACGCCGTCGTCCGTCACCGTCAGGCGGCAGCCGCCCTGCGTTTTTTGCAGGCTTACGCTGATTGCGCCCTGCGTGCGCCCAATAAAAGCATGGTCAAAGCAGTTTTGCAGCATTTCGTTCAGCACCAGCGCGATGCTCGTCGCTTTTTCGGACGGCACCTCGATGTTATCGGCGCTGAACTCTGTTTTTAAGTCCAGCTCCGGCGCGGCCATGCCGCTTAAAATGGCTTTGTAAATGCCTTGCGCCACCGCCGCCATATCCACCGCGCCGCTGCCCTGCTGCGATAAAAATTCGTGCACCACGGCAATGCTGTTTACGCGGCTGATGCAGTCGCGCAGCACTTCTTTGGTTTCATCCGCCTTGGCGCGGCGCATTTGCAGGCGCAGCAGGCTGGCAATGGTCTGCAAATTATTTTTTACGCGGTGGTGGATTTCCTTAATGACCGCCGCTTTAACAAGCAGCTCCTCGTCGCGCTTTTTCAGTTCGGTAATGTCGCGCAGCACCACAACGGCGTAGCGTGCTTCCGTCATGCCGCCCACGGGCACCACGCGCATGGCAAGCAGCATCCCGCGCAGGCGAATTTCCTTGCCTTCCGCCGTGCCGGTTTTCAGCACCATGCCGACCAGCGGCCAGTTAATCTGCACGCTGTTGGTGCGCAGCCCGACAAGGCTTGTTACGCCGACGACCTGAAAAATATGCCGCGCGGTGGAGTTGGCGGCGATGATTTTTTTGTCAGCGTCCACCACCATCAGCCCGTCGCCCGGTGCCAGCCGCTCGTAAAATTCGCTTGCGCCCTCCTGCCGTGCCGGCGTTTTTAAAAATTCAAACGCTACGTTGATGAACACGTCCTCCACGCCGCTTAAATCGAACACCACGGCTGCAAAGCACTTGCCGCGCCTGTCCTGCACGGGGTAAACGCGCACGCCCGCAAATTTGCCGAGGCTCAGTTCGCGCTTGCCTTCCAGCGGCACGTTGCGCTGCAAACAGCGCACAACCAGCGGTTCTTCGCCGCTGCGGACCTCACGCCCGGGCGCCAGCTCCGCCTGCTGCAAGAACTGTGTTTTCGGCATCGACTGATGATAAACGCGCAAAAAACGTTTGTCGTCCGACGCGATATACACTGTAATGCAGGCGTGAGCAATATCGGCGGCAAAGTCCATGCCCTGCCTGATGGAAGCCAGTATATTCTTCTGTTCACTGTTAAGATTCTTTAACATGTGTTAACACCAAGTTTTCAAAAAATTTACAACGCCTGTGTTTTACACCTTAATTCACAATGTTTTCCACATTATGCACAGAGTTTTCCGCAATTAAACCTGTCGTTTTTATGCTTTTTCACATACTTATGCACGTTATCCACAGTTTGTGACAAGATAATAGACAGTGTTTATCCCAATTTTAACGAAGGCACGGCATTCAAATCAAGCGGGCTTTTTTCGCCGTTGACGTACATAAAGTAACCGCGGCAGGCAATCATCACCGCGTTGTCCGTGCAGAGTATCGGCGTGGGGTGAACGAGCCGCGCACCGGCACGCTCCGCCGCTTTGGCCAGAGTTTCCTGCAAGGTTTTGTTGGCAGATACGCCGCCTGCCAGCACTATTTCCTTCAGGCCGGTCTGTTTAATGGCGTGTACGCTTTTCTGCACCAGCGCGTCCACTATGGCATGCTGGAACGACGCCGCCACATCGGCGCGGCTTACTTCTTCGCCCGCCTGCTGTTTGTTGTGCAGGTAGTTGATAACTGCCGACTTCAAACCGCTGAAGCTGAATTCAAAATTATCGCCAAGTTTCGCACGGGGGAAGTCTATCGCCAATGGGTTGCCCTCCAGCGCCAGTTTTTCCACCTCCGGCCCGCCGGGATACGGCAAGCCCAGAACGCGCGCCACTTTATCGAAGGCTTCACCCGCAGCGTCGTCGCGGGTCTGCCCCAAAAGTTCAAAGCTGTTGTAATCCTTCACGACCAGCAGTGCCGTGTGCCCGCCGCTGACGACGAGTGCCAGAAACGGCGGCTTTAAGTCCGCATCATTTAAAAAGTTGGCAAAAACATGCCCTTCCAGATGGTTCACGCCAATCAGCGGTTTATCCGCCGCCCAGGCGAGCGCTTTGGCTGCGGACAGCCCGACCAGCAGCGCGCCGACCAGCCCCGGGCCGTAGGTAACTGCCACGGCATCAATCTGTTCCAGTGGCACTCCGGCTTTGGCCAAAGCTTCATCTATTACCGGCAGCACGTTGCGGATATGGTTGCGCGAGGCGATTTCCGGCACGACGCCGCCGTATTTGCGGTGAATGGGCACCTGCGAGGCGATGATGTTGCTTAAAACCTCGCGCCCGTTTTTAACAACGGCCGCCGCAGTTTCGTCGCAGCTCGATTCGATGCCGAGTATGTAAATGTCTTTATTCATGCGTTTCAGCCTCCCTGTACAGCCACATAATCACTGCGTCTTCGTGGTTGTCGGCGTAATAATTGGGTCGCACGCCCTCGGCGCGGAAGCCGCAGGTCAGGTACATTTTCTGCGCGGCGGCATTACCCTTGCGCACTTCCAACGTGATGGCATCGGCGTTTGCCTGCCACGCGCGGTTAATCAGCGCCGCCGTAAGCTTGGTGCCCAGCCCGCGGTCGCGTTCGTCGCGCACAACCGCCACGCGCGTAATCTGCGCTTCGCCAGCCACCAGCCAGTAACCGGCGTAACCAATAACTTTGCCGTTTTCTTCCAGCACAATGTAAGTCGTCAGGCTGTTGTTCAGTTCGTCCAGCCACATGCTTTCGTTCCAGGCGTCAAAAAAAGTGTCGCTTTCTATTTTGGCGGCGTCGATAATATCGCCGAAGGACATGTCACGGATTACTGTTTCCCGTGCTTCTGTTCCCATAATTCCTCCGCCTCCGATTTTCTGATATAGTAAGGCTCAAGGCCGAAAATGCCGTTTTGTTCCTGCGGGTTGTAGGCTTTAAGCGCTGCCAGTGCCGTACCGGCGGCCTGCGGCAGACGCAGATAATCCGGCGCAATGCTGCACCATGCGGGCAGGTCCACGCTTTCCAGCTTATTGCATTCGCCAAGGATGACGGCCGGTTTACCCTGCGCCGCCAGATTTTCCAGCAGCTGCTGTTTATTGACAACCTGCACGCCCTGCAATTCCTTCACTTCGCCGTCCTGCCATTCGTACAGCGCCTGATAGTAATTGCCCTTCTGCGCGTCCAGCACCGGTGAAAGCACAATGCCCTGTACCGGCAGGTTGTACGCCAGTGCCAGCGGCGTCGCCACGCCCTGCAAAGGCTTCTGCCACGCGTAAGCCAGCGCTTCTGCCGTGGCAAGCCCTATGCGCAGACCGGTAAAGCTGCCCGGCCCCATGCTGACGGCGATTAAATCAATATCGCCCTTCTGCAAGCCGGTACGCTGCAAAAGCTGTTCCAGCTGCGGCATCAAGCCTTCGGAATGGGTCATGCCCATGTTGATTTTATATTCTGCCAGAATTTTGCCGTCGCGGCATAAGCCGACGGCGCAGGCCTTGGTTGCCGTGTCAATTGCCAGTACCAGCATGTTCTTCCACTTCCTTGCAAAGTTTTTCGTAGCGCGCTCCGTGCGGATTAAAAATAACCTTACGCCCCGCGCCCGCAATCTCTATCGTAATATGCAGATATTCCTCCGGCAGCTCGTCAATAAAAAGCTCGCCCCATTCCACGACGGTGACGCCGTCGCCGCCGCAGTATTCGCCGAAGCCGGTGTTATACAGCTCGTCCGCGTCCTTTATGCGGTACAAATCAAAGTGGCGCATTTCCAGCCTGCCGCCGTACACATTCATAATGGCAAAGGTGGGGCTGTTTACTTCCGCCACGTCCGCGCCCAGCCCGGCAGCAATGCCGCGGCTTAACAAAGTTTTGCCCGCGCCAAGGCCGCCCGTCAGGCAGTACACGTCGCCGTCGGCCGCAAGGCTGCCCAAAAGCTGCCCCAGCGCTTCGGTTGCCGCACTGTCACTGCAATAAATTTCCATCATAAAAATCCCTTCCATGTAATGCCAAAAAGCAGTACCGGAACCTGCCGGTACTGCCCTTGTTATTTTGCTATCATAGTCGTATCGCGCTCAAAGGCGTCCAACAAATCAATATGCCCTTTTATGCTGGCTTCCTTTTTGCCTTCAATCAAAAAGGTTACTTCCTTGATGTTCGGGAACTCAGTCAGCGTGTTCGTCATGGCCTGAGTCAGCATCATTTCGGTGTAAGAACCGGCTTCGATGTTGTAAATTTCCTTGCTTAAATCCACAACCGCCACGCCTTTATCCACCGTAAGGCTGCGTATTTTCAACCCCTGCGGGAAGGCATTAACCAGCTTTTCATCCTGCGGTTTGGTGTTTATCAGAGCTTCCAGCGCCAAAAGCGGCTGCTCGTTGCTGTCGCCTTCAACAGTCACCTTTTCGGCATACAGCTTTTCCGTCCCGTCCGCAGGCAGGCGGTAAACAGTTACCGTGTGCTTTTCCGTCTGCGTTACCGCAGGTTTATCCGGCACAACCGGAGTATTTTCCTGCGTGCAGGCTGCCGTCAGCAAAGTCATCAGTACCACGCAGAGTACCGCAAAAAATTTTTTCAGCATATTAGTACCCTCCGTCAATCAAAATAATCTTCAATGCCGTCGGCAATGGATTTTGCCAGCTTGTTGATGTACCAGTTGCTTTTCATCAGCTTTTCTTCCTTGGGGTTGGAGATAAACGCCAGCTCCAGCAATGTGGAAGGCATGGTGCAGCGTTTATTAACGTAAAAGTTCGCCTTGCGGATGCCAAGGTCGTCCAGCCCGAAGTTTTTAACCAGCCTGTCCTGCACGGCCTGTGCCAGACGGGCGTCGTTGCTGGTTTTGGGGTAATAGTAGGACGAGAAGCCGCCCACGTTTTTATTGGTAGAGGAGTTGATGTGGATGCTGATAAATGCGTCGGCGTCGTTATCCTCCGCCACATCCACACGCGCCTGCAATTCCTGCACGTCGCTGGCGTTAGGACCGTAAACGTCCTTATCGCCGGTGCGGGTCATGCTTACCTTCGCGCCTTTTTTCTTCAGCAGCTCCTGCACTTTTTTGGTAATTTTTAAAGTTACGTCCTTCTCGCGCGTGCCGCTTGCGCCGATAGCGCCCGGGTCGCTGCCGCCGTGGCCGGCGTCAAGGGTAATTTTTTTGCCCTTCAGGCCGCCGCTTATTTTATAGCTGCTCTTTGACTTGGTAACTTTCTTTTCTTCTTTTTTCTCATCCGTCTTTTTCGGAGTCGTCACCTTCGGCACGGTAGCCTTGGGTGCAGTTGCCTTGGGTGTTTCTGCCTTCGGTGCGGTTACCGCCGGTTTGGCAGCTTCGGTTTTGGCGGGCGCGGCTTTTGGTATTACCACGCTCGGCGTCGCCGTTTTATCCGCCGTAATATCCACAACCAAACGGTTCGGGCGTTTGGTTACAGGGTCGTTCTTTAAGGTAAAGGCTTTATAATCCTGCGTGCCGATAGTACGCGTCAGCGGCAGCTTCAGCACCGTTTTGCCGGGGCTGGTTGTAACCGTCATCGTCGGCGCAAGCGTGCTGCGCATTTTAAAACTGCGCGCAACCTTGCTGTTTAAATCGGCGTTAAGCGTTACCAGCATCGTCTGCCCCTGAAAGCTTACGTTGTAGCCCGGCGCGGAATCCAAATCAACAACGAGGCGAAGCACGTTATACCTGTCAAGCCCCCAGCGCACGTCCGTAACCTCGGCCGCGTACGCGCTGACGGTGGCAAAAATACTTATTAAAAACATAAGGCAGCAAATTATTTTTTTGTGCAAGCCCCGTCACTCCTTTGTCGCAATTTAACTAAATAATTTTATCATGTTTACAAAGTTATGTAAATAAATTACAGCCTGCCCGCGGCAGATTTCACTTAAATTTCGCCGTTTTCCACCATGCGGCGTGCTTCCGGCACCAAAGCCGCAAGTTCACCGGCCGCAAGGCCGATACAGCCATCGGCGGCAAGCTCGCCCGCCAGCCCGTGCAGATAAACACCGCAGACAGCGGCAGCTTCCGCTTCCACACCCTGCGCGCACAGCCCCGCGATAATGCCGGTCAGCACATCGCCGCAGCCGCCAGTCGCCATAGCGCTGGTGCCCGTGGTGTTAACGTAAACCGTGCCGTCCGGGCAGCCGATAACCGTCGGCGCGCCTTTCAGCACCAGCACACAGTTCCATTCTCTGGCGTATTTTTCTGCCAGCTCCACGCGGCGCACGTCAACTTCGCCCGCAGTCAAACCGCACAAACGCGCCATCTCACCCGGGTGGGGCGTTAAAATTTTGCTGCATTTAAGCTGCGACAGCACATCAACGCTGCGGCTTAAAGCAGTCAGCGCGTCGGCGTCGATAACCGCCGTGCCCTCATAACCTTGCAGAATGTTCATAATCACTTCGCCGGTTGCTTCGCTCGTGCCCAGCCCCGGCCCGATTGCCAGCACGTCCGCCTTACCCGCAGCGCCCAGCACTTCATTGGCAGCGCCGCCGCCCAAAATGCCCGGCATGCGCTCAATCAAACCTTTAACCATAACTTCCGTCAGCTTAACGGCCAAAACCTCACGCGAACACAGCGGCGTGTACAGGCTTACCAGCCCCGCGCCCGCCTTAACGGCAGCATTGGCACACAGCGCCGCCGCACCGGTGTAACCCGGCGAACCCGCCGTTACCACTACGCGACCGGCTTCGCCCTTGTGGCAGTTGCCGCTGCGGATGGGCAAAAAGTCGCGCACAATTTCGCTGTCCAGAAGGTACTTGCTGCCCTCCGCCTGTTCCGTCAGCGCCTCCGGCATACCGATAGGCGCAACAATCAATTTGCCTGCAAGCTCCGCAGCGGGGTACAGGTAAAGCCCCACCTTCGGCAGCTGCATCGTCACCGTCACCGCTGCCTGCACCGCGCTTTCATCCGCAAGCCCGGTGTCCGCTTCCGCACCGCTCGGCACATCAACCGCCAGCACATCAGCACGCGCGCCGTTCATCAGTTCGCACGCGCGTTTGTAACTACCGGTCAGTTCGCCCTTAAAGCCCGTGCCCAAAAGCGCATCAATCAGTAAATCCGCATGGGCGGCGGCAATTTCCGCCACATGCCAGTCCGTTTCATCGTTCAGTAAGTTTATTGCCAGTCCGCTTTTGGCGCAAACTTTAAGCTGCATCGCCGCTGCGCCCGTAAAATCCGCCACAGGCGTTGCTAAAAAAATTTTTACCCGCGCCCCTTCGGCACTGAGCCAGCGCGCAGCCACCAAACCGTCGCCGCCATTGTTGCCCTTACCGGCAAAAATTACCACGCTTTTGGCGTAAACATCGCCGTCCAAAAGCTCTGCGGCAGCCTCCGCCACCGCACGCCCCGCGTTTTCCATCAGTACGGCGGTTGGCAGGTAAAACTCCTCCGCCGCCTTTTTATCCAGCGCGCCCATTTCACGCGCGTAAACAAGCTTCATTATTATCCCTCCAAAATAACCTGCGCTATTGCCAGCTCCTTCGTGTGGCTCAGCGTTAAATGCAAACGCTCCGCGCCAAGCCCGGCGGCAAAATCCTTAAAATAACCATGCAGGGCAAGCTGCGGCCTGCCCATATCGTCGTTAACAACTTCAATCTCCGTCAAGCGCCCGCCGCGCAGCCCCGTGCCGATAGCCTTTAAAAAGGCTTCCTTGGCGGCAAAACGTGCGGAATAGCTTTGCACCGACTGCACGCCGCGGCTGTTGCAATAATCCTGCTCGCGCTGCGTAAAAACGCGCGCAGCAAAACCTGCCTGCCCCAGCGCCTTTTGTATGCGGTTTACCTCTGCCAAATCGCAGCCAATACCGATAATCATATAAGCTCCTTTAACTCATCGCGCCGGTTGGCGCAAACTAATCCATATTTGTTTTATTTCACTTTTTACCTGTAAAATCCTGCCCCTAAAAGTGAACTTTATGCAAAAACAGCGCGCCCGCGCGGATGTACTTGGCGCACGCCGCATTTTGCGGTATAATCAAAGGGCAGTAAATTTTAAGGAGGAAGCACTTTGTTATATAAAACGCACGGAACCTGCTCCACCGCTATCAATGTGGAAGTTGAAGGCGGCATCGTCAAACAGGTAAAATTTATTAACGGCTGCCCCGGCAATACCCGCGGCATTGAACTTTTGGTGCAGGGCATGCCCGCGCAGGAAGTAATCCGCCGCCTGAAAGGCGTAACCTGCGGGCACAAACCTACCAGCTGCCCCGACCAGCTCGCCAGAGCGCTGGAAGCAGCGATTGCGGAATGAAGCTGAACAGAACAGTATAAGCTAAAACGCTCCCCGCGTGTTGTGGGGAGCGTTTTGTATTTTAGGGAACAAATTGTTAATTTTAGGCTCAAAAAGTTCCCTAATTTTAGTTTACACATAAAAAGGCAGCCCCTAAAGGCTGCCTTTTTACCACATTATTTTAATTTTACTGCCGTGCCGCTTACGCTGACCATCAGCATACCGTTTTCCTTGCCCAAAACTTCGTAATCAACATCGACACCGACAACGGCGTCAGCACCTAATCTTTCAGCACGTCCGCACATTTCGTCAATGGCTTTTTCGCGCGCTTCTTCAAGCTCATTCTCGTAAGTGCTGCTGCGCCCGCCAAAAATATCGGTAAGACCGGAAAACATATCCTTAACAAAATTTACGCCGGACACCACTTCACCAAAAACAATGCCCTTATACTCGGCAATCTGCCTGCCTTCAACAGTCTGTGTAGTCGTAACAATCATGGGGAGCCCTCCTTCGAAAAATTATATATAGTTAATTCTATTGTTCTGTCATCGTCATTTGTATTATTTTTTATAATCACAAATAATATTTATTTACTTCATCTTCATTTCGATATATTTGCATATTAGCGAAGTCAAATCTTTTATATTTTGCTTCAAATTATCGGTTGAATTTTTATCGTCAAGTAAATCCGATGATGAATGCGCAAGCGGATTAGCATTTCGTAATTTATGTGCTGTTTGTATAATTGATCCACTATTATCAAACCCTGAATAAAATGAAATAAAAGTGCCTTCTTTATAAAAGCCTTTATAATTTGGTTTCCTTTTTCTAGGATCATAATTATAAACAAAATCTAAATCAGCCGTAACCCTATCAAAACAATTCTTAAAATACGCAAATGCTACCATATAATTTTTTCGCTTTATCTCACACAAATACATAAAATACAAGTAGCGTGCTTTTTCATCCATATTAATTGTATCACATAATTTATTTGTCACTTCTGATGCAAAACATTCAAGAAAGCTGCTCTTGCAATTATAAAAATAATATTTGTAAAGATCATGATGATTCTGCGAGAGTATTTTCAATAAATCTATATGCTTAAATTCTCTTTGCATCAGATATGAAATTGCAATTGTTGTATCATACGAATTCCATTTTCCTGCTTTATTACGTTTAAATAGTTGATTAAGAAAACCTTTTATAGCCCTATCACTTTTAGTTTTCATAATCATTATGGTTAATCGCTTAGGGTCTAAACTAATAAATGAAATGCTTTGCTCAACTAATCTTACAATTTCAGTTATTACAGAATTTGTTTGCAATTCTGAATCATTTTCATAAATAAAATAATTAAAAACTTCACCAGCGGTAAACTCAATATCTTCTGCAGAAAAATGTTTATCAATTAATTGATTATATTTTTCTACGTCTATGCTATCATACAACAACTCCTCTGACAATTCTTTCAGAAAATTATATAATGATCCATTAAACATTTCTTCAATATCATGCTTTTTACCGCTAAAATACTCATCATATAAAGATTTTTTTAATTCATGATTTATCTCTTTTGTTTCTTTAAAGCAACATTTTTTAGTGTTTAGAGCCAAGCCATATTCTTTAAGAATTGAAGAATATTCATTTCTTATTTCATTATAAGCATCATGCAAAAATTCAATCGGTTTATTTGATGAAATGAGTATATACATATCATCTACATAACGGATAATCCGAAAATCCGAAAACGCTGACACATTTTTAGTAATATAATTATAAAGCTTATTATCAATTTCATCTAAGTATACAATAGTTGCTAAAAAAGATGATGCGACACTATTTTCTATCAAAGGAAATCTACCATTTCCGCAGTATTTTAATAATTCTTTAAAAAGTTGCAATTGTATTTGTGTGAAAACTAATTTTTTTGAATTACAAACCGCATCAATTTGGACAATCAATTTATCAATATTTATATTTGCAAAAAAATTAGTAATATCTGTTTTAATAAAATACTGATACTCATCAATACAAGAATTTAACTCTTTAAAAAAATTATCATAATCCTGTTTATACTTAGGCCGCATAAATTTGTAATTACCAGCATAATAAGCTAAAACATTATATGGTCTACTAGTTGAATATCGTTCATAAATTTCTTTACCAATAGCTTGAAGTATTAAATATAGTACAGGCGAAACAAGCGAAGATTCTCGAAAACTACCATCTGCTTTTTGTAAAAAGTTTTCAGATTGGTACATTGCTAATGGAAAGAAAATAAATGCTGCTGTACTAATATATTTTTCATAAAACTCTTTACTTCGTATAAATTCCTTATCACTATTTGTTAATTTTGAAAAAGGAAACCACTGTAAATAAGATTTTTTTGATCCTTCTTTCAATGAAAAATACATATTACAGACTGAATCCCAAGTATTATACGATATTACAAACAAAATATCACCGTTTCTTTGATACTTATTATCTATATATTTTTCGTCTTTATCTTGCATTTACAATAACATCTAATCAGCATTTCATTATAGCCGACTATCAAACATTTCCTTGGCTAAAACTTTGTAATTACATAACCAATGCAAATATTGCCAGCACCGTATCTTTCAGAATGTCATCATATTTAAAATCTGTATTTAACACTCCGCTTAGTCGCAATAATCACTTGGATGAACTTCTTAATATTTATAAAATTATTATAAACGACGTTTGGTTCTTTGCTCTTTGGCAATTACCGCCATTTGTTTTAACTGCTCCGGCGTAAGTTCTTGGCAATCGTCATCAAATACAATCGGGCGATTTTCCAACGCATCCAGTTTTTTTCTGCTCTTCCGTAAGCTGTTCGCCATTTAAATTATGCATACTAATAACATCATATCCATGGTTTCTAAAGAATTATTTTTTATCTTAAAGTGAAGTCCCCATAGGTTTTATTTTATTTTCTATAAAACTACATTCTTTTTCACTTAAATTATACTTTTTATAAAATTGTTCGTCTATTTTTTCAATAGGTTCATTCCAATCTATATCAGAATTATTTGTAAAATCTTGTATTGGCACAAATTGATAAACGTTTTGATAAACGTTTTGAGAAACTTTTAAAATTCCAACCATAAATCTAAAAAATTTAGTACTCATATATTTCTGCAAATTTTGAGCTTCTTCAACGCTATCAAATGGTCCTAACGGTATAAGTGAATCAGTACATACAGATAATGGTTTGCCTACATATGCTTTCCCCAATATAGACACAGCACCATCATCTGTTAATATACCAGCACCGCCGTTGCCTTTTGATGTGAAGACTTTATACTTATCTATCAATTCTGTATTTTTAGTAACATTTCCTCTTTTTGTATATAGTATTTTCTCATAAGCACACCTTACACTAATAGCTCCCTCAAAATATTTTTCTGTTGTGATTTTATTTAATTCAGCAGTTTTACCAACTATGCCAAAAGCATTTCTTCCATAAGTAATTTTAGTTATTGATTCAAAAGACGAATGGTACCTTACTTTATCTAAAATGCAAATAAGTTCACTCATAGAAATTATTATATCTAAACCATTTTCAAATAATGGTCTTGATTTTTCAATCTTTTTATCATCATAACACTCTACAAAATTTACATTTCCATTATATCCATTTTCGTATAAATAATAATTTACGCCGCCAGCAATTTCTACATTTTTGAATAACAACTTATTATCAGCATAATTAAAAATTTTAGAAAAATGGTTATTATCTTTTATAAATTTTCGTAACTTGATAAATGACTTATCTTGCGCATCAGCAGTAAACCACCTTGAAGGTGTAATTAGCGATACATAAGACGCATCAAGTAAAGTTGTAGTTTTTATAAAATATGGAAATAATTGCTTGGATAAAGAAGCATTTTCGTTTGTACCACTTATATTTTCCTGATAAGGTGGATTACCTACAACTGCATCAAATTTCATTTTGCTTGCACCATCCTTTTTCCAATAACTAGGTTTAAGCACTTTTTCAACAAAATCATTAGGTTTATTCTCCATTTGATTTATAAGATCATCAAAATAATGAGAATTAATTTTTACATTAAAATATCCTGCCAAAGTACGTTGCGTAATCTGTTTAGCCATTGGCGTTTTACAAATTACAAATACATTTTTTTGTATTGTTTCATTCCAAATACTTCTTAATTTATCGATAGTTAAATCTTTTTCTGTTAAATTTTTTAGTTTAGAACGATAAATACTATATGTTACGTATAATGGATATAGTCCTGTTTTAGAATTTATCTCCAAAATTTGAGCAGAGGATTTGTTAAAAATATCTTCGGTGACTTTGCCCTTATTCACAAATCTTGGTTCATCGATTTGATATTCGTGGTTTTCGTCAAAGAAATCATAACCACCAAATATATCTGACATATGCATATTTACTACTCGCCAAGGAGTTAAAACTGTTTCTTTATCCGGATTTTTGAAATTAGAAAATAAAGATGATATCTTTTCTACCCTTTCTGTAGGTTCTAATGTATCTGCTTCTTTTGCAATATTCCTAATTCTGCGTCCTGCAGCAATAAATATATCTTCATCATAGTATTTTTTAAAATCTTTAAAAATCTCTTTAGTTACACCAGTTGGCATAAATTCATTCCAAGATGAATCATCTACTTTTTCTATAAAGCGATCTATAGTTATTTCTTCATCATATGGAATATCTGCCCCATAGATCAGCAATGGCATACGTATTGAAATACCACGCAAAATAGAAATAGCATCATTTCTTACTTTTCTCTTTTCTTTTAACTCCTTTAATCTTGCAATTTCATCAGCTGTAAGCTCTTTTTTAGGTTTCTTTTTTAATCTTTCCTGTTCCTCATATTCTTCATTCGTAAGTCCTTGATTATTTACTGTAATATCATTCTGTTTAGCAGCAGCTTTAGATGTTCCTATAATTCCTTTTAAATTATTGAATTTCTTTATATCTAATTCATTTAATTTAAGTAATTCATCATTGTATAAATTAGTGTCATCAAAACCATTACGCACAACTTTATCAGCATAAGCTTTTTTCAATTGTTGTAATAATCCATCAACATTATACTCTTTCATTTGTGAGCCAACAATCGAAATTACAGGGCAATAATTCAAAAATTTACCAAGTATTTTTTTATCATTATCTTTAGTTTTACCCGCTTTTGCAGATACAGAAACAGCTTCTGCTACCATTTTTAATGTACGGTCAGGCGCAAAATCAAAAACGTAAGCCGTATCTTTAATCATACCGTTTTTATTACATGGGGATTGAACACGAAAAATTGTTTGCAGATAATTGGCCGCAGACGTCGAATATGAACCAGCCAACATAAGAACAGCAGTCCATTCCTTTATTGTTACACCTGTTGTTAATTTACCACAAGATAATGTAATTGTATACGTATCAAGTTTTTCTGCTTCACTAATAGCAGTTTTAACACTGTTCAAAGCATTTGCTGCTTCTTCATCATTATTTCCGGCAACATTAATTATATTAAATTGCCCACTACCAAAAACCGGATGTTTGCTCATTAATTTTTTTAATGCTTTTGCTTCTTTAACGCCAGGTACCATCCAAAGGGAATGTTTAAATAAATTTCTATATTCTTCTTTTGAATAAGGATAAACACTATTTGCATTTTCTTTAGTCATAAGATTGAGAAAAGACAAAATATCTTTTTCATGAACAAAATCTCCGACTTCAGCATTTTCAGGCATGTTTGCATAATCAAGCTTAAAATCACCTGTCCATGTTCTAAAAAATTCATGAAAATTAAAAGCTTTATCTTCGTAAGTAATATAATTGCTGTTATGCAATAAATCACCAAGATCATATGTATAAATTTGCAACTCAGGAAGCTCATCATATGGATTAGAGTCGCCAAAATGTAGCTTATTCCATTCAGATTTACATTCTTGCTCCATTATATAATCCCATGTATAAATAGCTTCATTATCGTATTCATTTATAATATTAAACGGTGTACCTGACAAAGCAAGTAATTTTGTCTTTTTTAGTTCTTCTTTTACAACCGCTTTTATTGTTTCATCACCTAACGCTGTTTTTGTTCCTTCATGTGCTTCATCTATAATCACGCAATCCCATACAGTTGTAAATATATCATCGTTCTTTCCATATTTCCCGCCAACTTTTTCAGAACCACGTAAATCCTGAATGGAAGCAAAATACACAAAATTTTTATCAGTTTTATTTAAATTATCAACTGTTTCGCCATTTGTTTTAGAAGCATATACATATTTTGTTCCATAAAATATTTTATTAAAATCGTCATACCAACCATCATTCACAACTGGTCTATGTGTTAATATAATAGTTTTCTTAAATTTGCAACGTTTTACAACCTCTAAAGTGCTTAAAGTTTTACCAAAACGCATTTTAGCATTCCAAAGCATTCTATCATTCTTTTTAAACTGCTTTATCGTTAATTCAATAGCATCTTTCTGTTCTGGTCTAAAAACAATAGGTATCTGTTCACATTTTTGAGTATTACTAAGATTGGAATAATTTTTCTTTACAGCATTTATTGCTTCGATAACGGTATATTTATCGACTTTATACCATTCACGTCCTGTGCTATCACCAATTTTTACTTTTTTTATTCTGGAATTATCCAATACACGATGTACATCATAATCTCTAAAAGCCTTTAATTTAATTACATTATTTTCATGTAATTCTTTTACTGCAAGTTCTGTATACAATAAATTTACTGTTATACCAGCCGTATTAGTATAACTTTTTATTCTTTTTAACGCCGCTTGATTTAACTCGCGGCAATTAGGCGTAAGCTTATCAACAGAAGAAGTTGTATGTAATGTCGCATCTCCAACTTTAATTAAGCCTCTATGTTCGTTATCATCAATAGCTAAAGCATAAATAACTTTATAATTAAATGTATTTTTGAAATTCATTTTTTCTTCTGTTTTCATAAATTTAATTCTCCATTCAGCAAACTTTTAAATTCTAAACTGCGTTTAGAACGCCAATCATATATTTTGCATGGTACAGGTTCTTTATTACTTGTTACTTTTTCTTCAATAAAGTCAAAAATAGTCATTTGTTTATTTTGACTTGGACGTTCACTATAAGGCACGCTCATTGTAATTGCATCCATTTGCCAAATATTCCATGAAATAATTTTTGCTATAATCATTAATTGCCTTTCATTAGGTTCATGCCCAAATTTATAATTCATATTTTCAATAAAAGTATACAACAAATTTTCTCGTGCAATCAACAAACTGTCACCTTGATATTCGTAACCATAAATACTTTCATATGCTCTTTTGGTCCAAAAAAACCAATCGTTTTCAGAAACTGTATTTTCGTTTATTACTCGCAGTTTTCTATCTAATAATCCTATTCGTTCTTCAATTGGAATTGCTTTACCAGTAACTGTATCATATCTACTAACAAGATACGGAGCTTCACCACAGCTAATTTCTATCCTTTTGGAATCTACATATTTTCTCCATGTTTTATTTTCTGAAAAACAAATAACTTTTTTATTAGTTATCCATGAATTATTTTTTGACTGATTAAATACATTTTTTCTGCCAAACCAAGCTTCATCAATTAAATTATTTTGTTCATTACATATCCACGAAGGAGTAAATACTTCACCCTTATCTTTAGTTCTTTTAAGCTGCTCTTTTATATCTTTTGCAATTCTTGGTACAGCTAAATTTTCATTTTCACGCATTATCAAATCTTTTTTTATAGGTTCTTGTGGATAATATCCCGGTCCATAACTTATATAATGTTCTGTTGCCCAACAAATATTTTTTCTTGTCGCTCTGTCAAACAATAACACATTAAAAAGCTTTTCTGATATATCTATATTACCATGCTTTATGATTCTAATCATGATCATGTACTCCTATTTTTAGCAAAGATTTATATTTCACACTTTACTTTAAACTAAATATAATGTATATGCTAAAAGAAACAATTTCATTATTTTAATCAAAAACAGCTACTTCCTTTTAAATATCACATCCTCTAGTTCTCGATAAACTTTCATACTGTTATTAATACATCCAGCTAAATTTCTTTTAAATTTTTCTGGATTAATACTTATAGTTAATCCACAACAAGATTTAATAGCCCCTGTTTTATCTTTTAAATTTTCATTATCAATGTCCTGCACTATCTCATCGTATTTTTCTTCATTAAATACTAATTCATTTTTTTGGCAATACTCTCTTAAAACTTCCTTATCATATAAATAATTTTCTAATTCAAATCTTTTTAATATTCTATAATTTTCATCTTGATTGTTTAAATATTGTATTCGTGTTTGTTCATTTGTTAGATTTCCTGATGCTATATCTCTATCTTTTAAAACTAATATTTTTAAATCAGTAAATATTTTGGAAAAAATAGCAATGGCGATATTACTACGTTGGTCAAGTTCTGTATTTCCTCCACTTGATACAAACATAACCTCAGGATAATATTTTGCAAATATAGTATTATAAACATCTGCATCCAATCCTTGCTCTCTACCATCTGGTGTTGGTTCCGCTCTACCTTCACAGTAAATTATAACTTTTGGACAAATTAAGTTTGCTAAATCATCCAAAGCCGTAGAAAAAAGTTTTTGCCATTCCAAACGACTTAATTGAACTGGTTTCAAAATATATTTTTCAGAAGCCCATTTATTATCGTTTTTAAATTCAATTATTTGTGATTCATTTTTTAATTCCTGCTGTATTGCCCGTAAAAACCCAATACTATGTGTAGCTATCCATATCTGACAATTATCTGGCACCATTTTGTTAATTTCAAGTAATAGCTTTCTCTGAATAGCAGTATTTAAATGTAATTCTGGTTCATCTATAATATAAATAGAATCAATATATTTATCTTTTCTCAAATATAAATCAAGTAAGATATCAATTACTTCCTTTTCTCCTGCCGATAAAACATTATAATCAAAAACTATATCAGAATCACTTTTTTTAAATACAATGTTCCCTTATTTTGATCTATATTTCCTATGCTTACAATTTCTAAATCCAAACAGCTGCTTAAAGCATTATTTAATTCACCAATAATATATTTTCTTGCTTCGCTTGGTTTTACATCATTTTCTTCTAAATATTTATTATATTTTGCCAATAACCTTCTATAATCCTGTTCAATTCGTTGATCAATGTCAGAAGCCGAAGAAGCTCCATAATCGTTATTAATAATATCTTCCATAGAAATTATTTGATTAACTTTTAAATTACTATTGTATCTAAAAGAGCTTCTAAAACTAAAAATACTATTTTCTAATCCATTTTTTCTTTTTTCCTCAAAAACATCGCTAAATAGTCCACTATCAAATTCTATACTTACATTTTCATAATTGTAATTGGGACTTTGTCTAAGCGAATGATACCGATAATCTCTATAAATATTATTTTCTCCTATTCTTCCGTATGCTTTAGCAAAAAACAACATAGCATCAAAGACACTGCTTTTCCCACAACCATTTGGTCCTACTAATGCAATTATCTTTTTAGGATTATCTCCAAAATCTATTGTTAAATCATAAAATCTCTTATATTCTTTCATGTGAATTTTTTTAATTTTCATTATTATTCTACCCCATATCATTGAATATATATTTTAAATATGGCAGGCAATCTTTAAAAGACAGCCTGCCATATAACTTTAACTATATAATTTTATTATATCACATCACTCAAACTCTATCGTTGCGGGCGGTTTGGTTGTGTAGTCAAACAGCACGCGGTTGATGTGTTTTACTTCGTTTACTATTCTGTTGGCTGCGGTGGTGATGGTTTCCGGCGGCAGCATGGTTACTTCGGCCGTCATAAAGTCGGTGGTGGTTACGGCACGCAGGGCAATGGCATAATCGTAAGTGCGCTCGTCGCCCATTACGCCGACGCTGCGCATATTGGTCAGCGCTGCAAAATACTGGCTGGGGCGCTGCGCCAGCGGCAATTTATCCACTTCTTCGCGGTAAATGTAATCGGCGTCCTGCACAATGGCAACCTTCTCCGCCGTTACGTCGCCGATAATACGGATAGCAAGGCCCGGTCCCGGGAACGGCTGGCGTGTTACCAGATATTCCGGTAAGCCAAGCTCGCGCCCTGCCTGGCGTACTTCGTCCTTAAACAGGTCGCGCAAAGGCTCAACAATTTCTTTAAAATCTACAAAGTCGGGCAGGCCGCCTACGTTGTGGTGGCTCTTAATCGTTGCCGATTCGCCGCCGAGGCCGCTTTCAACAACGTCCGGGTAAATGGTGCCCTGTGCCAGATAATCGACGGCACCGATTTGTTTGGCTACTTCTTCAAACACGCGGATAAATTCTTCGCCGATGATTTTACGTTTGCCTTCCGGCGCGGTTACGCCTGCCAGCTTGCCGTAAAAGCGTTCGCGCGCGTCCACGCAGATAAAGTTAATATCAAACTGTCCGCCTTCGCCGAACACGCTGCAAACTTCTTCGCGTTCGTTTTTGCGCAGCAGGCCGTGGTCTACAAATACACAGGTAAGCTGCTTGCCGATGGCTTTGGCCAGCATTGCCGCGCAGACGCTGCTGTCCACGCCGCCGCTTAAAGCGCACAGCACTTTGCCGCTGCCGATTTTCTCTTTCAGCTCCTGCACCGTTTCTTCAACAAAGCTGTCCATTTTCCACGTTCCGGCGCAGCCGCACACATTATAAACAAAGTTGCTCAGCATTTTGGTGCCGTTGTCGGTGTGCAGCACTTCGGGGTGGAACTGCACGCAGTACAGCTTGCGCTCTGCGTCTTCCGCCGCCGCTACCGGGCAGTTGGGGGTGTGCGCCGTAATTTTAAAGCCGGGCGCTGCGGTTTCAATATAATCGTTATGGCTCATCCAGCAAACATTCTGTTCGGGGATGCCCTTAAACAGCAGGCTTTCCGTATCAAAATCAACCAGCGTTTTGCCGTATTCGCGCTCCGGCGCTTTGCAGACATGGCCGCCCAGCATGTGCATCATCAGCTGGCTGCCGTAACAGATGCCAAGTACAGGCACGCCCAGTTCGTAAATTTCCGCGCTGATAGTGGGCGAATCCTCAAGGTAAGCGCTGTTAGGCCCGCCGGTAAAGATAATGCCTTTGGGGTTTTTGGCTTTTATTTTATCAAGGCTCTGCCTGTAAGACATAATTTCGCAGTAAACGCCGCTTTCCCTTACACGGCGCGCAATCAGCTGGTTGTACTGACCGCCGAAGTCAATAACTAAAATCATTTCCTGGTTGTCGGTTTTCATACGGCTCGTCCTCCTGTAAAAAAATTTACGTTTCTTTATCCTTTAATTTTACAATAATAACTGTAAAAAAGCAAACAAAACGCCCGCTGTGCCGCGCAAATCAGCCCTCTTTGGCAATAACGCGGAAGTTTTCGTCAATACCGCCCGTAATCAGCTTACGCAAAAGCCCGCACCTGCCAGGGACGACTTCCACCGTACCCTCCAGCACATCAATTAACGGCTGCATTTCTTTTGCCACGGCGTCGATGTCATACACGCCGGTGTCGATGATATAAAAATGCTCAAAGCCCTTAAAAATCTGCCGCAGCCAAGCCTCGCCCGCCTCTTTGCCTTTGGCGGCAATCTGCTTTTCAAGATTCAGCTCGCCCTCTTTCATCGTCGCCCACCAGCTTTCCGTCATAAAAATGCCGTTAGGCGCGCGGTTAATGCTTTTAACATCGTCGCCGCTCAGCAAAAGGTCAAGGCAGTCGCGCGTTTTTGGTATTACAAGCTCCGCCGCCCGTGCTTTTAATTTGGCAGTACCGCCGCCGCAGCCGCTTACGCAGATTAAAATTCTGTCCACATTATCAAAGCTGTCGATGGTGCTCTGCAAATATTCCGCCAGCTCCTTCGGGTCGGCATGAAGCCGCCGCGGCAGAAAATACACCGGCGTATCAAGTTTATGTTCGCCCAGGATATGCTGAATTTCCTTTTTCAGCGTCGGGCACGATAAAATTACTTCCTTCATTATATGATGTTCCTTTAAAACAGTTTATATAATAAGTATAGCACAATGCGCGCGGCGTTGAAATGTATAAAAAAACAGTTTTATTTTTTATAAACAGCCGTATTATAAATTGTTTATTACAGCGCGTTGTGATATAATTTTAGCGTTAATAAAAATACAGCTGCACGGTTTTAAAATGCATGCTGTTACAGGAGGCAACCAAAATTGATCACCTTAAAAAACGGTGACGGTATAAAATGGCCGCAGGGCAAGCGCATTGCCGTGCTGCTGACCTTTGATTTTGACGCCGAATACCTGCGTTATTCCGTAACAGGGCAAAAAACGCTGGGCTTTTCGGATATCTCGCGCGGGCAGTATGGGCCGCACGAAGGCTTAAAGCGCTGCCTTGACATGCTGGCGCGCCAGAACATTAAAACAACCTTTTTTGTGCCGGGCATTGTGGCAGAACGCTACCCGGACGAAGTAAAGCAAATCGCCGCTGCGGGTCACGAGCTTGCCTACCACGGCTACGCGCATGACACAACCATCGGCATCCCAGAAGCGGAGGAAGAAGCCAATATGGCTAAAGCCGAGGCGATACTTGAAGCCATCAGCGGCAAAAAAGTAGTCGGGCACCGCGCCCCGCTGGATGCTTTGCAGACCTACGGCGTGGAGCTGATGCAAAAACGCGGTTATTTATACAGCAGCACCTTAAAGGACTGCGACTGGGCTTATATCCACGAGGGCGTGCAGCCTGTGGTGGAACTGCCGCCGACGCGCACACTATTACGTGCAGCTACCCGGCGGCTTACGTTTACGAATTCTGGAAGGACGCTTTTGACGAACTGGCCAACGAAGGCGACAAAATTATGTGCCTTAAACTGCACCCGCAGCTGATTGGGCGCTCAAGCCGCATCCGTATGCTGGAACAGCTGGTGCTGTACATGCGGCAAAACGGCGCGTGGATTGCCAGCTGCGAGGAAGTTGCCCGCTACGTGCTGGCGCAGAACGGAAAGGGGGCGTGCCAAAATGCTGTGGCCGAATAACAAACGCCTGGCGCTGATGCTGTCGTTTGACATCGACGCCGAAACGCTGTGGCTGACCCGCAACGACATCAACAAGGTACACCCCGCCAATTTAAGCCGCGGGCGTTACTCCGTCAAACAGGGCGTGCCCCGCATTTTGCGGATGCTGGAAGAAGAAAATTTAAAGGCTACCTTTTTTACAACGGCCTACACGGCGGAAATCCACCCCGAGGTGATTAAGTGCATTGCCGCCTGCGGGCATGAAATTGCTTACCACGGATACCTGCACGAGGTTTACGACACCTACGAAAAAGAAAACGCGCTGATGGAAAAGGTTGAGGGTATTTTTACCAACCTTATCGGCAAACGCCCCATTGGCAACCGCGCGCCGGACGGCTATGTGTATGATTTTCACCTTCAGCTATGGCTGGACAGGGGCTATATTTATTCCTCTAACTGGCGCGATAACGACGGGCCGTTTTTGCACAAAATTAACGGCAAAACCGTGCCGATTGTGGAGCTGCCAAAGGACGGTATTGTGGATGACACCAGCTACGACATGTACACCATTCAGGCGCCGGAACACCACTACCTGCGCAGCGGGCGTGAGATGACCGCCATCTGGATGGAGGAATTTGACGGGCTGGCTGACGAAGGGCGCATGATGAACTTTGTAATGCACCCGCAGTTTATCGGGCGCCCGGGTTATGTGCGCGCCCTGCGCGATTTTATCCGCTACGCGAAGGACAACGGCGCATGGATTTGCACCGACGAACAGGCCGCGCGCTGGTTTCTGGCGCAGAACGGCTTTACGGAATATGCTTAATCAGGCGTAAGCCTTTTTATAAAAAAGATGAGAGGGGTTTTAATTATGTTTAGCAAAAAACTGACGAAAAAATTATTAGCACTGGGCGCTGCGGCAATACTTTGTTTTGCGGCCAGCGGCTGCGGCGGCAGCGATAAGGCCGATGCACCGAAAGAAGCGGCAAACGGCAAGCTGACCATCGCCATCAACGCCACCTTCCCGCCGTTTGAAAGCGTTAAGGAGGGCACGCACGATTATGTAGGCGTCGATATCGACATTGCCCGTTATATCGGACAGAAAATGGGCAAGGAAGTTATCTTTACCGACATGAAGTTTGCTTCGCTTGTGCCGACGCTGCAAAGCGGCCGCGCCGATATGATTGTTTCGGCAATCAGCCCGACCGACGAGCGCAAGGAAGTGCTTGATTTTACCGAACCGTACTACTTCCCGATGAAAGCCATCATCTGCCAGAAGGGCGCAGGCTACGACAGCTTTGATAAACTGAAAGGCCAGAAAGCGGGCGCTTCCATGGGCACCACTTATGTGCAGGAGCTGAAAGACGCCGGCGGCATTGACGTTGTGGAACTGGACAACACCCCGCTGGTTGTGCAGGATATTTTGAACGGACGCCTTGCCGCAGGTTTGTTTGACGCAGCGCAGGCAGCAGTTTTCATCAGCCAGAACGACAAGCTGGAAATGCACACGCTGAACCTGCCGATTATTTACGCCGACACTTTTGCCATTGCCCTGCCGAAAGGCTCTAAAGACGTTGCCACCGTGGACGGCATTTTAAAAGAGATGCAGGCTAACGGCGAAATGCACAAAATTTTGGTTAAGCACCTTGGCGAAACGGCAACCCAGCAGTACGAAGAAGCAGTTGCCAAACTCGAGATTGCAAAATAAACCAGAACCCGGCAGCGGCTACCCCTGCCGGGCTTTATCTTAAAGGAGTAAGTTATGCTTGATTTTTCCGTATTGGACCCATACCTGCCGCTCCTGGCCTCCGCAGTATGGATTACCATTAAATTTACGTTTTTCTCCACGCTCATCGGCTTTTTGGGCGGCTTCATCTTAGCGCTCATCACGCTTTCGCACAACAGGCTGTTTTCGTTTCTCGCCAAAGCGTACATTTCCGTGTTCCGCGGCACGCCGCTTTTAGTGCAGCTTATGCTGATTTACTTTGCCACGCCGCAGCTGACAGGCTACACCATCAGCGCGCTGGAAGCAGGCGTACTGTCCTTCGGGCTGAACTCTGCCGCATACATTTCGGAAGCACTGCGCGGCGGTATTTTATCCGTTGACCGCGGCCAGTGGGAAGCGTCGATGTCGCTGGGCGTACCGACACACCGCTTTATTCTGGACGTTATCCTGCCGCAGGCGATTAAAAACGCCCTGCCCTCACTCGTCAACGAAAGTATTATGCTCTTAAAGGATTCCAGCCTTGTTTCCGTTATCGGCGTGGCCGACACCCTGCGCTGGGCGGATTTGATTCAGGCTAAAACCTTCCGCGCGTTTGAGGCGTTCATCGTCGCCGCAGCCGTTTATTATGTGCTGGTAATGCTGCTCAACCTTCTGGGCGCTTACCTTGAAAGGAAGGTGCGCGTAAGTGATTAAGGTTGAACATTTAGCCAAAAGCTTTGGCAATTTGCAGGTTTTAAAGGATATTTCGCTCACCATCAACAAGGGTGAAGTCGTGACTATTATCGGCCCATCCGGCAGCGGCAAAAGCACCCTGCTGCGCTGCTTAAACCTGTTGGAACGTCCCGACAGCGGCAAAATACTGTTTGACGGCACCGACATTTTAAGCGGCAATGTAAAAATTGAAAACATCCGCAAAAATGCGTGCATGGTGTTCCAGCATTTTAATTTGTTTGCCAACATGACGGCGCTGCAAAACGTGGCTTACGCGCCGCGCGTAGTAAACGGTTTAAGCCGCGCCGAAGCCGAAGAAAAAGGCTTGAAGCTGCTTAAAACAGTTGGCCTGGGCGACAAAGCCGACCAGTACCCCAGCCGCCTTTCGGGCGGACAAAAACAGCGTGTTGCCATTGCCCGTGCCATGGCGATGGAGCCGGAGGTGCTGCTTCTGGACGAACCGACATCGGCGCTGGACCCGGAAATGGTTAAAGAAGTGCTGGACGTTATCAAAGGGCTGGCCAACACCGGCATTACCATGGTGCTGGTTACGCACGAAATGGGCTTTGCCCGCGACGTATCGGACGTTATCCACTTCATGGACGAAGGCTATCTGATTGAAAGCAACTCGCCGAAAGAATTTTTTGCCAACCCGCAGACTGACCGCGCGCGCAAATTCTTATCGACGATTTTATCGTGAGGCGCATCATGAAAATAATGATTATCAACCCGGACTGCGGCGTTACAGAATCGGCTATGGCTCTGCGCTGCCGCATTCTGGAAGAATATACGGCACCCGATACGCAGCTTGCCATGGTGTGCCCGCAAAACTCCGGTGTGGAGCTTAACTCTGCCCTTGATGTTGTGCTTGCCGCACCTGAAATTGTGCAGCTTGCGGCAGACGGGCAGAACGCCGGTTTTGACGCCGTTGTTTTGTACTGCTTCAGCGACCCCGTTATCGACGCCTGCCGCGAAGCATTGCGCATTCCCGTTATCGGCGGGGCGCAGGCAGCTTGTTTATCGGCGCTTAACGTGTGCCGCAGCTTTGGCGTAATGCTGGCGGACGAGCTGCGCCTGCCGGAGAAAAAACGCTTTTTGCGCACGCTCGGCGTCGACCCATCGTGCATAACGCAAATTGCCGCTGCCGATATGCGCGGCGTTGACCCGTGGCAGAACCGCAAGCTTACACTGGCGCGTCTGGCAGAGTGCGGACAGCAAATGGTTGCCGACGGCTCAGAAACCATCGTACTTGGCTGCCTGTCGTTTTTAGGACTGGCACAGCCGCTGGCAGAAGTGCTGGGCGTGCCCGTTATCGACCCCGCCGTCGCCGCCGTATGCACCGCCGAAAGCATTGTGCGCCAGCGCCTTTTTACCAGCAAAGTAAGCTACCCGCTGCTGTGCAGCAAAGCACGTGAGATTATAAGGGAAATTTAAAACCTTAAATTAAAACCTCATACACAGCAAAAACCCCGCGGTAAAAACCACGGGGTTTTGTTGTAAGGGGAAGTTCTATGAAAAGTTTGAAAGGATGTATTTTAGCTGAAGTTCAGCTAAATATCATTACATCATGCCGGGCATGCCGCCGCCCATAGGCATTGCCGGTGCTGCTGCTTCTTTGGCAGGTTTGTCGGCAACGATGGATTCAGTGGTAAGAATCATAGCGGCAATGCTTGCTGCATTTTGCAGTGCGCTTCTGGTAACTTTGGTCGGGTCAACGATACCGGCTTCAATCATGTCAACATATTCTTCGGTAAGAGCGTTGAAGCCAAAGCCTTTGCGGCTGCGTTTAATGGTATCTACAATAACTGCGCCTTCAAGGCCTGCGTTGTAAGCGATTTGGCGTACAGGTTCTTCGATAGCGCGTTTAACAATTTCCACGCCGGTTTTTTCGTCGCCGGTTGCTTTAATACGGTTCAGCGCGGGCTGTACTTGCAGAAGTGCGGTGCCGCCGCCTGCAACAATACCTTCGGCAACTGCTGCGCGGGTTGCGTTAAGAGCATCTTCAATACGCAGTTTTTTATCTTTCAGTTCAACTTCGGTTGCAGCGCCAACTTTAATTACTGCTACGCCGCCTGCAAGTTTGGCAAGGCGTTCCTGAAGTTTTTCTCTGTCGAATTCGGAAGTGGTTTCCGGAATCTGGGCACGGATTTGTGCAACGCGTGCTGCGATTTCTTCTTTGCTGCCGCCGCCGTCAACAATGGTGGTGAGTTCTTTGGTTACGCGAACCTGGCCTGCGCTGCCGAGGTCTTCCAGGGTTGCGCTGTCAAGTTTGCGGCCAACTTCTTCACTGATAACGGTTGCGCCGGTGAGGATTGCGATATCCTGCAGCATAGCTTTGCGGCGGTCGCCGAAGCCAGGAGCTTTAACTGCAACTGCTTTGAAGGTACCGCGCAGTTTGTTTACAACAAGGGTTGCCAGTGCTTCGCCTTCAACATCTTCAGCGATGATGAGGAGTTCACGGCCGCCTTGTACAACTTTTTCAAGTACAGGCATAATGTCCTGAATTACATTGATTTTGCGGTCGGTAATAAGTACCAGCGGATTGCTGAGAACAGCTTCCATTTTATCGGTATCGGTTACCATGTACGGACTGATGTAGCCGCGGTCAAACTGCATGCCTTCAACGGTTTCAAGGCAGGTTTCCATGGTTTTGGATTCTTCAACGGTAATAACGCCGTCGTCGCCAACTTTTTCCATTGCGTCAGCAATCAGATTGCCGATTTCTTCATCAGCCGCAGAAATGGAAGCTACCTGAGCTTTTGCTTCTTTGGTTTCTACTTTTTTGCTGATTGCTTTCAGTTCGTCAACCAGAACATTTACTGCGTTCTGAATGCCTTTTTTAAGAATCATCGGGTTTGCGCCGGCAGCTACGTTGCGCAGGCCTTCATGTACCATAGCCTGTGCCAGAACGGTTGCGGTGGTGGTGCCGTCGCCTGCTACGTCGTTTGTTTTGGTTGCAACTTCTTTAACAAGCTGTGCGCCCATGTTTTCAAACGGGTCTTCCAGTTCGATATCGCGGGCAATGGTTACACCGTCGTTGGTAATGGTCGGTGCGCCGAATTTTTTCTCCAGCACAACGTTGCGGCCTTTAGGCCCAAGGGTTACTTTTACGGCATTAGCCAGTGCGTCAACGCCGCGTTCAAGGCTGCGGCGAGCTTCTTCGTTGAATTTTATTTCTTTAGCCATTTAAAATGCACTCCTTTAAATTCTTTATCAATTACAGTACGGCAAGTACGTCGCGTTCGCTCAAAATCAAATATTCTTTGCCGTCCAGTTTAAATTCAGTTCCGGAATATTTTGCAAAAACAACTTCTTCACCAACTTTAACTTCCGGAGCAACGCGGGTGCCGTTATCAAGCACGCGGCCTGCGCCGACAGCAATTACTTTGCCTGTCTGCGGGCGTTCTTTGGAAGCAGTATCGGGAAGGTAAATACCGCTGGCAGTTTTTTCTTCTTTAGTAGTAATTTCTACAACAATGTGGTCTGCTAATGGTTTCAACATTTGTAATTCCCCTTTCAATATAGTTACGTTAGTATTAATTTCGCTTTATCTTGTTAGCACTCACTTTCTTCGAGTGCTAACTACAATTATTATTATATCCGTTATTTGTAAAAATGCAAGTACCTTTTTTGACAAAATAGTGAAAAAAAGAGGTAAAAAGTTTTTTAACCGCCTTTATAAACCAAAACGGAGCATAACTTTTCATTATGCCCCGTTAATTGCTTTATTTTATTCTCACATCAATAAAGTATGTGCTTTTTGCTGCCAGTCCTCCGTGCTGCTGCCGCTGCCCTGCGCAAAATCAGGCTTGCCGCCGCCGCGCCCGTTAAAAATGGTGTTAGCCTTCTGGCAGTATTCGCGGCAGTCGGCGTTTACGTTGGCGCTGTGCCCAAACAGGTAGTTTACCCTGCCGTTTGCCTCGTAAAATACGCCCACCAGCAGGTTATCCATAGCAGTTACCTTTTGCAGCAGCAGCTTGGCGTCGGTGGCATTACATTCTTCCGGCGTAACAATTACCAGACGGCTGCCATCCGCCAGCACGCGCGCCGTACTTAAAAACTGCGGCAGCTGCGCATCGTACAACGCCATTGTCTTTTCCTTCACCCGCGCGTTAAGGGCGGTAATTTCATTTTGCAGGCGCGCAACAGCGTCCGGCACCTGCTCAATTTTAACGGAAAGCATCTGCCCCGTTTTACGCACCACCGCGTTTTTACGGCGCACGTCTTCCAAAGCCCAGCGCCCGCACAAAAAGCTGATGCGCTGACCCTGTTTATGTTTTTCGGCGCTTGTAATATGTATAATGCCCACCGCGCCGGTGCGGTTTGGGTGCGTGCCGCAGCAGGTACAGATATCGCCGTCCTGTACGCTCACAAGCCGCAGCGTGCCCGTCAGTTTGGTGTTCTTTTTGCGCATGGTGTACTTATCCAAATCGGTGTGCGGCACATAGCTTACGCTGATGGGCTTGTCCAGCCAGATTTCCCGGTTGGCAAAATTCTCCACCTGCGCAAGCTCGTCCGCCGTCAGCTCTTTGTCAAGGTCGATAGTGACAAGCCCTTCGCTCATGTGAAAGCCGATGTTGTTTGCGCCAAACAGCTTCCATGCCGCGTAGGATAAAATGTGTTCGCCGCAGTGCTGCTGCATATGGTCAAGGCGCACCACACCATCCACTTCGGCCTTAACGGTGCTGCCAACTTCCAGCGGCTTATCGCAGTAATGCACAATGCGCCCCGCTTCTTCCGCCACATGCGTAACAGCAGCGCCGCCCAGTTTGCCGCGGTCGCTTAACTGCCCGCCGCCTTCCGGGAAGAACACCGTACGGTCAAGCTCAACGGCATAACCTTTTTTTGCAGGCTCACACGCCGTTACCACAGCATCGCAAACCCATAAATAAGCGTCGTTTTCAAATAATCTCTCTGTCATTTTAAACCCCTCACTTGTAAAACAATCTATGCTTATATTATAATTACTCTTGTAAAAATATTAAAGGAGAAATTTTGATGTATAAATATATTTTGTTCGATTTGGACGGCACGCTCACCGATTCCGCCGAAGGCATTACCAAATGCGTGCAGTACGCGCTTAAAGCACTCGGCGTGGATGAGCCCGATTTAAACAACCTGCGCCCCTTCATCGGCCCGCCGCTGGTTGAATGTTTTATGAATCTGTACGGCTTTACGGAGGAGCAGGCAAAATTCGGCACTGCCAAATACCGCGAGCGTTACAAGGACACCGGCATTTACGAAAACAAAGTTTACCCCGGCGTGCCGGAAATGCTGGCACAGCTGAAGGCAAACGGCCTGCGCCTTGCCCTTGCCACCAGCAAGCCTTTGGTTTTTGCGCAGCGCGTAACCGATTATTTTAACTTATCGCAGTATTTTGATTACATCTGCGGGCCGGACTTAACCGGAAGCCATCTTCCCGCCAAGGCGGATGTAATTGCCGACGCCATGCAAAAGCTTGGCGTTAGCGATAAAAGTGAAGTGCTGATGGTTGGCGACCGCAGCCAGGACGTTATTGGCGCGTTAAAATACGGCATTACCTGTGCCGGTGCGCTGTACGGCTATGGCGGACGCAGGGAACTGACCGACGCCGGCTGCACCATTTTTGTTGACACGCCGCAGGACATTGTAAAACTTGTATGCGGTAAATAGCTTGCATTTCTGCCGTTAAAATTGTATAATAAAAGCACGAAAGTACCTATGCTTGGCGGTGTCGGTCTTTCCCGGTCAAATTTATAGTTTAAGAGAAAGCCGTTTAACCGCGCGTTAAGCGGTTTTTTTCGTTACATTATTTATGACGAAAAATGGATACTATTAACATAGCAAACATTATCATCAGCGATAACGCTTCATATGTGGTCATAGCACCACCCCCACCCATTTAAGAGTGGAAAAACCGACTGCATAGGTACTTGTCGTGCTTGTCTATTCTAACAGACTTACGTCTAAAAAGCAATAATATTATAAAAGCCTGCCCCTTAATTGGGACAGGCTTTTTGTTTGGTTTTATTTAATCAGGCTCATACCAATTTCAAGCGCTTTACGGTTTTTGTCCTCGGTGCCTTTCGGTACGCGGTTCAAAACTGCTTTTTCAAGGCTTTCGGCGCTTACAACGCCGGTAAGTTTAACCAGCGCACCCAGTGCGATGATGTTGGCAAACAAAATTTTGCCAAGGCCTTCGCGTGCGCTGTGGGTAATCGGCAGTTCGTAAACTTTGCCGCCGAAATCAGGCACCTTACTTACAAACAGGCTGTCGGTAATCAGCACGCTGTCTTTGTCAAGGTCGTGCGAATATTTATCGCAGGCATCCTGGCTCATGGCAAGCAGCACGCCTGGTTTGGTTACTTTAGGGAAATGGATTGCTTCGTCAGAGATGATAACCTCCGATTTGGAAGCGCCGCCACGTGCTTCAGGCCCGTAGGACTGGGACTGGATAGCAAGTTTGCCGTCCAGAAGTGCAGCTTCGGCTAAAATAATACCGGCAAGAATGAGGCCCTGGCCGCCGGTACCGGATAAACGAAATTCCTGTCTCATATTATTTACCTCCCTGCGCCATGGCAATCAATTCGTCATAAGCTTCAGTATATTCTTTGCGGCCTTCAACTTCATACAGCACGCCGATGGGGAATTTGCCCTCTTTCTTTTCTTCCGGCAGTTTGTCCCATGCTGCAATGGGCACTGCATGGTCGCGCTGCCACATCATCATCTCGGCAGGGCCGCCCATTTTGTTCTGGCGTCCGAAGGAAATCGGGCACGCGGATACAGCTTCAATCAGGCTGAAGCCTTTGTGCTGGATACCTTTAACGATAAGGTCGCTGAGCATCTGCGCATGGAAGGTAGTTGCACGGGCAACGAATGTTGCGCCTGCTGCTCTGGCAAGCTCGGTCAGGTTAAAGTCAGGCTCAATCATGCCGTAAGGCGCGGTGGTTGCCTTGCTGCCGGTCGGGGTCATCGGGGAATACTGTCCGCCGGTCATGCCGTAAATGCTGTTGTTGTAAACCACAACGGTCAGGTCAATGTTGCGGCGGCACGCGTGAATGAAATGGTTGCCGCCGATAGCGGTAGCGTCGCCGTCACCGGTAAGAACGATAACATTCAGCTTCGGGTCAGCCAGCTTAACGCCCGTTGCAAACGGGATGGCGCGGCCGTGAGCGGAATGCACGGTGTTAAAATCGAGATAGCCGGAAGCGCGGCTGGAGCAGCCGATGCCGGAAATTACAGCAACGTCGTCTTTCGGTAAATCCAGCTTGGCGATAGCTTTAACCACGCAGCCGGTTACAACGCCATTGCCGCAGCCGGGGCACCAGATATGCGGCAAACGGCCCGGACGGAAATATTTATTGATCATTTCTTCCATATTCATAAATAGTTTCTCCTTTCCTTACAGGGCCGCCATAGCTTTTTTAACTTCTTCCAAAAGCTGGGCCGGAGTTGCAGGTTCGTTATCATATTTTGCGTACAGGCTTACGGGCACTTTGCCGTTAACCGCACGTTCAACTTCGTGTACATACTGGCCGCAGTTCAGCTCGTGTACCAAAATGCCTTTTACTTTGCCTGCCAGCTCTTTCATCTGTGCTTCGGCAAACGGCCAGATGGTTACGGGGCGTACAAGGCCGACTTTCAGGCCTTCCTTACGTGCCATATCCACGGTTTCATAAGCGGTACGTGCGCCGCCGCCAAAGGCGACAACAGCAAATTCCGCATCTTCCATGCGATAATTTTCAACTTGTACGATGTCGTCAAGATTGTTTTCGATTTTAGCGCGCTGACGGTTGGTTGCTGCCAAAGTAGCTGCCGGAGTGCCTTTCGGGAAGCCGGTTTCGTCGTGAACAAGGCCGGTTACATGCCAGCGGTAGCCGCTGCCGAACGCCGGCATAGCGGGAACAAGGCTTTCGTCCGTCGCATAAGCCTTGAAGTCTTCCGGTTTGCAGTCCGGCTGTTTGCGTTCTGCCTGCGGGAACTCGCTGTAATCGTCGGGCAGTTCAATTTTTTCGCGCATATGGCCGATAACTTCGTCCATCAAAAGGATTACCGGCACGCGGTATTTTTCGCTCAGCGCATAAGCACGCAGAGTCAGTTCAAAGCATTCGGGAACGCTGGCCGGAGTCAGGGCAATCAGCCAGTGGTCGCCGTGAGTGCCCCAACGCGCCTGCATTAAATCGCCCTGGGAAGGGCTGGTAGGCTGTCCGGTAGACGGGCCCACACGCTGTACGTTAACAATTACCAGAGGAATTTCGGCAGCGCAGGCATAACCGATGAGTTCCTGTTTTAAGGAAAAGCCCGGGCCGCTGGTTGCCGTCATAACCTTTTTGCCGGTTAAAGAAGCGCCGATAACAGCGCCCATGGAGGCAATTTCGTCCTCCATCTGAATGAATTTGCCGCCAACCTGAGGCAGCTTTTCAGCAAGGGATTCCGCCACTTCCGTGGAAGGAGTAATGGGGTAACCCGCAAAGAATTTAACACCGGCTGCAATTGCGCCTTCAACAACAGCCTGGTTGCCTTGCAATAATAAAACTCTGGACATTACTTCTCATCTCCTTCTTTATGTACAAAAATGGCGTAATCCGGGCAGCGAAGCTCGCACTGGCCGCACTGAATGCAGTTTTCGGGCGCAACGGCTTCAATTTTTTCAAGTTCGTTTACCGCTAAAACCTTTTTAGGGCAAAACGCCGCGCAAATGCCGCAGCCTTTGCAGCGGTTGGTATAAATTTTTAAGCTCATTATTAAACCTCCTTTAGCCTGCCTCTTTTGAAAAATATTTTGTTGCTTTTTGAGCACACTACTTCTATTATCATTATAAATGATACAGTTTATTAGTCAAATTTATTTTTTGAATAAGCTGTAAAAATTTTTTGAATAGCGTATAAAATTGCAAGCCCCCGCAAAAAATGATATAATGATAAAAGTATATAAATATTTTTGAACGACTAATTTATGTTACGGAGGCTGCCATGACCGTCATCGACGCCACCCTGCCGAAAAAAGACCGTATACTGATTGCAGCGGAAGACGTGTTCTCGCGCCGCGGCTACACCAAAGCCACGCTTGACGAAATTATCGCCCTGGCCGATACTGGCAAAGGCACGCTGTATAAATATTTCGGCAATAAAGACAACCTGTTTTATACCTTAATAGAAGAAAAGCACAACAAGCTGATGGAAGACCTGCACGCCATAACGGCGGAAGCAGACGGCATCCGCAGCAAATTGCAGGCTTACCTTAACTGCATGCTTGCTTTTTTACGCAGCAACAAAGGCCTGTGGCTGATTGTGTGGTACGAACTGAACGCCGCGCATCAGGGCATCCACCCCGACTTTGACGAAAACGGCGATTGGGTTTTAACCTCGCTGTACGGCGAAGAAATTGCCAAAGAAGATGAGGCGCGCCTTTTGCGTTACTACAAAATTTTGTGGGAAGAAGTTTCCGTGCTTGCCGGCATTTTGCAGGACGGGCAGGATAACGGCTATTTAAAATACACCAACTGCCCGGAAATTAAAACCGTTGCCACACCGGCGCATAAGCTGACATCCGAAGCAATTTTCGGCGCGTACCATTTGTTTGCCGGCATCGCCAACGGCGTGTTCCACGTTATCGATAACGACATGGACAACGGCGAACTGACCGCCATCATCGTCGATTACTTCTTAAACGGTCACGCGGCACAAAAAGTATAACTAAAACACAAATACCCCGCATTGAGCGGGGTATTTTTTATTGTCCGTATTTTAAATGGCGTTCGGCGTATTCATGAATGATGTAATTAGTAAGCGCGTCGCAGTAACGGTCCTGCTGCGGCTCGTCCATTTTATCTTCAAAGGCAAAGCCGTCGTTGTAGTAGTATGCCTTGCCGCCAAAGTAGCCCAAAGCATAAGGCAAATCCACATAGCGCAAAAAGTCGCGCCCCATAAATTCGTCCGGTTTTGTAATGCCTGCCAGTGCCAAAAGCGTCGGCGCCAAATCAATCTGCGAAGCGTACTGTTCTTCATCAAGCAGGGCAAACGGCGCTAAATTTTTGCCCACAAAAATCAGCGGTATCGGCGCAATACTGCGGCGCGAACGCTCGTCCGTCACCAGTTCCATGTATTCACCGCCGGAATGCGGGTTATGGTCGCTGGTAATGACAAACAGCGTACGTTCATCCATCAGCCCGCGGTGTTCTGCTTCCTTAAAGAAGTTTTCAATCGTTAAATTTACCCAGTACATGCCGCGCACGGTTACGTATTTGTTATCACGCACGCTTTCCGGCATATCGGCGTAAGCCGTGCCGTAGTACGGATAGGGCTGGTGCATGTCCAGCGTTTTAACCACCAGCAGCATTTTATCGTTTTTGCCTTTTTCCAAAAGGTTCAGCGCTTCTTTATACAGCACGTCGTTGTGGTAGCCCCAGCCGCTTGCGCCGGTGTAGCCTGCGTCCTCAAGGTATTCCTTGGCGTAGTATTCGCTCATGCCAAACTGCGTGGGGTATTCGTGCAGCTCGTTGTTGTAGTAGTGGCTGCTGGCGTTCATAAATATGCCGCGCCATCCTGCCTGCTGCACGCTGCGGAAGATGGAAGGCTGACCATTGCCCGGCAAATCGGCGTCGTAAATCAAGTGCGAACGGAAGGTTGCGTTAAGCCCCTGTGTCGTCGGCACTGCCGATGAATAATAATGGTCAAGGTGCGGGTTGTTTTCTAAAAGTTTATCAAGGTACGGCGTGGCTTCCGCCGGAATATTTTCATTATAATAGTGCATGTAATCGCGGTGCACGGATTCCAGCACCAGCATCACGATTCTGTCGTAATGCGCTTTAAGCTGCGGCTGCTGCTCATCCGGGCGCAGAATGCCAAGTTCCTGCAAAACCTGCTCATCCTTCACCGTCAGCGGGCGCTGCTCAATATGGCTGCGGCTGACAATTTTATCTGTATCGAACATCATCTTGCCCAAAAAGTTAACGTTGACCGGCGTCAAAAGCATATCGCGGTAGCTTTCGCGCGTTTTTTCACTTTCAACCTCCGTCCACATGCCCATGTATTCCTTCATCACGTAGGCGTTAAGGTGCCCCATAAGCATGTAGCCAAGGTTCAAAATCAGCGAGAACGCCGCCACGCACAGCAGCGACCACACAAAGTTCGGTTTCTTTTTGGTAGGCTTGTTAACGCGGAACAGCAATACCAAAGCAAACAGCCCTGCTCCAATCAGCGCCAGCTTGAATGCACCAAGGCTTGTCAGCACACCCTCAACGGCGTAGATGTTTAAATTGGCAAACAGCACGCTCTGCACGTGCATACTGGTCTGCCAAAAATAAAAGGCGTCAAAAATCATTATCACGGCCGATAAAAAATAAACGGCAAAATACACCGTTTTCATCGTCCGCCCCACCCATTTGTGGTAGCACATGGCCGTTACCAGCACCACTAAAATGTTGTTGTTCAGCCCGGCCAGTATCGCCAGCGCAGTTACCACGCCGCCATCCAGCCTTAGCTGATTAACCATAAAGCCGGTTACGCCAAGGTACAAAACGCCCGACACCACAACTGGGAAGTAGCGCTTCACCCTGTCGCGGATACGCGTGCGGCGCAGATATAACAGCCCTGCCACGCCCAAAAGCAGCAAATCACGCAAAAAGCTGCTGACAGCCGTGTACCAGAACTCCATTTCCGGAAAGGGCACTATGCTTCTGTAAAACTGCCACGATAAAAAATATTCCGCGGCAAAGGCGATGACCGCAAAGGCCAGCAGCCAGTAACGTTTTCTCATCTTCGCCCCGCCTTACGCCAAAAAGTTTACCGGCTCTGCCTGCATTTCAATCAAAAGCGGCGTTGCCGTCACCACGTCGCCGTCCAGCTCTGCCGGGAAGCCGTCCACATTGCACTCAATCGTAATGGTATGCGCCTTTTTAACAATAACGCCCGGCTCGCCTTCCAGCGATTCCATCAAAATCATGGCGGCGTATTTCAAAAAGTCGGCGCGCTTGCTGCCCGTAAACAGCGCCACGTCAAAATAATCGTTGGTAATGGCCGCGCCCTTAAACAGGCTGTAACGTCCCGCATAATAGCGGCTTTTGCCGATAATTACCGTCGATGCTTCGTACCATTCGGGGTCGCCGTCAAATTTAACGCGGAACTTATAACGCCAGTTGCTTAATAAAAGCTCCTTGCGTACCAGCTCGCCGCTCTGCACAACGTAGGCAAAGGACGACAAAAAGCGTTTTTCAAGGCTCGACACGCTGTCAACAACCTTGGAATCAAAACCGATGCCCGTCACCGTCAGAAACGGATGCCCGTTAGCCTTGCCGATGCGCACCGGTTTAACCCTGCCCCTGCGCACACGCTGCACCCAGCGCTGCGGGTCGGCAGGCAGGTCAAACTCCTTGGCAACAAGGTTTACCGTGCCGCCCGGGAACACACTGATATAAGGCGTATAACCGTTGCGATTCAGCTCGGCAATCATCGCGCGCAACGTACCGTCACCGCCGGCAACAATCACCCAGTCGTACTTTTCTTCTTTTATTTTATCTGCCCAGGCGGAAAGCTTTTTAAACTCTCGCAGTTCCGTCAGTTCCACGCGGTTAGGCCCGATAATCGCCGTCAGGCGGCGTTTTAAATCAAGCACGCGCGAAAGCATGCTGACGAAAATCTGCTTGCCGGAATTAGGATTATAAATGATAACAACTTTTTTAAAATTTTTAATTTCAATGCCGTTGGTTTCCATTTTATCCTCACCTTAAAAAATCCATTTTTTGCGCGCCAGGTAGTTCCACACAACGACGATACACGTCGCCGCAATTTTGGATACCAGCCCCGGCATGCCGAACATGCCAACAAAAAGATACATCAAAAGCAGGTTAAACAAAAGCCCCATGCCGCTGACGAGGAACACCAAACTCAGTTCCTTCGCCCTGCCATAGCGCACCCCGCTTGTAAAAACAAGGATATTGCACATAAAGTAGTGGTACAGCGTCGATAAAAAATACGCCAGCGCCGTTGCCGCCAGATAGTTGATACCGGCCGCTTCGCTGAACGCGTAAAAAAACGCCCATTCAATCAGCGCCGCGCTGCCGCCAACAAACAAATATAAAATTATTTTAACAAACTCGTTGTCGGTATAATCAAAACCAAACAAAACCTTTTTGCCCATTTAACAATCTCCTTGACGTATTATTATAGCATTTTTTATATTTTTGTTAAAGGTGTAATGAAAAAAATAAAACCACCGGCATAAAGCCGATGGTTTTATAAATGTTGACTTTTATTTTACAATTACAACCGGTACTTTGGCATAGTGCACAATGTGGTTGCTGACGCTGCCCAGAAGCAGCTCTTTAATGCCGGACAAACCGCGCGAGCCCATTACAATGGTATCAGCGCCGGATTTTTCGGCAGCAGCCAGAATCATTTCGGGCGGATAGCCAACCTCGTATTTGAATTCTGCCTTAATGGCGGGGTCAAGGCGGTCTTTTGCCTGAGCCAGAATCTTATCGCCCAGGTCATCAAGGCCTGCAACCTCAGTTGCCAGCATCGGATCGTCCATGTCGTACATCGCTAAAAGCGCACCGCTGTCGCTGGGTTTAAGTGCCGAGTAAACAAACAAAGTGCTGTTCATTCCTTTAGCAAGTTCTGCCGCATAATCCAAAGCTTTCCATGCGTGCTCACTGCCGTCAATTGCAACAAAAATCTTTTTCATAACAAACGCCTCCTTTGTTAGCGAAGCCTTTAATCCCCAAACCGAAGGTTATCGGTTTTCACTTATAATGTACCACTATTTCACATCTTTGTCAAAAAAATGCAGCCTGCTGATCCAACTTGACGTTATTCTAAAATTGTATTACAATGTATTACAAAGAAGGGATGTGATTTTTATGGCAGTTTCTGTACGCCTTTCCGAAAAAGAAGATATCCTCATCCGTAATTACGCCCGTTTAAACAATATCAGCGTGTCTGAACTGTTCCGACGCGCGGTGCTGGAAAAAATTGAAGACGAAATTGATTTAAAGGCTTATGAAAAAGCCATGGCAGAATATAAAAAGAATCCTGTAACTTACACTCTTGACGAAGTAGCAAAGGAACTTGGACTGGATGAAGTATAAAGTTGTAGTTACCGATACCGCGAAAAAACAGCTTAAAAAACTGGATAAATTTATAGCCGGTATGATTATCGGCTGGATGAAGAAAAATCTTGAAGGATGCAGCGACCCCCGCCGGCACGGCAAAGCGCTTACAGCCAACCGCAGCGGACAGTGGCGATACCGCGTCGGCGATTACCGCATTATAGCAGAAATACAGGATGACAAAATTATAATTTTAATTCTCACTATCGGGCACAGGCGTGAGATATATTAAAAGCTTTGCAGGCAAAATCACCACCACCCGTCAAACGGGTGGTTTGACTAAGGGCTATAAGCCCGTGTTACCGGCCAGCGTCTAAAGGCGCTGGCTTTCACATTTTGTTCAAGCCGCTATGCCCTTGCCTCTTTTGCTGCCCCAAATGGGGCGTTTGTATTACTTGCTACCCTTAAAAGGGTCCTCGTATTCCTTTACACTTAATTTATCAAGTGCTATATCATGTTTTTCCTGTTCTTCTATATATTTCTTTATTGTTGCTTCGTTTAACCCTACTGATGATACAAAGTATCCTTCTGACCAAAAATGCCTGTTGCCAAATTTATACTTTAAATTTGCATGTTTATCAAACATCATTAACGCTGATTTTCCCTTGAGATACCCCATGAAGCTTGATATGGAGATTTTTGGCGGAATACTTACCAGCATATGTACATGGTCTGACATCATATGACCTTCTATTAGTTCAACACCTTTGTAGTTGCATAGTTGCCTTAAAATTTCGCTCAAATCTTTTCTGTATTGATTATATATAATTTTTCGTCTATACTTAGGTGTGAATACAATATGATATTTTTAGTTACCATTAACTCATCATTCCTTTCCGTAGCATAGTGACTTGAACACTTACTATTCTACACGGAATGATGAGTTTTTGTATAACATTCGATGCGCAACCGCATAGCGGGTGGTTCTCTGTGAAACATGATTTTCAATCATGTTTCACCAGCTAAAGCCATATAAAACAAAAAGCACTTCATTTTTATGAAGTGCTTTGTTTTTTAATTGGAGCCACAAACAGGACTCGAACCTGCGACCCTCTCATTACGAATTAGCCTATCCGAATATTTACAAACACCCATAAATTCGCTCTTATCGCCATTACAACGCCTATTTATGCGCTTTTACGCATTAATTCTTTTCTACTTCTTTGCGTATATTTTTAGTTATTTTCACTTTCCGTTGTCCCCACGTTGTCCCCATATTGTCCCCATTCAAATAGTATAACAAAAATAAGCGCAGGCGTAAAAACCTGCGCTATTTATAACAGCCTTATTTTAGCGTTGTTGTATATATAAAAATAACGTCCGATAATGTACATTATGTAAAATATCGTTATTTTCATTTTGTTTTTGCGCTATTTTATACTTAATTATTTTCCATTTCTTTCATATCTTCAATATCAGAAGGCAGGAAAACTATTCTTTGTCCATCCTTATCAGTAAAAGCAATATCTAAATTTAACCCTTCTGCCAGTTTGATTATATCAGCCATAAAGAAGGAATTACGGTTCAGCTTGTTGTTAAAAGCCTGCGGCGTTATTCCCAAAATCGCCGCCGCTTCTGTATTCTGTTTCCCTCTTAACGCCAAAGCTGCTTTTACTTTATCTGATATACTCATAATAGAACCGCCTTTCTATACTCATATTATACTAAACACTATTATATATTTCAAGTTATTGAGTAAAAACATAACACATAATAAAAGGGGGTCTGCAAAATACAGCCCCCTTTATTTTTTGACTTTTTGACCTTTTGCTCGCCCGTTCTTATGCTTTTTATATGTCAAAATTTATAAACCCATTACATTTGCGCCCGTGCCCATCAAACGTGCCCAAATGCTTGCCAATAAGTTCTAACGCTTTTAAACGCTCTGCCGGTTTAACCGTTTCACCATCAGCAAAGGCAATCTCCGCCAAACCTTCTAAAACTCTTTCTTCCGTGATTGTTTCGTTGTCCTGCATAATATTACTCCCCTTTCTGTTTTTCCTGCCGCTTCTGTAATTGGTTGATTACTATCTGCGCAGCCTGCACCATAAACTTATCAGCCTTGCCGCCATATTTGACCTTTGTTTCACCGTCCGCCACCGTTGCCATTACATAGTCGAAACACTCATCTACCGAACCTTCCACGCCGTACAATAGCGCAGCGTGTTTTCCGTTCTCCACTTCAAACAATGCAATAACGTGTGTAATTTTGCCTTTCATAATTTCACAACCTTTCTTTTTTAGTGTGACATTAGACATTTACGGTTATATATGCTTTTTATATAACTCCGCAAAAACCACATTTTCTTTTTTGTGTGATTATTTCCGCCTACTGTCCTTTTTTAATAACAGCGAAAAAATACTAAAACTTAACAAACCTTAACAGCTAACTGCCTGCTTTTAGTTTTGGCGTGCTATGTAGTTACTACTTATTACCCTTGTTAGGATATATCTTATTATTGTAGTACCGCTTCCGGAACTCACGATAGCTATATGGTCAGTACCGCTTCCGGAACTTACGTTTAGAACGCCCTTTTTATGCTGCTCTATCGTCAGTTCCGTTTCCGGTACTCACGGTAAATTATACCTCACGTTAGTACCGCTTCCGGAACTCACGGTAAAATTACTTACGCCGGTAGTTCTGATAATGCTTTGCGTTTTAAATAACTGCTCAAATTGTAGCCGCTATCTCCACTTAACAAATTTGCTGCATATGCAATTTCATCATCAGCGGCAGGTCTGCCAACTTCTTTTACAAACATTTTCAGCCAATACAGTAATTTATCCTTGCCGGTTTTACTGGACAGCCCATTTTCAGCGGCTATCCGGTATATCTTTTCTTTGCGCCGCTCTATAGTCATAGCTGTTTCACTATCACGCTGTATATTCTCACGGCTTTGTCGCGGCTTTAATACCGGCGGCGGCGTTTCCTGCCTTACCTTCGACGGTTCTACAAATTCAGCTACTACCACCTGTGGCGTGCTTTCGCTTTCCAGTATTTCATCCGCTGTAAATTCAGTATCAGTTATAAACGTACCCGGCGTTAATAATACCGCCTTTTGCTCTTGCGTTTCCGGTAAAGCTGTATATATTTCATATACTCGCCGTGTGTTAGGTACTTTTCTGCCGTCTTGCGTGATTAGTATTTTTTCGCCTTTTCCGTCTTTATCAAGCCGTGCTTTTAACAGCCCATCAGCTTCAAGCCTTTTTATCGCCTTCTGCGCTCTGGCACGTTGTCCGCCCATCAGCTTTCTTACACTCTCTATCGTTAAATTAAAGTCAGTACCTGCCAACCCTAATAACGTGTGATATAACATAAATTCATAAAACCAGCGTTCCTGCCGGTACTTATTTACTATCCCATTTTGCACTATCATAAACCCTTTGCGCTTACCGTGCTTATCTCGTAAGTTATCGACTTTAACAATATTGCCGTCCAATTTCTCACCGCCTTAAAATAGCCCTGCAATGCTGCAAGGCTATAAAGTTTAATGCTTTTCTGTTTTGCTTACTAAAAAGCGTTTAACGATAGCTTCAAAACATTGTGGAAGTAATGAAATATCAAGCAGGACTATTTCTGCCGTATCGCTTTCAAAATCCACCATAACGTAATTTTTTGCTGTTTCTCCTGCATACGGCTTACGCAGCTTTATAATCATTGCACACCCTCCTGCTCCATCCGCCGCCGGTTTATGCGCTTAAAGAAATACGCTGCCGCCTTGTCATATTCTCCGAATGTTCTTAACTGTTCTGCCTTCAAAACGCCCCGGTAAAGCAACTGTTCAAACGGTTGCAGGCAATTATAAAAAGCCCTCTCGTCCCGGGTATCAAATACAGTAAGCGGCGGCGTGCCGTGGCTATAATCACGCTGTATTTGTGCAAGCCTGCCCAATACCTTCACCCCGTCCATATGGCTTATAATGCGGCTTACCAATACTTTGTTATCGTACATCAGCACGCCTATTTCGCCACGTTGCGGCTTCCGTGACGGGTCTGCTATCGCTATATCATAAGCATTTACTTTAAAAAACATCTTGTTTACGTTACTCATTTTTATTTCTCCTTTCGTAACTGTACGAAAAGGCAAAAACCTGTTATAATAACAGTACCGCAAAAAGCCTGTAGGAAAGTCTTTTCTGCGCCTTGCCGTTGGTGTATTCCAGTACATCAGCGGCTTTTATTTTTGCCCATTTTCGCATTTTGCAAACCTTAAACATCAACCATTTTTGAAAACTACTAATTCTTCAACAGGCACATTTAATGCTTTAGCAAGTTTTCCTACGGTTAACGTAGTCACATTATTTCCGTGCTTAATTTTAGTAAGAATAAAACTGGATAAACCTGCTTTTTCAATAGCAGCGGTTGCCGTAATTTCTGCTCTTGCACAAGCAATAAAAAATTTTTGATAATCAATTAACATTTTTTCACATCCTTTCATACTTATTTTACTTCAAGATAATTATTTAAAATGACACAATTTGTGTCATTTTATAGTGTATTTTGCTCATATTTTTAGCACTTTTTAGAATAAATGATATTGACTTTTATTTTAATAGCTTATTAATCTATTCTTGAAAGTTATTATCTGCTCGCTAAAGCGTTTTTAGAATTTCAAGCTATTATATTTCCATTATACGCAAAGTGATATTAGAATGTCAAGCTATTTTTTGCAGCTGTACATTGATTTTTTGTAGTTTTTAAGTTATCATAAAAAGGTAAAAGGGGTAATAATTATGTCAAAAATAGGCGATATGATAAAACAATGCAGAAAAGAAAAAGGGCTAACACAAGCCGAATTAGGCAAACTGTTAGGCATTAGTAATTCTGCTGTTCAAAAATATGAAAAAGGCGTTGTAACAAATATTCCTTATACAACGCTCGTTAAATTACAAAGCATATTAAATATGCCCATAATTTTATTTGAGAATGCAGAAAATAACATACAAGCGGATATTTTTATAAATTCCTTTTTATCTGCATTGCAAGCTAATTCTCGCACGCCCGTTATAATAACACAAAAATATATTCTTGTTGATTTGTGGTATTACAAAGAAAATCCAAACTGCACCGAATATTTAAATTACTTTTTACAGTTAGCAATGAAACTAAATGATGAACAGTATAGTCAGATAAAAAGTTATTGCCAGTTTATTTTGAAACAAGCAGATAATTCAAAATAACATTTTTCACCATTTCAGACATATTTGTTCAGCCATTTTGAAATACCCTTGCAAGGGTGTAACTTTACGCTACCCCCTTTTCAAAACTCTATACCGTTTTAGTATTGAGTTTTATGGTTGTCTATTTTATCTACTCCGTTTTATAAAACTTGCCTGTTACTTAATATAGCTAACAGGTATTATTTTTAACCGTCTTTCTGAACATAAGTTCTTGTTTTGGATTTTATGTTCGCTTTATTTGTTTTGTTGTGCGCTCACGTTCGTTTTAAAGCATTTTTAACCCCTTGCCCTTATAAAGTTTATGCGGCGTTATAAAAAACGGCTTAAAACGCAAAAAGCGGCGGCGTATTAAGATTTTAAAGCTACCAGTTTATATGGTATGCGTATACTTTATAACAAAACTGTTAAAAACAAAAAAGCAGGCAAGTGTTTTTACACTTACCTGCCTGTTATGGAGGTTAACTATGGCAATAAAAAAATCTAAACCAAAAAATTCTAATGGCGATGGGTCTATTGCTTACGAAAAAGAGCGTAACAAATGGCGTGCCTGTATATATGACCCGGAAGGAAACAGACTGCGCCCTCGTTTTGATACTAAAGAGCAAGCCGAAGAATGGCTAATTGAAAAGAAAAACGAATTTAATAAAAATACCTATATTGCACCTTCAAACATAACTGTTGGTGAATGGTATCTCGAATATTTACAGACTTTTGTATTTCAGAATGTAGGCGAAAAAACTCAATCAGATTATTTAAGCATTGCAAGCCATTACTTACCCATTGCCGATATCAGACTGCAAGACTTAACGCCGGTTGATATTCAACGCCTGTATAACAGTATTGATTTAGCAGCTAACAGCAAAGTTAAAATACATAGCCTGTTAAAACAAGCCATAGACAAAGCCTTTGCCTTGCGAATGATAAACTTTAACCCTATGCTTGCCGTCAACTCTCCATCGGCTGAACGTGTCCCGGTTGAGGTTTATACAGAACAGGAAGTACAGCACATATTAAGCATTGTAAAGTATAGCCGCCATTATAGCCGGTATTACCCATTTATTCTAACCGCCGTATCTACCGGCGCACGTTTAGGTGAAATACTGGCATTAAAGTATCATAACATTTTGAACAGGGCTATCAAGATAGAACACACCATCGGCACTATTAACGGCAAAATGGTAGAACGTAAACCAAAAACACCGGCAGGCAGGCGCATTATTACCATAGACAGCAATTTAGAAAAGCTGCTGCGTGCAACTGCGCTAATCAGCAAAACAATCAGCATAAATGGCTATATATTCCACACCGCCAACGGCACGCCGTTTCAGCCACGCAATATGGATAGAACGTGGGCAAGTATTTTAAAAGAGTCTGAAATGCCACACAAAAAGTTCCACGCCCTGCGCCATACCCACGCTTCACATCTCCTGTCACACGGCGAACCAATAACGGAAGTCGCCAAAAGATTAGGGCACGCCGACCCATCATACACATTAAAGCTGTACGGGCATTTTATACCCGGCTATGATAAACAAATACCGGAAACAATCACTAAAATTTATAACCTTTCCCAATCGGTATAAAGGCACGTTGTCCCCACGTTGTCCCCATTTGACTAAATAATTATTGTCCCCATAGCTTAATAAAGCAAACAAAAAAGGCGTGGAATGCTCTCCACGCCTGGGTTTTGATTGGAGCCACAAACAGGACTCGAACCTGCGACCCTCTCATTACGAATGAGATGCTCTACCAACTGAGCTATTGTGGCTTAACGGCAATATTATAATACAAAAGCAGCCTGTTTGGCAAGTGCCAAATTATTTTTATTTGGCAGCTTTTTCAGCTTCTGCCACTTTTTTGGGTTTGCGGCCGCGGCGTTTCGGTTCGCCTGCATAGCCGTTCTTTTTAACAACTTTGATAAGTTCGGTAATAAAATGCAGTTCCTGAGCGGTGCAGTCCTGCAGTAAATCTGCCAGTTCGTTCTGGAAGATTTTTTCGCTGCGTTTAATGTTATCGCACAACAATTCGTCCACAGATACATCAAGCACATTGGCCAGGTGGATGATGGTCGGCAGGCCCAGTTTGGTGTTGCCGGTTTCAATGTTGCTGATATGAGGGGTGGAAAGGCCTATCAGATTGGCAATATAGCCCTGGGTTACGCCTTTACGTGCACGTGCAGTTTTAATTCTTACACCAATCGCTTTGTAGTTAATATCCATATTCCCAACTCCTTTTTAATTATTCCGACACGTACCTGCTGCTTTTAGGATAAACATGTGGTTTAAATTTTGGCAAAACTCCAATTTTTAAAGTTTAATATATTATACCCTAATATTTGCCTTTCGGCAATGCTTAAACCAACAATTTTATAAAAAATTTGTTATAAAAATTATTTTGTAACGGCGTTGCTTATTTTTTCGGCAGTGAAAGCAGCATCACTGTGATAATAATGCACGCCATGCCGGCTAAATCTATTAAGGTAAGCGGCGTTTTCAGCCATACCACCACGGCGATGATGGACGCCAGCGGTTCGGCACAGCTGATGAGGCTTGCTTTGGTAGAGCCTACAACTTTAAGCCCGACCAGAAACAGCGAATAGCTTAATACCGTCGCGCCGATGACGAGATATACAAACGCGATGAGCGCGCCCATATCCCAGTGCCCGGTCGGTGCAAACGGATTGACAAACATGCACAGCAGCGTGCCAGATAACAGCTGCCCCCAGCCAACGACGAGCGTGGTGCTGAATTTTGACAAAAGGCGCATGGGCTGCACCGTGTAAAACGCCAGCGAGATAGCGGAGATAATGCCAATCACCAGCGCCAGCGGCGAAAGCACGACGTTGTTGATATCGCCATGTGTGGAGATTAAAAACACGCCCACCAGCGCAAAAACGATGCCCAAAAGCTCACGCCCTTCCGGCATGCTGCGGCTTTTAAAGCTCATCCACAGCATTACAAACACCGGCGATGTGTATTGCAGGACGGTTGCCGTCGCCGCGTTGCACAGCGAAATTGTATAGTAAAAGCCAAACTGCGCGCCGAGCAGGCCTAAAAAGCTGAACGCCAGCTGGTCTTTGGCATCGCGCTTATCCGCAAAAATGCGTAAGATGTTTTCACCGCGCAGCAGCAGATAACCTAAAAATATCAGCCCGGCCAGAACCTGCCGCACCGCTATCAGCCACGGGGCTGTTACCGCGTGGAACTGGTACAGGTACTGCCCGCACACGCCGCCAAGCCCCCATGCTGCCGCTGACAGCAAAATTAAAATAACACCGCTTTTAAACGACAAAATTAAAACTCCTTAAACTTTCTACTTACATTATATAACAAATTTTGCCCAATAGCAAAAACTGCACTGCAAAAGTTACGTAAAATAACTTAAACAGTGCAGTTTGTTACGTTTTTAATACTTACGGCTTACAAAAGATACATCCAGGTGAGCAGCAGGAAGGTTGGGATTAAGATACAGCCCGACCAAAGCAGGTAGCCAAAGAAGCTGGGCATTTTTAAGCCGCGCTCCTGCACGATGGAAAGCACCATAAAGTTAGGCGCGTTGCCGATATAGCTGTTAGCGCCCATAAATACCGCGCCCATGGAAATAGCCATCAAGGTTTTGGCGCCTTCGGTCATCAGCACCTGAGCTTCGCCGCCCGCCAGGTTAAAGAAGGCAAGGTAGGTCGGCGCGTTATCGAGGAAGCTGGAGAGCGCGCCCGTCATCCAGAAATACATGGCGTTGTTGGCGCTGCCGTCCAGGTTGGTAACCAGCGCAACCACCGGCGCAAAAGCACCGTCAAGGCCTGCGCGCAGCATTTCAAGCACCGGCACGATGGTAACGAAAATACCAAAGAACAGCTTGGCAACTTCCAGAATCGGGTCCCAGCCGAACTGGTTGGCTTCGCGCACTTCCTTGCTGGTCAGCTTAAGCGAAAGGCCCGCAGCAATAAGGAAGATTACGTCGCGCAAAAGTCCTTCGCCGCTTAAATGCACGCCCAGCACGCTTACGCTGACGCCCGTATGCCAGATGCCTGCCATTAAAACTGCGCCGACGATGATTGCCAGCAGGATGAAGTTAATTTTGCCGTCGATATGGAACGGAACTTTGGGGTAGTGTTTTTCTTTTTCAAGGAACTCTGCTTTTTCTTTATTAAAGAGGATGGTATCGGTGATGAAATAAATGGCAAGCAAAAGACCGACAGCCGTCAGCATCGGCAGCAGCACGTGTTCAGTCGTCCAGAAGAAATGCACGCCGCGCAAAAAGCCGAGGAACAGCGGCGGGTCGCCCAAAGGCGTAAGACTGCCTGCAATATTGGCAACGATAAAGATGAAGAACACAAAGGTGTGCATATCGTAACGCCTGTGCTCGTTGGCAGCAATCAGCGGGCGGATTAACAGCATCGCCGCTCCGGTAGTGCCCATTAAGTTAGCGCAAACCGCACCAAGCGCAAGGAACGCCGTGTTGACAATCGGACGCCCGATAAAGCTGGAGCTGATGTGGATACCGCCCGCAACCGTGTACAGCGAACCGACGAAGATGATGAACGGAATGTAATCGGCAATCAGCGCGTGCGCGATGGAATGAAGCGCAGTACCGCCGCCGTGGACGAAAAACATCGGCACCGCGCAGGCCAGCGCCCAGAACACGGCAACCTTACCAAAATGATGGTGCCAGAAGTTCGGCACTGCCAGCGGGCAGATTGCTATGCAAAGCAGCACGCCGATAAAGGGTATTGCCCAGGCAAACGACAGCTCGCCGCCGTTCAAACCCGCAGCGTAAGCAGGCTGGGGCAGCATTGCCGCGCCAAAGGCAGCCAGCGCCGCCAGATTATGTTTCAACATATATACCACTCCCCACAAATTTACTATGCTGACTAAATGATACTTTTATATAATTAGACAAAATTTTGTAAAATCCTGCCCATCGGGCGTGTATACAAGCCGCTATTTAAGGCTGATCTGCCTGAAGCTGCACCTGTCCATATCAAGCATGTGTTCCGCAATCGCTTTGGCACGTTCAAGCTCTCCCGTAAAGCAAACATCGGCGTGCCCTATGCCGCGCAGTTTTAACAAACCGGCGCGCTCCAGGTACAAACGGCTTTGCAGCGCCGTTGCTTCGGCAGGGTCCAGCACGGTAACGCCTTCGCCAAACTCCGCCTCAATCGCCGGGCGGATGAACGGAAAATGCGTGCAGGACAAAAGTACGACATCGACGCCCGCAGCCTTCAGCGGCGCAGCGTATTCAGCGATTGCTTTGGCAACAGGCTCGCCTTCAAACACGCCGGACTCAACCAGCGGCACAAAAGCCGGGCAGCCCTGCGCAAAAACTTCGGCAGCGGCGTCAAGCACGTTAACAGCGGCCTTGTGCGCACCGCTTGCGACGGTAAAAGGCGTGGCCATAACGCCGATTTTTTTGTTTTTGGTCGTACCCAGCGCCAGCTCCGCGCCTTTGCTCATGCCCACAACGTCAAAGCCGTAACCGTTTTTAATGCTTTCCGTGCCCAAAACGGTAATCGTGTTGCAGGCCACAACCAGCAGCTTAATGCCCGCATTATTAAGGTAATCCGTCATCTCGCGCACAAACGCGCGTATTTCAGCTTCCGTGCGCTGCCCGTAAGGCGTGCGCGCAGTATCACCAATGTATAAAAAATCCTCGTGCGGCAGCATTTTTTGCAACACTTTTAAAACGCTCAAACCGCCCACGCCGGAATCAATAACGCCGACCGGCAAATTTTTATCCACAGTATCTCCCCCAAAACGAATAAAAGTATAGCTTTATTATAGCCCTTTTGCTTATATTTTTATACAAAAATTTTACATACAAGCCATATTTTATAACCGCTGTTTATTTTTGTAATGTTTTTAACAGTTTTGCGTTGAAAGATTTATATAAATAAAAACAGGGAGTTTCAACTCCCTGTTTTTTACATGATACGACAGATACAATAAGCATTTCTACCTTTCATGCTTTACAACACTATTTACATAAAACACAAAAACTTAATAACAAATTTTATTTATATGTAGCATAATCAGCACAGAGCACGTAAAGCATACAATGCAAAAATTTTTGCTGCCTTGGTCAGTTCTTCAATATTAATACATTCTTTATTGGTATGAGCAACGGACATGGAACCAGGTCCATAAAATACAGCTGGTATGCCAGCTGTATTTGTCCAGTACGCATCACCAGCAGATAAAACCCCATTAAAAGCAGTCGGCGCGCCAGTAACTTTTTCAGTAATATCCTTCAGCAGACGCATTTCCCCAAGCTGTTGGTCAACTTCCTGCGGCTCCCGTCTTTCAAAAACTTCAAATTCCATCAATTTTATGTCAGAGTCTTTAGCAGCAACATCGGCAATAACTTTACGCAACTCAGCTTCAATCTCTTTCGATGTCTGAGGCGCAACATAGCGGTAATCAATAGTCAGCGTACACGAATCGGCTACTACATTTGTTTTTGTACCACCGTTAATTGTACCTAAATTAATTGTATCAATACCCATTAACGGATGTATCATACGTTTCATAGCCAAAATATCCGGTATCAACTTATTCATTTTTTCAATAGCATTAATTCCCGCCGAAGGATTACCTCCGTGTGCTGATTTACCTCCCAAAGTAATTTTTATCCACATGCGTCCTTTAAAAGCTACACATAATTTCAAATCGGTTGGTTCTCCTAAAATATGAAAAGTAGGAGGTGCCCAACCAAAACTTTGCAGACCTTTCCCAATAACATAACGTAGGCCCATGTTACCAGCTGTTTCATCATCTACAGTTGAAAATAAATACAAATCTCCTTTTAGCACAGCACCAGCCTTTTTTAAGGCTTTAGCCGCAATATACTGCGCAGCTAAAGAACCTTTCATATCAGCCACTCCCCTGCCAATAAGAAAACCGTCACGTATCTCCGGTTTCAGTGGATTTTTGATATCCCAACCACTACCAATGGGCACCACATCCATATGCCCACTTAAAAGCAAGATATCATCTTTTTCTCCAGTTCCACGCCAACGTCCACCCACATTCGGTTTGCCTTCTTCACCCATAAAAATATGTGTTTCCAGTCCAAGCCCTTGGTACAACTCCTGCATCAACTTTGATGATACAGAATAATCAGCAGGCGGGTTCTGAGTATCAATTTCAACTAAACGTATAGTTAAATTCAAAAGTTCCTGTTGATCAATACTGCTCAAAACTTTTTCTTCCATTCCCATAACTAACCCTCTTTTCTTAAAAACACCGCCAGCAAACTGCAAGCGGTGTTTAAATTCTATTATAATTTATCCCAAAATTCTACTAATAAGCTTTTCGTGCAGCTGAACACCGTTTTCCAAATATTTAGGATCAAAATACATTTGCGGATGATGCATGCCAGGCTCAGCACCGACACCTAAACCTACAAAGCCTGATTTGATATTTGGGCGGTTAACGGTATATACAAAAAAATCTTCTCCCCCAGATGTTTCAAAAGAAGGAATAACATTTTCAGCGCCAACAATTTCCGCTGCACATTCCGCAATCAACTTCGTCAATTCCGGATCAGGATTATCTCCCGCAGGTAGATTAGAATAATATTCATATCTTTCAACAGATGCGCCTACTGCAGCTACACCATTTTCAATAGCATTTATGGTTTTCTCCTTCAGTCCATCCATAACATTGTTGTTCTGCGCACGCATATCAAATGTAATTTCTGCAAATTCCGGTATTGCATTAAACGCGCCTGCGTCTGCCTGAAAACGAGTACATTTAACACTAAACGGAACTCGCGGATCCATATGGATAGCATTTACAGCAACAATTGCGTTTATAGCAGCATCTATAGTGTTAATACCCAAGTGTGGACGTGCACCATGCGCTGGTGCGCCTTTGATTTTTGCTTTAAAAATGCAGGTTGCCGAATACAACATAGAAGAGATTATTTCTCCAGCCGCACATTCTTGTTTGGGACGCACATGCATGCCAACAAGGATATCAATATCGTCAATAACCTTACTCTCCAAAATTTTCAATGCACCAGTACCCAGTTCTTCTGCAGGCTGGAAAATAAATTTAACTCGTCCTTTTTTTACAAGTTTTTTCTGCATAACTTCTTCAGCAGCTGTAAGTAACATAGACATATGCCCGTCGTGACCGCAACTGTGAATAAATGTTCGTTTTCCATCAATAACATGTGCCAGCGCGTCCATATCAGAACGCAGTCCAAATACCGGTCCTGGTTTGCCGCTGTCATATTCTGCAACAACGCCTGTTGTACCACCAACATTTCTAGTTACTTTATAGCCTGCCGCTTCCAGTTTTTCTGCCAGATAAGCAGATGTTTTCACTTCTTCAAAACCATATTCAGGAATAGAATGGAGATATTTGTAATGTTTTATAACCTCTGACATTTTATTTCTCCTTTCCGCACTTTAGTCAAGATAAGCTGACGCCAGTTTCAATGCAGCCTTCAAAGCAAATTCAACTTTATTTAGTCTACGTACGGCAACTACCGTTACCATTTTCCATTCATCGCTGCCATATTCTACGTTTTTATAATTATCTAATACCGTCAAAACAGGCATATCATTACCCCTTATAGCCAGGTCATGCTCAAAATTATCTCCTTCAACATAGTTTAACGGAACTAAAATTCTGGACATTTCCATAATATATTCATTATAACGTTCCGAACCTATTTTCACTTTGCGGTCTGCGATTTTTTCCGTTGCTTCCACTAATTTTTCAGCTCTCATCAGTGAAAGCGTCATATCCAGCTTTCCTCCGCTTTCTGCCGCATAACGTTTAAGGATTTCATAAATATCAGCAGCGGCTTTTTCCTGCTCGATAGGTAAAAATTCATCACTGCAGGCACGGTAAACAGCCAACAAGTAAATCTTACAGTCACGCGCTAGTTTTGCCGGGTCTATTTTATCAATCGTATCTTCGGAAGAATGCCACCACCAACCGAAGCCGCCAGTTTTGCCGTTACCCATCAGTTCAGCAAATGATTTTGCTGCCGTCCCTTCGCCAATTGGTTGTTCAGACAGTCCCATAAACAGTGATGGCGTACCAGTACCCCAAAAAGACTGATCACCTGCCCTACCGTAACGGCAACTATTGTAATCCTGACCAGCAATCGCTTTAATTAGCGGAGTAGCCAACCCTTTTGTTTCTGCCATAGAATTTGACTCCGTCAAAATATCCGACCCTTTTGCACCTAATGAATCGGCATTAATATGTAGAAAACAGTTTTCATACAAATCCTCGTAATGAGTATCACAGTACCAAGTTGAGCCAGCATAGCGGCCATGCGAATGTCCGGACCAGAAGCATATTTTAATAGAACGTTTCAATACATCACTATGAGCATTCAGTGTTTTAACAACATGCATTAAGGCAGCATTAGCCGAACCATTGTCCATTGCACCATAAACCCAACCGTCAACATGACTACTAAGCATCAAATATTTTTCCGGCGTTTCTTTGCCCAAAATAGTGCCTACCAAAGTCGGTAATTTACGCCATCTGGTATCAACAACAGTTGTCATAACTGCCTTTACCTCACCAGCATTCAGTGCCGTACGGATTTTTTCAGCCGAAAAACTATTAACGCTTAAAAAAGCAATTTTGGGCAAAATACCAAAATCTTCAACAGAAGGGCTACCCCAAATACGCGATCCAATCATGTTGTGTATATGTTCGTCATTTAAGAAAATTATACCTTTTGCACCATTTTCTTCGGCAGCTTTCACAGGCACACCCATGCATAAACCTTCAACTACTACAATTTTTCCTTCGGCGTCTATTCCAATATAATCTTCGGGCTTACCCTTACCTGCATAAATAACCTCTGCTTCCATATCCGTTACAGATACAGACATGGAATGAGTCAAACATTCATATTCTTCACCGTTAACAGTTAATTTAGCTGATACCGGCAGGCTAATATAGCCATCAGAAAACATCAATTCTGTACTGATACCGGCTTTATTTAACTCGCTTTCAATGTATTTAAAAGATTTCAATTCTTCTTCTGTACCGGAATCACGGATGAATTTAGCGATACCGTAATTGTACTCCATAAGTTGTTCTTCACTTACTTCATTGATAAGCTTTTTTTCAAAATCAGTTAATAAGCATTCCATAACAATTCCTCCTTATGCCTGTTTGGATTTAAATACACGCCCAGCAGTATAACCACCATCTACAAATAAATTTTGCCCTACTATAAATTCTGCCTTATCGCTTGCTAAAAACAATACTGCATCGGCAATTTCCGAAGGCAGCCCTGTCCTGGCAATTGGAATCATTGTAATTTTTTCCAGGTGCTCTTTCTGAGCTTCTTCAGTATTAAGTGAAGCAAGTAACGCTTCCGTTTCAATAAGCCCCGGTCCTACTGCGTTAACGCGGATACCTTTACGGATCCACTCAAGTGCCATACCTTTTGTAAGCATAACAACTGCCGCTTTAGAAGTAGTGTAAGGAATAGCACCTGGGCGAGCATTTTGCGCTGCACCGGAAGAAATATTTACAATAACACCTTTTTGTTTTTTGCTTACCCAATAGCGTGCAGCAGCCTGTCCCATAAAAAAGTAACCTTTAACATTTAAATCAAAAATTCTATTCCAGTCATTTTCCTCCAAATCCAATAAATATTTGGAAGGATAAATCCCGGCGTTATTGATCAAAACATCAATACCACCAAATTTATCAATAGCATCAGCAACAATATCCTTTCCAACCTCATGCGCTTGCCGTAAATCAGCTATAAACCCTTTTGCCTTACCGGTAAATCTTTCTGCAAAACAAGCCAGCGTTTTATTCAGTAATTCTTTATTAAAATCCACGAGCAGTACATTTGCACCATTTTGTAAAAACGCTTCGGCAATATATCTTCCGATACCAGCAGCTGCTCCAGTTACAATTACTGTTTTCCCAGCAAACGTTATTTCCATAACAAGCACCTCCTTATTTAACTATATAATTCATACATCTTTAAAAAACGGTAAAAGTGCTTCGCGCGGAAGCGGCTTAGTAAATTTAGAAACAACATAATAAACTATACAAGAGAATACAACTCCTGGTATAACTTCGTGCAATCCCAACGGATTGCCAATTTCACGCCAGATAATTACTGTACAAAAACCAACAATCATTGAAGCAATGGCACCAGCCTTCGTTGCTCCTTTCCAGTTAAGCCCGATAGCAACTGCCGGAAAGAAAAAAGCCGCAATCAAAGAACTTTGCAAAATAATGATAAACTGTACCATATCAAATGGGCGGATAGCAAAAAACATAGGAATAACGCCTGCAATAAGACACCATATTTTATTCATACGCATTTTTTCTTTATCAGTAGCATTAGGCTTAAGTAATCCATAAATATCATGTGAAATGGCCGACGACGATACAATAATAACCCCGGAAACCGTACTCATAATAGCTGCCAAAATTGCAACAACCAGCAACGCCCCTACCAGAGGTGGTACGACAGTCGCTGCCAACAGTGAAGATGCAGCATCGCCAGTGTTTAATGTAGGGAATAAAGAACGCATTACTGTACCACTTAAACTTACCGATAAAGCAACAATCGCTTGAAAAACCATACCGAAACCAATGGCAAGACGTACCGTACGCGGCGATTTAAGTGTATACATTTTAGCCAGTTCATAAGGCATAACTGCCATTGACACACCAAAAACCATAGCAAAACCAAACAAGTCTTTAACTGAATAATAAAAACCGGTCAATCGCGGGTCAAGTTCTGTTATAAACGCAGCAATATGTTCCATGCCGCCGGCCTGTATAACCAGAATTGGCACAGCCGCAAAAAAACAACCTGCCATAATTAAAGCTTGTACAAAATCGCTGTAAGCAGATGCTTTCATGCCGCCTTTAAAAGTATAAATAATCGTAATGGCAATAGTAATAATACTACCGTATAACATCGGAATACCAAATACTGTCTGCAATAAAATACCGCCAGCAACGTATTGGCCTATTAAACTTACTGTTAATGCCACAAAAATAAGTACAGCTGCTATACCCTTAGCAAGTTTACTGTTATAACGCTGACCGATATAATCGGGTACTGTTAAAGCTCTAAATTTCTGCATTTTAGGAGCAACCCATAGAGCAGAAACCAGCCACCCCAACCATAAACCAGGCCAAAACCACTGATAGCTTACACCAGTCATCCAATGTACGCCCATTGAACCCACAAAAGTACCGGCGCTCATTTGCGTTGCAGCAAGAGCTGCACCACCTACAACTGCACCAATAGAACGCCCTGCAACCAGAAATTCTTCACTATTTTTACTTTTATCTCCACGGCCTGTCCACAAACCAATTCCTAAAATAATTACAAAATAACCAATTAAAACATAATAAAAAGTATCGCTAATATTAAACATTTATGTCACCCCTCATTCATCTTTGGTATAATAAGCCCAAATTAAATAACCGCCTATAAAAACTATGGCATAAATAACAAGGCCCCAGTAGACCATTCCTAAATCAAACATTTATTATGCCTCCTTTATCAGTTTTTATCACTGTTAATTTCTGTATAAATCCATTTTGCTATAATGGCAACCAGCGCAAAGAAAACTACATATGATATAACGCTAAACTCGTTGAAAAAACCTTCTTTTTCTGCACCAAATTCAAATTTAATGTGGCTTGGTATATTAGCCATCGGTATAGTCTCGTGATTACCTTCTTCCATGTGTGGCACTACGGGGAAAGAATTGCTATAAATATACATTCCTTCGGGAACGGTAATATTCAAAGTAACAATACTTTCTGCACCCATGCTTGCATAAATGGGTACTAACATTGGTACTTCAAAACAATCTTTTTTTAAAGCAACCGTATATTCAGCTTCAACATTAGCTTCTTTGACATCATTTTTAAAAGGTACGCTTAATTTGACCAATGCTTTTCCTTTATTGATGTCTGGCGTTAAAGTTTCACCATTAATTTTAATAACCAAATTTTCCACATCAAGATCATTGATTCTGGAAAGTGTAAATTCAAATTTTTGATTCTTGATCAAATCCGTATTGGTAACAACAATATGTTCTGTAACTTTGGCAACCTTATTAACATCTTCAACAACATCAATTACTGCTTTTTGCAAAACGGGCTGCGGTGTTTTAGGCGCTGCCTTTACATAATCCGGCAGCATAAAACAACAAGTAAAAATAATAGATAACAAAAATACAAACTTTTTCACTAAAACCCCTCCTCTAATATTGTTGTACTATTTTTTATGGTATTCCCACCATAACATAATAATATTATAACGTTATAATATTATTATGTTACTTAAATTTTACTATATTATACATACTTGTCAATATAAAATAAGCCATCAGAGACATTTTGTCGTCTCCGATGGCTTATTTTATAATTTTTTGTAATATTTAATACAAATTTCACCTGTTAAATTTTTTATAACAAAACTATCAATTATTCGCTATTCTAAAAATTACTCCCTATATTGTACCCTGTAATGCCATTTTCTTGTCAAAGTATAATAAATCATATATTCATACATTTTATTAGTAATATCATAAGCACCTCGTTTAATTTTTAATACTGGTGTTTTATCACTAACCGACATTTTTTCTGCAATCATTTTTGGTAACGGAACTGCTTCAATCTCTTCTCGCACCGTTTTAAGATAAAGACCATTTTGAGCTAAAAATAATGGCATATCATCAATACTACCAGCTCTTAATACTTTTTCAACATCTAACCCTTTGATATAATGCAGTAAATATTGATACGCCTGTCCATTAATCTGTCTCATCCTCTCAATACGTACAACACTTTCATCTGGAGCAGTTTCTAAAAGCTCACTTATTTTTTTATTAGGTATAATCTGCTTAACGCTTAAAACTATACACTCTACCTGCTCAAACTTCTTTAAAAACTCTGAACGAAATCCACCCAAATTAGCCAGCTTCCAAAATTGCCTGTTAGCAACAAAAGTACCTTTTCCAGATCTTCTTACAATAAGACCTTCATTTTCCAATCGCCCCAACGCCTGACGCACTGGTGCGCGACTTACACCATAGACATTCTGCAACTGTAATTCTGTTGGCAGTATATCATCTTCTTTGTAAATACCTGTTTCAATTTTTGCTTTTATATCATTATAAATTCTGGCATTTAGCGAAATTTCCACAAAAATCCTCTTTTCATAAAAAATATATTTAAAAATTTCTTTTGACATATACTATTATTACATTTATAAACCATTTTAGCAAGTTAAAAATACTATCCGTAAATTATACCATTTATAACATAGAAACTTAATAGAAAAACATGCTATAATAAACCCAGTAAATTAATTTACACAGAAACGAGGCGCAGACATGCCTACCGGAAGCACAAAAAAATACGAGCTGCTTTTAATAGCCGTTATCGCCGCACGCGCGACGAGTTTTATTTTCAGCAAAATGATATTGGAAAGCCTCACGCCATTCAATCTTCTGGCGGTGCGCTTCATCATTGCCTTTATTTTGCTGGCGCTGATTTTTAACAAAACCGTGCGCAGCCTTACCCGCTGCGACTGGCTGGCAGGGCTTGCCATCGGCACGGCGTTTTTCATCACCATGGCGTGCGAGATGATTGCCTTAACGCAGGCAGCGTCGTCGCTGGTATCGCTGTTGGAAAACTGTGCCATTATTTTTGTGCCGCTGTTTGAGCTTTTGCTGTTTAAAAAATTCCCCGCTAAAATTACCGTCATCAGCACGGGGCTAGCCATGCTGGGCGTTGTGCTTTTAGCGTTAAGCCAGGGCGGGTTAAGCGGCGGCTTTAGCTGGGGGCTTTTGGCAGGCGTGTGCTACGCTTGCGCCATCATCATTACGCAGCGGCTGTCGCAAAACAGCAGCGAAACGCTTGGCATCGGCATTGTGCAAATCGGCACTATGGGCGTGCTTTCGCTGTTTTCCGTGCTCGCGCTGGAACAGCCGCAGCTGCCGCAAACAGGCGCGCAGTGGTTAATGCTGGTGCTGTTAATTATCGTCTGCACCGGCTTTGGCTTTACCTTGCAGCCCATGGCGCAAAGCCACGTCACCGCCGCCCGCGCGGGATTATTCTGCGCCGTCAGCCCTGCCATAGCAACGCTTTTGGGCGTAACCGTGCTTAACGAACCCTTCGGCGTGCTGGATGTGTTGGGCCTCTTTTTGATACTCGCCAGCATTGCCCTGCCATATATTAAAAAGTGAGGCTTATTTATAGGAGGATTTATGGATTTACAGTTTTTACCGCTTCTGCCGGAGGATGTTCCGCAGTTTAAACTCGATATGCAGGAGGCTTTTCAAAAAGCAGCCGAAGAGTATTTTAAAGGTCTTAAAGTGCAGGTGCTGCCCGAAAAAGATATTGATAAATCTCTTAACGCAAAAGGCGCTGCTGCCTATAAAGCAGTTAAAAACAGAGAAATTGTCGGCGGCGCGATTGTGAACATCAATAATGACACGCAGCATAACCAGCTTGACCTGTTATATGTTAAAAACGGCACGCAAAGTAAAGGGCTTGGCTATGCAATATGGCAGAGTTTGGAAAAACTATACCCAGATACCAAACAGTGGCAAACCTACACACCCTATTTTGAAAAACGCAACATTCATTTTTATATTAATACCTGCGACTTCAAAGCAGTAGAATTTTTTAACCAACGCCACCCCGACCCGGAAATTCCGCCGGATATGGTTGGCGGCGATTACTTTTTCCGCTTTGTAAAAATAATGGAGTAATAAAAAAATGAACAAACAGCAAATTTACGATTTTTTAAATGCGCAGGGCATTGAATACGAAGCCGTTGAGCACAAAGCTGTGTTCAACATGGCGGAGATGGCGGAAGTGACGCTGCCCTACCCGGAGGCGGACGCCAAAAATTTATTTGTGCGCGACGATAAAAAGCGCAATTACTACCTCATCACCGTCAGGGGAACTAAGCGCGTGGATTTAAACGAGTTCCGCCAAAAATACGGTACGCGCCGTTTAAGCTTTGCCAGCGACGCTGATTTACTGGCGTACCTTGGCTTAACGCCCGGTTCTGTCACGCCGCTGGGGCTGCTAAACGATGCGGAATGTAAGGTGCATTTCTTTATCGACGAGGAATTTTTGCAGCCGGACGCGCTTATCGGCGTACACCCCAACGACAATACGGCAAGCATCTTCCTTAAAGCGGCGGACTTGTTAAACATCATCGCCGCGCACGGCAATAAAATACAACCGGTACATATTTAAGCATGCAAAAAGCGCTGCCCGTTATGAGCAGCGCTGATTTTTTGCGGTTTTACATTAAATACAGCCAGGTCAGCAGTAAAAAGATAGGGATTAAAATGCCCACGCTCCACAGAAGGTAAGCGAAGAAGGCCGGCATTTTCAGCCCGCGGTTCTGCACAATGGCAACAACCATAAAATTCGGCGCATTGCCGATGTAGCTGTTAGCGCCCATGAACACAGCGCCCATGGAGATTGCCGTCAGCGTTACAGCGCCTTCGGTCATCAGCATGGCAGCGTCGCCGCCCGCCATATTAAAGAAGGCGAGATACGTCGGTGCGTTATCGAGGAATCCCGAAAGCGCGCCCGTCATCCAGAAGTACATGGCATTGTTGGCCGTGCCGTCCGGGTTCGTCACCAGCGCCACTACCGGCGCAAACGCGCCTGCCGCACCTGCTTTTAACATCTCCAGCACCGGCACGATGGTAACAAAAATGCCGAAGAATAATTTGCCGACTTCCAGCACCGGCTCCCAGCTGAACTGGTTAGCCTTGCGGATTGCGTCAGGGGTCAGCGCCAGCGAAGCGCCTGCCGCCGCAAGGAAAATCAAATCGCGCAGCACGCCCTGACCGGTTAAATGCACGCCCAGCAGCGTAAACTCAACGCCGCTGTCCCACACGCCGGCCATCAGCACGGCGGCGATAATTACGCCCAGCAGCAAAAAGTTTACCTTGCCTTCCACGCCGAAGCTTTCCTTCGTGCGCATGCTTTCAGCCAGTAAAAACTCGTCCTTTTCCTTATTGAACAGCACCGTGTCGGCAATGTAGTAAATCACAAGCAAAAGCCCGACCGCCGTCAGCATCGGCGCAATTAAATGCTCGGTCGTCCAGAAGAACTCAACCCCGCGCAAAAAGCCCAAAAACAGCGGCGGGTCGCCCAAAGGCGTTAAGCTGCCCGCAATGTTTGCCACGATGAAAATAAAAAATACAAAGGTGTGCATTACATAACGGCGGCGTTCGTTAGCCGCAATCAGCGGACGGATTAAAAGCATCGCCGCCCCCGTAGTGCCCATAATGTTTGCCAGAACCGCGCCCAGCGCCAGAAAGCCGGTGTTGGTCAGCGGCGTGCCGGTAAAGCTGCTGCGGATGTGGATGCCGCCTGCCACCGTGTACAGCGAGCCGACGAAAATAATAAACGGGACGTAATCGCCAATCAGCGCGTGCGCCACACTGCCCACAGCCACACCGCCGCCGTAAATTACAAAAAGCGGCACTGCGGTTGCCAGCGCCCAGAACACCGCCACCTTGCCGTAGTTGCTGTGCCAGAAATGCGGCACCGCCAGCGGGCACACGGCAATGCACAGCAAAATGCCCGCAAAAGGCAGCACCCAGCCGATGGAAAGCTCCGCGCCGTTAAGCCCTGCGGCAAACGCCGGCAGCGGTAAAGCCAACGCCGTCATAAAAGCCAGAATCGCCCCCAATACTTTTTGTTTAATCATGTCAAAATCCTCCTGCGTTTAAAATGCGCGCCGGAAAATTAAGTTTCTCTATTTAAAAATCAATCTTAAATAAGCCTGCGCACCATTATTGTACTCGAAGGATTATCGCCGCGTCAATAAGATTCGGGCAAATTTTCAGAAAAATTTTTTATTGTGCAACTTCCTTCCTATATATAATATACAAAATTCTATCTGCCTTTGGCTGGCGGCAAATAAACATCGCCGCCAGGGCGGATAATTGCTTATATATTGACATATTACGCCAACGGTGCTATGCTGAAATTTATAAGCAGTAAAAAATTACAATAACGATAAAATTACGGCAGCAAATTGCCAAAACAGGAGGGCAAAATAATGACACAGAACTGCTCGCATAACTGCGAAAGCTGCAGCGAAAATTGCAGCGAAAGAACGAAGGAAAGCCTTTTGGAAAAACCGAATGAAATGAGCCATATCAAAAAAGTTATCGGCGTCGTCAGCGGCAAGGGCGGCGTCGGCAAATCGCTGGTTACTTCCCTGCTGGCGGTTCAGGCACAGCGCAAGGGGTATAAAACCGCCATTCTGGACGCCGATATCACCGGCCCGTCCATTCCCAAAGCCTTCGGCCTGCAAGTCCATGCGGAAGCCAGCGAATGGGGCCTGTTCCCCGTAAAAACCGCCAACGGCATTGAAGTAATGTCGCTGAACCTTTTGATGAAAAACGAAACCGACCCGGTTGTATGGCGCGGCCCGCTGATTTCCGGCGCGGTTAAGCAGTTCTGGACGGATGTTGTGTGGGGCGACGTTGATTATATGTTCATCGACATGCCGCCCGGCACCGGCGACGTGGCGCTGACGGTGTTCCAGTCCATACCGGTGGACGGCGTGGTAATCGTCGCTTCACCGCAGGAGCTTGTTGGCATGATTGTGGAAAAAGCCGTTAACATGGCTAAATTAATGGACGTGCCCGTGCTGGCACTGGTTGAAAACATGAGCTACATCACCTGCCCGGACTGCGGCAAGGAAATACGCGTGTTCGGCGAAAGCCATATTGATGAAATTGCCGGGAAACACGGCGTTGACACCGTTGCCAAACTGCCGATCGACCCGGCACTTGCAGCCGCCTGCGATGCAGGGACGATTGAAAACTTCAGCGGTGCATGGCTGGACGACGTGCTTGCCAAAGTAACTGAAGCAAACAAATAACACAAACTAAAAAAGCAATTACTGTCCCAATTTAAGGATAGTAATTGCTTTTTTGCAACTGCGTTTTTATTTTTGCGCGCGACGCAGATATAAGAGCGGGTATGGCTGACCCTGTTCGTCAAGCGGCGTGCGCTTGTAAACTTCAAAGCCCATACGCTCATAAAAGCCGTGCGCTTGCGGATTCTGCTCGTTTACGCAAACTTCGGTTACGTTGAAATTTGCAAAGGCGCATTCAACAAGCTGCCTGCCAAAGCCTTTGCCACGCTGTTCGGGTGCGATAAACAGCATTTCAATTTTATTTTCTTCAATGCCCATAAAGGCAACAGGCTTGCCGTCAATCTCGCCAACCATTAAATGGGCAACACCACCCAACGCCTGCGGCACATAGTTTTTTATCTGCGCAATTTCCGCAGCACTTAAAAATAAATGCGTTGCTTTAACGGAACGCTCCCACACATCGACAAGCTCGTTTATTAAACTTTCGTTTCTGTCTTTAACTTCGCTGATAATCATACAGTTATTTCCTTAAAAATTTACTTAAACAATCCAAATACCTGCGCGCACATACCAACTATTACCAAAACGCCCGTAATGATTCTGATAATGTTTATCAGGCTTTTACCGGCGTTTTTATTTATTTCTGCCGCGTAATAAGTAAACAAATGCCAGTTAAACAGCCATAAAATACCGGCAGGCAAAATTAAGCCGTGGTCTTTAAAAATGCCGTAAGCAATTAACGCCACGCTGATAATGTTCAGACAGTTGCTGAACACAAACAAATAATATTTAAACGTACTTACAAACATTGCGCTGTTATATTTTTTCAGCTGTTTTACGGAACGGTAAGCCTGATCAAGACAAATTACCGCAGCTAAAACATATCCTAAAGTCATCGTTTTACTCCAAAATCAAATTTTTATTTTGCCGTTAAGCCGCCGTCTACGGCGATAATGCTGCCGGTCATAAAGCTGTTGGCTGGCGAAAGCAGCGAACCGATTACATGCGCAATTTCTTCTGGCTTGCCGACGCGCCCAATGGGGTACGCTTCCGCCACATCAGCCAGCGTGTAACTGCCGCCAGCCGCAGCAAGCTGTTTTTGCAAAAGCGGCGTATCCACATCCGCCGGGCAGACGCAGTTAACACGCAGGCGCGGCGCTGTATCCAGCGCCAGGGCGCGGGTAAACGCAACTACCGCACCTTTGCTGGCGCAGTAAGCAGCACAGCCGTAGTTGCCACTGATACCGGCATCCGAAGCGACGTTTACCACCGCGCCCGCTGCCGCAAAATGCGGCAGCAGCGCCTGCGTTAAAAACACCATGCCTTTTACGTTCACGTTAAAAATTTCATCAAATTGCTGCTCGGTCAGCATTTCTACGCTCTGCTCGCTGTAAATGCCTGCGCTGTTTACCAAAAAGTCAACGGCGCCGTGCTGTTTTATCTGTGCCGCCGCACTTTGGCAATCGCTTACCCTGCTCACGTCGCAGGCAATAAAATGCACTTTATCCGCGTAAGCGTTTTGCAGTTCAGCCAAAAGCTGCGGCTGTTCGTGCCGAGCCAAAAGCCACACTTCCGCGCCGTCCGCCAGAAGCGTTTTTGCAGCTGCCAGCCCAATGCCGCTGGTGCCGCCGCTGATTACCGCGCGTTTACCTTCACATCCGTAATTCATCTTCCGCATCCTTTCTTTCCGGCGGCAAAACCATAATTACCGTGGTTTCTTCGCCGGGTATGCTTTCCATACTTACCTTTATGTCGTGGCGCAGGGCAATTTCCCGGGCAATAGCCAGCCCCAGCCCGCTGCCGTTTTTGTTGGTTTCGCCGCGCGTTTTGTAAAAGCGCTCAAACACATAGGGCAAATCCTCCTGCTTAACGCCGCTGCCGTGGTCCGCCACAGTCAGGCGGTCGCCGCGCAGGCACAGCTCAACTTTGCCGCCTTCGTGGCTGAACTTAATGCTGTTGTCCAGAAAAATCATCAGCATCTGGCGCAAGCGTCCGTAGTCGCCCTCAATAAGGTACAGATTTTTGTCCAGCTGCAAATCAACCTGTACGTTCTTTTGCTGCCCAAGGTGCTTGCTGGCACGGGCAGCGTCCTGCACAACGTCGCACAAATTGATTACTTCCTTCTCAATCGGGAAGTCTGCATTCTGCAAGCGCGAAAGGTCCAGCAAATCGTTAATCAGCCGCTGCAAAAACAAGCTTTCACTCAGCATTTGCTTATAATACTGCTCCACTTCGGCAGGGTCGGTAACAACTTTGTCATTCAAGGCCTCCAGGCTTCCGCGGATAACCGTTACCGGCGTGCGCAGTTCGTGCGATATGTTGGCGATAAAGCTGCGGCGCAGTTTTTCCAGCTTGCGCCCAGCTTCGTCGGCGTCCAGCAGGCGGTCGCCCAGTTCGTCCAAAGTATCCGCCAAAGCGCCGATTTCGTCGTTCTGTTTGATGTTGCAGCGCTCGGTGTAATCATGCTCTGCCATTTTGTGCGCCACTGCCTTCATGCGGTTCAGCGGTTTGGTAAACTTCCAGCTGAACAGCACGCTCAGCAGCGATACCAGCAGCAGTGCAATTGCGCAGGAAAGCAGCAAAATTTTTACGCCTTCCCACGTGGCAGACTGCAATCCCTGTACCGGGTAGTGCAAAAGCACAACGGCGCGGATGCTGCCGCTTTCATCGTACACCGGCGCGGCGGCGCACAGCATAATCTCCTCGCGCACGGGGTTAAAATCTTCGGATACCGAAACCGTGCCTTTAAAAGCGGTTTCCACACAGTTTTTTGTTACGTCCGGCAGCTCATTAAACTCAATGCTGCGCACGGGCGGTTCCGGCTTCTGCGGAGGCAGTTCCATGCCCTGCTCCAGCATGCGGCGGTGGTGCCCCATGCGGTGATGCATACGCTGCGGCAGTTTCAGGTCGCGGCTTTCGTCAACCACCCACACATCTTCCATCGTGATGTTATTGATATAGCTGATAAAGCGCGTGTTGGCAATGCCGCCGCGTTCCTCCAGCCAGCGGGCGTTTTCGCTCAGCACCTCGGCAATCCGCACGGCGCGCTGCTGCAATTCCGTCCGCTTCATGTCAATGGTATGCGCGCGGAAAAAATGCGCAAAACTTCCGCCCACCACCAGCGCGAACACCAGCAACACCGCTGCAAAATATAAAGTCAGCTTTAAAGCTATTTTGTTATGCATTTGCTTTCTCCTCAAACCGGTAGCCTACGCCCCAGATGGTTTTAATCTCCCAGCCGGGGTGCTCAATTTTATCCAGCTTGGCGCGCATACGCTTAATGTGCGAATCCACCGTGCGGCTGTCGCCGTAGTAATCATAGCCCCACAGGCTGTCCAAAAGGTTATCGCGCGAGAACACCTTGCTGCTGTTTTTGGCAAGCGTCCACAAAAGCTCAACCTCTTTCTTTGTCAGCGCCACTTCCTCGCCGCCCACGGTTACAGCGTACTTGTCCAAATCAATTACCAAATTATCGTAGCTGTACGTGTTGCGGTTCACTTCCTCACGCGGCTGCATGCGGCGCAAAATCGCGCGCACACGCGCCATAACTTCGCCCGCGCTGAAGGGCTTGATAATATAATCGTCCGCACCGATATCAAGGCCCATGATTTTTTCAAAATCTTCGCCGCGCGCGGTGACCATAATTACCGGCACCAGCGATTTGGCACGCAGCTGGCGGCACACTTCAAAGCCGTCCATTTTGGGCATCATCACATCAAGCAGCACCATGGCGATATCGGCTTCGTTGTCGCGGAACAGGCGCAAAGCCTCCTCGCCGTCCAGCGCCACAATCGGCTCAAAGCCTTCCTTGCGCGCATAATTGGATAAAATTGAAGTAATCTGTTTATTGTCATCAGCAATCAGCATTTTTGCCACTGCCATCATCCTTTCACAAAGAGCTACCTATATTATACAACCAAACCCCTTGTTTTTAAAAGTTTAAGGTGATGCAGATGGCTTGCCGATTATTTTTGCGTTATAATAATAACAGGCAAATGCAGAAAATTTGTGGCAAAACTGCCCGAAAATAAATTATTTTTGCCATAATTTTGCCATAACCATCCTGTACAATACAGATAAGCTAAAAAGTAACCACACAGATAAATTAAAGGAGTGACCAGATATGTTGAAAAGTAAATTAATGAAATCTTTGGTCGTTGCCGGTTTAATCTGCGCCACCAGCGTACCGGTTTTTGCGGCTGAACAGCCCGAAGCCCCGCAACCGACTATGCGCGAAAGGGTAGAACAGATTTTACATGAAGATGATAACAATGTGCGCCGCCCGATTCCGCGCCCCGCACGACGCGGCCCCCAGCTGACGGAAGAACAGCGCCAGGCACGCGAAGCAGCACGCATGGCGTGGATGGAAATGACGCCGCAGCAGAAATTTGAACAGCGCCAGCAAATGCGCGAGGACTTTTTGGCACAGCTTCCGGCCGAAAAACGCGCCGCCATTGAACAGCGTGCCGCCGAAGCCAAAGCTAAATGGGACAGCATGACCGAAGAACAAAAGCAGGACGCTATGCGCGATATGTTCCGCAGCTTCCGCCACCGCGACGGCTTTAAACTGCACCATGGTTACGGTCCCGGCCACGGACGCGGCTGGCACTGCGACGGACCGCGTGACCGCGACCGCCACTACGACCGCTACCACCATGACGGACACTGCGACTGGGGCGACCGCTGCCCGTACTACGAGGATGACAAAAACTAATCCTCGTTAAAAAAAGCCTAACCTTTAATATAACTAATCCAAATCCAACTTTCCCCAAAATTTTAAGCTAAAACTAATCCATAACCTTTCCCCTCCAATAAAATAAAAATCACGGTTGATACAACAGTATCGGCCGTGATTTTTTTATGTAATTTATTTACAACGACGCCACGCGGATTGTTTTGCCCATGGCATGCAAAATTTTAAAAATATTATTTAAACTGGGATTTATTTTGCCGTTTTCAATTTTAGCTATTGTTGATTGGGCAATGCCTGTTTTCTGGCTTAAATCTGTTTGCGTTAAATTATTGGCTTTTCTCGTTTCAACAATTTGCAGTAAAAAATCTGCCCGTTCTTTAATTATAGCCAGTTCTTCAGGCGTATATATTTCATTAAAAAAGTCATCAATATCTGAACCAACATATTTATCATTTACTTTAAGATCTTTATCAGCCATTTCATTCACTCCTTCCGTCAATCTGCCTGTTAATCAAAATCTTATATCTGTTCAAGGCTTTGTCAATTTCTTTTTTAGGAGTTTTCTGCGTAGACTTTTTGAAAATATGCAGTAAGTAAATCCGGTTACCTAAAATACAGCAGTATAAAATTCTTCTGTTTTTAGGGCGCAACTCCCAAATCGCTCCTTGTAAATGTTTTATGTACGGTTCACCCAAGGCATTACCCTTTGCTTTAAGCATGATTAAAAATTCCGAGATTGTTTCCAGTGTATCCCGCGTTGTTTTTTCATTGGTTAATGCCATATCTTTTAAATATTCGCGGACAGGCTCACGCCCATTACTTGTTTTAAAAAATTTTATTTCAAATTTTGTTTCCACTGATACCTCCTTCCATCCGCTCTTTATTCTCTCCAAGAATATTTTAACATATGCAGAATAAAAAAACAACCTGCCGTAATATTGCGGCAGGTTGTTTATAATTATTTAGTTTTTACTTTTAACTTAATCCTGTGCTGCCAGGCGTTTGTAAGTAGCAAGGCGTTCTTTGGCGTCGTGCTCGGTCTTTTCAAACAATGCTTCTGCCTGGTCGGGGAACTGTTTTAACAGTGCGGAGTAACGTACTTCGCCCATCAGGAACTCGCGGAAGTTGCCGGTAGGCTCTTTGCTGTCGAGGATAAACGGATTTTTGCCCTGTTCTTTAAGTTCCGGGTTGTAACGGTAGTTAGCCCAGTAGCCGCATTCAACAGCGTGTTTTGCTTCCAGTTGGCTCTTGCCCATGCCTGCCTTCAAACCGTGGTTAATGCACGGCGAATAAGCAATAATCAGGGACGGGCCGTCGTAAGCCTCTGCTTCGGCAATGGCTTTAAGGGTTTGGTTCTTATCCGCACCCATGGCGATTTGCGCTACATAAACATAGCCGTAACTCATGGCCATCATGCCGAGGTCTTTTTTGCGGGTGCGTTTGCCGCTGGCCGCAAATTTGGCAATAGCCGCAGCCGGAGTAGCCTTGGAGGACTGGCCGCCGGTGTTGGAATATACTTCGGTATCAAATACCATTACGTTAATGTTTTCGCCGCTGGCAAGAACATGGTCAAGCCCGCCGTAGCCGATATCGTAAGCCCAGCCGTCGCCGCCGAAAATCCAGTGGCTGCGTTTTACAAAGTACTGGCCGAGGCCCGCAATTTCTTTTAAGAGCGCGTTATCGCTGCTTTCGGCAGCCAGTGCCGCTTTCAGCGCTTCGGCACGTTCGCGGGTGCCGTCGCTTACGTTCATGTTGTCAAGCCAGTTCTGCATTGCTGCTTTCAGTTCTTCGCTTACGGGCAGGTTCAGCGCTTCTTTTACGCGGTCAGCCACACGTTCGCGGGTATGTTTAACGCCCAGGTACATGCCAAGGCCGTATTCGGCGTTGTCTTCAAACAGGCTGTTTGCCCAGCTCGGGCCGTGGCCTGCCGCATTTTTGCAGTACGGCATGGAAGGTGCGCTTGCGCCCCAGATGGAGGAGCAGCCCGTTGCGTTGGCAATCATCATGCGGTCGCCTACAAGCTGGGTAACAAGTTTGGCATACGGGGTTTCGCCGCAGCCTGCACACGCACCGCTGAACTCAAACAGCGGCTGTTCAAACTGCACGCCTTTAACGGTGTTTTTATTCATCGGGTTCGGTTTAGGCGCAACTTTCTTCATTGCGTAATCCCAGTTTTCGGTTTTGGCAAGCTGGGTTTCCAAAGGTTTCATTACCAGGGCTTTTTCCTTAGCCGGGCAAACCTGAGCGCAGTTGCCGCAGCCGGTGCAGTCCAGCGGAGATACTGCCATATGGAATTTCAAGCCTTTGGCGCCGATAGCGTCCTTGCTGAGCATGCCTTCCGGAGCGTTCGCAGCTTCTTCTTCTGTCATCAGCACAGGGCGGATAACAGCGTGCGGGCATACAAACGCGCACTGGTTGCACTGAATGCATTTTTCCATCTGCCATTCCGGAACGTTGATGGCAATGCCGCGTTTTTCGTACGCAGCGGTGCCGCTCGGGAAAGTGCCGTCCTCGTGGTATTTAAACGCGCTTACAGGCAGTTTGTCGCCTTCCATGCGGTTCATCGGCACAAGAATGTTGTCGATGAAATCATTGCCGGATTTTGCAGCTGCTTCAGTATCGGCAGCGTCAGCCCAGGCTGCGGGAACGTCAACTTTTACAACGGCGTTAACGCCCATGTCGATAGCGGCGTTGTTCATATCAACAACGTCTTTGCCCTTCAGGCCGTAGCTGTGCTCAACCGCTTCCTTCAGGTATCTAACAGCATCCTCCAGCGGAATAATGTCAGCCAGTTTAAAGAACGCCGACTGCATAATCATGTTAATGCGACCGCCGAGGCCGATTTGCTGTGCAATTTTTACAGCGTCAATAATATAGAAGTTAATATCGTTTTTGGCAATATAACGTTTAATCTGCCCGGGCAGATGTTTTTCCAGTTCTTCTGCGCTCCAGTTGCAGTTAAGAAGGAATGTGCCGCCTTTTTTCAGCCCTGCGGTAACGTCGTATTTATCAACGTAGGACTGGTTGTGTACGGCTACAAAATCCGCAGCGTTGATAAGGTACGGAGCGCGGATGGGCTCTTTGCCGAAACGCAGGTGCGAAACGGTAATGCCGCCGGATTTTTTGGAATCGTAGGAAAAATAGCCCTGAGCGTACATATCGGTGTAATCGCCGATAATTTTAATTGCGCTCTTGTTGGCGCCAACGGTGCCGTCGCTGCCGAGGCCCCAGAACTTGCAGCTCTTGGTGCCTTCGCCGGTAACGTCAATTTCGTGGCTGGCTGCCAGGGAAGTATTGGTAACGTCATCAACAATGCTGATGGTAAAGTTGTTTTTCGGGTTTTCGGCTTCAAGGTTTTCGTAAACGGCAAGAATGTCGGTCGGGGTCAAATCCTTGCTGCCAAGGCCATAGCGGCCGCCGATAATCAGCGGATTGCGGCCTGCGTCATAGAACGCGCCGCGCACATCCATGTACAGCGGTTCGCCGAATGCGCCCGGTTCTTTGGTGCGGTCAAGCACGGCAATGCGTTTAACGGTTTCCGGAATTGCCGCCATAAAATGCTTAACGCTGAACGGACGGTACAGGTGAACGGCGAGTAAGCCAACCTTTTTGCCTTCGGCGTTCAGTTTTTCGGCAACGGTCTGAATGGTTTCGCAGGCGCTGCCCATGGCAATAATAATGTTTTCGGCATCCGGTGCGCCGTAGTAGTTAAACAGGCCATAATTGCGGCCGGTAATTTTGTTGATTTCGTTCATGTAGTTTTCAACAATTTCCGGCAGCGCGGTGTAATAGCTGTTAACTGCTTCGCGGGTCTGGAAGTAAATATCCGGGTTCTGCGCCGTACCGCGGATAACAGGGTTGTCAGGGTTCAGTGCGCGTTTGCGGAACTCTGCCAAAGCTTCCCAATCCAGAAGCCCTGCCAGTTTATCGTAATCCATCAGTTCAATTTTCTGAATTTCGTGCGAGGTACGGAAACCGTCAAAGAAATTCAAAAACGGCACGCGGCCTTTAATTGCCGATAAATGTGCCACGCCGCCGAGATCCATAACTTCCTGCACGCTGCCTTCGGCAAGCAGGGCAAAACCGGTCTGGCGTGCTGCCATAACGTCCTGATGGTCGCCGAAAATGGAAAGGCTGCTGGTTGCCAGCGCACGTGCGGATACATGGAATACTGCCGGCAAAAGCTCACCGGCCATTTTATACATATTAGGAATCATTAAAAGAAGGCCCTGAGAAGCTGTATAAGTGGTAGTAAGGGCACCGCCCTGCAAAGAACCGTGTACAGCGCCGGAAGCGCCTGCCTCGGACTGCATTTCCTGAACCTTTACAGTCTGCCCGAACAGGTTTTTCTTGCCCTGGGCCGCCCATTCATCAACAACTTCCGCCATAGGCGAAGACGGTGTAATGGGGTAAATAGCTGCCACGTCGGTAAACGCATAGGATATATAAGCCGCAGCGGTATTGCCGTCCATGGTTTTCATTTTTGTCATGTGGTTCCCCTCTTTCCTTTATTAACTGCTGAAAATTAGTTGTGCGTAAAACTCCGCATATAATTAGTATACACTATTTATGAGGGTTTGTAAATTTTATGAAGATGTATACAACAGCGTTTTTACAAGCAAAAAGGTACGGCGCAAACCGTACCTTTAATATTGCCGCTCAATTTTAAATTACACAATCTTTTCGCCGTGGTATTCTTCGCCGCCGCCATCGGGAAGCTCATTGTAACGGCGGGTCCACAAGTTTTCGTATTTAACTGCCTGTGCGTGGGTAGCGTCGGTGTTTTCCGGCAGTTGTTTGATAACTTTGGCAGGTACGCCTGCAACAAGGCTGTATGGCGGCACGATGGTGTTTTTGGTTACAACCGCGCCTGCTGCAACGATGGAGCCTTTGCCGATAACGGCGCCGTCCAGAACGGTGGAGTGCATGCCGATGAGGCAGTGGTCTTCAACGGTGCAGGCATGCAGAAGCGCGCAGTGCCCAACGGTTACATAATCGCCAACAATGCAGGCATGGCTATCGGAAACATGCAGCACGCTGTTATCCTGAATATTCGTATATCTGCCGATTTCAATACGGTTTACATCGCCGCGCACGGTTACGTTATACCATACGCTGCTGTATTCTTTCATTTCCGCCTTGCCGATGACTACTGCCGTTTCGGCGACAAAAGCCTTCGGGTCAATTTTAGGGGTATTGCCTTCAAATTTTTTAATAAGCATTGTAAGATTCCTCCTTTATGCTGCTCACAATTCTATTGTATTCTGTATACAAAATTTGTCAAGGAATTGGCGGGGATTTTACCTTAAAAATAAAACCCCTGCCAAAACCGTTAACTTATTAACACTTTATGCCCTCGCCATGGCGCGCACTTTGGTAAGGTAAGTGTAAACACCGGCGCACACCAGAATAAAACCGGTCAGCACAAGTATCAGGCGCGTCGGCAAAAAACCGCCTAAAAAACCACCCAACAGAGGGCCAACCACGCCGCCGAACTGCTGCGCACTGGTAACAAGCCCAAACGCTTTGCCGCGGACAGAAGGGTCGGTAACTTCAACAAGGCGCGCGTTGATGTTAGGCACAGCGCCCGCAAGGAACAAACCGTAAACAAACGTAACCGCCGCGTACTGCCAGATGTTGTTGACAAAGAACTGGCACATATTTATTGCGCCTGCGCAGATGAACACCAGAAACAGCGTTTTGGTGTAACCGCGCTTTTGCCCGCGGTTGCCCCAGTACGGACCGGCGATAATACCGGCGATGCCCGCCAGCGAGAAGATAACGCCCGCCGTTTTAACAACGTCGTCATTGACAACGCCGCCCAAAAGATACGAAACGTACATGGTAATCAGCGGCTGCACTATCATTACGCAAACCTGCACCAGAAAGAACATGCTCATAACAAACAGCAGCCCTTTATTTTGCAGCGAAGCGCGCAAATCCGCCCAAACATGGATAACCTTGCCTTCGCCCTTTTCGTGCCCCACATCGCGCACCAGCGCAATAACCATAATTGTAGCAATTAAAAGCGCCACCGCCGCGATATAAAACGACATGCGCATGCCGAACCACGCGCTGACGTAACCGCCGAGCATCGGCCCAAGGATGCTGCCGGAGGCAACGGCCGTCTGCATAAGCCCCATGCCCCAGCCCATTTTAACGGCAGGCAGGGTTGAAGAAACCAGCGACAGCGATGCCGGCACAAAGCCGCTTACAAGGCCTGCCAAAAGGCGCACGCCAAAAAGCTGTTCCGGCGTCTGGCACATGCCCATCAGCCCATAGCTTATTGCCAGCCCGAAGCCCGCGCGGATTGCCATGAGGCGCTGGCCGATTCTGTCCGCGTGAGCGCCCCAGTACGGCGCCATAACCGCCGCTGTAAAAAACGTTACGCTGTAAATAAGCCCCGTCCATTCGTTAACATCGCTTTGCGCAACGCCCAAATGCTGTAAAAGATACACGGGCAAAAACGGTATGCACATGGTGTAGCTGGCGCAGCAGAAAAACACGCACACCCATAACACGTACAGGTTCAGCTTCCAGTGCAGCTTACCTCCGCCCCTGTCCTCAAAAATATTCATAATATCATCTCCGCACGATAATATCTTATATTAACATTTTATCATACTACAAATATTTAGTGTGACATTTGTGTAAACTCATTGCACAAAAGGGGTTGTTGCGGCGCGGCGGCGGATATTGTATAATTAATTTATTACATTAATAAGGATGTGTGACCGTGAAAGGATTTAAAAAGCAGGAACTTGAACAGCAGGGCTTCATGGGCAAGCTGTTTGGCAGCAAGCCCCAGCAGAACGCCTTTGCCGAGATAAATAACATTCTGACGGACGCAGCAACCGCTGCCGAACTGACGAAGGACGCAGCCGCAGATATTTTTAAAAAGTGGGGCTGCAAGTTTAACGACGGCAACATGGACCAGCGCAGCGCCATTTACCGCAAGGTTGCGGATAACGCCTTTACCTACGCCAAGGGCAAGGACGATGCACTTCTGGCTGACCGCGCCCACATGGCAGAAATTTTGGAGATACCGGAAAACCTGTGCCGTCTGGCGGATAACGGCGCAAAAAAATCGGCGTATTTTGCGCGCTGCCGTAATATTGTAAACGGCGAAGAAACTTTGGACATTAAAGCCATCAACGAGCTGTTCGGCTACGATTATGAGGACGGCTTTGACTTCCGCAAGCAAGTATTTAACGATTATTTTAATGGCGAGTTTGACCGCATCGCCGAAGCAAAACGCTTTACGCCGGACGATGAGCAGCACTTGCGCGATATGTGCGCCAAGCTGGATATTCCGTACGAATTTAAAGCCAACATCGACAATGCGCTGACCAAGTACCGCTATCTGTGGAACGCGGAAAACGCGCCGCTGGGCAATGTAAAAGTTGACTTCCCGCTGGACGAAGGCGAAATCTGCCACGCGGCAGGGCAGGCTTATTTGTGCGAGGTTAAAACCGTTGCCAAAGAGGACAACTACTACCAGCTGACCCGCAAGCTGCGCATTGATGAAACCATTTCCTTTAAGGGCGAGCACATTGAGCACCCGCAGATTATGGAAGAAACGGCGGTCATCACCGACGCGGGCTACCTGTTTTTAACCAACAGCCGCATTATTTATTTAAGCAAAAAAATGGCGAAGGAAATCCGCCTGGACGATTTAAAAACGGCTGACCTTTCTTCTAATATTATTGAAGCGCACCAGAATGACGGGCAGAGCCTTTCCTTTAAAATGCAGGATGACGCTGCCGAAGTTATGTTTGCCATTCTGCGCCGCATTTTAAAAGACAGGAACCGGAAATGAAAGATTTAATCCGTTTCGTCCGCCCTCAGGACGCCGCACGCATTTTAGAAATTTACGCGCCGTATATTACGGATACCGTTATCTCGTTTGAATACGACGTACCGGAGCTTGCGGATTTTACCGCGCGCGTGGAAAAAATCAGCAGCAAGTATCCGTATTTGGTGTATGAGCGTGACGGCGTGGTAGTTGGCTATGCTTATGCATCGCCGTACATTGAACGCGCGGCGTATGATTATACCGTTGACCTGTCCGTTTATGTGGACGCAGCTTATTGCGGGCAAAACATCGGCGAATGTTTATACGCAGCGCTGCTGGATATTCTGGCTAAACAGGGCTTTTACAACGCTTACGCCTGCATCACAGCAACTAACCAGAACAGCCTCAACTTTCACAAGCGCATGGGCTTTACCGATGCCGGCACGCACCCGTTAGCCGGTTTTAAACACGGCCGCTGGTTGGACGTTTGCTGGTATTACAAACGCTTACAAGCGGATACCAATCCGCCGCTGCCGCTGAAACAAATAAACAGCTTTAATAACGGCGACTTATTGCAGCCTGACGAAACGTATAAAAAAAAATGAGGGTTCTATAACTTTCCTTGGGGTTATCTAAGTAAAGTATAGAATTAAACTTAATTATAGTTTTTTATAATTAAAGGGATTAACTACCCTAAAAAGTAACTATACCCATCAATCTATAGTTTTAAATAGATTGATGGGTATTTTACGTTTATCAGAAGCTTAAAGATATAATAAACTTATAATTTTTGCAAACTTTGATATTTGCTGGTAAAATTTTAATGATAATTATTAAACCACGAAGGTTGTGATGTTATATGTTTTATTTTAATAAAATTTTGAGTTTAATTTTGTTGCCGCCAGGAATTTTTATTATATTTTTACTAATGTTAGTTATATATATGTTTGTAAAACGTTTATATGGTCGCCATTTTGTTGCAATAATCACGTTAATTTTATATTTAATATCATCTCCGTTATTAACAGAAATACTTTTGCGACCATTAGAAGATAAATATAATGTTTCTGACAAAAAAGCTGAAGCAATAGTTGTTTTAGGAGGTGGAGCCATTCAAGGAAGAAAATCTGTAAACAGCAATGGAACTGTTGGTGATTATTCTGCCTCAAGACTATTGACAGCGGCTCAACTGTCTTTTAAGTATAATGTTCCTATAATTGTTACTGGTGGTCAAAAATTTTCTGATTCTGGAAATGAAAGTCGAATATCGAATGATATTTTACAAGGATTAGGAATTAGTAAAGATAAAATAATTGTTGAAAATACATCCCGTAATACTATCGAGAATGCAATTAATTCATTGGATATATGCCAAAAACTTGGCATACATAGCATATATCTGGTAACATCATCATGGCATATGCCGCGTAGTGTTATAACTTTTAATAAAGTATATAATAATGTTAATATTAAGATTATACCTTTTCCTTGTGGTTATTTGTTAAATAATAATAAAAAAATTAGCGGTTTTGATTTATTGCCTCAAATGTGGGCATTAGAAGCAAATTATTTAGCAATACGTGAATATTTAGGACTATTAATTTTAAAAATACAATAATTAGTTATAATCATTATCATAGCAATCTATCTTCTTTTTATTGTATTGGGTTCCTGATTTTAATGTTGTTAATGTTGCTAAACGATTTAGCCAAGATCCGCCATTTTTTCCTTCATACAACATATATAAAGAATATGTTTTGCCAGGTACAACTCTGATAAATTTTTCTATATCAATATCACCATTTGATGTTGTATTTCTAACCCAATATTGTCCAGAAATGGTATTATAAATACTAGCACCTACATAAGAGCCGTAACTTTCTATTGAGGATGCTGCTCTGATGATATAAACATCATTAGGAACAGTTAAAGAAAATGCTTGAGTCTTTGTAGGAACATTATATACTCGATCAGGAGTGTTAGGGATAGCAAAAAGAGAAACGTAAGAATTTGCGTCCCTATTAATGCTAAAAGTATACGGGTTACTTACCTGTCCATGTAGCTGTAAATTAAGCTCAAATGGTGTTTGCAAAGAAGTAGTACATTCTTGAATTGGCTTTCTACTGCTGCAAGGAACCTTATCGTTCATTGGTTATTATATATTTTTTACGAGCATAAATAAAGGATTCTGTTCCTGAATCTGTTAAAATTCCTGATGCCGAAGCTGATTCGTTTCAGGACTTTAATCTTGTTGTTAACACCTTCAGTATAACCATTGGATAGTTTATGTTCGACGATAGATGTTATCTCGTTGCTCCATTTGGTGAAGGTAGTAATACAGTGTTTAAATTCAGGAAGGTTAAACTGTTCTGCCAGAAAGAACCAGTTCTGTAGTTCATTTTTAGCTTCGAATTAAGTTTTAGCTTTAAATATGCTGTAGAACCTTTCTTTTAGAATATGTGCTTGTTCCAGTTCATATGAAGCTGCCAGCATTCTATTTAAAACCAGCTTATCTTCGATATCCAGCTTTGCTTCCAGGGTAAGCAATATCTTCTTACTCCTTTTAAACCATTTACGGCGCTCCGTATAAAACTCTTTCTGGATACGTTTCCAGACAGCTTCCATGCTCCATGTTACAAGCCTGATAACGTGAAACTTATCTGCTATTATTTTAGCATTAGGGAACAAAGTATTAATGGCTGACCTGAATGTGGTGCTTAAATCCATTACTACATTCTTAACCTTAGAGCGTTCCTGTATGGGATATTGAAGGAAATGCTGGCACAAGCTCTCTGTATCCCTTTTAGGAAGGATATCCAAAACCTTGTGTTTAACTGGGTCGCTTACATTACACTGAAACTTTTCATTATTAGCATTACCCCTAAACTCATCAATACTAAAACATTCAGGCAGTTGTGGGGCACCATAACTTACCTTGTCGAACCATCTGATGATACTGGTTACGGACACACCAAGCCTACAGGCAATGGTTTTAAATGATTGCAGGTTCTGAAATTCTTTATATGCTTGAGTGTAAAATCTGCTGGTAAAATGCTGATATTTATGAACCAGGTGATTAGTTTCAGTGAAAGAATGCTGGCAGTGCTTGCAAATATACCGGCGCTTACGAAGATGGATGATTAAGTCTTCGCCAAATATCTGGGCATCCTTAATAACCTGGATCCGGTAATCTTTAACGTATGAAGTAGAATGGCCGCAATGCTGGCAAATATGCTCTTCACGGGGCATTTCGATATGGGCCTCGTAAGAGCCACTAGGATTTTTAACAAAATTTTTTACGATAAACCCTTTAAAAAAGGGTATATTTCGGCTATAATTGCTAGTAAGCATAAAAGTGCAGAAACTCCTTTCCTTGATCCGGGATTAGTGTAATTTAATTTGTTTGGTCACTTATTATTTTACAGGATTTCTGACTTTTATGCTTTAATTTTTTTCATAAAAGAAAAAATCCTGGAATATAGATTTTTATCTAGACCCCAAGATTTGTTAAAGAACCAAAATGAGCTTAATACGCAAAACAACCTGCCGCAGCAATGCAGCAGGTTGTTTTTTATTTATAACGTCTTGACTAATTTTTAGTTTTCCAGCATAATATAAAAGCCGTGACTCTTTCCGGTAGGAAGGAGGTGTTTGGATGACGACAATAATAATCCCCTTCTTTGTATCTGTCGCAGCAAGTATAGCAGCGTACTATATTTGCAAGTGGCTGGACAGATACTTATAACCACGGCCAGCACATAAAAAACCGGGAGTTGCAGCTCCCGGTTTTTCTTTTGATGTGTCTGAATGACAACAATCAATCCCTCTTTGTGCTTACATTATAGCACGGTTCATTATAAAAAGCAAAATTTTATTTGCGGCAGTTTTTACACTTATCCAGATACTCACCGACGATTTTTACCGCGCAGTAATCTCCGCACATGGAGCATGCTTCTTCGTCTTCTTTATTCTTTTTATCACGGTAGGCCTGCGCTTTAACAGGGTCAATGGCAAGCTCAATCTGCTTTTTCCAGTCCAGTGCTTTGCGTGCCTTCGCCATTTCCAAATCCCAGGCAACAGCTTTAGGCAACCCTTTGGCGATATCGGCCGCGTGGCCTGCAATACGCGCTGCAATTACGCCCTCGCGTACATCGTCGATATCGGGCAGCCCCAAATGTTCAGCCGGCGTTACATAGCACAAAAAGTCCGCGCCGCTGACAGCCGCCAGCGTACCGCCAATGGCAGAAGTAATATGGTCGTAGCCCGGTGCAACATCCGTCACCAAAGGTCCCAGCACATAAAACGGTGCGCCGTGGCACACACGTTTTTGCAGCTGCATGTTGGCGGCAATCTGGTTGTAAGGCACATGGCCCGGCCCTTCCACCATTACCTGCACACCTTTATACCACGCACGCTGCGTCAGTTCGCCAAGGTTCAAAAGTTCCTGCAGCTGCGCACGGTCGCTGGCATCGGCAAGACAGCCGGGACGCAAACCGTCGCCCAAACTAATCGTCACATCATATTCGGCGCAGATATCCAAAATTTCGTCATAATATTCGTACAGCGGGTTTTCCTTGCCGTTATGCAGCATCCAGCCGGTAATAAAGCTGCCGCCGCGGCTTACCACGTCCATTACGCGCCCTTCGCCGGTCAGCATGTCCAGCACCTTTTTGTTAATGCCGCAGTGTATCGTCATAAAATCCGCACCATCCGCCGCCTGCTGGCGGATAACGTCAAACAAATCTTCTTTCGTCATCTCCACAACCGCGCCGTGTTTTTTAATTGTTTCCACCGTCACCTGGTAAATCGGCACCGTGCCGACCATAACCGTGCTGGCGTTAATAATCGCCCTGCGCGATGCGTCGATGTTGTCGCCCGTGGATAAATCCATCACGCTGTCAGCGCCCGCGTCAATAGCCGCCTTCAATTTTTCAAGTTCCGGCTCCGGATCGGGAAAGCTGCTGGACGTGCCGATGTTGGCATTGACCTTAACGCTCAGCCCCTGCCCTACGCCGCGCGGCGTTACGTTTTTATGGTTTATGTTAAGCGGTATGGCAATCGTGCCTTCGGCCACGCCCTTGCGGATAAATTCTTCCGTCACGCCCTCGTAGGCTGCCACCTGCTTCATCGCTTCGGTAATAATGCCCTGACGGGCAAGCTGCATTTGTGTTGCCAAAAAATCACTTCCTTTGCTGTTGATGTTTTTATTATAACCCAAAACCGTGCAACTCTCCACCGCTTTTGCGGTTTTTTTAAAATTAGTCTTTACATGTATTTAATAATTATTTTTTATTTTTCACATAAATATCAACATTTACTTACTGATTAGTGCTATAATAAAGTCAGCAAAGAAATTAGGAGGCGATTATATGTCACGCTTTACTTTACCACGCGATATTTACTACGGGCCGGGCGCCCTTGATGAATTAAAGGTTCTGGCTGGCCATAAAAAAGCCATGATTTTAACCGGAGGCAGCTCCATGCGTAAGGGCGGCTTTTTGCAGAAAACCGAAGACGTTTTGAAAGCCGCAGGGCTTGAAACCGCTTTGTTTGAAGGCATCGAGCCCGACCCTTCCATTGAAACCGTTATGAAAGGCGCACAGGCCATGCGCGAATTTGAACCGGACGTTATCGTCGCTATCGGCGGCGGCTCGCCGATTGACGCAGCCAAAGCCATGTGGGTATTTTACGAACACCCCGACAAAACCTTTGACGATATTAAAAATCCGTTCACTATGCCGAAGCTGCGCAACAAGGCAATCTTCGTAGCCATTCCGTCCACCAGCGGCACAGCTTCCGAAGTTACCGCCTTTTCGGTTATCACCGATTACAGCACCGGCATCAAATATCCGCTTGCCGATTTTGAAATTACGCCGGATATCGCCGTTATCGACACCGATATCCCGCTGACGATGCCGCCGAAGCTGACCGCCCACACCGGCATGGACGCGCTGACCCACGCCATCGAAGCCTATGTTGCCACTGCGCGCAGCGAATTTTCCGACGCGCTGGCATTAAAAGCCATCGGCGATATTTTTGACAACCTGCTTGACAGCTACCACGGCGATAAGGAAGCACGCGGCAAAATGCACATTGCCCAGTGCCTCGCAGGCATGGCGTTCAGCAACGCGCTTTTGGGTATTGCACACAGCCTGGCGCACAAAACCGGCGCAGTATTCCACATTCCGCACGGCTGCTGCAACGCAATTCTGCTGCCGGCAGTTATCCAGTACAACAGCCGCGTTGCTATGCCCCGCTATGCTGCCATTGCCCGTTACCTCGGCCTGCCCGGCGGTACCGATAAACAGCTGACCGATTCGCTGGTTAAAGCCATTATGGAAATGAACAAAGCTCTGAACATTGCACAGACTTATAAAGACAACGGCGTCAGCGAAGAACTGTTCAAGGAACACGCCGACGCTATTGCCCACAACGCAGTGCTCGACCCCTGCACTTTCAGCAACCCGCGCCCGATTGACGACGCCGCCATGAAAGAAGTGCTGGCCTGCGCTTACTACGGCAAACCGGTAACTTTCTGATTGCCATTTCAATAAAATCAAAACACTGTAATTTTAGTGCCGCTGCCCAAAAAGCAGCGGCATTTTTATTATTATTTATACACGTTTTTATAAAATCTATTCAGCGCAAACTAAAATTCCGTCCTAATCATCATGGCATTAATTTTAACGCATTTAACCATAAAATATGTTAAATTAACAATAATTCACACTTTTTTACGGCATTTAAGGTTGTTTTTTGTTGTATTTTGTGCGAAAATATAATAGTAATTGTGTAACTTGTGTTTGGTTAGTTGGGAGTAATTTTACATGGAACCGGTAAAAAAGCAAAAACGTAAAATAAACGATAAATACACTTTAATGCTGATACCGCACAACGGCAAGGAATCAAAAAGCTATAATTTCCGCAGCAGTGTAATTGCCAAAATCGGCATTGTTTTCTACATTTTATTATTTTTCGGCATTATCGGCGCGTTAAGAACTTCGATAGTAGTTTACGACGCCTACGCCAGCCAGCATGAACTTGCTGCCTACCGCAGCGAAAAAGCCGCACAAGAACAGAAACTGGCTGATTTGCAGAAAGAAAACGAAAAGATGCAGCAGGAAATGGCTGAAATTTCCGCACTGGAAACCGAAGTACGAAAGGAATTGGGCAACAACAAGCAGCCTTCCCGCGGTGGCATTGACCGCAGCCAGTACATGGGCCAGGGCGGCCCGCTACAGGCTGATATAAAAATGATTGACGTTTATGCTGCTCAAACCAAAAACCTGCAGGCAGAAATGCAGCAGAAAAAAGAAAATCTCAGCAATCTGCTGGCACAGCTTAAAGAACGCAACGCACGCCTTAACGCCACCCCGGACATCTGGCCGACGGCCGGCGGCAGCATTACCTCTTACTTCGGCGGCAGGGCAAACCCGTTCAGCGGTTACGGTTATGATTACCACCCCGGCATTGATATCGGCAACGATTACGGCGCACCCATTTACGCCGGTGCAGACGGATATGTTGAATTTGCAGGCTGGTTCGGCGGCTACGGCCGTTATGTAAAAATCAGCCACGGCTACGGTTACGAAACCGCTTACGGCCACATGTCCTCTATCGCCGTTTCCAGCGGTGATTATGTTAAAAAGGGCGAAGTCATCGGTTATGTTGGCAGCAGCGGTTACAGCACCGGCCCGCATCTGCATTACGAAGTTATTATCAACGGGCAGGATTCCGACCCGCTTGAGTTAATACACTAATTTGAAGTTCAATTCATTAAACCACGCCTTTAACGGCGTGGTTTTTTATTTGCCAAACTGTAAATTCCGTTACAAAACTGCTGTTGCCAAAAGCTATTTTTCAAAAAATCGTCTCGTTTTGTTGACAAGCAGCGCAAAACTGCTATAATTACCCTATAAATCAATACAGCCAACACGATGATGGAGAAGCTCTGCGTTGAGCTTGCAGAAAGCCGCCGGTTGATGCGAGGCGGCAGTAAGGCGTAAGTAAGTTCCGCTCCGGAGATGCGAATGATGAATTCGACGGGTACCGCCCGATATAGCGTACTAAAGATGGCCGATTGGCAATTTGGGTGGCAACGCGGGTAACTCTCGTCCCATGTGGGATTGAGGGTTTTATTTTTTATCTGCGTAAGCACAAAGCCGCGGCTGAATTTGGGTGGCACCACGAGATAGAGAAGCTCGTCCCAAGGACGGCTTCTCTATTTTTATTGCAGGAGGTAACAACATGGAAAGAGTTTATAATTTTAACGCAGGCCCTTCCGCCATGCCGCTGGAGGTTTTGCAGAAGGCGCAGGCCGAATTTTTAAACTACAAGGGCACGGGCATGAGCATTATTGAAATGAGCCACCGCAGCCCGGAATACGACGCCATGCACGCGGAAACCAAGGCGCTTTTGCGCGAACTGATGGGTGTGCCTGACGATTACGAAATTTTGTTTATTCAGGGCGGCGGCAGCCTGCAGTTTTTGATGACGGCGGCTAACTTCCACACCAACAAACGCGCCGCATGCGCCAACACCGGCGTGTGGGCCAAAAAGGCAATGGCAGAAGCCAAACGCTTCGGCGAAGTTTACGAAGCAGCGACGAGCGCCGATAAAAACCACAGCCACATCCCTGCCGCGCTTGATATTAAGCCGGACACATCTTACCTGCACATTACCGCCAACAACACCATTTACGGCACGGAATGGCAGAACTTCCCCGATGTAGACGTGCCAGTCATCTGCGATATGTCGAGCGATATCCTTTCCCGCCCGGTAGATGTTGCAAAGTTCAGCCTTATCTACGCCGGCGCGCAGAAAAATTTGGGGCCCGCAGGCGTGGTTATTGTTATTGTTAAAAAGGACTTTTTAGCCACCGCGCGCAAGGATTTGCCGCCGATGCTGAGCTACCAAAACTACGCTGATAACGATTCGCTGTACAACACGCCGCCGGTATTTGCCATTTACATGGTCAACAAAACGCTGCACTGGATTAAGGCGCAGGGCGGCATTACCGCTATTGAAGCGCGCAATAAGGAAAAGGCGCAGCTTATTTACGATGTTATCGACAACAGCAACGGTTTTTACCGCGGCCACGCGGATAAAGCAAGCCGCAGCCGCATGAACATTACGTTTAATCTGCCGACGGCGGAAATGGAAAAAGATTTTATTGCCGAAGGCAAAAAGCGCGGCTTTGTGGGAATCGGCGGGCACCGTTTAGTTGGCGGCTGCCGCGTATCAACCTACAACGCCGTAACGGTAGAAGCCTGCAAAGCACTTGCTGATTTTATGAAAGAATACCAAAACCAACACGCATAAACGGAGGAATGAAAAATGACGATGAGAATTCTTGTAAGCGACGATGTTAGCGAAAAAGGCGTGGCGCTGCTGCGCGAACATTTTGACGTGGACGTTAAAACCAACCTGCCGACGGAAGAACTTTTGAAAATTATAGGCGAATACGACGGGCTTGTAACCCGCAGCCAGACGCAGGTGACGAAGGACGTTATCGACGCTGCCAAAAACTTGAAAGTTATCGGCCGCGCGGGCGTAGGTGTTGACAACATCGACATCCCCGCTGCAACGGCACGCGGCATTGTTGTACTGAACGCGCCGGAGGGCAACACCATTGCCGCTACCGAACACACCATTGCCATGATGATGGCGATGACGCGCCACATCCCGCAGGCGCACGCTTCCATTCAGGCAGGCAAATGGGACAGAAAAAGTTTTGACGGCATTCAGGTGCAGGGCAAAACACTGGGCATTATCGGCGTGGGCCGCATTGGCAGCCGTGTAGCCCTGCGCATGCAGGCGATGGAAATGACCACCATCGGCTACGACCCCTACATTACCGAAGAACGCGCGCATCAGGTCGGCGTGGACTGCCATTGCCAAAATGAAGGACGGCGTGCGCATTGTCAACTGTGCCCGCGGCGGCTGCGTGGATACCCAGGCGCTTGCCGATGCCTTAAAGAGCGGCAAGGTTGCAGGCGCTGCCATCGACGTATACCCAGAAGAACCGCTGACGCCGGACAACAACCCCTTCATCGGCATGCCGCAGGTTGTGCAGACCCCGCACCTTGGCGCCAGCACCATTGAAGCGCAAATCGGCGTCGCCGTGGACGTTGCGTACGGCGTTATCGACGCGCTGGAGGGCAAACCCGTTATGACCGCCGTCAACATGGCGCCCATCCCCAAAAGCGTCGCCAGCGTTATCGCGCCGTACTTTAAACTGGCGGAACGCATGGGCACCATCGGCATTTATCTGGCCGAAGGGCCGATTAAGGCTGTGGAAATTGAATACACCGGCGAGCTGGCGCAGACGGAAACGCAGGCGCTGACCACCGCCTTTTTGAAGGGACTTTTGAACCCGATTCTGCAAGACAGCGTCAACTTTGTCAACGCACCGGGCATTGCCAAAAAACGCCATTTGCAGGTGCGCGATATAAAATCTCACCGCACGGGCTATTTTTCTACCGCAATTAATGTTAAAATAGAGACAGATAAGGGTGAGCACACGCTGACCGGTACATTGTTTGACGGCAAGGAAGCCAAAATCGTGCAGATTGACCGCTTCCGCCTCGACTTCAAGCCTGAAGGCTATCTGCTGCTTGCCCCGCACATTGATAAGCCCAACATGATCGGGCAGATTGCCACCGTGCTCGGCAGCGCAGGCATTAACATCAACGGCATGCAGGTGGGCAGCACCGCCATCGAAGGCACCAACTTAATGGCCATCGCCACCGGCGGCGACATTCCCAACGACATCATGCTCAAGCTGCGCGGCATCGAAGGCATTATCGATGTAAAACTGATTAACTGTGAGGGATAAATATGGTACGCATTATTTTAATCCGCCACGGCGAAACTAACTGGAACATACAAGGGCGCTATCAGGGTCAGGAGGACACCCGCCTGAGCGAACGCGGCTTTGCGCAGGCAGGCATGCTGGCGCAGGGGCTGAAGGATGTACACATCGACGCTGCTTTTTCCAGCCCGCTTAAACGCTCGCTGTTAACGTGCAGGGCTTGCGCCGATTTACACAAACTGCCGGTGCGCACCGATGAGCGCCTGACCGAAATTAACCACGGCGCGTGGGAAGGCGAGCTGGCCTGCGACATTGAAGCGCGCTACCCCGAAGAATTTAAGCAGTGGCACACGCAGCCTCAGCTGGTGCAAATGCCCGGCGGCGAAAACTTGGAGGACGTGCGCAGACGCGCCCGCGCCGCATTTGACGAATTTGCGCAAAAATACGACGGCAAAACGCTGCTTGTCTCCGCGCACGACGCTGTTAACAAAGCCATCATCTGCGACGTGCTGGGGCTGGATATGAGCCACTTCTGGAACATCAAACAGGACAACGCCTGCATTAACGTGCTGGAATGCAACAAAGGCACATGGCGTGCCGTGCTTTTAAACAGCACCACCCACCTCGGCTATCTGTTCAGCGGCATCGAACAGGCAGGGCTGTAAAACATCATAAAACGCAAAAAATCCACGGAAAATTCCGTGGATTTTTATTTTGCAGGGCGTTAAAATTATCTTTTCATGAACATATAAATCTGCTATAATAATAAACGCTGTGACTCTTTCCAGTAGGAAGGAGGTGAACGCATGGAGAAACCATTAACTGCTTTTTTGGTAGCCGTCGCGGCAGCTGTAACAGCGTATTACATCTGCAAATGGTTGGATGGCTTACTATAAGCTCACAGCCAGCCTAAATTAAAAAACCGGGAGTAGCCGCTCCCGGTTTTTTTGTTGCGTGCCCACATGGAACACCATCAACTGCTTTTGTAAGTAAAGCATAACACCATTTTACTAAACCGTCAAGTAAAAGAAAATTAAAATAATATAACGTGCCAGCAATACACATTAAACCCTAACCTGTCACTCACGCTGAATTTATGGTATAATATAATTTAAGTTAAATCTCCGCTTTTGCGGATTGCACGATATTGATAAAGCGAGGTAAGAAAATGCAGAAAATTATTTTAACGGGCGACCGCCCGACCGGCAGGCTGCACGTTGGCCATTACGCCGGTTCCTTAAAAGAGCGCGTAGAGCTGCAAAACAGCGGCGAATACGACAAGGTTTTTATTATGATTGCCGATGCGCAGGCGCTGACCGATAACGCCGAGCACCCGGAAAAAGTACGCCAGAACGTGCTGGAAGTTGCGCTGGATTATCTGGCCTGCGGCATTGACCCGGAAAAATCCACCATCTTCATCCAGTCCGCCGTGCCGCAGCTGACCGAGCTGACCAGCTACTACATGAATCTTGTTACGGTATCGCGCGTACAGCGCAACCCGACCGTTAAAACCGAAATTAAAATGCGCAATTTTGAAGCCAGCATCCCCGTGGGCTTTTTCACCTACCCCATCAGCCAGGCGGCCGATATCACCGCCTTCCGCGCGACGGCAGTGCCCGTTGGCGAAGACCAGCTGCCGATGCTGGAACAGTGCAAGGAAATTGTTGCTAAGTTCAACGCCGTTTACGGCGAAACGCTGACCGAGCCGGAAATCATCCTGCCGGGCAACAAAGCCTGCCTGCGCCTGCCGGGTCTTGACGGCAAAGCCAAGATGAGCAAATCGCTGGGCAACTGCATTTACCTTGCCGATGAAGAAGACGTTGTTAAGCAAAAAATCATGTCGATGTACACCGACCCGGACCACATCCGCGTGCAGGACCCGGGCAAAGTTGAAGGCAACCCCGTGTTCATCTATCTCGACGCATTCAGCCGCCCCGACCATTTTGCCGAATTCCTGCCGGAATACGCAAACCTTGACGAGCTGAAAGCGCATTACCAGCGCGGCGGCTTGGGCGACGTAAAAGTTAAAAAATTCCTCAACAGCGTAATGCAGTCCGAGCTTGCCCCCATCCGCGAACGCCGCAAAATGTGGGAAGCGCGCCTTGACGATGTGAAGATGATTTTAAAACGCGGCAGCGAAACCGCCCGCGAAGCAGCGGCAGCCACCCTGCATGATGTGCGCGCCGCCATGCAGATTAACTATTTTGAAAACTGGAACATTTAATTTAAGCATAAAAAGATCCCGCATTAAGCGGGATTTTTTATTTTGTATGTAATTACAGGGTTTTGCCGTAAGCATCGGCATCCAAAATTGCCTGTTTGAATTTCTCGCGGGTCATTTCGTACGGAACTTTCTTCCATTCGAGGATTGCCGGTGCGCGGTCAAGGATTTTTTCAAGACCGGCTTCGTCAACTTCGATTTCCGCTAAAGTTACAGGCAGGCCAAGTTCTTTGTTGAATTTAGCCATTTTGTCGCGCAGCTCAAACTGTTTATCGCAGGTCAGCAGCACAATAACGCCGAAAGAAACCACTTCGCCGTGCATATGGCGTTCTGCGCAGGCAAGGCCGGTGTAAGCATTGTAGAAGCAGTGGCCGAGCGAAGAATTGTAGTAATAATCGTTTTCGGTCGTGGTAAGGTTGGAAACAATGCCGGTGCTCATGATGATGTCCAGCGCAACTTCCTGGATTGCTTCGGAAACCACGTTGTTGCGGCAGTCTTCCAAAGCCTGTTTGCCGTATTCAAACAGCGGGCTGGTGCAGGCGCCGCTGATAGCACGGCCGAGCAGCGGGGTGTTCAGCAGTTTTTTGCCTTCGGTGGCAATCAAAACTTCGCACTCTTTGCTCAAAGCATCGCCGATGCCTGCCCACAAAAGTTTTTCCGGTGCTTCGGCGATAATTTTGGTGTTAATAAAGGTATGTTCAGCGCAATGCTGCGGATAGTAATAACCTGCCAGGCTGCCGTCCAGTTTGTACATTACGCAGATAGCGGTGCAGGCAGCGCAGTTGGAAGCAATGGTCGGAAAAGTGAAAACAGGCTTGCCCATTTTGTCAGCCATCGTTTTGCAGCAGTCAACGGCACGTCCGCCGCCAACGGCAAACACCATGTCCGCGTCCTGAACCTCTTTGGTATTCATCAGTTTGTCAACATTTTCGTAAGTTGCGTTGCCGCCGTACCAAAGCACGCCGGTAACATCAAGGTGCCCCTTAACAGCTTCCAAAATAGCGTCCTGCGCCTTGCTCAGCGCGGTTTTGCCGCCGATGAGGACAACCTTTTTGCCATATCTTGCCGTCACAGCCGGAATTTCGTTGTAGCAATCCGGGCCGACGCTGTAATTAGGTAAATAAACACTGTACGTAGTACTCATTTTAACAACACCTTTCGTCTATTTTACTCTGTCATGATACTAATTATAAACATTTTGCGCCGTTTCGTCAATATAGTGTAACATTATAATGCACTTAAAAAAGTAAAGTTACCGTAAAAAACTTACAAGCGTATACCAAACCGGCGGAACCAGAAGCGAAGGCAGCATATTCAGTGTCTTGCAGTCGCGCAGCTGCAAAATACCAATGCCGCTGCTTATTAAAAAAATCCCGCCCAACAGCGAAATCTCCGTCATCATACCCGCCGTCAGGTACGGCTGGATGACACCGGCAAACAGATAAATACTGCCCTGCCAGCAAAACAGCACCAGTGCCGCCAGCGCAATGCCAATGCCGTAGGCAGATGAAAGTATCGTCGACGCCACCAAATCCATCGTCGCGTTGGTAAACAGGTAGGTATTGTTGCCGTTCAGGCGGCTTTCAATCGGGCCCAGTATCGACAGCGTGCCGATACAAAATAAAAGCACTGCCGTAGATAAACCTTCCGCCAGCTTGCTGCCGCCCTTCGCTTTGGCAAGCAAACCGTTAAAATGCCCGTAAATATCCAGCCGCGTGCCGATAATCGTGCCGATGGCAAGGCTGGCAATAAACAGTACCGGGTATTCGCTTTTGGGCATGTTCTGCACAACGGCGTTGGCACCAAGCCCGACCGTCGCCAAACCAAGCGCGTCAAACAGCGCCGTTTTATATTTTTCGCTGATGCCGCGCCCCAAAAAACTGCCGACGCAGCTGCCCGTCAAAATCGTACAGGTATTAACAATCGTCCCTAACATAAAATCTGCTCCCTCAACTAATTTAAGTTTCTTAACTTACTGCACAGTTTTTCTTTTTCTCCACTACCATTAGTAGATAATCTTAATATTGGTATATTATATTTTGTTAAAATTTCATCTTTTAATTTATCTCTTTTAAGCTGTTGTGGATTGTTTTCATGGAAAGCAAAACCGTCAACCTCTACAATCATCATTGGCTTCTTATCCTGTTTATGAAAAATAACAAAATCTACCGATGAGCCGTTGTAAACATATCTTCTTTCTTCATCAGTTAATAATGTTTTATCATTTAATAAATTTAATAATAGTACTTGTTGCTCGTAATCATAACGATTAAATTCTTCCTGAGTTAAAACATCTTCCAAAACTACTCGTAAAATTTCTTCAGATTTATATTTAGCATTTGGATTCAATCTATTTTGAATATTTGCGAGTTCTTCTGCATATTCACTATATAATAAATCAAATACTGATACAACAGGATTATTTATAATATTTTTATCAAGCGTATTGTACTCAATATAGCGAATTAAATCATTAATCTCTGTACTGTTTTTACAAAAAGCCCTTTCATCAGTAACTAATATAAAACGTTCAATGGCACGAGAAACAGCCACATTTATCATATGCGGATCATCAACAAACTTTTTATAAAAATCATCGGCATTTTGCGACAGCACTGTACTCAAAATTATCTCTTTTCTTTCCCTGCCTTGATATTTGTGTACTGTATCACTTTCAATATTTTTATATAATACTGACGCTTTATTTGCCTGTTTGCGAAACGGAGTAATGACACCAATATCATTATCTTCATATCCAACATCAGGACTTTTTATTATCCTGTCAATAATATCTAATTCTCTCTGACTATAAAAGCCTTTCTCCTTTCCACTTGTAACCTTACGCATATGATTACCTGCCGCAGTTCTGCAAAGAACCAAAGGATTATCTGATAAATTTTCAGAAGTATAAGCAATCAATTGTCCATCATAATATTTCTTATTGCAAAATTCAATAATTTTAGGATGGCAACGATAATGTTCCCGTAAAATCTGCCTTGGTAAATTATTGCCATACAATTTTACAACAGAAGATAAAATGCTCTCGTTAAAATAATCATATTCTGATTTTTCTAGTTGAGTTTTTATAACTTTCTTTATGCTTATATCCGTTATTTGTGGCAGCTGCTTCGTATCACCAACTATAATTACATTTTTACAACATGAAAACGCTAAAACTCCGGTTATTAAATCAACCTGCGAAGATTCATCAATGATAACATAATCAAACAAATAATCCTGCTGATAATATTCCGGTATACACCTTCTTATTGCATGTGTAGTACTGACAATTACCGGATATTCTTTTATAAAATTCTTAAACTCTTTCTTATAATTACTTATCAAAAATCGTTTATGCTTATCATTGGACTCTTTATATTTGTTGTTTAAATACTTTTCAAAAATTCTTTCGGATAACACCCTATGTTCTTCTAATAATTTATTGAATTTGGATTTTTCAAGTTTCCTTTCTAACGAGGAAATTTCTTTTTGCAGATATTCAATCTGTCTTTGATAAAATAACTTTTGCAAATTCAGAATTATATCATATCTGTGTTTCTTTAAAAATTTGTGATTTAAAATACCATATTTAAATATTAACTTTAATCTATATAAAACCTTATTGAATGTAGTATAATCTTTTGCCATTCGCAAATCTACTAAAAATGCTAATATCTTTTTATGATTAGCATTTTTTAACGGCAAATTATCAACTATTTCTATTTTTTGATTATCGAAGTAAACATTAAAATGTTTTTGCTCTGTTTCCCATTGTAGCAGTTCATGCTTTAATTGCTCTTTTTCACGTTCCGCTTTCAACAATTCTTCTATTTTGCCATTCTTTTCCGCAAGTTCTTTATATAAAAAATCAATTGATTCTTCATAATTCCATTCATCAACTTTAGCTTCAGGTAAATCTTCAAAAAATTTTTCCTGATTACTTTTTCTGCCTAAAAATGCCGTTATAAAATCATAATTCTTCTTTGCTAATTTTTCAATAACATTTTTAACTGCCTCATTATTATTAGAAACTACGGCAACAGTTTTATCATTCAATACAATATTTGCAATAATATTTAAAATAGTCTGCGTCTTGCCTGTTCCAGGCGGACCTTCAATAACAGATATTGAATTTGTAAAAGCATTCTCCAGTGCTGCTTTTTGGCTTAAGTTAAAACTAAACGGAAAAATTAATTTTGTTTTATCTATTTCACGTTGTTTAATATCACCTGCATTAAGATATGTATTTAGCACACAATCATCTGCAATTATTTTAGGCAAATTTTCTAATTCTTTTTCTAAAAAAGTATTTTCTGTTTTATCAATTGATAAATTTCCCGCAATTTCTTTTAAATATATAATAAATTTATTTTTAGAAAGATTCTGCCTTATGTCTATTTTATTAGAAGTCAAACTATACGAATATTCTTTATCAGAATTGCGAAAAACAACCAAAATACGTCCCTGCTCTTCATCTATAGTTATAGCCTTTATGTCTTTAGTTCTGTCTATATTATCAATGAAAACTATTTTATCTAAAATATCCATTACGCTGACTCCCTAAAAATAAATTGCTCATATGTTTATTATAACAAAATCTCTAAAATTTTTTCAGCATAAATATAAAAAACACCCCGCAAAATTGCAGGGTGCTGCACGCTTTGGTGCGGATGACAGGAGTCGAACCTGCACGCCGAAGGCGCCAGATCCTAAGTCTGGTGCGTCTGCCAATTCCGCCACATCCGCATATTAAATTGACTTAATTATTATATCTCACCAATCAGATTGCGTCAACACATACTAAATATCTGCTTGTTAATTAAAGGCTGCGTTATTTTTCTTCCTGCAATTGCTTTACGTATTATTACGTGTTATACTATAAGCACAGGAGGTATAAATGAAAACATCCGAACTTTTAAAAATCCTTAAGCAATATGGCGTTTATAAAATCCGCGAAGGCGGAAACCACGCACAATATAAAAGCCCCCTTACAGACAAAACCTTTTCGTTAAGCCGCCACGCCAAAGAAATACCTACCGGCACGGCAAATAAAATTTTAAAAGATGCCGGAATTAAATAATTATTGACAGAAAGGAGCAAGAAACTATGAAATATGTTTATCCTGCCGTTTTTACCTTTGATAAAACCGATGAAAACTTTCCCAATGGCGTTTATTTAGTGGAGTTTCCAGATTTAGACGGCTGTTATACTTTTGGCGAAACACTTGAAAAAGCCTATGAAATGGCAGAAGACGTTTTAAACTTAACTCTGTGGGATTTGGAAGAAGAAAAAGCAGAAATTCCTGTTCCGACAAATTTAAAAGATATAAAATGTGATGAAAATTCTTTTGCTTCCCTTGTCAGCGCCGATACATTGACTTACCGCAAACTTCACGACACCAAAGCCGTAAAGAAAACTTTAAGTATTCCCCGCTGGCTTGATACTATCGCGCAGGAGCGCGGAGTAAACTTTTCTAATATACTTCAACAGGCATTGATGAAAGAATTAAACGTAACCGCCCCCAAACACGCATAATAAGCTTTAAGCCGCTGCATAAACAGCGGCTTTTTTTATACCTAAAACAAAAAAGCACCGTAACTTTAAGTTACAGTGCAAAGTGCCGTAAAATAAAAATGGTGATCCACCCGAGACTCGAACTCGGGACACCCTGATTAAAAGTCAGGTGCTCTACCGACTGAGCTAGTGGATCACATCTTTGGCTGGGGCGGCTGGACTCGAACCAACGCATGCGGGAGTCAAAGTCCCGTGCCTTACCGACTTGGCTACGCCCCAAAAATATGGGGTGACTGGTGGGGATCGAACCCACGCGTAACGGAGCCACAATCCGCCGTGTTAACCGCTTCACCACAGCCACCATATTGCTAAGCAAACGCTTGGCGACGAATGTTATTCTATCATAGCATGCTGTTTATGTCAATATCTTTTAGCAAAAAACTTAATATAAAAGCGCCAATAATTTTACAAAAACCGTTTTGGCGTTACTGGCGTTCAAAATACGCCTGTGCCCACGCTAACGCGGATGGCGTTTGTGCAAGCCCGCCGCCTGCCGTTTCGCGCAGTGCGCAGGGCATGCTGTCGCCGACCCACTTCATCGCGTCGATGGCTTCGTCCGCAGGGATAAAGCTGCCCACGCCCGCCAGTGCCAGCTGCGCCGCCAGAAGCGCCTGTACCGCCGCGCCGCCGTTGCGTTTAATGCAGGGCACTTCAACCAGCCCCGCAACCGGGTCGCACACAAGGCCCAGCATGTTTTTGAACACGATGCTGACGGCGTCGCCCACCTGTTTCGGCGTGCCGCCCAGCGCATCAACCGCCGCGCCTGCCGCCATGGCCGCCGCACTGCCGCATTCAGCCTGGCAGCCGCCCACAGCGCCCGCCAGCGAAGCGCGCCCCGCAATGACAAGCCCGATATTGCCTGCCACTACCAGCGCCTTTGCTAAAGCCTCATCGCTTAAATTGCAGTGCTTTTTAAGCGCCAGCAGTACGCCCGGTAGTACCCCAGCCGCGCCTGCCGTCGGTGCTGCCACAATACGCCCCATAGCGGCGTTGCATTCGCTTACCGCCAGCGCGTAGGTTACGGCGTCGGTCGCCAAATCGCCCAGCAATTTGTTAAACGCAGGCTGCGCCGCTGCTTCTGCCAAAGTTTTGGCGCTGCCGCCCGTCAGCCCGCTGTGGGAGCGCACCCCCGTCAGCCCATACTCCGCCGATTCTTCCATTACCTTCAGCATATCTGCCATCTGCGCAAGCAGCTCTGCTTCCGTAATTTCCAAATCTGCCGCGCTGATGGGCACTAAAAGCGTGCTTAAACTTATATTTTTGCTTTCCGCTTCGCTCAGCAAAGCGTTTAAAGAAATTTTATCGTTAGCCATAGTCACCTCAAAGTACGCTGTCTACAAAGCGCACGCTGTCAACCGGCGGCAGCGATGCTAAAAGCTGCACAATCGCAGGCTGCACCTTCTGGTCGCACTCCAGCACCATTGTTGCCAGCCCGCCCTTACGCGCACGGAACACGCGCATGGTGGCGATATTTACCATGGCACTGGCCAGCGCGCTGCTGACAAGCGCAATTACGCCCGGTTTATCCGTATGCGTTACTAAAAGCGCCGGCAGTTTGCCGTTAAGCTCCACCTCGTAACCGTCAATAGCGGAAACCTCAACCTGCCCACCGCCGATGGATGAGCCGATAACCTCGCAGCGGCTGCCGTTTTCTGCTTCCAGCGTAAAGCGCACCGTATTTGGATGCGTCAAATCGCCCAAATTAACCTTATCAAATTTGTAAGCAAGCCCCGCTTCATCCGCGTATTTACGCGCCTGCGGGATGCGTGCATCGTCCGGCAGCCAGCCCATCAGCCCGGCAAGCAAAGCAACATCCGTGCCGTGCCCACGGTAGGTCTGCGCAAAGCTGCCGTGCAAATCAATCTGCGCCTTTACGGGCGGCGCGCCCAAAATGCTGGCCGCAAGTAACCCTAGCCTTACAGCACCGGCCGTATGTGAACTGGACGGGCCAATCATCACCGGCCCGATAATATCAATAATATTCATAATGCTCCTTTATTCCTCACTTGCCAGCGAGCGATGACCCAAAGCCACGCACAGCTCGTCAAGGTTCAGCACGCCCACCGCCATGTAAATGGCAACGCACAAATGCTCGCCGCTGCGGGCAATGCCAATTTTGCCGCCCACGTTAAAACCCGCAGCCTTGGCAACAAGCTGTTCCAGCGCCGCATGGGCAGCACCGGCAACCGCGCCCGCGCCGACATGCGTTTCCGTAACAATGCCCTGACGCTGCGCCGCCACCACGGCACGCTCCACAATTTTAACAATGCTCGCCATAAACTCGCCGCCAAAATCCACCGCCGTACTGCGGATGCCGCTTGCTGCCAGCAGCTCTTTTACACGCTGCTCCTCGGTGCGGTTTTCCGTAGCGGCAATACGCAGCGCCGCGCGACCAATAACAATGCTCGTCATTTTCTGCTCAGCCATGGTCAGTCCTCCTCAACCATTTCCGGCTGCTTGATAGGCGTTTTGTCAAAAACTGCCACCAACAGGAACACTGCAATGCACAGCAGCCATTCAAAATAAATTACGTGCTGCAAAACGTGCAGCGCCGGTACAAACTCCCATACTACAAGTCCCAAAAGGCCAACCAGCGTAGTCCAAAACGCGCTGCTGCGGCGGCACAAGCCCGGCGCAAACACCGTAAACAAAAATACGCAGGTCAGCGCCGTCGTCATCGAAAGCCCTGCCACCATGGTTTTTAAAATACCGGCTGCGTTAAATGCAAACCACAGCGTAATAATACCCACCGCCAAAATCGTCAGACGGTTAATTTTAACAAAATGGTCGTCCGAAACAGACGGATTAATAAAGCGTTTGTAAATATCCTGGCTGAACAGCGTGCCCGCGCCCAACAAAATCGTGCAGGCAGTCGATACATCCGCCGCCCACAGCGCCGCCAGCGTAGTGCCGCTGGCAATCGGGTCAAGCGCCATAACAACCTTAGGCAGCGCCAGCGTTGCGCTGATATCCGGAAACTGCACCTTGCCGATAATGCCTAAAAGCGCGCACAAAAAGCCTACCGGGAAAATTAAGAGGCCGCCAAGGATAAAACCGTTGCGCGCAGTTTTCGCGTCACGCGCGCCGCAGGCAATCTGCACAGGGCCCTGCGCCGTAATGGCCTGCGTAATCATAACAATAAACCAGCCTATAATAACCGCCAGCGGGATACCGGCAAACGGGTCAAACCAGTCTAAGCCCACAGGCAGCTGCGCCTTAATCGCTTCAATGCCGCCGGTGTGGTTAACCGCCGCCACACAGCTGTACAAAATGCCAACATAAATCAAAACCACGCTGACGATATTGCTGAGCCCGCTCGACCACAAGCCGCCAATCAGCGTAATGCCGATAAATACCACGGCACTGACAATCATTCCGCCGTGAAAATCAAAATACTCCGGCAAAAGCGAAGCTAAAATCGCGCCGCCGGCGAGATACTGCAAAGCCGTAATAACGGACATGATGATTACAAGCCCCACCGCGCTGATAACACGGCCTTTGGTATCGTAGTATTTCTCAAAAAATTCCGGAATAGTGGAAACCTTCATCGCACGCAGCTTGCCCGCAGCGACAAGACCCATAATAATCGCACCCGCGCTCCACGCAGCGTTGTACCAGCCGGCCGCCATGCCAACCTTGTAAGCGTTTTCCGCAACGCCGACGGTGGAAGCTGCGCCGACCGCAAGCCCCGTAATGTTAACGGCAATCAGCACCGGGCCCAGCTTGCGCCCCGCAAACAAATACTCGGCAGAGCCTTTATCCGCCCTGCTTTTAACATAAAAACTTATTGCGAACAGCATCGCAATATACAAAACAACAATAATCAACTGGATATTCATCCTGCTGCACTACCTTTCTACACAAAATCTTCCGGCCTTTCCTGCCAAACTACCCTCCTGCTCTAAAATTATTTATATTATACCAACAAATTATATTAAAGAAAAGTAAAACATCCGCCCTGGCGGATTAAAATTTTGTAAAAAATTTAACTAAACGCGCCTTTTAAAAGGATTTTATGTTTTTGCGGCGAATAAAATATAAGTTACAAAGTGTTTAAGCAAACAGAAGGGAGGGACTGCCAATGTACAAAATTATGAAAAGCACAAACAACGGCATCGACGAACTGGAACTGGACGGCCTTGAAAAAGGCTGCTGGATTGATATCGTCAGTCCCTCGCCCGAAGAACTGCACGAAATAGCCGATGCCACCGGTATCCAGATGGACTTTTTAAGCGCCGCGCTGGACGATGAAGAAAAATCCCGTATCGAAACCGAGGACGACCAGATACTAACCCTTATCGACATCCCTGTGCTGCGCAGCAACAAGGATTACGACACGCTGCCTCTGGGCATTATTTTATCGGCGGATTATATCGTTACCGTCTGTCTGGAACCCAACGCCGTCATTGCTGATTTTTCGTCCTATAATTATAAACTGTTCAGCACTTTTAAAAAGACGCGTTTTCTGTTCCAGATACTTTATAAATCCGCAACGCTATACCTGAAATACATCCGTATCATCATCAAACGTACGGACGAACTGGAGCAGCACCTGCGCAAATCCATGGAAAACAGCGAGCTGTTCAACATGTTGGATTTGCAGAAATCTTTAACATACTTTACCACGTCTCTGCGCAGCAACTACATTGTGACGGAAAAACTGCTGCGACTGCGCAGCACCACGCAAAGCGCGCACCTCATCAAGCTGTACGAAGAAGACGAGGACCTGCTGGAAGACGTTATCATCGAATACAAACAGGCTATTGAAATGGTTGAAATGTACAGCCATATTTTAAACAGCATGATGGAAGTGTTCGCTTCCATCATCAGCAACAACCTGAACTTAGTAATGAAGTTTCTGGCGTCCGTAACGATTATACTGGCTATACCGACCACCATCGGCGGCTTGTGGGGCATGAACGTGCCCGTGCCGCTTACCGACAGCCCCTACGGCTTTTTGATTATCGGCGGCGGCTCGCTGGTACTGGCAGGCTTTATAGGCTACCTGTTCTGGAAGCGCCGTATGTTTTAAGGAGCAGTAATGAGCAAAATTTTAGCAGAAGAACTTTTAGCAGGCATCATCCTTGCCGACAACGATAACGAAGAATACATCTACCTGCCCGGCGGCGAAGTTGGCAGCGACAACCCGCACTGCGTGTTTGAACGCCACGGCGAACGCTGCGGCGACCTGCCGCTGGAAGAAGCAGTAGAACTTGCCAAACGCCTACACCTTGCCCCCGGCAAACACCCGGTAATGGGCGACAGGTCGTATTGAGGAAAGTATAAGCATAAACAAAATCAGCACCTATGCATAAGCACAAGTGCTGATTTTTTATTTTTCCTTATTTAATTACAATTACAGGCACGGAGGCATTTTCGATAACGGCCTGGCTGACGCTGTTTTTAAACAGGCCTTCAATTGCGCCGAAGCCGCGTGTACCGAGAACAATGGTATCGCAGCGTTCTTTAAGGCAGCATTTAATAATTTCCGGCGCAGGGCGGCTGCCGATAACCAGCGTGTAGGAGCAGGGTATCTGCTGCTGGTCGATTAAATGCTTGGCCGCACCCAAAACGTCGTTGCCTACCTGCATGGCAGGTTCGTTTACGTTGCCTGCCAGTTCGCTTTCCAGCGGAAGCTGCGGCGTATGCGTAAGCCCTTCCTTCGCTACGGTAAGCACCACCATTTCGGCGTCGTTCATTTTGGCAAGCGCCATGGCATATTCCAGCGCGCGCCACGAATATTCCGTACCGTCGATAGCAACCAATAATTTTTTCAGCATAGTATCACGTTATTTTACAATCAGTACCGGCACCGTTGCATACTGGGAAACCTTGCTGCTGACGCTGCCGAGGAAAAATTCAGCAATGCCGGACAAACCGCGCGAGCCGATAACGATAGCATCGGCCTGCACTTTTTTAGCCAGCGCGATAATGCGTTCCGAAGGATGGCCAACTTCCATATCATAGCTTACTTCGTGCGGGTAGTCGCCAACAATGTCTTTAGCGTAAGCCAGCACCTTGTCGCCGATGCGTTCCAGTTCGCTGTTGCCGCGGCTGATAGTGCTGTGGTCCAGCGGCACTGCCAGAAGGGCTGCGTTGTTATACGGCTGGATTACGTTAACTACAACAACTTCACTTTCAAACTTTCTGCCAATTTCCAAAGCGTTATTAAGTGCGCGCCACGAGGTTTCAGAACCGTCGACCGGCACCAGAATTTTTTTAAACATACTAAACACCTCCCGATATGGCTTTCCATATCTTCTATGTTCTAAAAAGTTCTACTTTTTTTATAAAAATCCTGCCTTGGCAGATATTTTTACGTCAGCGTTCCTCGCGGTCATAAGGCAGGCCCAAAGCCTGAGGCGCTGCACTGCGTCCGCCGCGGCGTTTTAACACCAGCACCAGGACCAGCACCGTAAAGATGTAGGGCAGCATGTTGAGGATGAAGCCCGACACAGGCAGCCCCAGCACCTGCAAGTTAAAGCCCAGCGCGTCGATGCCGCCGAACAGGTACGAACCTGCCATGGCACGCCACGGGTCCCACAGGGCGAAGATAACAAGCGCAACGGCAATCCAGCCGCGCCCTGCCGTCATGTTCTCCAGCCAGCTGGGGGCATACGCCAGCGAAAGGTACGCACCGGCAACGCCTGCCAGCGCGCCGCCAACGATGATGTACAGATAGCGCAGGCGGAACACGTTAATGCCCGCCGCGTCAACGGCAGCAGGGTTCTCGCCCATTGCACGCAGGAACAGCCCGCTGCGGGTTTTGTAAAAATACCACGCCGCCAGCGGCACCAAAAAGTAACTTATGTAAACCAAAGCGTCCTGTTTAAACAGGATGCTGCCGATAACGGGAATATCGCTTAAAACCGGCAGGGCAATTTTGCCGAACACCGCGCCGGCAGGCTGACCGACGTAATCCTGACCGAGATAGCCGCTAAGCCCCGTGCCGAACAATGTTACCGCAAGGCCGCTGACAACCTGATTGGCACGCAGCGTTACCGTTAAAAAGGCGTGAATCAGCGCAAGCAAAGCACCTGCCAAAACTGCTGCCGCAACGCCTGCCCACGGGCTGCCGAAGCTGTTGCCGGCAATAAAGCCCACGCACGCGCCGATAAGCATCATGCCTTCAACGCCAAGATTGATAATACCGCTGCGCTCGCAGATAACTTCGCCCAGCGCGGCGTATAACAGCGGCGTACCCATGGTGATGGCGGCCGCGAGCAGGGAAACGATAAAATCTTCACTCATTGTCCGCAAGAACAGCACCGCACCCTGCAGCATGGTTGCCGCCGCTGCGGAGATGCCCATGGTTTGCAGCATGAAGCCGCCGACATGGATAACCGCAAACAAAAACGATACCAAAATAATCGCGGGCGGGTTTAAGCGCGCCAGCCACGCGATGATGATTGCCGTGTAGCCGTAGCCCGGGCTGATGCCGTGCTGCAGTTTGCCGACAATGCCACTGACTTCAACCATGCCTGCCAGACCGCAGACCGCGCCGCTGATGAACATTGCAAGCAAAACATTGCGCGGAATATTCATGCCCGCATAGCGCGCCGCCACCGGGTTAGAGCCGATGACTTTGGTTTCGTAGCCCCATTTGGAGCTTTTGAACAGCACCGTAAACACGGCCGCTGCGATAAGCACTACAAAAATACCGGCGTGCACGCGCAAATCGCCGAAACTCGGCAGCATTGCCGCATCGGGGAACGCCGCCGTCAGCGGGAAGTTCAGCCCGTTCGGGTCGCGCCAGTCGCCGTATACCAAATAATCCACCCACAGGATGGCGATATAGTTCATCATCAAAGTGCTGATAAGTTCGTTTACCAGCCAGCGCGTTTTAAACCAGCCGGCAAGTAATCCCCACAGGCCGCCTGCCAGCGCGCCCAGAATAAACATCACGGGCAGCATGATAATTGCCGGTAAATCCGGGAAGTTAAGCGGTACCCATGTTGCGGCGCACGCGCCCATGTAAAACTGCCCTTCCGCGCCGATGTTCCAAATCTGCATACGGAAGGCAACGGCAATACCCAAAGCGCACAGCGCCAGCGGAATCATTTTGACGATGGTTTCGGACAAACCGTAATCGTTGCCCAGCGCACCGCTGAACATGCTGTCGTAAACCATCAGCGGGTCCTTACCGGTAAGGGCAAAAAACACGCCGCAGAACACCAGCGCCATCAGCGCCGACGCCACAGGCAGGCCAATCTGCGCTTTAACGCTTTCGCCAAGACGTTTTTCAAGCACTACCTTCATTTGCCCTCACCTCCGTCTTCCGTCACGCCGGCCATCAGCGCGCCGATTTTTTCAATGTCCATATCCTGCACGGCAAATTCGCCCATCAGCTTACCGGCAAACATTACGCCCACGCGGTCCGCCAAAGCGGCAATTTCTTCCAGTTCTTCGGATACCAGAAGTATCGCCGTGTTCTGTTCCTTCAATTTTAAAAGCAGCTTATGCACGGCTTCAATCGCACCGATATCCAGCCCGCGCACTGGGTAAAGCACAACCATCAGCTTAGGCTTAGCGGCAATTTCGCGCCCCAGCAGCAGCTTCTGGATGTTGCCGCCACTCATCATTTTAACGGGCTGGTAAATGCTGCCCTGCTTGATGTCAAACTCCTCAACGGTATGCTTGGCGGCGCTGACTGCTGCCTGCCACTTAATGCGCCAGCCTTCGGCAAAGCGCCCATTGTATTCCTTTAAAATTATATTGTCCACGCTGCTTAAATTGGGGGCAAGGCCGGTGCCAAGGCGGTCCTCCGGCACATAGCTGATGCCCGCTTCAATTTTTTCGCGCGGCGTTTTGTTGGTAAAATCATCGCCGCAAAAATACATTTTGCCGCCCATCGCCAGACGCATACCGGCAATAACTTCTGCCAGCTCGCGCTGACCGTTGCCGCTGACGCCCGCAATGCCGTAAATTTCGCCCGCGCGGATTTCAAAGCTGACGTTATCCAAAGCCAGCGTGTGCATATCGCCCAAGGCAGATATTTTTTCCAGCTTCAAAACAACGTCGCCCGAATGAGACTCTTTGCGGTCATAATTGGTGTTCAGCTCGCGCCCCACCATCATTTTAATCAGCGACGCGCGGTTGATTTCTTCTTTAGTCATATGCCCGCTGACCACGCCGCTGCGCAGTACGGTAATGCGGTCCGCCAGTTCTTCAACCTCGTTCAGCTTGTGCGAAATAAACACTACCGCGCAGCCGTTGTCCGCCATTTTGCGCAGGTTGATAAACAGCTCGCGCGTTTCCTGCGGCGTTAAAACTGCAGTCGGCTCGTCCAGAATCAGCACCTTACTTTTGTGGTACAGCATACGCAGGATTTCCACGCGCTGCTTTTCACCCACGCCAAGCTGCCACACATGGGCGTGCGGGTCAATTTTAAGCCCGTAGTAGCTGCTTAACTCCGCAATGTCCGCCTCAAGCTGCGCCGTGTCCAGCTTAAAGCTGCCGTGCGTATCGCTTAAAGCAATGTTTTCCGCCACGGTAAAGCTTTCAATCAGCTTAAAATGCTGGTGCACCATGCCGATGCCATTTTTAATCGCGTCTGCCGGTGAAGAAAACTGCGTTTCCTTACCTTCGACAAGGATTTTGCCTTCGGTCGGCTGGTACAGGCCGGTTAAAATGCTCATCAGCGTACTTTTGCCGCTGCCGTTTTCGCCCAAAAGGGCGTGAATTTCACCGGGGTACAGTTCCAAATTTATTTTGTTGTTGGCTATTACGCCCGGGAAGCGTTTTGTAATCCCGAGCATGCTTATTAACGGTGTTACCATTGTTCCTTCCCACCCGTTTTGTTATTTGCCAAGTTTAGCGCGCTCGCCAATCTGCCTTGCCACATGCACGCCGCTGGCGCTGGCCTGCGAAAGCCCGCGCGTAATGCCCGCACCGTCGCCGCAGGCAAACAGGTTCGGAATCTTCGTTTCCAGTTTGCCGTCAAGCTCAAGGCGCGCACTGTAAAACTTAACTTCCACGCCGTACAAAAGCGTATCGGCATTGGCCATGCCCGGCGCAATTTTATCCAGCGCGTAAATCATTTCAATAATATCGTCAAGCTGGCGCTTGGGCAGAACAAGGCTTAAATCGCCCGGCGTTGCGTTCAGCGTCGGCTTGGTAAAGCTCTTTTTCAGGCGGCGCTCGTTAGTGCGGCGTCCGTTAATCAAATCGCCGAAGCGCTGCAAAAGCACGCCCCCGCCCAGCATGTTGCTGAACGAAGCAATGCGCTTGCCGTACTGGTGCGGCTCGGTAAACGGTTCGGTAAAGGTGTTGCTTACAAGCAGTGCAAAGTTGGTGTTATTGCTGTGCAGCTTCGGGTCGCGGTAGCTGTGGCCGTTAACCGTTACAATGCCGTCGGTGTTTTCGGCAACAACGTAACCGTTCGGGTTCATGCAGAAGGTGCGCACCAAATCGTTGTAACGCTGCGTGCGGTAAACCAGCTTCGCCTCGTAAACCTCGTCGGTAATGTGCTTAAACACCTGCGCGGGCACTTCCACGCGCACGCCGATATCCACCTGGTTGTTGATGAAATTCAGCCCCAGCGTTTTGCACTGCTCGGTAAACCATTCCGCACCGGCGCGCCCGGGGGCAGCAATTAAATACTTGCACTCCACTTCGCCATTGCCGCGTACCGGCAAAACAAAGCCGCCGTCTTCGCGGATAATGCTTTCCACATGGCTGTTGCATTCAATGGTAATGCCATGCTCCAGCAGATATTTGTAGATGTTTTCCATTATAATCAGGTTGTTTTCGGTGCCCAGATGGCGCACTTTGGCGTTTAACAGGTGCAGGTCATAGCCCAGCGCCTTAGCGCCGATAGTGCAGTTTTTGGTGCTGAAATATTCGCCCGGCGCACCGTGGCGGCAGTTCAGTTCATCAACGTAGTCGATGAGGTCGATAACCTCGTTGTGCGGCAGATATTCATTCAGCCAGCCGCCAAACTCCGTCGTAAAATTGTACTTGCCGTCCGAGAACGCACCCGCACCGCCGAAGCCGCGCATAATATCGCAGGGCACGCAGCGCAGGCAGTGGTCAACTTTTTTCATCGCCAGCGGGCATTTGCGCTGGTCAATCGGGTGGCCTTCCTCCAAAATAACCACCTTCAGCTCGGGGTATTTCAGCGAAAACTCATAAGCAGCAAAAACGGCGGCAGGTCCGCCGCCGATAATGGCAACATCAAATTTTTCTCTCATAAAGTATCTCCTTGGGGATATTTTTATTTTTTAGCCTCTTTGGCTTTTTTAGCTTCTTCTTCGCGCATATAATCCGTTACCAGGCAGTTGCTTTCTTCAACCAGCACCAGTGCTTTGGTAGCGTGTTTTTCCAGCCACGGCAGGATTTTTTCAATATTCTCGCGCTTATCGACTATTTCCACAACAACGGGCATATTGGGCATTCCGGTAAAAATCGAACCGATTTTGTGGTCGATGCCGCGTTTGGTGCTGGCATAACCGCCAATGCCGCGCGACACGGTGCCGCCCGCCAGCTTCAGGCGCATGGCTTCTTCAATAACCGCTTTATAAAAGGGCTTATCGTCTAAAATCAAATCTTCTCCGGTATAAACTTTTAAAAAGGTAACTTTTTTGAATTCCATAAGATCACTGCCTTTCACAAAACTTCGGCTAGTGCAAAACTACCCTACGTTAATTATACAACAAAATCCTGCACAAAAAAATAAACCCTGCCGTAAAAGCAGGGTAATTTTTTAAAAATATTTTGCTATGTCGGCTGCATGCGGCAGGATAATATCGGGGTGGATGTTTTCCTTTTCGATATCTTCCAGCGTCGCTTCGCCGGTCAGCACCAGCACGGACAGGATGCCGTTATTCAGCCCGAAGGCGATATCTGTGCTCAAGCGGTCGCCAACCATGGCAATTTCATCTTTTTTGTAGCCGGTGCGTTCCATAACAACGTCAACCATATAGTGATAGGGCTTGCCGGTAATTGCCAGCGGCTTTTTGCCGGTCGCCGTTTCAATCAGCTTCAGCATTGCGCCGCAGTCCGGTATAAACTCGCCGCCTTCAATCGGGCAGCGCACGTCGGGGTGCGTCGCCACATAGGGCACGCCGCGGTCAATCAAACGGCAGGCAATGGCAAGCTTATCATAATCAAGCGACATGTCAAAACCGACAACTACATAATCCGTTTTTTCTTCCAGCAGCGTCGTCAGCTTAAAGCCGCCCTTGATAATCGTTTCCTTCAACAAATCAGTGCCCAGCACGTAAAGGCTGGCACCCGGCTTAAGGTGCTGCATGTAATATACAAAAGCGTCGCTGCTTATCAGCACGTTTTTGCGGTCCACAATAATGCCCAGGCGGCGCATTTTTTCCACATAGTGGCTGTGCCCCTTGGATGAATTGTTCGTCACCAGGTAAAAATCCCTGCCGTAGGAACGCAGCTTTTTAAAAAAATCGTCCATGCCGGGGATGAGCGTGTTGCCCAAATTAATGGTGCCATCCATATCAAACAGAAAGCATTTTATATGTTTCAGGCGTTCTAAATCAGCCATGCGTTTCTCCTCAGCTTAAAAGCAGGCGATCGCTATCCAGCGTGTTGCCGGCCGCTTTTTCAAACATTTGCAGCAGGTCCTGCGTGGTAAGGTTTTTCTTTTCGTCGCCCGCAACGTCAACCAGAATACGTCCGTTGTACATCATAATCAGCCTGTTGCCGTAGCGCAAAGCGTCGCGCATGTTGTGCGTAATCATCAGCGTCGTCAGCCGGTCGCGGTCAACAATGCGTTCCGTCAGTGCCAGCACTTTGGCTGCGGTTTTCGGGTCGAGCGCCGCCGTATGTTCATCCAAAAGCAAAAGCTTCGGTTTTTTAATGGTAGCCATTAAAAGCGTCAAAGCCTGCCTCTGCCCGCCGCTAAGTAAGCCAACGCGCGCGGTCATGCGGTTTTCCAAACCCAAATCCAGCTCTTTCAGCATTTCCACAAACCAGTCGTGGTCTTTTTCGTTCAGGCTCCATTTTAAGCCCGGCGTTTTGCCGCGCCTTGCGGCAATAGCCAGGTTTTCTTCAATCATCATGCCGGCAGCGGTACCCATCATCGGGTCCTGAAATACCCTGCCGATGTATTTGGCGCGTTTGTGTTCCGGCGTTTTGGTAATATCCGCACCGTCGATGACAATTTTGCCGCTGTCCACCGGGTAAACGCCCGCAATGGAGTTGAGCATGGTGGATTTGCCCGCGCCGTTGCCGCCGATAACGGTAACAAAATCGCCGGGGGCAAGGTGCAGAGAAAGGTCCTGCAAAGCAACTTTTTCGTTTATAGTACCTGCAAAAAAGGTTTTATGGATATGTTCAACGTGCAGCATTATTTCACCGCCTTTCTTGCGCCGACTTTATCTTTAACAAGCGGCAGCGAGAGTGCAAACGCTACGAGAAGCGCCGTAAACAGTTTCAAATCATTAGGCGGCATGCCCATTTGCAGTACCGCAGCAATTACAATACGGTAAACAACACTGCCAAGTATTACGCTGACAATGCAGTTTTTAAAGCTGCGCGTACCAAACAGCACCTCGCCGATAATTACAGAGGCAAGGCCGATAACGATAGTACCCGTGCCCATGCCGACATCGGCAAAACCGTTGTTCTGTGCTATCAGCGCGCCGCTTAAAGCAACCAGCGCGTTGCTGATGAGTAAGCCCAAAATAATCGTCACGCGGGTATCAACGCCCTGCGCGCGGATCATCTGCTGGTTAAAACCGGTCGCGCGGATAGCAGCGCCGATTTCCGTACCGAAGAACCAGTAAATAAACAGGCCGCTTAAAAGGGCCGCAATAGCGCCGACGGAAAGCACGTTGTAAACATTATCCAGATTAAACCATGCCTGCATTTCGGTAAAAATTGTATCAATGCGCAGCAGCGACAGGTTGGCCTTGCCCATAACGCGCAGGTTTACGGAATACAGCGCAATCATGGTTAAAATGCCTGCCAGCAGTGCCGGTATTTTCAGTTTAGTGTGCAAAAGCCCGGTAGCGACGCCCGCCAGCATACCGGCAATGGCAGCGCAGATAAAAGCAACGGCTACGGAATACCCTTCCGAAAGCATCGACGCCGCCACGGCAGCGCCTAACGGAAAGCTGCCTTCAACAGTCAAATCAGCAATATCAAGCACGCGGAACGTAATGTAAACGCCCAGCGCCATAATCGCCCACAACAGCCCCTGCGCTATTGTCGGCATTAAAATGTCTATCATCTAATCTCCTCCAAAAGTAGCAGTAAAAGCGGGCTCCCGCGCAGGAAGCCCGCAATGAACCTTTTATTTTGCTTCCGCTTCTTTTAAAACTTCTTCCGGAATGGTGTAGCCGAGGCGGTCAGCAACAGCTTTGTTGATAGTAACTTTAAACTGTTTCTGGGTTTCAACCGCCATGTCAGCCGGTTTGGCTTCGCCCTTCAGAATTTTGGCTGCCATTTCGCCGGTCTGCTTGCCAAGTTCGTAATAATCAATGCCGATAACAGCCACGCTGCCTTCGGTATCCGGCCAGCCGCAGGTCATAACCAGTTTGGCAGGCTCGGTAACGCTGATTAAAGTCGGCACTGCCGATGCCATTACGTTATCGGTCGGCAGGTACAGGCAGTCGATGTCGCCGATAATGCTCTGCGCCGCCTGCTGGATATCGTTTACGCTGGAAACGGTTGCTTCCTTAATTTCCACGCCGCGTTCAGCAGCATATTTTTTCAGCAAATCCACCTGCATCTGGCTGTTAACCTCGCTGGAGGAATAAATCGTGCCGATCACTTTAGCATCGGGCACAAGCTTCAGCAGTAAATCAAGCTGTTCTTTAATCGGGTTCATATCGCTGGTGCCGGTAACATTGCCGCCCGGTTTATCATTTTTTGCCACCAGTTTGGCAGCTTCGTAATCGGTAACGGCCGTTGCCACAATGGGGATATCCTTTGTGGCGTTGGCACAGGTCTGCGCTGCCGGTGTGGCAATAGCGCAAATCAAATCAACTTTATTGCTTACAAAACGGTGAGCAATGTTCTGCAAATTGCTCTGGTCCGCCTGCGCGTTGTGCTTATCAAAGGTAATGTTCTCACCTTCTTTAAAGCCGTTCGCAGCTAAACCGTCCACAAAGCCTTTGTTGGCAGCATCCAGCGACGCATGCTCAACCAGTTGCACAATACCTACATTTGCAGTTTTCTTTGCTGCCGTTTCTTCTTTTTTATCGCCGCCGCAGCCGCCAAGTACGCCCGCAGCCATAGTCAAAGCCAATGCCGCAGCCATGGCACGCATTTTTTTGGATAACATCATTATCAGTTCAGTCCTTCCCTATGGTAAACTTTTGCATTTAATGCGGTTATTTTACAACTTCCGCATTTTGCAGCACGTCCTGCGGGATGGTTATGCCAAGGCGTTTTGCGCCTGCTTCGTTAACGACGGTTTTAAACTGCTTCTGAGTCTGAATTGCCATCTCTGCCGGTTTGGCTTCGCCTTTTAAAATTTGGGCTGCCATCTCGCCGGTTTCCTTACCCAGCTGGTAGTAATCAATACCCAGCGTTGCAAGACCGCCCGCCTTTACCTGACCTTCTTCGCCGCAGATAACAGCAAGCCCTGCGTTATCCGTAACGGAAACCAAAGTCGGAATAGAAGATGCAAGAACATTGTCAGTAGGCACGTAAACCACGTCAACCTTCCCTACAAGGCTCTGCGCTGCCTGCTGAATATCGTTTACCGTAGAAACCGTTGCTTCCACAACATTGACGCCCCGTTCAGCAGCCGCTTTTTTCATAATTTCAACCTGCATTTGAGAATTTACTTCGCTGGAGCAATAAATAGTACCGATGGTTTTAGCGTCAGGCACAATCTTAAGCAGCAAATCAACCTGTTCCTTAATCGGGTTCATATCGCTGGTGCCGGTAACGTTAGCGCCCGGTTTCTCATTGCTTACAACAAGTTTAGCCGCTTCATAATCGGTAACAGCAGTTGCCACAATGGGGATATCCTTCGTGGCGTTGGCCATAACCTGCGCCGCCGGTGTAGCAATAGCGCAAATCAGGTCCACCTTGTTGTTGACAAAACGGTGAGCAATGTTCTGTAAATTGCTCTGGTCTGCCTGCGCGTTCTGTCTGTCGAAAGCAATATTCTCGTTTTCTTTGAAGCCTTTATCCGCCAGGCCGTCTACAAAGCCTTTATTGGCGGCGTCAAGCGCACTGTGTTCTACCAGTTGTACAATGCCTACGTTTAACTGCGCTTTACTTCCTGCTTCCTGTTTTTCGCCGCCACAACCCGCCAGAAGCCCCAATGCCAAAAGCAAGGCTGCGCCTGCAGCAAATTTTTTCAAACTTCTTTTTTTCATAATATCCATCCTTCCATTCTGCAAAATACCCCTCAACAAAAAACAATACTACTATTTTATCATCTATTTTACCATTTATCCGCGTAAAAAACAAACTCCATTAAACAAAATTTTAAAATTTTCTGCCAATTAGTGGGCGATTGTATACGTTTTGAGGACAAAACGAGGTTGAGATGAAGTTAAAACATAAAAACCCGGGAGCGGCCACTCCCGGGTTTTTCTTTGATTGTGTTCAAATGAACGATATATTTTCTATTCCTTCTTCGTGCTTTTATTATAGCACGGGTTATTTAGAAAAGCAAATATTAAAAACTTTATGTTTTCATCCCTGCAATACTTTGCGGGCTATGTCTTCGGTTACGATGAGGTGCGTTACAAGGCCGGTGCGCAGTGCGCCCAGCACGGCCTTACTGCCAGCTGTCAGCCCGATGGCTATTACTTTAGGCGCCTGCCCCAGCGTTTTCAGCGGTATGCGCACGGCAAAATCACCCGCGCCGCTGATAAATTCGCCGCGTACATTAAAATAGTACGAAAGTAAACTGCCAACTGCCTGCTGGCGTTCCAGCGCGTCCTCAAAGCGCAGCGCCGTTGCTTCGTCCGGCACGCTGGGGTAAGCGCGTATTTCTGCCAGCGCCGCCGTTGCTGTCTGCCACAGCTGCGCCGCCTGCTTAAAGTTTTCCGTGCTTTCAACGGCATCGCGTGCCTCACTGCTGTCCGGGAAGGCTTCCGCGTCCAGCCAGAAAGCTTCTCGCCCGCTGCCCGCCAGAAGCTGCGACAGTTCGTTAACGCGATAACCGCGGTTAGGTATCGCCGTTTTGCCGATGAGTGGAAAAATTTTGCCGGTGCCTTTCATGCCGCCGTCCAGCGCCATTTTGGCAGCCACTTCGCCAAGCGTGTAGCCCCAGCCAAGCCCGACGGCTTTTTCGCCGCGCAGCACTTCTTCCAGATACACGGCGCTGTGGCGCAAAAGTTCATCACGCGGGGCGTTGGGCAGAACAATGCCGCCCTTAATGCCAAAACGCTGCCCCAAAAGTTTTAACAGTTCTGCATCGCCTGCAGCCGGTGGACGGATTTCGATATGGACAATGCCTGCTTCGCGCGCGTGCGCCAGCATTTTGCTGACCTGCGGGCGCGATACGCCGATTTTTGCCGCCACTTGTGCCTGCGTCAGCCCGTCTTCGTAATAAAGGCGCGCCACCTGCACCAGTGCGGCAAGTTCTTTATCGGTCAGCAATTATTTTACTTCTTCCATTAATTCCATCAAAATGCCGTCCTTCATGATAAAGGCGATGCGGGTATGTTCGTCTGCCATCCACGGTTCTACAACCACGCGGTTGGCTTTCAGCTGCTCGTCCATGTCGTCTACCTTAAAGGCAACGTGCACCATGGTTTGCAGTTCCTGCGGCAGCGGGGTATCTTTTTCAAAACGCAGGTATTCAATACCGAACTCATTGGTTTCAGGCGGTACGATATGCGTTTTAATGCCTTCGGCGTAAATGCTGCCTTCCATTACTTTATCGGTCGGTACACCAACGTGTACATATTTTTTCATCCGTCAGTCCTCCTTCATCAGCTGGTAAGCTTTATAGGCTTCTTCAGGTTTGGCGCCTTCGTGGATAACCATGCGGATAGCCTTCAGCATGGCAACCGGGCTTTCGGCCTGCAGTACGTTGCGGCCCATGTCTACGCCGGCAGCGCCCTCGCTGATGGCACGGTAAGCCATTTGTAGCGCATCAAGCTCCGGCACTTTTTTGCCGCCCGCGATAACGATAGGTACCGGGCAGGCTGCGGTAATCTGCTCGAAATTTTCACAGTAGTAGGTTTTAATAATATGCGCACCGAGCTCTGAAAGCAGGCGGGTTGCCAGTGCAAAGTAGCGCGTGGTGCGTTCCATTTCCTTGCCGACGGCAACAACGCCCAGCACGGGGATGCCGTAACGCTCGCCCGCATCGACGGTGCGCACTAAATTGTTCAGCGAACCAAGCTCGCCGTCCGCACCGACAAAGCACTGCACTGCCATGCAGGAGGCGTTCATGCGGATAGCGTCTTCAATGCCGACACCGATAACGCCGTGGCTCATGTCGTCTTTCAGCACGGAATTATCCGCCGTGCAGCGCAGGGCAATCGCCTTGCGGCAGTCGGGCGGTACACAGGCACGCAATGCGCCGCGCGTCGCCATCAGGCAATCTGCATATTCCATCAGCTGCGGAATCACCAGGTCAAGGCGTTCCAAACCGGCGGTGCTGCCCATAATATAGCCATGGTCAAACGCCAGCATAATGGTACGGCCGTCAGCGGCAAAAATCTGCGACAGCCTTGTTTTCATACCCCACTCGGCGTGGCCCATGCCCTTAACGTGAAAGGTCTGCGCAGGCGGCTTAATCCCGATGCCGTAGTCCTTTGCAATAATGTTTCCTTCTTTATCTGCCATAGCGCTTCACCTTAGTTTCTGTAATACGGGGTGCGGCACGGAGCGTTCCACAGTTCGGTCAGTTCGTCATCCATGCGCGCAATAAACATCTGGAAGCCTGCGGTTTCCTGAACGGTCAGCAGTTCGCCAACGTGGCTTGCAACAACCTCAATGCCTTTTTCCGCAAGGTATTTGTGGCATTTGCGGTAAACAATCAGCTGTTCCATCAAAGTGGTTGCGCCGCTGCCGTTAATGATAACCATCAGTTTTTCGCCGCTCTTAACGTCAAGGTCTTTCAGCAGTGCGTCCATCATAATAACGGCGGTTTCGTCCGCAGATTTCATCGGCATGCTACCACCGCCACCTTCGCCGTGCTGGCCCATGCCAACTTCCATCATGCCGTCTTCAATGTGGGCAATTTCCATGCCGGTTGCCGGATGGGTTGCGCCTACGCACGCAACGGCGATGGTTGCCATGTTATCGGCAAAACGCTGTGCGATTGCGGCAACTTCTTCAAGGGATTTGCCCTGTGCTGCAGCAGCACCGGCAATTTTATACAGAGGAATGCAGCCAACCAAGCCGCGACGGTCATCCGCATTGGAGCGCGGTGCGTTGGCAACGTCTTCCTGGGTAACAACTTTGGCAACTTTAATGCCGAGTTTTTTTACCTGTTTCATGGTCAGGTTGCCGGTAAGCATATCGCCGGCATGGTTTAATACGACAAACAGTACGCCGTGGCCTTTATCTGCCATTTTAATGGCTTCAACGCAGGACTGCGGGCCGGGGGCTGCAAAAATATTGCCTGCTACGGAAATATCAATCATGCCTTCGCCTACAAAACCGCTGATGGCAGGTTCATGACCGGTGCCGCCAAGGGTAACGATGGTTACGCGGTCTGCGTCTTTTAATTTTTTATTAACTACAAGGTTGCCGTCTTCCAGAGATACAATGTCGGGATTGCTCAGGGCAAGGCCTTCCAAAAGCTCCGATGTTAAATTTTCAGGGTCATTGATAAATTTTTTCATTGTTTACAACCTCCATTAGTGCGTAATTTATTTTTAAAAAGCCGCCGCTTTTTAAAGAACTATGCTCTTGCGCCTTTAGCAAGCCCGGCAAAGAAAATTGCCATGGATACGGCGCCCGGGTCTTTATGGCCGAGGCTGCGTTCGCCTACATTTTTAGCGCGTCCGAATTTTGCTACCATATCTGCGGTAGCGTCGGCGCCTTTTTGGGCAGCTTCTGCCGCAGCGTCCAGAAGCGCTTCAATGCTGCCTTCGGTTTCGGCAATGGCGCTTACAGCCGGATAAAAAGCATCAACCAGAGTTTTGTCGCCCACTTTGGCTTTGCTTACATCCATAAAATCTTCTTTAGCCTGCGCAAACATACGCTTAAACTCAATTTCCGTCAGCTCTTGCTGGTCGTCAATGCCGTCTGCCATGCCGGCGAAAATTGTGCCCCAAAGCGGACCGCTGCTGCCTGCGTTAACGCCCATAAACGCGTCGCCAATGCCTTCCAGGAGAAGGTTCATGGTGGCAATGGTAGTATCTTCGCTGTGCGATTTTAAAATATCGGCAATATGCCCGATGGCAATGCCGTGGTCGCCGTCACCGGCAACGCTGTCCAGCTCACACAAATACTGAACGTTGTCTTTCAGGTCAACCGCTGCGGTGTGCAGCATTTTACGTAATACGGGTAAAGTTAAAACGTACATTCTTTCACCTCATTATATTAATATTGATAGTTCCATTTTAACACCTGCCGGAACATTTGTAAATTAATTTTCAGATAATTTAATGTAAAAAAGAACTGCACCGCTATAGCTTTTAAACCTCAGCGTGCAGTTCTAAAAAAGGAGAAAGGATGAATTTAAATTTTGCTGTTTTTAGTTGCTAACCCCTTCGCCAATGCGATTATTATCAGAATGTCATTTCCGCACCGACACGCCACATACGGCCGTCGATAGAATAAGTATGGTCATCATCAACTGTAAATTCTTTATCAAAAATATTATCCACACCTGCATAAACACGTAAGTTATCAGTAATCTGCTTATTAACTACAAAATTAGTAGTACTAAATGTATAATTATGATCATCATACAGATAATCAACATAATACTGATTCCATAAAGTAGCAGTAAGCGGTAATTCTGCATTATCCGTATAATTTAATTGAATCGTTCCGTTATGTCTTGCTCTATTGGAAAGTCTGCTATTATCAGATTTATCTATAGCATCTAAATAAGTATAAGAAATTTTAGCACTCCAGTTATCATCAAAATTATATCCTAAAACTGCTTCCGTACCCTGAATTTCTGCTTCATCAACATTAAAATATTTTGATTCAACACGCGGGCCACCGGGGCCGTAATTCATACCTAATGATTCTCCAACAATTAAATTATCAACTTTGTTATGGAAATAACTAAATTTACTGTTTAATTTGCCCTTTTCAGCTTCAAACGATACATCAAAATTAGTGCTTTCCTCAGGTTCCAACTCATCATTACCATATACAACGACAGTCATTCCACCCATGCGCTTCTCCATCTGTGCATACAATTCATAAACTGTAGGAGCACGATAACCTTTCCCGTAATTCATTTTTACACGGGCATTGTCACTTAATTCATACGTAGCACCAATTTTAGGTGACGTATGACTGCCAAAACTATCATGATGATCAAAACGTACTGATGGAAGAAGGAACAGTTTATCTGTCAACTGCCACTCATCTTGTATGTATCCGGCATAAGTATTAACTTCTTTTTCAGAACCATCCTTTGTAATATCATATTTTGTTTCACTATATTTATTATCGCCACCACCGCCGAAACGAGTACCTTTCATACTGGTCTGAGTATATTCGCCACCAATAGTCAGAATATTTTTATCATCTATTTTGATACTGTCTTTACCTTCAACAACAAATGTATCATACGCACTATAATCCCAGTCTGTAATAGTATTATTTTCTCTGGTATCATTATCCTTTTTTAAGGTATTGTAATAAACTCGTAAATTATAATCATGCTTATTATCTTTACCATAATAATTCAAACTGTAATCACTTCGGTTATTATCATAATTATAATGACCAGTTGTGTCAGGATCACTGCTGTTAGATTGGAATTGTTCCCTCATAAAGTTCATATCAAATTCCAATCCTCTTTTTTCATCAAATGCATAATCAGCACCAAAATTTAAATACCGTCTAGGTCCGTACATATTTGTATTATGTACTCGCCCTTTGCTTCCAGCACTATAATATGAAGAATTAAGTTGTCGGATATCTTCAATACCTCCGCCAAATTTAAGACTTAATTTCCCAATTTGCCCTGTTGAATATGAAAAACTCGTCCCCTTATGATTTGTACCAGTATGCGCCTCAAAGCTGCCTCCTGCTTCCGTTGGCTTTTTGGTAATAATATTAATTACGCCACCCATAGCATCTGAACCATATAAAGCGCTACCATTGCCACGTATTACCTCTATTCTTTCTACATCATTAAGGTTAATACGCTGCAATTCATACGCATTAATTGTAGAACCACTATTTTCAGCAGCCATACGTCTACCATTAATTAGAATTAAAGTATGCGTCGTATCCATACCTCGTATCATAACCTGATTGCCAGTCATACCGGATTCCTGTACATCTACACCTACTGCTCTGCGCAAAGCATCCCTTACATCATAAGCACCTGTACGCTTAATTTCTTCCTGTGTTACAACTTCTGCTGCCATTGGCACTTTCTTTTCTTCTAATTTGGTTTTAGTCGCCGTAACAACATATTCCTGTCCCTGATAAATATCAAGTTCATCTTGTGCTTCAGCAGCACTTGCTGTTCCGAAAATGCATCCATTGCTTATAACACATAAAGTTACAGCTAAAACCAATTTTTCTCTATTCATTTTTCTCACCACAAACATCTCCTTCAATTCAAATATTATAAATTTTGTTTATTCAGCATATCAATAAGTTTATTAATATTATCAATAATGTTTATTCCTCCACTAACCATATATTCATTCGATAAAAATATAACATGATTGTCATGTACAGCTTTAATACCATTCCAATATGCGCTATTCTTTGAAAATTCGTTTTGCATTACATTTTTATACTCATCAATATCTTCCATTGTGCTAACGCAAATTAAAACATCAGGGTCATAACTCAAAGCTTGCTCTTTATTCAACATTACCATATTGTTTATTTCATTATGATATACATTTTCATAGCCAAGCATATCAAGCATTGTACCAACCGTTGCATTTTTGGTTTGAATAAAATTTTGTTGCGGAAAAGATTGCAAAATCATTACTTTTTTACCTGCATTTTTCTGTTTTTCAGCAACAATACGTTGTTCCAAATCTTCAAAACGTTGTTTTATGCCGCTAGCTCCTTGATTATTTTGACCAAAAGCTTCAATGAAAATATATGTTAAATCTTTAATAGATTTATACGATACCGTTGGTCCTGCATCAACATAATAAACTGGAATTTTTTGACTTTCTAAAATTTTTCCGTAAGTATCTTTAGCGTAATATCCTAATATTACTAAATCAGGTTGTGCACCTACGACTGTTTCCATATCAATATTTTTATTAATAGCCACATTAATTTGTTTACTTTTTTCAAGTAATTTATCAGGATATTTTACAACTTTACTCTGTGGTATTATTACCTGATTAATACCCATTTCATATAATGCCAAAACCGGCGTATTAACCAATGAAACAACTCTTTGCGGAATTTGTTTCAATACAACAGGTTCTTTAAAGCCATATTGTTGCAATGTTTCAGTATACCTGAGTACAACTTTTTCTTCAACAACCTTTGTATTCTCAGCATTTTTGCTACTACATCCAGTTACAATCATTAATAAAAAGCAACAAAAAATAATTAGTACTTTTTTCATTTTTCCTCCTTATTTTAATATTGAAAAATTAAATTAAAAATTTATCGCCCCCTTTATCTATAACAAGGTTGTTAAAATTCTTTAGTTAGCAATCGCTAACCTAATGGTATTTATTTTCCCCTTTACCTCAAGGGCAAAGGGGTGTAATAACTTTGTTGTTCTGTTGTATCAGAAAAGCTGCTGGTAATAAAGCTCTATCGTTTCCATTAAATAATCGGCACCTTTAATGCCCATAAACGGCAAATGCGTTGCCACCTGGCTGCCGTTTATAACAGGCGCGCTGATGCGCAGACATGTATTTGTGTTATCACACTGCATTATGGATACATCATCTGCCAGCACTAATGTGTTTTGCAGACTACGGAAAATATCCAGCCGTTCTTTTTCATCGGCGTAAAATTTTACGTCCGGCACAGGGTTCATAACAGATTTTAACGCATGGCTGCAAATTTTATGCGTTACGTCAAAACCAGCTTCTTTTAAAAATTCGGCAATGCAGCAAACTGTGTCGTAATCAGCTTTTACAACTGCCTGCGGGCGTTTTTTTAAGCCGCCCATCATGGCATACATACCCAACATACCAAAGTTCCGCGTTTTTTTGCCAAGCTCTGCCATCAATGCTGGCGCTATGGGCTTGCCTGCCGCAGCGCTTACCTGCTGCAAAAAAGCCATTGTTTTTTTATAGCCGTAAGGCGGGCAGTAAACGTAGGGCGTGCCGAATTTTTCTTTTAAATATTCCGCCGCTTCCAGTGCTTCGTTGCAAAGCACAAGGTTCAGTGATGCTGCTGCCATGTTTTTAATCTGCTCAACGGTTGTATCGCAGCACAGGCAGGCAACGGGCTGCATGCCAAAGGCGTCACGCATAAGGTTCTGCACTTCCCACACATCCGATTCCATGCGGTAACGCCCCATGGACGCACCCAGAATATTATAACTGCCGTCAATTTTATCCGCTTTTTGCGGAAGGTTTTTGACAAGAAGTTTGTAAACTTCGTTCAGGCCGATGCCGTAATCGCCGCGGAAACCGCCCTGCTCAAAGCTGACTAGTTTAGCCTTCACTTCGTTTTGCATGTAGTTGCAAACGCCTTTGATATCCGTACCGATAACGGCAGAAACCGACGATGCTACAACAAAAATCACTTCCGGCTCATAGCTTGCGTCAAGCTCTTTAATGGCGTTTTCAAGCCTGGTAACGTCGCCCATTACCACATCGTCTTCGCTCATGTGCGTTGTAAACAGGCGGTTTTCAAAATCAATGCCAAGCGTACCATACAACCCCATGCTGAAATGCGTTGTCCCTGCCGGGCCGTATTCCAGCACAAGGCTGTTTTTTACGCTCAGCAGACTCCAGATTATCGCCATTCTGTCAGATGGGACGGGTAAATATCTGCATAAACTCATAATCCGGCTTCCTTTCTGTAAATTTTAGCTTCTTCTGCCGCCACAGTTATCTGCTTAAGCAGATAATTTGTTACTTCAAAGCCAAGCATGCTGCCCGCGGCGTCGCTGTGCACAATGGCGATACCTTTTTTGCGCAGGCGTGCGCCAAATTCATGCCCCATATAAAGCCATGGGTGCAGTTCATCATATACATACTGCATGGGCGCAATGTTAGCAGCCTTGCATACCAGTGGGTCTGTGTGTTTTAAAATTTCCTGCACATAGTAATCATTTTCCTCGCTGAAGCGGTTGGTTTGTATTACCTGCGGCACCATCCCAAGCGATGCCAGAAAGGCATTCATCTCAAAACAATAGTATGGTGTATTGCCATAAATATAGCTTACGCCGCCGAGGGCTTTGCCTGCCGCTGTTACAGCTTCTTTTGCTTCATTATAATAGGCGGCAATTTCTTCCGGCAACGGCACGCCGAGATATTCAAAAAGTTCTTTATAGCTTGCATAAATCTTATCAGGATAAACAAATTTATTAAAATACACATAGGGAATGCCGAAGCGGGCTTTCATCTTTTTAGCCAGCGGCAGTGCGATATCATTTACCACAATGTTTACGCGCGCGGCGGCAGCGTTTTTAATTTCATCCACGGTTGTGCCGGCAGGAAGCTGCATACCGATTTTAACACCTGATTTAACCAACATTTTGTAAAGTTCCGTTGTTTTAAATTCGCCCATGCGTTGACCCAGCACGTTTGCGGTATCGTTCTGCGGCACTTTTTCCATCATGTCAAAGCAGGCAGTAATTGTACGTTCCAGTCCGGGCAGGTGGTCCTCGCATTTAAAATGTTCGGTATGCACTGCCATAACGGGTATGCCGTAAGCATCGCTCAGCTCAGCAGCAATGGCATCGTAGTCATCGCCGATAACCTCTACCACACAGGTAGTTACCAAAAATACACATTCAGGTTTGTATTCGGCAACAATTTCTTTAAACGCTTTATGCATTTTGGGCGTGCTGCCGAAGGTTACGTCGTGCCCGTCCAACACTACCGATACGCAGCGCCCGCCCGGACCGCCAAAACGCTCCGAATGCAGCGTCATGCTTTTGGTGTAATAGGTGCATTCATCTGTGCCTACAACTACAAGCAGCGCGCCTTTAATGCCGCCAACTGCCATAGCCGCACCCATCAGCGGGCAGTGCGTGCCGGGAAACATGGCCTGCGTAAGCTGCGGTATGTCCTTAATGCTTTCAACACTGCTCAGCGGCTTTAATTTAGCCACCAAGTCTTTTCCGTTTATAGTCATAAACTGCTCCTTTCGGTTAAACTATCTCTTTAAATGCCAGCAGCGGCTTGCTGCGTCCGGGTATTTGCAGCACATCACATTCCACGTTGTAAACCTCGCGCAGCATTTGCGGCGTTATTACTTCCAACGGACCGCCTTCACTGTATTTGCGTCCGTTTTTTATAACGATAATGCGGTCGCTTACTTCAAGCGCCTGGCTTAAATCGTGCAGCACCATTACCACGCCGATTCCGTTTTCGCTGTTCAGTTTTTTTACAAGCCGCATTGTTTCCTGCTGATGCGCTATATCAAGGTAGGTTGTAGGCTCGTCCAAAAACAGGATATCCGGCTGCTGCGCCAGTACGGTTGCAATCCACACGCGCTGTGCTTCACCACCACTGCATTCGTTGATAAACTTGTCACGCAGCGCCCATGTGCCTGTTACCTTCAGTGCCCAATCCACTACTTCTTCATCCTGCCTGCTGTTGCGTTGATACCACTTCTGGTATGGCACGCGCCCGTAACCGACAAGGTCACGCACTTTAAAATCCGGCGGTGCGTTATGCCGCTGCGGCAGCACGCCCATGCAGCGTGCCAGCACGGCAGCATTTACATTTTTCAGGTCCTCACCGTCCAGACAAACCGTGCCTTTAGTATATTTTAAGAGCCTTGTTACAGCCTTCATAACAGTTGATTTGCCGCTGCCATTAGGGCCGATAATTGTGGTAATTTCTCCGCGGCGCAGCGTAATGTCAAATTCCGGCACAACAATGCGCCCGCCGTAACCTATCTCAAGTTTTACGCCTTTAACTTCCACTTACTCTGCCCTTCTTTCTCAGCATATATAAAAAGAACGGCCCGCCTGTTGCTGCCATTATAATGCCGACAGGTATTTCCATCCCGGTAACCAGCGTGCGTCCCAGCGTATCTGCCGCCAGCAAAAGAAACGCCCCCAAAAGCGTACTTACCGGCAAAAGCGCGCGGTAATCGCTGCCAACCATCATGCGGGCAATATGCGGTACAACAAGTCCTATAAAGCCAATCATCCCGGCGACGGAAACTGTTGCCGCCGCTAAAAACGCACCCACCGCTGACAACAGGATGCGTACACGGCTCACGTTAACACCGAGGCCTGATGCCATTTCGTCACCAAGTTGCAAAATGTTGGCGCTTTTAATGCAGGCAAACCCGCAGATAAGGCCGATAAGCGAATATGCGCTGATAACATAAATCTGTTCCCAGTTGCAGCCGGAAAGACTGCCGTTCATAAAAGCCAGCACATTGGAAAGGTTGTCCGAATTAAGCATTTGCAAAAAGGCGTTGTATGCCCCCAGCACTGTGTTAATGGCCACGCCGGAAAGGATGATGCGTACCGGGTCAACGCCGTCGTGCCACGCTAAAATATAAATTAAAACGCATGCCAGCGATGCACCACCGAAAGCAAACAGCGGCACCGCCGAAAGCATGGCCGGATACAGCAGAAGTATGGTTGTAGCAGCCGTTGCCGCACCAGCCGATACGCCGATAATGCCCGGGTCGGCCAGCGGGTTGCGCATTACGGACTGTAAAAGCGCACCGGCAACAGCTAGGCATGCACCAACTTCCAAAGCCATAATAATCCTCGGCAGGCGCAGGTTATAAACTACAATCTGCACCGGGCCTTCTGCGCCGTAAATAACGGCGTCGGCAATCTGTTTCAGCGAATAATCCGCACTGCCGATTGTTAATGCGCCAAGGCTCATCAGCACAATCAGCGCTGCCAGCACCACGCAAACGGCGCTTACCTTAAATAAACTTATTGTTTTCATTTTATTTTTCCGCCGTTTCCAGCATATCAATAAGGCTGTTTATACGGTCAACAATCTCAATTCCGCCGGAAGCAATATAGCCTACCGGCAGATATATAACATGCCCTTCGCGGATGGCCTTAATGCTGTTCCAGTAATCAGGATTTTTAGCAAAATCTTCTTCCATCAGCTGTTGGTGTTCTTCCGCAGTTGCCGAACCGCCAACGCACAAAAGCAAATCAGGCTCATAGCCCAGCGCCTGTTCGCGGTCTAAAAGGGCAAGGCTGCTTTCGGTATTTTTATAAACATTGTCATAGCCCAACATATCTGCCATGCTGCCAAGCGTGCCTTCTTTATTTTGTATAAAATGGCGCGGCGGCGCTGATTGCAACACCATTACCTTTTTACCGGCGTTTTCTTTGCGCATTTCTTCCATGCGTGCTTCAAGATTATCAAAACATTCTTTAATTTTATCCGCTCCTGCGTTGTCTTTGCCGAAAGCTTCAATCAGCACGTCAGTCAGTTCTTTTACCGATTTGTAGGTAACAACGTGGCCTGCATCGACATAATAAACGGGGATTTTTTCGTTCTCTAAAATTTTGCCGTAGCTGTCTTTGGCATGGTAGCCCAAAATTACCAAATCCGGCTGCAAGGCGACAATACTTTCAATATCAAAATTATCGTTCATTGCGGTATTTAACTCTTGCGCGTTTTTAGCAAGCTCATCAGGCCAGCTGAACATTTTGTTTTGCGGTACTGCAACCTGATTAACACCCATCTCGTACAAAGCCAACACAGGGGTATGCGCCAGCGAAACCACGCGCTGCGGTATTTTATCAAGCACCAGCGGTTCTTTAAAACCGTACTGCTGTAAGGCTTCCGGATATCGCAGCACAATTTTACCGACACCATGTTCACCGGCTGCTTTATCCGTACCGCATCCACCAACCGCCAGCACGGCAGCAAGCATTACGGCAATTAACAGTAAAAGCTTCTTCATAACGCACCCCTATTCATCAACGCTCAGTTTAAGCACGCGGTCCGCAAGTTTATTGTAAACCTCCACCATCGGTGAATCCTTAACAAACTCGCTTACCGTTCCACCCATGTTTTCAGCCGTCTGGATATCGCCGCTGCGCGGCACATACAAAACAATTTCCGTTTCAATTTCTTTGGCAGCTTTTTCTACCAGTTCGATTTCGTTTTCAATATTTTTGGCATTTAAAATAATGCCTTTTAAACGTGCGTACCCGCGCCTGCCGAAGTTTTTAATAGCCTGCGCGATATTATTTGCAGCATACAGCGCCATCATCTCGCCGGACGAAACAATAAACACCTCGCGCGCATAGCCGCCGCGTATCGGCATGGCAAAACCGCCGCACACAACATCGCCCAGCACGTCGTAAATTACTACATCTGGCTTGTACACTTCAAAGGCTTCCAGTTCTGCCAGCTTTTCAAATGCCGAGATTATGCCGCGCCCTGCACAGCCGATGCCCGGAGTAGGCCCGCCCGCTTCCACGCACAGCACTCCGCCGAAGCCTTCAAACACAATGTCTTCCAGTTTCAGGCTGTCGCCTTTATTTTTAAGCTGTTCCAACACTGTTGGGATGCGTTTGCCGCCCATTAAATTTTTGGTGGAATCGGATTTGGGGTCGCAGCCAACCTGCATAACTTTGTAACCCTTAAGCGCCAGTGCGGCTGAAAGGTTGGACGTTGTTGTTGACTTGCCAATACCGCCCTTACCGTAAATTGCAATTTTTCTCATCTGATTTCTCCTTTATTTTAATGTTTTAAATCAAATCTGATTGGTATTTCCCAATAGCAGCGTACTTTTTGCCCGGCTGAATTTTCCGCAGCCGTAAAACGCCAGCGGCGGCACGCATTAACAGCCGCATTATCCAGCGGCCTACTGCCGGATGAACTTACTATGTTTATATCTTCCACACTGCCGTCACGCCCTATTAAAAGACGCAGGCGCACCGTGCCGGTAACATTGGTCAAGCGCTGCGTTTCCGGATAAACAGGGCTTACACTGCGCACAATGCGCGGCGGCACTGCCGGGTTAATGGCTATACCGTCGCCGCTACCGCTGCCCGTGCCTGTACCGTGGCCACTGCCATGCCCCCCACCGCTGCCACTACCACTTCCGGGTCCAGTGCCGCTGCCTTTGCCTGTTCCACGTCCGCTGCCTTTGCCGCCACCGGTGCCGGTATCATTTTTATCACCGCTGCCGGGCGCGGCTTTTTTAGCAACAAAACTGTGTTCTAAAGGCGCAGTAGCTTTAACTTTTGCAGCAGTATCTGCTATGGCATCAGGTTCATCCTGCTGCGGTGCAGCTGCCTGCGGTACTTCCGCTTCAGCAACTGCCGTGCCGCTGCCACCACCGCCTCCGCCGCCAGCGAACACCGTTATCTCAGTAAAATCATCAGTAAAGCTGCGTATTTGCAAAATACCGGTTACTGCCAGTGCCAACACCAGCAAAATATGCGCCGCAACCGAACCCGCAAAGCTTATCTTCTTTCTGGCGTACTTTTTCATTGCTTCGTACCGTTGCTGGTCGCCAGCCCAAACCGGCTGATACCGGCACCCTTCAATTTATCTACCAGTTCAATTACGCGGCCGTAATCAACATTTTCATCGGCACGGATAACAGCCGCCAGATTTTCATTCTGCTTTTTTTCAAGCGCAGCCTGCATTAAAAGGCTCTGCATATCTGTCTGTGCATCGCCAAGGTACAAACTTCCGTCATCTTTCAGTGTTACCGCAAAAGTAGTTGTTGTATCTGACGCAGCATTAGCCGCTGTTGGTAGTTTTACCGGTATTGTTTTTAGCTCAACCATATACATAGTCGACAGCATAAAAAACACTAGTAAAAAGAATATAATATCTATCATCGGTATAATCATCAGCTCCGGCTTGCCAAGGTCACGCGGGTCACGCAGTCTCATTGCAATTCACCTCTCGTTTTATGCTCCAGAAGCGCCGAAAAGCACTGTTCCATATTTGTAATTATCCCTTCCATGCGGTGAGCAAAATATGAATGTACGCACAGAGCCATAATCGCCACGCACAAACCGGTTGCCGTTGCAATAAGCGCTTCGCCGATGCCTCCGGTAATCGCCATCGGTGCACCCGCCTGCAAGTCAAAAATACTGAAAGAGTTAATCATACCGATAATGGTACCCAAAAGCCCCAGCAGCGGTGCCATAGTAACTATAATACTTAAATAGTTAAGGTTGCTGCGCAGTTTGGCAATGGCAATGCTGCTTTTGGTTTCAAGATACGCACGGCACTGGCTGCAGCAGCAAAAACTTCCCGCTTCCGCCACAATCTGAGCGCAGTGCCCCTTGCAGCACGAAGCAAGTTTGCCAGCATCGGCATCTTTTTGTTCAGCCAGCAGATTGCAATAACTATCGGCAAACGCATCGCCTGAATCGACTTCTTTGTAATACAGCCAGCGCTCAATTGCTATGCTGACAACAATTACCGAACATAACAAAAGCGGCCACATTACAAAACCGCCCTTCAAAAAATATTCAATTACCGTACTTACTGCTTCCATTTTTGCCTCCTTGAACAAATCCGATAAAATAAAATTAAAAGCCGATTTTAGTTAGTTGTCGCTAACTTTAATCGGCTTTAGTTTCTCATATTTTCACAAATTTGTCAACAAAAAGTTAGCAACAACTAACTTTCGGAGTTTATTTAGCATTATAAAGATTGTAATAAACGCCTTTTTTAGCTAACAGTTCAGTATGCGTGCCAGTTTCTTTAACGCAGCCGCTTTCCAGCACTACTATCTTATCGGCGTTCTGCACGGTAGTCAGCCTGTGGGCAATAACAATTGTCGTCCTACCTTCCGCCAGTTTTTCCAATGCGCTTTGTATCTGCTTTTCGGTCTTGTTGTCAAGCGCCGACGTAGCTTCATCCAGCACAACAATGGGCGGATTTTTTAAAAATACCCTGGCTATGGCAATACGCTGCTTTTGTCCGCCGGATAATTTAACGCCGCGTTCGCCGATTTCAGTATCGTATTTTTGTGGCAGCTTTTCTATAAATTCATCCGCTGAAGCGGCCCGTGCCGCCAGCTTAACCTGCTGCAACGATGCCTCTTTATCACCATAAGCAATGTTATAGCTTACAGATTCCGAAAATAAAAACACATCCTGCTGCACCAGCCCTATCTGCCTGCGCAACGCAGATTGCTTAAACTGCCTGATATCCGTACCATCCAGTAAAATGCGCCCGCTGTCCGGCTCGTAAAAGCGAAGCAGCATGTTGGTAATGGTTGTTTTGCCTGCACCGGTAGCGCCAACAAATGCTACTGTCTGCCCGACTTTTATTGTAAGGCTTAAATTTTTTAGCACCGGCAATTGGCCGTTATAGCCAAAACTTACGTTATCAAAAACAATATCACCTTTGATGCCGCTGCACTCCAAAGCATCCGGGCTGTCTGCAAAATCAGGCTGCTGCTGCATCAACTCGTGCACGCGGTTATATCCGGCCATGCCGCGCTGATAAATTTCGGTAAAAGCAGTAAGCCGCAAAAGCGGCTTCATAAACAGCCCGATATACAAAAAGAAAGCTACAAAATCACTGAGCTGTAATTGACCAGAAGTAACCAGTGCACCGCCTACGCACATCACCACAAGGTTTGTAAAATTTGTAAAAAAGCCCATACTGCCCATAAAATGCGCCAGTATTTTAAAAGACTGCTTGCGCGCTGCCAGATAATTATCACTGGCTTTATCAAAAGCCTGCAATTCTTTATCTTCCACGGCAAAGGCTTTGGTTAAGCGCACACCCGAAAGGCTTTCTTCGACTTTAGCCGTAACATCGCCGGATTTTACACGAAAATTTTTAAAAGACTGCTTCATTTTATAGTTAATGTAAATGGTATGCACCGTTTTAACAATAAGCAGAAAGGTTATTAATAGCCCCAGCCGCCAGTTCATCCAGAATAAAATGACTATCGTGCCAAACATACTGAACAGGCACACTATAATGTCATTCGGCGCGCGAAACGCCAGCTCACTGACTTCTGCAACATCGCCGGTAAGGCGCTCCAGAAGCTGCCCGGTTTTAGCGTTGTCAAAAAAACGGAAGGTCATACTTTGCAAATGCACAAACAAATCGCGCCGCATAGCGTTTTCTATCTGCGTGCCCATTACATGCCCATAATACTGCAAAACAAAATTCATGCCGTAATTTACTAAATACAATGCAAGCAGAATACCTGACCACAATAACAGCAAATTGAAATCCTTCTGCGGTATTGCGTCATCAAGTATCTGCCGAACAATAAGCGGGAACAAAAGTTCCATGCCTGCCGTAAAAAATGAGCCGCCAATAATAAATGCCAGTAACATTTTATGTGGACGGTAATATTTCAAAAAGTCTTTTAACATATATACTCCTTTAGTTAGCTTTCGCTTACTAAAATACAGCATTTTTCATATTTTGGCAAGTACAATTTTAAAATACACGTAATAACACTCAAAAAATCAAGGGCACAGCTTAATGCCATGCCCTTACGTTAATTATTTTATTTACACCGTTCCGTCCTCTAAAATTCCAAGTTTTCTGCGCCAATAGCGGGAGTAAACCGCACCGGCGGGATTGTTTGCCAGCACGCGGTCTTTGGTGATGATGCTGGACACCGGCGCTTTGCTTGCCATGGTAAAAAGCATATCGTGCCCGACGCACAAGCCGACGATAAAATTCAGTTCCGTATCGGCGTCGTTTAAAATGCGTGCCTGCGTTTTGGGATTGCACATCGCCTCGCGCTGCCCCGGTTTAATTTTCTCCAGTTCCAGCAGGTCTTTATCAACAGAGCAAACCTTGCAGCAGACGGATTCCACCGCAAAGCCCTGATTTTTAAAATACTGCGCGCAAAAATGCGCTTCGTTGGCAAGACCGATGCAAAAGGCAATGCCGATTTTCTTCACGCCGAGTTCTTTGGCAAAAAAGGCGCTCTCCTCAAGGCGCGTCATCTTCATGTAGTTGCGGCTTTCGGTCGCCGACGACGCGCGCATCATTTTGCGGTCGTCCTCCGAATAAAATTCACACACCCCGTCATGCGTAAAGCGCGTGCAGTTCTGTCCCTCCGTATAGCATTTGTGATGCGGGCAAAAAGCACAATTCATAGCAAATCCCTCCTCTGCTGCCTGCGCTTTTAGTATTCGCCGCGCCCGTGTTAAATCCCTTTTATCTTAAATGATACTTTTTCACGCATTTTTGTAGGTCTGCAACAGCTTTTTAACTGGAAATACTTCCTATTTTGTGGTATCATTGTAGTTGTATCTTTATGTAATTTTTTATGTCAGTATAAGGCAGGTTATTATGGAAGAAAACCTTTTCCGTTATCCCGCAATGCTAAATTTAAACGGCAAACGCTGCGCCGTTATCGGCGGCGGCAAGGTGGCTTTGCGCAAAACGCGCACGCTTGTGGCTGCCAGCGCAGATGTAACCGTTATCGCGCCTGCGGCGGATGAAAACTTAACCGCGCTTGCGGCGGACGGCAAGATTAAACTTATGCTGCGCGGCTATGAAAGCGGCGACGTAAGCGATTGCTTTTTAGTTGTTGCCGCAACCGACAACGCCGCACTGAACCGCCAAATTGCAGCGGAAGCGCCCTGTCTTGTAAATGTTGTGACAGAACCGGAGCTTGGCAATTTCAGCGTACCGGCGCAAAGCGCAAGCGGCAGATTGAGCTTTACCGCTTTTGGCGGCGGGCTGCCTGCTTACACGGCGCTTTTAGCACGCGACATTGCCAGAACCTACGGCGATGATTTTGCCGAGTTTGCGGAATTTCTGCACAAAGCACGCACACGGTTGCAGCAGTCTGGCCTTACGCCGAAAGAGCGCACCGCCTTCTGGCGCAAGCAACTGACGGAAGAAGCTATCGGCCTTTTGCACGAGGGCCGCTTAAATACATTAAAGGAGCGCATTAACAATGCAATTGATAGTTTTAGGGCTGAACCATAAAACAGCGCCGGTTGAAGTGCGCGAGGGCTTTAACTTCAGCGCCGACCGCATTGCCCGCATTCTGCGCCGCCTGCGCAATTACGATAACCTTGATGAAGCCGTACTGCTCAGTACCTGCAACCGCACCGAGTTTTACATGGTGCTGGAGGAACCCGTCAGCGGCATGAAGTTCATCCAGACTTTGGTTAAGCACATTGCAGGCACGGCCTATAAAAACGAATATTTTTATAACCTCAGCGGCGTCAACTGCGTGCGCCATCTGTTTAAGGTTGCGTCCAGCCTTGATTCGCTGGTTATCGGCGAGGGCCAGATTTTAAGCCAGATTAAGAACGCTTACCAGATTGCCCGCGAAAACGGCATGACGGGCACAGTTTTTAACACGATTTTTAACCGCGCCATTGCCACCGGCAAACGTGTGCGCACGGAAACCAAAATTGCGTACAGCTCGGTGTCGGTATCCAGCGCCGCCGTTGATTTAGCGATGGACATTCTGGGCAGTATTGAGGACGCCAACATTTTAGTGCTGGGTGCGGGACGCATGAGCGAACTGACCGCCCGCCACCTGATTGACAAGGGCGCGAAAACGATTTTCGTCAGCAACCGCAACTACGACCACGCCAAGGAGCTGGCCGACAAGTTTAACGGCACGGCAATCGCCTACAATAAATATCTGGAACAGGCCGAAACTTCGGACATCATAATTACCAGCACGGGCGCGCCGCATTACGTTATCCGCGAGCGCGACATGCGCGAAGTAACGGCAAAACGCAGCGGCAGGCCGCTGATTTTAATTGATATCGCGGTGCCGCGCGACGTTGAACCGAGCGTTGCCGACCTGCCGGGCATTACGCTGTACAACATCGACGACCTGGAAGGCGTGGTTGACACCAACAAGCACTTCCGTACGCACGAGGCGCAGATGGCAGAAGCAATTATTGAAGAAGAAATTGCCGAGCTGAAAGAGCGCCTGCGTTACCTGACGATGCGCCCGGTAATGGTGCAGCTGCACGAAAAAATGAACTTTCTGCGCGAGAAGGTGCTGAAACGCGCCTTTGCCAAAATGCCGGAACTGAACGAGCACGAACGCCGCATCATCGACATTATGACGCAGCGCCTTGAACATAAATTCCTGCGCGAGCCGATGACGGCGATGAACGCCGCTGCCGGTACGCCGGATGAGGAACGCCTGCGCAAGATGATTTGCGAGCTGTTTTTGCTGAACGATAAAGGAGAGGACTACATCGGCGATGAAAACAAATTTGATTATTGGGACTAGGCAGAGCCTTTTAGCCCTGTGGCAGAGCAACTACATTGCCGGACGCCTGCGCGAGGAATATCCCGGCTGCGAGGTAACGCTTAAAAAAATTGTTACCAAAGGCGACCGCATTTTAGATGTGCCGCTGGCGAAAATCGGCGATAAAGGCCTGTTTACCAAAGAAATAGAGCAGGAGCTTTTGGACGGCACGATTGATTTGGCCGTACACAGCTTGAAGGATATGCCAACCGTGTTGCCGCAGGGGCTGTGCCTTACGGCGATTACCGAGCGTGCCAACGCCGGCGACGCTTTTGTAAGCAACAAATATAACGGCATTGAAGAAATGCCGGAAGGCAGCGTGCTGGGCACCAGCAGCCTGCGCCGCCGCGCGCAGTTTTTAGCGAAACGCCCGGATTTAAAAATTGTTGACCTGCGCGGCAATGTCGATACCCGCCTGAAAAAGCTGGACGAAGGGCAGATGGACGCCATTATTCTGGCAGCAGCAGGGCTGACCCGCCTTGGGCATGAGGACAGAATCAAACAAATCATCCCGCAGGATTACTGCCTGCCCGCTGTCGGACAGGGCGCGCTTGCAATTGAATGCCGCAGCGATAATTTTCAGGTCCGCCAGATGCTGGACTTTTTAAACGACACGCCCACCAAACAGGCTACCGATGCCGAACGCGCCTTTTTGGGGCTTTTGGAAGGCGGCTGTCAGGTGCCTATCGGCGTACACGCCGAAGTTAAAGACGGCCATTTAAACATGACGGCTGTAATTGCCTCGCTGGACGGCAGCACGCTGCTGCGCGATACGGCAGAAGGCGAAGCAGCAGATGCAGTTGCTATCGGCCGTGCTTTGGGACAAAAAATGCTTGATAACGGCGGTAAGGAAATTCTTGCCGCTATCCTGTAAGGAGAGGAATATATGACTAAACAAGGAAAAGTTTACCTTATCGGCGCAGGCCCCGGCGACCCCGGACTGCTTTCCATCAAAGCCATGGAGTGCTTAAAGGCGGCGGACGCCGTTGTGTATGACCGCCTGGCTGACCCGCGCATTTTAAGCTACGCCCGCCCCGATGCGGAAATGGTTTACGTTGGCAAAGCCAGCGCCAACCACACCATGCGCCAGCCGGATATCAACAAACTGCTGGTTAAGCTGGCAGCCGAAGGCAAAACCGTGGCACGCCTTAAGGGCGGCGACCCGTTTGTATTCGGGCGCGGCGGCGAAGAAGCCATTGAACTTTTAGAAGCAGGCCTGCCCTTTGAATTTGTGCCGGGCGTAACCAGCGCCATTGCCGTTGCCGAATACGCCGGCATCCCCGTAACGCACAGGCATGTGGCAACCAGCTTTGCCGTTATCACCGGTCATGAAGATCCCACCAAGGGCGAAAGCACCATTAACTGGTCCGGCCTTGCAACCGGTGTTGATACTTTGGTATTTTTAATGGGCGTGGAAAACATTCCCAAAATTACGCAAAAGCTGATTGAAAACGGACGCGCCGCCAATACACCGGCAGCCGTTATCCGCTGGGGCACCCATCCCGAACAGCAGACGCTTGTTACCACTGTTGGCAATGCCGCTGCCGATGTTGCAGCCGCAGGACTGAAACCGCCTGCCATTTTTATTGTGGGCAACGTGGTAAAACTGCGCGACCAGCTGCGTTGGTACGATAACAAGCCGCTGTTTGGCAAAACCATTGTTGTTACCCGCGCACGCGCACAGGCCAGCGAACTGACCAAACAGCTGGAAGCGGAAGGCGCAAAGGTTATTGAAGCACCGGCCATTAAAATTGTGCCGCCTGCCGGTTATGCGCCGCTTGATGAAGCAATCAGCAAAATTGATACCTATAAATGGCTGGTACTTACCAGCGCTAACGGCGTTAAAGCCTTTTTTGCACGCTTAACTGCGGCAGGCAAGGACGCACGCGCACTGGCAGGCATTAAAATCGCCGCTATCGGCTGCGGCACCGCCAAAACACTGGCAAACTGCGGCTTAACCGCCGATTTGGTTCCCGCAACCTACAAAGCCGAAGAACTTGCAGAAGCCATGAGCGCAGAACTTGCCAAAGGCGATAAAGTGCTGCTGCCCCGCGCCAAAGAAGCGCGCGAGGTACTGCCGGAAACGCTGCTCAAACTGGGCGCGGAAGTAGACGTTATCACCGCCTACGAAACCGTCGCTGTTTGCGACAACGCCGACGAACTCATCGCCGCGCTGCAAAATAAAGAGGTGGACATGGTTACCTTCACCAGCTCCAGCACCGTTACCAACTTTCTTAAAGTGCTGGGCGGCAAAAAAGAACTGCTGGAAGGCGTTGCCTGCGCAGCTATCGGCCCCGTAACAGCCGCCACCTGTAACAAAAACGGTATAACACCCGCCGTAACCGCCGGTACCTTTACCATCGCCGGTTTAACGGATGCCATAAAAAGCTATTACACTAAGGAGTGATTAAGATGGGCTTCCCCATTTACCGTCCGCGCCGCACGCGCGCAACCGCGAACCTGCGCAGCATGATCCGCGAAAACAAACTTTCTGTTGAAGATTTGATTTATCCGCTCTTTGTCGTTCCCGGCAAAAATGTTAAAAACGAAATCGAATCCCTGCCCGGCAACTACCACTGGTCGCTTGACCGCCTGCCGGAAGTGCTGGACGAAATCGTTGATTTGAAAATCCCTGCCGTTATTCTGTTCGGCATCCCTTCTTATAAAAACGCTACCGGCAGCAGTGCCTGGGATATGGAAGAACCCGTGCAGCAGGCCTGCCGCCTGATTAAGGAAAAATACCCCGACCTTGTAATCGTTACCGACGTATGCCTGTGCGAATACACCGAGCACGGCCACTGCGGCGTACTGGAAAACGGCTGCACCGTCAATAACGACGCTACCCTGCCGCTGCTGGCCAAAGTCGCCGTATCTCACGCCAAAGCAGGTGCCGATATCATCGCCCCTTCCAACATGATGGACGGTTATGTGCAGGCTATCCGCGCCGCGCTGGATGAAAACGGCTTCAGCCATGTTTCCATTATGGCTTATTCCGCTAAGTACGCTTCTTCCTACTACGGACCGTTCCGTGCCGCTGCCGATTCCACACCTAGCGCAGGCGACCGCAAAGGCTACCAGATGGACCCCGCCAACAGCGACGAGGCGCTGCGCGAGGTTGCGCTGGACATTGAAGAAGGCGCAGACATTGTAATGGTTAAACCGGCGCTGGCCTTTATGGATATTGTGCGCCGCGTTAAGGACACCTTTAACCGCCCGCTGTGCGTTTACAACGTAAGCGGCGAATACGCCATGGTTAAAGCCGCAGCCCAAAAAGGCTGGATTGACGAAAAACGCATCGTTATGGAAACGCTGACCGGTTTTAAACGTGCCGGCGCGAAAATGATTATTACCTACCACGCTCTTGACGCAGCACGCTGGCTGCGCGAAGAATAAGGAGGCAGCCATGCAGCACGCAAAATCCGAAGCGGCTTTTGAAGAAGCCAAACAATATATTCCCGGCGGCGTTAACAGCCCCGTGCGTTCGTTCCGCAGCGTCGGCGGCGTTCCGCCGATTATCGCAGGCGGCTGCGGCAGCAAGCTGACCGACATCGACGGCAACGAATACAT
>CASFZG010000015.1 GCA_949299135.1 uncultured Phascolarctobacterium sp.
GGGTGGTCAGCAGACTTTTGCCATTCAGCAGGCAAAGTATGAATGGATATTCTTTATAGATGCTGACGAGCGCTGTACACCGGAACTTGGCAAAGAAATTCGCAAAACCATTGAAAAAAATGAACATTATGCCTATTGGATTAAACGTAAAAATAAATTCCACCATAATAAGGCTACACATGGGACTTTGCGTCCGGATTATGTTTGCCGCTTAATGCCGGCAAAAGGTTCTTATGTTGAAGGATTTGTGCACCCTGCTATTATAACCCTTTATGAAAACAAAAAATTAAAAGAATGTATGTATCACCATACTTATGAAACATGGGAACAACACATCAATAAAATAAATAAGTATACGACATTAGCAGCAGAAAAATACAAAGAAGAAGGAAAAAACATTAACTTTTTTATAGATGTTGTTTTAAGACCGTTGTGGGCATTTTTTAAAGTCTATATAATTAATTTGGGCTTTTTAGACGGTAAAATAGGGTGGGTATTTGCTGTTGCCCATTATTATTATACAACTATGAAATACGCTAAATTATATTATTTGTATAAATGCAAAGGTAAACTATAAAATAAAGCCACCGATAATATCGGTGGCTTTATTTTATAGTTTACATATCCAGATGCGGGTCATCTTTAACTGATTTAGTTCCTAAACCAGCCTTAGTATTATCAATAGTAAATTTGTATTTGGATGAAGCAAGACTTTCTTCTTCGTTGTAATGATTAGATTTTATATTTAAAATGCCACAGACCAAATTATAGATTAAATCATTTGAGAAGAATTTATCCTGATTAGCATTTAAAGCGTCTGCTATGTCAGGATTATTTTGTTTGTAGGTTTCAGATAAATATATAAATAAAGGAATACGTAAGCCGATAAATTTTGTTTCATCCGGGTCGCGGCTGCGGTTAGGGTCGGTGCCATGGTCGGAAAAATAAATAAAAGCACTTAAGTTTAAATTCTTTTCGGCATATTCAAAATAATCTTGTAAAACTTTATCGGTATAAACCAAAGAATTTTTATAATCTGCTACACGGCCGGTAGTATCAGGGTCGGTCCATATTTGATATTCTTTGGGATAACGATGATTGTAATCTATATGGCTGCCCATAATATGCATTACAATAAAGTTTTTCTCATCAGGGTTAACTGTTGTCAAATGGGATAGCAGACCTTCATCATAGCGTGATGTGCCGCCCCATTTTGCAACGTCGCATGTTTCTGCTACCATAGTTATAGGTGTATCGTGAATGCCTATTTTACCCTGATTACTAAACCAATAGGTTTTATAACCGGCTTTTTTGGCCATATCAATAATAGATATAGAACGATTAAATTCTTTATTGTTATAATAGTTTGCTTCCGTTAAAGCGTGTTCCAATGCAGGAACGGTGTTCCAGGCGCAGGAATAAGCATTTTTGAAAAGTAAAAAATCCTCTTTTTTAGAAGATAACCATGGAGTAGTTTCATCGTTATCATCATAAAAGGCCTTCATATAGTTTCTTGTTGCGGATTCACCGATAACCATAATAATTGTATTAGATGAGTATGATAGTACCCCCCCATTGGACTCAACGCGCAAATCCTTAAGAACTTCATTGTGTAAAGTGCCGTATTCTTCAACAGCATTAAAATATCCCTGCGTACTAATGGCGATTCTTACAAATTGTGTACGTGGAATTAAGCTGAAAAATGTATAATAAGCAACTGCCGGTAAAACAATGCAGCTGATGATTAATTTCTTTTTCGTAAGTATGTAATCAGGCAGAAATTTTACAGAACTTAAATTATTAAATACAATTAAAACAAATATCGCTAATAAAGTAAAAGCTGAAGCAAGATATTGCCAGCTTAAGGAGGATAAGTATTCTGCAGCTTCGGCAGGATTAGTTTGAAAGATAACCATCATACCGTTACCGCTCATACTGTGACCGAATTTAAGATAATAAAGAATATGGAAAACCGGTACTATAAATAATAAAAGCTGAAGTAAATAATAGCTTAATTTTATGATTGTAAAATCCAAATATCTTTTTATAAGAATTTTAGCAAAAACTAAAGTGCTGAATAAATAAGCGCCTGTTGCTACATCATACGGCAGGCTTGGGTTGCCGCCGCTTTTAAGGCTTGCAAGATAAGCCATATATGGAGAAGTAACTGCCCATAATATAGAAAGCAAAAGCTCCATTTTAAAATTTTTCAGGCTAAATTCTTTAAATAAAAAATATGGTAAAGTGCAAGCAAGCGCAGCCGGTATAAAACGGCGAGAATGGAGTCCGAAGGCGTGGTCGCCAATATTGGGCGATACATGCAAGTAAAAACCAAAAATAATTGCGTAAACGACTAAAAATACTAAAATATTCTTTAAATATTTGGGCATTTATAAACTCTCCTGTTAATTATTATCGTCTTTAATCCATTTATTGCCAATATCGGTTTTTAGCATATCGCGGGTATATTTATATTTGCTTGATGCAATACTGTTAGTTTCATCATAATGGTTGGATTTAATGTTGAATACGCCGCACATTAATTCATAGGCTAAATCATTGGTAAAATACTTATCTTTATTATTCTTTAAGGCAGAATAAGTATCATGGTATTTAGCAATATATTCATCAGCAAGATACACAAACATTGGTATGCGCACGGTAGCAAAACCATCAAAATTAGAAGAACGGCGCTTGTCCGGAATAGTTGCATGGTCAGAGAAATAAACCATGGCTTGCAGGTTTAAATTTTCTTTGCCATATTTCCAAATACTTTCCAAAATATGGTCGGTATAGGCAATAGAATTGATGTAGTTTAAAATTAAATCGTACTTGCCGGGTTCGCCCCACTTGGTAAAGCTTTCCGGGTAACGGTTTAAAAAGTTAAAATGATTGCCTTTTAAGTGAATAACAACAAAATTGTTTTTGGAAGGGTTAACTTCATCAAGATAATCTAAAAGTGATTCATCATACTGTACTTGATTGAGGTTCTGCCTTGTCCATTTTGTAGTGTCTGCTGTATCTGCAACAAGTGTAACAGCAGTATCTGCACCGCCTAAATGACCCTGATTGCTGTACCAGTGTGTAGTATAGCCTGCCTTACGGGCAATATCAACAACAGAGCAGGATTCATAAAACTTTTTATCATTATATTGATTTGCTTCTGTTAAAGCGCGTTCCAAAGAAGGGACAGTCTGGTGATGGCAGGCATAGGAATTACGAAATAAGAAGAAATTATCGGAGGCTTTATTTGCATTCAACCAGGGCGTTGTATCTTTATCATAATCTGTAAAGGCGCTCATATAATCTCGCGATTCCGATTCGCCTATAACCATAATAATAGTAGAAGGCTTATCAAAATCAGGCTTAGCCGGAGTTACTTGCAGATTTTTCAGGCGTTGATTTAAATTTTCAGCATATGTTTTTGTTTCAGAAATATAATGTTTAACATCACTAAAAAGTTCTATAATTCCTGTACGTACAAATACTCCTTTTTTTGTAGGCTCCCATAAATAGATGGTTAAAAATATAGTTATGGCAATCAATGCATATAAATAATATTCGTTGTTAATTTGCACTGCGGCAATTTCATTAGCTGTAATAATTCCATATAAAAGAGCTGCCAATAGTACCGGTGAAAGTATCTGGATTGGTTTAGGCATAGATTTGAAAAATTCAATAATTTCATTATAATTAGTTATCAGCATTGCAGATAATGCATTTTCGTTAACAGATGTTTTATATACTGCAAAGTAAAGCCATTGCAGAACAGGAATAAGCAGTACGGCAAATTCTGCGACGGAAATAACTGTCATCAAAACAGAAGGCATAACATTGAAATATTGTACTAAAATTTTCAGCCCTGTAAGCCAGCCGATAATATATAAGCCGAAAACAGTATCCAAATGAAAGCCGAAATCCGTAGAGTTTTTATGATAAGTAATGTAATAAAAAAGAGGATAGGTTATAATCCACATAACACCGACAAACAGGCTTATCAAAAACTGCGGCGATGTCAGCGGAAGCTGTGCTAAATAACATGGCAGCACTGCTAAAACTGCACAAGGGAAAAAGCGGCGCAATTGTAAATATTCGGCTTTATGTCCCAAGCCGCGTGAAATTTTTACATAAAATAAATACGATAAAATATATAAAGCTATTCCGCAATTTAAATATTCGTTCATAAAGGCCTCCTCGAAGATTTTTACCAATCTTTCCAATAAATATTATAAATTTTTACGTCCGTTATGTAAAGAAAATAAGATACTATGATATAATAAATATGAATGGCTGAATAAGCTTTGAGTAAGATTCAAACGGAAGGATGTTTATGGATAAATTTATTAATGTTGTTTTTGCATCGGATAATAATTATGCGCAACATACAGCGGTGGCAATGGCTTCAGTACTTGTAAATACTAAAGTTCCGCAAAAAGTGCGTTTTTATTTAATTGATGATGAAATACAAAACGAAAATAAAGCAAAAATAACTAAAACAGTACAAAATTTAGGCGGCAGTGTTGAATTTATTAAAATAAAAAACAGCAGGCTGGAAGATTGCTATGTCAGCGGGGAACTGAGCCGTGCAAGTTATTTCCGCCTGGATATTGCCAATATTTTGGACGAAAGCATTGAAAAGATAATTTATCTTGATTGCGACCTTTTGGTATATGATGATATAGAAAAAATGTGGCAGCTTGATATGGGCGGCAAGCCCGTTGCAGCTACCTGCGATTTAGGCATTATGGCTTCGGCGCGTGTGCGCAGACAAAAAAATCAGTTTATCGGTTTGCCTTTTGATGCGCCCTATTTTAATGCCGGTGTTTTAATGATGGATTTAAAACAGTGGCGAAGCGGTAATTTTGCTGAAAGTATTATTGCCCTTGCGACGCAGAACAAATATCCTAATCACGACCAGGACGCTTTAAACAAATTTTTTATGAATAACTGGCAGGAGATTCCATTAAGATGGGATGTTATTCCGCCTGTGTTTAATTTATTTTTAAAAATTGTAACCAAGCCTGCTTTGCGAAAAAAGGCTATTGAAGCAAAGTTAAACCCGGCCATATTCCACTATGCAGGTGGTTACAAGCCGTGGGAATATGAAATACATGAGGGCTTTAACGAAAAATACTACGAATATTTAAAACTGACAGAATTTAAAGACGCCAAGATGCCACAGTTTGATAAGCGCCGTAAAAACCGCTCAATTAAACGCCAAATGCTGCGCTTAAAGATGGGGAATTTGTGGGCTAAAATATTTGGCTGATTTTTGTAAAAGGATGGCTGTTAAATGAAAGCATTATTTGTATGTTTGACGGATTATCAGTTGCTTAATTCAATAAATATAAAAGTGCATTTGCTAAAGGACTGTAAGGCCGATATTATAATATTTAATAACAAAAAAGGCAACATTGAATTGGCCGATAGATTGCAGTCAACAGAAATTTTTGAGAATGTTTATGTTTATTCTGAATTTTTTACAGGTTTGCACAAATATTTTAGGGGGTTAACAGAGAATAAAAACGAAATAGGCTTTTTAACTGCTGTAAAAGGAACAGTTAAAAATATATATTTAAAGCTTTTGGGGTTAGTTAAAGATAAAGAGTTTATAATTCAACAAAAAATTCATAATAATAAAGTTTTAGATTTTAGCCAATATAACCAGTTTTTTGGAATAGAAACGAAAGCTTTTGTTGGAGAATGTTTTGAAGCAATTTCAAAATATAATAAATGTTTAAACAACTCTATAGATGAAGGATTAGCTTCATATTTGTCATATGCATTAAACAGGACGCATAAAGTAGATAAAGTTTATTTATATGAGCCAGACATGGCAGTTTATAAGGATAAAATTGCTTATAATATTGTACAAATACCAAAAATAGATAAAGATGATAAGGATTTTATAAATGCAATTAATTTCATATTTGATTTTAAAGATGCAAATAAGATAGATTTGAAAGATAAAATTATATTTTTTGACCAGAATACTGATCCTATGCCTAAATATTTAAGAAATGCAGGAGCCATAAAAAAATTTATATTTGCTAATCCATATAAAAAACACTTAAAGGAACAAATTGTTTATGAAACCAAAATGGAACTTTTTAAAAAACTGGTTAGAATAGTTGCTCCGCAAGATGTTTTTGTAAAACTTCATCCTAGAAGTAATGTAGATTATATTGAAGATTATAGAAATGCAGGAGCTAAGTTCTTCCCAAATATTTTTGCTCCATGGGAGGTATTTGGGGCGAATTATGAAATAAAGAATAATATATGGGTAACGATTTATTCCAGTGCATTATGTGCGTATAGTTTTACTATAAAAAATAATAGTGAAAACAAGTATATTTTTTTGTATAAAATTTTAAATAAAAATCGTTCAATGAACAGATTTGAAGAAATAAATTCATTTTTTAGCAATTTTCAAACATTGTATAAACAAAATGTTATTTTGCCGGAATCTGTAGAAGAATATGAAACAGCTTTAAAATTAATCAAGGAGTGAATAAATTGTATTTAGGTTTAACTAATAATAAAAATTTATTTTTATTATTTTTAACTTTAGCTTGTGTGAGTGGTATAGGTTCATTTTTTGTACCTGCATTGTTATGCCTTATTATCTATTATGTAAAAAATAGATCTGAATTTAAGCAAGATATTTGTAGTTTAGAAAAATTTAAAACAACAATATTCTTTATGATACTATTCCTTGGTTGTTTGCTTGTTTCATGGGCTATTACAGGTGGGGCAGAAGGTTTAAAATTAGTAAGAAATAATTTTGAAAGAATGTTGCCATTTATTTTTGTTGTTATAGGATTAGCTGGTAAAGGTGAAATAAAAGAAAAGCTAAAATATATATTATATGGCAGCTGTTTAGGTATATGGATTGTTTGCTTCTCTGTTTTATATAAAATATTTGGATTAGGGATAGAACGGTCAACTAGTTTATTAGGTAGTGTTAATATTTTAGGTGGGACCTTGATTTTAATTTTGCCGTTTATATTTGCATTTATAATTAAGTTTAGAAATGAAAAAAAGATTTTTCCCTTTGTAATAATAACAAGTATTCTATTGTTGTTTACATTATTAGTTATAAAAAGCAGAGGCTCTTGGTTAGGATTATATGTAATATTATTAGTTTTACCATTGCTGTTATATAAAATTAATCAAATTAGTTTAAAAAAGGTTTTATTAATAGATTTGCTGCTTATTGTTGGTGCAGCAGCTACATATTTTATATTTTATGATTCTTTACATCGTGGTTACGATTTTGTACGGCCTGGTTTGCGAGTAGTAGCTTGGAATATATTTTTAGATTATCCGCTTGCTGGTATAGGACCAAGTAATTTTATTAGTAATTATACTAATGGAAATTTTGTAAATCCTTTGGCGCAAGTTAATGGGGTATGGACTCATGCACATAATATTTATTTTAAATTTTTATCAGAGAATGGAATCTTAGGATTTAGTGGGTTTATAGTTCTGCTTTTTTATCAATTAAAAATTTTATGGAATAGCATCACAGAAGGAAAAAGTATTATGAGTATTGCCATGTTTGTGGCTATAATTGGTATGTTAGCTCATGGGTGGTTTGATGTTTGTTTTTCAGCACGGTATTATGCAATGACTTATTGGTTGTTGTTTGGAGTAGTTTCTTATTTAAAAAATCAATATAATTGGTCAAAATACTAAGGAGAGATGAAAAATGAAACCATTTATAATTGCAGAAATCGGATGTAATCACAAAGGAGATATGGAAATAGCAAAAGCATTAATTTTATGTGCAAAGTATTTTTGCGGTGTCGATGCTGTGAAATTTCAAAAACGTAACAACAAAGAACTTTTAACAGCAGAAGAGTATAATGCTCCGCATCCTAACCCCATTAATTCTTATGGCAAAACTTATGGAGAGCACAGAGAATTTTTAGAGTTTACCGTGGAACAACATAAAGAATTGAAAGACTTTTGTGAAAGCCATGATATTATTTACAGTACTTCTGTATGGGATTTAACGTCAGCTAAAGAAATTGTCAGTCTCAATCCTGAATTTGTAAAAATACCTTCAGCGACTAACAATAATTTTAAGGTTTTGGAGTATTTATGTGATAATTACGAAGGCGATATTCATTTATCACTTGGAATGACAACTAAAGAAGAAATAGATAAAATTGTGCAGTTTTTTATAGATAAGAAAAGAAATAAAAGTTTAGTATTGTATAGCTGCACATCAGGGTATCCTGTGCCATATAACGACATTTGTTTATTAGAAATAAAGAAATTATATGATGCATATAATAATGTTGTAAAAGCAATAGGCTTTTCAGGACATCACATAGGAATATATCCTGATATAGCAGCATTTACATTAGGCGCAGCTGTTATTGAACGACACTTTACGTTAAATCATAATTGGAAAGGAACTGATCATAAAGCATCTTTAGAGCCGCAGGAAATGAGGGAATTGGTTGAAGCTTTAACAAATGTTGATAATGCATTAGCGTATAAGAATGTGGATTTATTGGATATTGAGAAAGTACAGCGTCAAAAACTTAAATATAAAAAATAAAATGCAGAGGTAATTAATTATGGAAAAATACAATAACGTAGCTTTTATTCCAGTTAGGGGTGGAAGTAAATCCATAAAACTAAAAAATATAAAAATGCTTTGCGGTAAACCGCTTGTAGCGTGGACAGCAGAAGCAGCATTAAAGTGCAAATTAATTGATAAAGTCTTTATTTGTACTGATAGTGAAATAATAAAAGAAACAGTTCAAGAATATTTTAAGGATGAAGAAAAAATAGAATGTATTGATAGGCCTGCTGAAACAGCTACTGATACAGCTTCTACTGAATCAGTACTATTATACTTCGCTAATAAATATGATAATTTTAATAATGTTATTTTGGTGCAGGCAACGAGTCCGTTACTTACATGTCATGATTTAGAGAATGCTTTGAATAAATATAAAAAATTTAATTATGACAGCATGCTTTCGGTTGTAAAGCAAAAAAGATTTGTTTGGAAGAAAAACGATCAAAATAATACATACTTGCCTGTTAATTATGATTACTTACATAGACCGCGCAGGCAGGAATTTGACGGTTATTTTGTCGAGAATGGAGCATTTTATATAACAACTAGACAAAATTTATTAAATAGTAAATGCAGATTGTCAGGGAATATTGGTATTTATGAAATGGATGAATACTCATATCTTGAGATTGATGAAATTAGTGATTGGCAAATTATAGAAGGTATACTTTCAAAAAGAAAAATTAAAAATCAAAATTTAAATAAGATAAAAATGATAATTTCAGATTGTGATGGAGTACTGACAGATGGAGGAATGTATTATAACGAAAATGGTGATTATTTAAAAAAATTTAATACCAGAGATGGAATGGGAATAAGTTTATTAAAAGGACATGATATAAAATTTGCTATTATAACTGGCGAAAATAGCGAGATAGTAAAAAGAAGAGCTGAAAAATTAGGAATAACGGAATATTATTTGGGAGTAAAAAATAAACTGGAAATTTTTAATTTATTAAAACAAAAATATGCAATCTCTAATGAAGAAATTGCATACATTGGCGATGACATCAATGACTATGAAGTAATGCGGAATGCAGGATTAGCATGTTGTCCAAGTAATGCCATTGAATCAGTAAAATCTGTAGCAGGTTATGTTACAAATACAAAATCAGGTGAAGGTGTAGTAAGGGAAGTTATTGACTATATACTGAACAATAGATAAGTCAGGTGTGCTATGGAATTAAAAGATTACATAATATACGAAAATGATAATTTAATAACAGCACTACTAAAAATAGAGAAAAACAAAAAAGGATTTTTAATAGTACTAAATGATGAGCAAGTATGTTGCGGTACATTAAGTGATGGTGATATACGCAGAAGCATTATCGCCAATAACGATATTAATGAATTAGTTAGTAATGCAAGTACTAAAGAATTTGTTTATGTAACAGAAAATGATAAATTTGAGAAGATTATAAAGTTATTTAAGGACAATAAGATTAATTTTCTTCCAATCTTGGACAATACAAATAAATTAGTTAATATAATTACTAAACGTAATATGCATTTGTTACTTTTAAAGAATATAGAGTATGAATATAATTATGATTTTATTAACATGCAGGATGAAGAAATAGAAAATGAAATATTTTATAGACCGTGGGGAATATATAGAACTACGTTATTAAATAAATACTCTCAATCTAAACTGTTAGTGGTGTATCCTCAATCCGAGCTTAGTTTACAGGAACACAAAAAAAGAGATGAGCATTGGATTGTAATGCATGGCAATGGTAAATTGATAATTGGTGAATTAGAAAAGAAAATAACGCGAGGGGATTATATATTTATACCAAGGGGATGCAAACATCAATTGATAAATATTAATGACAAAGAAAAGTTGATGGTAGCAGAGGTGCAGATAGGAGAATATTTTGGGGAAGATGATATAATTCGCTATTCTGATAAGTATAATAGAAATTAATTTTTAAGAAAAATTTTCGGAGCCTACCATGCCATTAAAACTCATTAAAATTATGCTTGCCGGGGTGCTGGCGGGGCATTTGTTAAAAGCAAACAGGATTCGTTCAACTGCGCGGTTCAGCCGGGCGGGTTGGGCTATGTTTTTTACAACGGCTAAGTTTTTCTGGCTGGTGTTTAAGTATGCGCGGCAAAGGGAGAAGGAACTAAATAAGAAAATATAAAATTTTGTACGGGAGTGGTAGTAGTGAGAGAAGAGTATGATAAATTTCTTTTTAAAAGTGTAATGAAAAATAAGTTAGCCGGGGTTAATTTTTTGGTTGTGGCTTTGGCTATATGCAACCAATATTTAAATGGTGATACGGTTGTGATTTTGGGTTTTTGGGCAAGTATGTTTGCTTCTTTTGGTGTATCAAAAACAAACAGTATTTATGGATATTATGCAGGAATGATTTCGTTATTTTTATTTACCCTTGCTTTTTCAATTTATGTGCTGACTTGGAACAATTTTAATGGATTACAATTTTTATATATTTTTAGTTTTGTGATGTCGATATTTACAATTATTGCAGATGCGGCGAAAGAATATAATTTAAATTATAATATTTAAGAATGGCTATAAATCAACAGTTGCAAAAAGTGCAGCTGTTGAATATTAAGGAAAAGGACTAACCTATGCAGATTATAATTTCGCCGGCGAAGAAGATGCGTATCGATAATGACGATATTGGCGCGGCACGTTTGCCGGTATTTTTAACTAAAACTGAAGAGCTTTTAACTGCCCTGCGCGCGCTGGATTACAAAGGCTTGCAAAAGTTGTGGCAATGCAACGACACTATTGCGGAGCTTAATTACAACCGCTTGCAGTGTATGGATTTGCGCCGCAATTTAACGCCTGCTGTTTTCAGTTATGACGGTTTGCAGTACCAGCATATTGCGCCGAATGTTTTGGATGAAGCCGCGTTAAAATATCTGGAAGTGCATTTAAAAATACTCAGTGGGTTTTACGGAATTTTAAGCGCGTTTGACGGTGTTGTGCCTTACCGGCTGGAAATGCAGGCGCGGCTTGCCTGCGGCGGAGCGAAGAACCTGTATGCTTTTTGGGGCAGCAGCCTGTATGATGAACTGGTTAAGGACGATAACGAAGTTTTAAACCTGGCTTCCAAAGAATACAGCAAAGCGGTGGAGCCTTACGTTACGGATAAAATCCGTTTTGTAACCTGCGTGTTTGGCAGCCTGCAAAACAGCAAAATTAAGGTTAAAGCAACAGAGGCCAAAATGGCGCGCGGTGAGATGGTTCGCCGCTGTGCGGAAGATAACGTACAGCACATCGACGATGTTAAAAACTTCACCGTTAATGGTTACAGCTTTGCGGCGGACTTATCGACGGACACGGAGTTTGTGTTTTTAAAATAATCTACAATAAAATATCAGTAAAGTTTAATCTGCCTGCGGCGTGTGCTGCGGGCTTTTTTATTATCCGCGTAAGCGGGAGGGTGTTTTATGTGCGGCATATTGGACTGCTGTTAGTTTAATTGTGTTATGCTTTTTGGTTTGCAGCGTAATGTACTGAAAATAAATTACAAAAATCTGCAAAATGTAAAGTTTGTTATACAAAATTTTCTTGACGGAATTGTGAAATTTTATTATGATTATTTATATTATCTCTTTAGCAGATTAAAGAGTTGGAATGGTATTTGCCGCTTTGGCGGATGCTGTTTTAGTAATTAAACGAGGAGGAATCAAAATGGGTATGAAGGAAAATGCGTTTGCGTATATCGACGCGCATCGCAGTGAGATGCTGAAAATGTGGGAAGAACTGGTCAGCATAGACAGCGGCTCTGACTATAAACCCGGTGTTGATAAGGTTGTTGCCAGAGTGGCGGACGTGCTGACGGCGATGGGCGGCAAAACGCGCATTGTTGAGCATGAGAGCGCCGGCAACGCCGTTGTTAGTGAGTTTGGCGACTGCGCCAATAAGCCGTTTATAGTTTTAACGGGGCATCTGGATACGGTTTTCAGCAATCCGGAGGAAACCAAAGCCCGCCCCTTTACCATTAAGGACGGCCGTGCTTATGGGCCGGGCGCGCTGGACATGAAGGGCGGCGTTACGCTGGGTATTTTTGGCTTAAAGGCGCTGTTGGCGGAAGGCTTTGACAAGTACGCTTTTAAGGTTGTGCTGGCGGGCGATGAGGAAACCGGCCACAAGAGCAGCGACCTTGCTGAAACGATGATGGCTGAGTTTAAAGGCGCGACTGCTGCGTTCGATTTTGAAACCGGCTTTATGAATGACAATGTTGTTGTAGAGCGCAAGGGCTTTTACCGTTTCAGCCTTGAAACTTACGGACGCAGCGTACACGCGGGCAACGAGCCGCAAAACGGGCGCAACGCGATTGTGGAACTGGCGCATAAGGCGGTTGACCTTGACGCGCTGACCGATTGGGAAAGCGGCACGACCATTAACGTGGGCACGATTGAAGGCGGCACGGTTGCCAATGCGGTGCCGGGTTACGCTAAAATGGTTGTGGATGTGCGCTACCTTGACCCGGCGGACTTTGAAAAGAAGAAAGCACAGTTTAAGGAAGTTGCCGACAAGGTTTATATTAAGGACGTTACCACCAAGATGACTTCGCTGGCAGGGCTTGAGCCGATGGTTCGCCTTGACGGCAGCATGAAATTGTTTGAGGTTTACAAATCTGTTTACGAAGAAAACGGTTTCGGCAATCCTGAACCGATTATGGTTGGCGGCGGCAGCGATGCTACCTATACCACCAAAGTCGGCGTGCCTACCGTCTGCGCCGTGGGCGTAAAAGGCGGCTTAAACCATACGGTTGATGAATTTGCCGATGTGGAATCGCTGTTTATGCGAGCCAAAGTGTTTATCGGCACCGTTTTAAAATTATAATCAGGGGGGATTATTGTGGCAGAAAAAGATGTAGCTACCACTGTAGATGAAAAAGATTATGAGCATCATCTGACTTGGCGCGGCTGGCTGTCCTTCGTCGTTATCGCGCTGTCGTTCAGCGGCGTATTGAAGGATATGGGCCCGCTCAGTGCATTTGACTTTACCGTGCTTGTCGGCAAGTTCGGCAAAATTTCCGATACCTTTACCTTTATCGGCAAGGGCGGCATCGGCGCAAGCGAAGGTTTTATGTTTGCGCTTACCCTTATGCCGACCGTTATTCTGGCGCTGGGCTTTGTGCGTGCGGTTGAATCGCAGGGCGCGCTGCTGGCTGCCGAACGTGTTATCCGTCCGTTCCTGCGCCCGCTGATGGGTTTGCCTGGTTATGTTGGGCTGGCACTTATCAGCAGCTTTACCACCACCGACGTCGGCGCCGTTATTACGCGCGACCTTGTGGAAGAAGGCAAAATTACCGACGACGAACGCACGATTTTCGTTGCTTATCAGTACGCTGCTTCCGGCACGCTGGCCAACACCATTAACTGCGGCGCGCCGCTGATGCCTATTTCGCTGCTGTCCTTCGGCATTATCTTTATGGTTGAAATCATCGTTAAAATTATCGGCGCCAACATCGTAAGGTTCTACCTGATGTTCAGGCGCAAAAAAGCTGGAGGTGCTGCATAATGGCTGAAGCTGCTGCTAAAAGAAAAACACTGCTTGAAGAATTTATGGCCGGCTGTAAAAAAGGCTTTTACATCGGCGTTGAAAATATCATGCCCGCTATGGTGCTGGCTTACGCTTTAATTTTGTTCTTAAACCTTACCGGTTTGATGGATTTAATTGCTACGGCGGTTGCGCCGGTTATGGCTTTGTTCGGCCTGCCGGGCGGCGCGATTGTGGCACTTATTTCTGCATTCTTTGCCAAAGCTGCCGGTGCGGCAACAGCTGCTTCGCTTTACGCTGAAGGCATTATCAACGCTGCGCAGGCAACCATTTTGTTCCCGGCAACGATTACCATGGGCACGCTGGTTGGGCACTTTGCGCGCTGCGTATTAACCTCCGGCGCTAACCCGAAGCACCACGCGCTGCTTTTGGCAATTCCTATTATCGACGCGCTGCTGTCGATGATTATCGTAAGGGTAATCCTTAATTTAATGGGCATTTCCTGCTGATTGGGGGCAAATTTAAATGAGCATGAAAGAACAGGCGTATGCGTATATCGACGCGCACCGCGACGACATGATGAAAATGTGGGAAGACTTTGTTATGACGGAAAGCGGCTCTGCCAACAAGGCTGACGTTGACGGCCTTATCGCCCGCGCGGCGGATATTTTAACCGGCATGGGCGGCAAAACCCGTATTGTAGAGTTTCCTGACGCAGGCAACGCGCTGGTGAGTGAATTTGGCGACTGCGCCAATAAACCGTTTGTAGTTTTTGTAGGGCATCTGGACACTGTGTTCAGCGACCCTGGCGAAACCGAAAAACGCCCCTTTACCATTAAAGACGGCAGGGCTTACGGACCGGGCGTGCTGGATATGAAAGCGGGCGTAACTATCGCTATCCACGCTTTGCAGGCGCTTAAAAGCGTAAACTATGATAAGTACGCCGTTAAGGTTATCCTTGCGGGCGATGAGGAAGTTGGGCACAAGCACAGCACTTTTGGCGAAACCGCTATGGCGGAAGCAAAGGGCGCGGTGGCTGCGTTTAACTTTGAAACCGGCTTTATGGACGACAGCCTGGTGCTGGGGCGTAAGGGCTGCTACTGCTTTACGATGGAAGCCTTCGGGCGCGGGGCGCATGTAGGCAATGCACCGCAGGAAGGGCGCAGCGCTATTAAGGAGCTGGCGTATAAAATTCTGGATATTGAAGCGCTGACCGACTGGAGCAAAGGCCTGAACGTCGGCGCTAACGTAATTGAAGGCGGCACGGTGCATAACTCTGCCCCGGCTTACGCCAAGATTACCGTTGATATGCGTTTTGAGGATCCGGCGCTGCTGGAGCCTTTGAAAGCAAAATTTAAAGATATTAACGACAAGGTTTATGTGGACGGCGTTACCTGCAAAATGACACCGGTATCCACCCTGCTGCCGATGGTTAAGCTGGACAGCAGCATGAAACTGTTTGAACTTGTAAAAAAAGTGTACGAGGAAGAAGGCTTCGGCAGCCCGAAGGCTATCACCGTCGGCGGCGCTTCCGATTCGGCCTTTACCACGGCGGTGGGCGTGCCGACCGTTTGCGCCATGGGCGTTAAAGGCGGGCGCAACCACACGGTTGATGAATTTGCCGATGTGGAATCGCTGTTTATGCGCGCCAAACTGATTTGCGCCGTAATGCTGGCGTTGTAATTAAATAAAATAAGCCCGTGCGGGAACTGCTTACGCAAATTCCTGTACGGGCTTTTTTGTGTTTAGTTTACCGTTAAATCTTTAGTGATTTCGTAATAATCGCAGGGGTGGGCGGTAAAATTCTGCACGCCGGTTTTCATTACCAGCGGCATTTTTAAGTGCGCGATGTATATAAAGGCACTGTCGTCCACAAGCTGTTGGCTGATTTGTACCGCCAGCTCGCTGCGTTTGGCGGGGTCAAATTCGCTGCGCAGCTGCTGCACCAAATTTTCCACAGTACCGCTGCGGTAGCCGCCGTTGTTGTAGGCGCTGTCCGCCAGTGCGTGCGCGGTAAAATAATACTGCGCGTCGCCGGTGGGCGCTGTTACAAAGGCTTTGGCGTAAATATCCCAGTCGCCGCGGCGCAGGTAATCATTGTAGCCGTCGGTGGCGTTAATTTCAAGGCGGATGCCAGCCTGTTTCAGCCAGCTTTGTGCGGCTTCGGCAAGCAGCGGCAGCTCCTGGCGCGCAGTGTAGGTCAGCCAGCGCAGGGTCAGCGGCGCGCCGTTTTTATCAACGTAACCGTCGCCGTCGGTGTCAGCCCAGCCTGCTTCTGCCAAAAGTGTTTTCGCCTGTTCAATATCGTAGCCGGGGCTGTTTACCTTATCGCCGCCAAACGGCAGATAGGGCGGGAAGGGGCTTGTTGCCGGAGTGCCGTTGCCCAAAAGCTGTACGCGCGCAAAAGTATCGCGGTCCATACACAGGGCGATGGCACGGCGGACGCGCTCATCCTGCAAGGCAGGCGTGTTAAAATTGAACGCCGCCTGAAATGTGCGCGAGGTATCGGCGGTGCTGATTTTATACGCCGGGTTATCTTTAAACAGCGCCAGCGAGGCGTAGGGCAAACCCTGCGCAGCGTCAATCTCGCCGTTTTGCAGCGCCAGCGCCAGCGTGTTGCCGTCGGTAATGCTGCTGACTATAATTTTATCCAGCCCCGGCGCGCCGCCCCAATAATTTTTGTTGGGCACCAGCACAACTTCCTTCTGCGTCAGGCTCTGTACCATGTACGGACCGGTGCCGCTTATGGGGCCGCCGCTCATATCAACAATGCAGCCGTAGGGGTCGCACAGGTAGTTAATCAGCACCGGCACTTTGTTGGCGCTGGTAAGCGTTACGGTCTGCCCATCGGCGGTGATGCCCGTAATAGCCAAATCGCCTTTGGCGCGGTTGTGGCGGTTTATTAAATCCAGCAGGCAGGCTTTAACGGCTTCGCCCGTCATTTTATTGCCGTTTGTAAAATAAACATCGTCACGCAGCGTAATTTTTACGGTGTAGTCATCTAAGAATTCGTACTTTTGCGCCAACCACGGTTCGGGCTGCATGGCGCCGTTAAACTTAAACAGCGTTTCGCCCACGCCGTAGCGGATGGCGCTCCAACCCTGATAGCTTTCATGCACGTCCATGCCGGCGTTTTCCGTGGCAATGCCGTACGCCGTTGTGCCATAGCGGAACACTTTTTCGGTTTTGGCGGGCGCTTCACTGCCGCAGGCAGATGTTAAAAGAGCGGCGGAAATTAAAAGCGCGGTTAAAAATTTCATAAAATCAACTCACTTGTCAAAATAAAAAAGCCATGAAGAAACAACCGCTTGTCTGAAGCGGTTACGGCCTTCATGGCTTCGTTTTTGTGTTTAAAAAGTTTATCGCTGCTCCGCAGCAAAGCAATTACTCGTGTAATTACATTATTATTATAAATGTTGGAGTGGGCTTTATGTCAAGGGGTTACTGCCAGTTTTTTGCAGTTAAAAAATCACGGATATTATAATGTTTGATACCGTTGCGGCTCATGTTGAATTCGTCCAGCGACACAACGTATTTGGGATAGTTATCGCTGATGTTTTCGTAAACGCCGAATTCACGCTCAACCGTTTCCGGCGCGGCAAGCAGATAGCAAACCTGCACATAAATTTTCTGCCCCTGCTTTTCTGCTACAAAATCAATTTCCAAATTGCCGCTTTTGCCAACGCAGATATTATATCCGCGGCGCAGCAGTTCCATAAATACAATGTTTTCCAAAATCAGGTTAATATCGCGCATGTTGCCGCCAAAAACAGCTTCGCGCACGCCGTGGTCGGCAATATAATATTTTTCACTGCTGGCAAGAATTTGTTTGCCCTGCAAATCCTGCCGTTTTACCTGATAAAACAGGTAGGCGTCGGTGCAGTATTTAATGTAGTTAAGAATGGTTTCCGGCGCAACCTTGCGGTTTTCGCTTTTAAAAAACTTTGATACCGACGTTGCGGAAAAAGTTGTGCCGACATTGGCGATAACATAAGCGATAATGCGTTCCAGCAAATCAACATCACGTATTTTATTGCGTTTAACAATATCCTTTAACTGAACGGAATTAAACACATCGGTCAGGTACTGGCGGCAGGGTTCATCTGCGTAACGCAGGTTGCCAAGGTAAGGCATGCCGCCGTACAGAAGATATTTTTGAAAGCATTGCTGCTGCGTGGTTTCAGGGAAAATAGAAGTGTAAAGCTCGGTAAATTCGGCAAACGAAAAGGGATAAATAACAAATTCCACATAACGCCCGCCAAGATTGGTTGCCAGTTCGCCGGAAAGCAGTTTGGCGTTGGAGCCGGTGATATAAATATCGCAGTCAAACTCCACGCGGAAAGAATTGATACATTTTTCCCAATTTTCCACTTCCTGAATTTCATCAAAAAACAAATACGCTTTGCCGCTGATGCTTTGCACACGTTGCAGGATTTCATCGTGCAGCGCCTGCGCGTTCAATAAATGGGCATAGCGCATATCTTCAAAATTGATGGAAATGATATTTGCTTGCGGCACTCCGCCGTTTTTTATTTCATCTTTTATAAGTTCCAGCATAACGGATTTGCCGCAGCGGCGGATACCGGTCATTACTTTTATAAGCTCGCTTCCGATAAACGGGCGTATGCGGCGCATATAGGTTTCACGTTTTATCATATTACTTACCTCCTTGCAGGTGGTTAAGTATAGTTTATCACAGTTATAACTGATAAACAACGTAAAATTTAAAATTTTATCAGTTATAACTGATAAAACGCCAAAAATAAACAATATTATCAGTTATAACTTACAAAATTTTGCGGCGGAATTTTATCGGGATGCTGGCAGGAAAAACAGTCCTTTGATAGAATAATAATAAAGTTACGCTGATGAATATTTTAGATAGATGAGTTTTTACGGAGGAACGAATGACTGATTGTACTTATGGGCTTAATCCGCAGCAGGCGGAGGCCGTATTAAATACCGAAGGGCCGATGTTGATTATGGCAGGCGCGGGCAGCGGTAAAACCAAGGTGCTTACCTGCCGCGTGGCCAACCTTTTGCAAAAGGGCGTGCGCCCGTACCGCATTCTGGCAATCACCTTTACCAACAAGGCGGCGGCAGAGATGCGCGAGCGCGTGAACAATATGAGCGGCGCTGCTGCCAAGGACGTGTGGCTGTTTACCTTCCACGCTTTTTGCGCGCGCTTTTTGCGGATGGAGATTGACAAGCTGCCGGGCTACGGCGGCAATTTTGCGATTTATGATACCGATGATACTAAAAAATTGGTTAAGAATATTTTAAAAGAGCAAAATATTGATGATAATAGATTTAGCCCTAATAAAATTTTGAATGTAATTTCTAAAGCTAAAAATGAATTAGTTGATGCAGGGAAATTTGCTCAAGGAATTAATCCTGCTAATTTCAATGACAAGAAAATAGCAGAAGTTTATGAAATTTATCAAAAAAGATTAAAATTAAATAATGCGCTTGATTTTGATGATTTAATAATGTTGACTATCAAATTATTGCAAGAAAATCAAGAAGTGCGCGAAAAATATCAGGAGCGTTTTGATTACCTTCTGGTGGACGAGTATCAGGACACGAACCACGCGCAGTACCTTTTAACAAAGCTTCTGGCGGCAAAGCACCGCAACATCTGCGTGGTGGGCGACGCGGACCAGAGCATTTACGGCTGGCGCGGCGCGGATATCCAGAACATTCTGGACTTTGAAAAGGATTACCCCGACGCGAAGGTTATCAAGCTGGAACAGAACTACCGCAGCACGCAGATTATTCTTGACGCCGCTAACGCGGTGATTGAAAATAATACCGGCCGCAAGCCGAAAAATTTGTGGACCAATAAAAGAGAAGGTGTGGATATCACTTATTTTCAGGCTAATGACGGTCGAGATGAAGCACGTTTTGTAATTGAACAAATACAAAATTTACAGAGTTCAGAAAATGTGAAATTAGGAGATATAGCCGTATTATATCGTACTAATGCACAATCGCGAATTTTTGAAGAAATGCTTGTAAAAAGTGGTATCAGTTATACTATGGTTGGCGGGACTAAATATTATGAACGTAAGGAAATTAAGGATATCATCGCTTACCTGCGTGTAATTTTAAATCCTGCTGATTCGCTAAGCCTTTTGCGCATTATCAACGTGCCCAAACGCGGCATCGGCGACGCATCGTTGGCTAAGATTCAGATGCATGTTAATACTAATAATATCAGCTTGTTTGATGCTTTGAGCAATGCGGCAGAGATTGAAGGATTAAGTAGTCGTTTTGTAAATAAGCTTGATGATTTAGCAGGAATTATTTTTGAATTAATTAATTTGGTTGATGAAGTTCCAGTAACAAATTTGATTGAACGTGTATTGAATGACACAGGTTATATGGCTGAATTGGAAAATGAAAATACTCCACAGTCGAAAAATAGAATTGAAAATTTGAAAGAGTTTATGTCTTACAGCAAGGAGTTTGACGAAAAAGAAGAAGATAAAACTTTAGCTAATTTTTTGGCTAGTGTTTCTTTGGTTTCTGATATTGATGAAGCAGAAATAGAAGATGAATCTATTACGTTGATGACGTTACATTCAGCCAAAGGTTTGGAATTTCCGGTAGTGTTTCTTGTAGGAATGGAAGAAAATATATTTCCAATTTCGCGAGCAACAGATTTTGATAAAGAGAATGAGCTGGAAGAAGAACGCAGACTTTGTTATGTAGGTATAACTAGAGCAAAAGAAAGATTATTTTTAAGTAATGCAAGAGTTCGTACTATTTATGGTGATGATCATATAAATAAACCATCTCGATTTTTATATGAAATACCTCAAGAACTAATTAAAACCGTTAAACGCCAGTCGCGCCCGACGGCGTTGGAGAATTTTAAACAGGCGACGGAAAAGCGCAGCAACTGGAGCAGCAATTTTAACCCGCGCAGCTTTATGCCGGTGGGCAAATATCCGGCCGGAGCCGGGACGAGCGACCGCTTTAACACGGGCGACCGCGTAAGCCACAGCAAATGGGGCAGCGGCATGGTTGTCAGCGTTAAGGACACGGACGACGGGCAGGAGGTTAAGGTTGCCTTTGCCGGTGCCGGTGTGCGCAGCCTGCTGACGAAGTACGCCGTGCTGAAAAAGTTGTAACAAGTGGAGGGCATTATGGATTTAGAGCGGGCAGAAGCCTTGAACGAAGCGCAGAAGCTGCGCAGTGAAATACGCCATCACGAATTTTTATATTATGTTATGGACGCGCCGGAAATTACCGACGCTGAATACGACGCGCTTATGCGCCGCCTGCAAACGATTGAAGCAAAATACCCGGACGATGTGCCGCCGGACAGCCCCACGCGCCGTGTGGGCGGCAAGGTAAGCCCGGAATTTACGCAGGTACGCCACATGACGCCGCTTTTAAGTTTAGGCAACGCCTTCAGCGATGAGGAACTGGAAGCATTTGACCAACGCGTTAAAAGCGGCTTGCCGGAAGGCAGCGAGATTGAATATGTGTTTGAACCGAAAATTGACGGGCTGGCCTGCAGCCTGATTTATGAAAACGGACGCTTAGTGCGTGCGGCAACGCGCGGCGACGGCGAAGTGGGCGAAAACGTAACGGCTAACGTGCGTACCATCCGCGCCATTCCGCTGACGCTGAACGTAAAGGACGGCGAAGAAGTGCCGGAGCTTTTGGACGTGCGCGGCGAGGTTTACATGCCACGCCATGCGTTTATGAAGCTGAACGAGCAGCGCAGCGAAGCGGGCGAGAACGAATTTGCCAATCCGCGCAACGCGGCGGCGGGCAGCCTGCGCCAGCTTGACCCGAAAGTAACGGCAGGGCGCCAGCTCAGCTTTTTTGCTTACGGCATCGGCGCAGGGCACAAGGATAAACATTCCGAATCCCTTGCCATGCTGCGAGATTACGGCTTTAAGGTCAGCGAAGGCTACAGCGTTGTTAAAAATATCCGCGAGGCGATTGCCAAAATTAAGGAATTCAGCGGCAAACGCCAGAGCCTTGCTTACGATACGGACGGCGCGGTAATTAAGGTCAACGCCGTGTACCAGCAGAACATGCTGGGCGCGACGGGCAAGGACCCGCGCTGGGCAATTGCCTTTAAGTTCCCGCCGGAGCAGGCCGAAACGAAATTAGAGGACATCATAATACAGGTGGGGCGCACGGGCGTGCTTACGCCGACGGCGGTGCTGACGCCGGTAAAACTTTCCGGCAGCACCATCAGCCGCGCCACGCTGCACAACGAGGACTTTATCCGCAGCAAGGATATCCGCATCGGCGACACCGTCGTTATCAACAAAGCTGGCGAAATCATCCCGGAAGTGCTGCATGTAGTGAAGGAAAAACGCACCGGCGCGGAAGAAGAATATTTTATGCCAACCGAATGCCCGGAATGTGGCTGGAAGACGGAACGCCTGAACGGCGAAGCGGCGATACGCTGTACCAATCCGCACTGCCCTGCGCTGGGGCGCGAAGGCTTAATCCATTTTGCGTCCAAGGGCGCGATGGACATTGATGGCTGCGGCCCGGCAGTAATTAACCAGCTGCTGGACAACGGGCTTATCAGCGACCCGGCTGATTTATACTTGCTGGCAAAACCGCAGCTTACGGCGCTGGAGCGCATGGGCGACAAATCGGCGGATAACCTTTTACACGCCATTGCCGAAAGCAAAAAGCAGAACCTTGACAGGCTGCTGTTTGCGCTGGGTATCCGCCATGTGGGCGCAAAAGTGGCGCGCTTACTTGCTTTGCACTTTGGCAGCATGGCAAAACTGATGGCGGCGGAAGCCGACGAGATTGCCGCTATTGAAGACATCGGTCCGAAGATTGCCGAAAGTGTGGTAACGTACTTCAGCGTGCCGGGCAACATTGATTTGATTGAACGCCTGAAGGAACTGGGCGTGAACATGGAAATGGAAGCGGCTGAGCTTGACACCGCGCACCCGTTTTACGGCAAGACGATGGTGTTTACCGGCACCATGCCGACGCTGGACCGCGCGACGGCGCAGACCATGGCGCAGCAGGTGGGCGCAAAGGTGACAGGCAGCGTCAGCAAAAAGACGGATTACGTTGTTGCCGGTGCGGAAGCGGGCAGCAAGCTGACAAAAGCGCAGCAGCTTGGCGTAACCGTTATCGACGAAGCAGAGTTTTTACGACTGCTGGGCGAAAGCGGCGAAGCCGAAGCAGCCCCGGCGGCAGAAAATAAAGAAGACAAAGAACCCAGTTTATTTTAAGGAAGGTACTACATGAAAAACTTTTGTAAATTTTTGGCAGCAGTAATGCTGGCGGTGTTCTGCGTTAGCGGCAGCGCACTTGCGGCGGAAAAGGAAGTAAGCAGTATCGACGCTATCGACAAGGGCGTGGCCGATACCGGCGAAACGCATTTTACCAAAACCGGCATCGAACTGACCGAGTGCAGGGAAGATTATACCGTGGCGGTTCTGCCGTATGTCGATGTATCCGGCCTTGAAGGCCGCAGCCGCGAGATGGCTGTAAACGCCGTTAAGGAAACCCTGCAGAAAAAATACCCCGGCAAAAAGAAAAGCCCCACTAAAATTGCAGGCAGCAACGCGGTGCAAAAAGCCATGCTGGCGCACCCGTTTGAAAACGGCGAAGCCCCGACCTTGGAAGAACTCGTCGCTGTGGGCAAGGCCTGCGATGCCGACAGGGTTATCTTCATCAGCCTGCTGCCGGTGCGCGAAAACGAAACCGGTTTCATGGTTGTTGTCGGCTCGCAGACTTACAGCGCCGTGGTAACGATGAAACTGAAATGCGTTGACGTAAACAACGAAAGCTTTTTGTACAACCAGAACATCGAAGGCATCGGTTCTTCCAGCTCCATCAATTTCTGGCGCATCGGCGAACCCAGCCATGCCAAAGCCGTTAAACGCGGCGTGGAAGACTGCATGGAAAACTTTTTGACTTCGTTTGATTAAAATTTAAGCTGCCTCTGCCTTTATCCGCAGGGGCGGTTTTGTTTTGGCGCGTAAAATTTTTGCAAATTAGTTTAGCACATGCTTACCAAAATAGTGCAAAACGCCGTGCCGGTGTGATATAATAGAACAGGTTATTTATTAAACTTACATAAATTTTTAGGAGGCGTACTAATGAAGGTAACAGTAAAAGATGTTGAACACATCGCCGGGCTTTCCCGTTTGACGATTCCGGAAAGCGAAATGGAAAAATTTACCGAACAGTTTAACCAAATCCTCAATTATGCCGACATTCTGGAAAAGATTGATACGGAAGGCATTGAGCCGACCCCGTATGTACTGCCGATCAGCAACGCGTTCCGCGAGGACGTGCCGCAGCCCGGCGTAACGCACGAGGAAGCGCTTGAAAACGCGCCCGCTGTTTACAACGACGGCTTTAAAGTGCCGCGCGTAATCGAATAACAGAAGGAGGAACCAACTGTGGATTTATATAAATTAACAGCCCACGAGCTGCACGATAAACTTGTCAGCAAGGAAATCAGCTCCGTGGAGCTTACCGAAAACGTATACAGCCGCATCGACGAAGTTGAAGACAAGGTGCAGGCTTATGTAACGCTTGATAAGGAAAACGCCATGGCACAGGCTGCCAAAGTTGATGCCAAAATCGCCGCAGGCGAAGCCATTGCACCGCTGGCAGGCATCCCGGGCGCTATTAAAGACAACATTTGCACCAAAGGCCTTTTAACTACATGCTCCAGCAAGATGCTGAGCAATGTTGTGCCTATTTATGACGCGCACGTTATTAAAAAACTGCGTGCCGACGACGCAATTTTTACCGGCAAAACCAACATGGACGAGTTTGCGATGGGCTCCACCACCGAAAGCTCTTACTTCCATAAAACCTACAACCCGTGGAACCTTGAACGCGTACCGGGCGGTTCTTCCGGCGGCAGCGCTGCTGCTATTGCCGCAGGCGAAGCTATCTGGTCGCTCGGCAGTGATACCGGCGGTTCCATCCGCCAGCCGGCTTCCTTTAACGGCTGCGTTGGCATTAAGCCGACCTACGGCCGCGTAAGCCGTTACGGCTGCGTTGCGTTCGCATCCTCCCTTGACCAGATTGGGCCTATCACCCGCGACGTTACCGACGCTGCCCTTGTGCTGAACACCATCTGCGGCAAGGACGAGCACGACTCCACTTCGCTGCCGGTTGATGTACCCGACTTTACCAAAGCCCTGCGCGCCGACGTTAAAGGCCTGCGCATCGGCCTGCCGAAAGAATATTACGGCGAAGGCGTTGACCCGAAGGTTAAAGCTGAAATCGAAAAAGCCGTTAAAACTTATGAATCCCTCGGCGCAGAGATTGTTGACGTATCACTGCCGCATACCGAATACGCTGTAATTACCTATTACATCATCGCACCGGCGGAAGCAAGCGCCAACCTTGCACGTTATGACGGCGTGCGTTACGGCTTCCGTGCTGCCAACGCTACCAGCGCGCCGGAGATGACCCGCCTGAGCCGCACCGAAGGCTTCGGACCTGAAGTACGCCGCCGCATTATGCTTGGCACCTATGTATTAAGCAGTGGTTACTACGACGCTTACTACAAAAAAGCAATGCAGGTTCGTACCCTCATCCGCCGCGACTTTAACGAAGCGTTTGAAAAATGCGACGTGCTGCTGACCCCGACTTCTCCGGTTGTTGCCTATCCGGTAGACGGCAAAATGGACCCGCTTTCCATTTACATGCTGGACGTTACAACCATCCCCGTCAACATGGCAGGCCTGCCGGGCATTTCCATCCCCTGCGGCTTTGCGGACGGTATGCCGGTAGGCATGCAGCTCATCGGCAAAGTGCTGGATGAAGAAACCGTGCTGCGCGCAGCTTACACCTTTGAACAGGCAACTGACTTCCATAAAGCAATGGCACCGCTGGGAGGTAACAAATAATGACTAACTATATTACCGTTATCGGCCTTGAAGTACACGCCGAATTAAAAACCAAAACCAAAGCATTCTGCTCCTGCTCCACGGAGTTCGGCAGCCTGCCCAACACCCACGTCTGCCCCGTGTGCCTCGGTATGCCGGGCGCACTGCCGGTGCTGAACAAACAGGTTGTTGAGTTCGCTATCCGTACCGGCCTTGCACTGGGGTGCGATATCCAGAAATTCAACAAGTTCGACCGTAAAAACTATTTTTACCCCGACCTTGCCAAAAACTACCAGATTTCCCAGTTTGACCAGCCGATTTGCCTCGGCGGCCACATTGATATCGAAATTGACGGCGTGCCCAAACGCCTTGGCATTACCCGCATCCACATGGAAGAAGACGCAGGCAAGCTGAACCACAGCGGCGCAACTATCAGCACTTCCGATTTTTCGTCCGTCGATTACAACCGTGCGGGCGTACCGCTTCTGGAAATTGTTTCCGAGCCTGATATGCGCAGCGCCGAAGAAGCACGCGCTTATATGGAACAGCTCAAGGCAATCCTTGAATACATCGACGTTTGCGACTGCAAAATGCAGGAAGGCAGCCTGCGCTGCGACGCCAACATCTCCATCATGCCGGAAGGCGCCAAAGAATTCGGCACCCGCGCCGAAATTAAAAACCTTAACAGCTTCCGCGCACTGGTACGTGCTATCGAATACGAAGTTGAACGCCAGAAAGCCATCCTTGAGGACGGCGGCCATGTAGTGCAGGAAACCCGTACCTGGGATGAAGCCAACGGCGTAACCCTTTCCATGCGCAGCAAGGAAGAAGCGCACGATTACCGCTACTTCCCGGAACCGGACCTTGTGCCTGTTGAAATTGACGACGCTTGGATTGAACGTGTACGCGGCGAACTGCCGGAACTGCCGGCACAGCGTCTGGAACGCCTGGTCGAAAAACACGGCCTGCCTAAGTACGACGCTTCCTTAATTGTTGCCACCAAAGCCATGGCAGATTATTTTGACGCTGCCTGCGCAAACAGCAAGGACGATAAAGCCGTATCCAACTGGCTTTTGGGCGACGTTTCCGCATACCTTAATGCCGAAAACATTACCATTGAACAGTTCCCGGTTAAACCGGAAAACCTTGGCGAACTGGTAACTTTAATTAAAGACGGCGTACTCAGCAGCAAACTGGCTAAAAAAGTTTTTGCCGAAATGCTGAAAGCCGACAAAACCCCGAAACAGCTTGTTAAAGAACTCGGCCTTGAACAGGTAAGCGACGAGGGCGCTATTGCCGCCATCGTTGACGAAGTGCTGGCCGAAAACCCGCAGTCCGTTGCCGACTACAAAGCAGGCAAGGATAAAGCCATCGGCTTCCTTGTCGGTCAGGTAATGAAAAAATCCCGCGGCAAGGCTAACCCGGGCATGGTTAACAAACTGTTAAAAGAAAAAATGCAGTAAAGAATAATTTATGAAAAGAGATTTTGAATTTGAAGGCAGCGGTTTTGGTTATTTGTGGCTCTGCATCTGGACAACGGTGCTGAGCGTTATAACCTTCGGTCTGTTCTTCCCCTGGGCGTACAGCGCACAGCAGCGCTGGATCTGCAGCAACACCTATGTAAACGGCCGCCGTCTGCGCTTTGACGGAACAGGCTTCGGCTTCTTCTTTCAGTGGCTGATTATCATGGTGCTTACCACCATTACCTTCGGCATTTACATTCCGTGGGGTTACTGCCAGTTTAAACGCTGGGAAACCCGCAACACCGTCTTTGCCGACGAATACTAAAACCAAAAACATCCGCCTGGGCGGATAAAACCAAACGGCAGGTTCATTACGAGCCTGCCGTTTTTTGTGTGCATTATCGGCAAAAATATAACGTAAATTTTGATAAAATAACCATATAATTATTGCCGGTAATATGATATACTTATTATATAAGCGTAAAATAATCTTGCCGGAGGTGAGCTGATGAAATATCTTTCCGTTGCGGAAACGGCAAAAAAATGGCAGTTGTCGGAGCGCAGCGTGCGCAATTACTGTGCGCAGGGGCGCGTTGCCGGTGCGGTGCTTAACGGCAAAACATGGAATATACCGCAGGATGCTGCCAAGCCGCAGCGCAGCAGCAAAAACAAACAGGCAAGGACGCTGCTTGCTGTTTTGCAGGAAGAAAAGGCGCAGAAATACAGCGGCGGCATTTACCATAAAACGCAGATTGAGCTGACGTATAACTCCAACCATATCGAAGGCAGCCGCCTGACGCATGACCAGACGCGCTACATTTTTGAAACCAATACCATCGGCGCAGAAAGCGAAGCCGTTAACGTGGACGATGTAATCGAAACTGCAAACCACTTCCGCTGCATTGATTTAATTATTGAGCACGCCAAAAGCACGCTGACGGAAAAATTTATCAAAGAACTGCATTTGATTTTAAAATCCGGCACAAGCGATGCGCGCAAAGACTGGTTCGCCGTTGGCGGCTATAAAAAAATGCCGAACGAAGTGGGAGGTATGCCGACGGCATTGCCGGAAGAAGTAAGCGCAAAAATGAAGGCGCTGCTGGCAAAATATAATGCGCAAAAGCATAAAACGCTGGCGGATATTTTGGATTTTCATGTGCAGTTTGAAAAAATCCATCCGTTTCAGGACGGCAACGGGCGCGTCGGCAGGCTGATTATGTTTAAGGAATGTTTAAAATATAATATTGTGCCGTTTATTATTGAAGATAATTTAAAAATGTTTTATTACCGCGGGCTGAAGGAATGGAAGCGTGAACCGGGTTATTTAACCGATACCTGCCTGACGGCGCAGGACAGATACAAGGCGTATCTGGATTATTTCAGGATTAAGTATTAAAGTTTAACGCCTGCAAAAATTTTACCGCGGCAGGATAAACGCCAAACGCGGCGAATTTAAGCAGTAGCAGATTATTAAAGGAGGTTAGCTGATGCGAAAAATTATTAAAGATTACCTGACGAAAGAGTATGACAACTATGTGAAGGATTTGGAAGCGCTGACCAATATCGACAGCGGCAACGGCGATTTGGAAGGTACGGAAAAAGCCAATAAATTTGTGGCAGAAAAAATGCAGGCGCTTGGCGCGGAAACCGAGTTCCGTTACAACGACCGCGGCTGCCATTTAATCTCCCGCCTTAAAGGCAAAGGCACGCAGACGGTGCTTTTAGTTGCGCATGTCGATACCGTATTTAACCGCGGCGAAGCGGCAAAACGTCCCTTCCGCGTGGACGAAAACGGTTTTGCGTGGGGCCCGGGCGTCGGCGACGACAAAGCTACCGTTATGGAAGTTATCTACGGCCTGCAAGCCTTAAAAGAAGCAGGCTTTGACGATTATAAGGAAATCATCTACTACACCAACGCCGAAGAAGAAGGCGGCAGCCCGACGGCGGAAGGCATTGTGGCAGAGCTTTCCCAGCAGGCTGATTTTGCCGTTATTATGGACGTTGCGCGCCCGAACTGGGGCATCGTAACCCAGCGCAAAGGCAACGCCAAATATAAAATTAAAGTTACCGGCAAGGGCGGGCACCACGGCAATGCTTCACAGTGCTGCGCCAACGCCATCCACCAGCTTGCCTACACCATTACCGAACTGCACAAGCTGGCAAGCCCCATGCCCGGCAACCCGGAAGATTTTACCGCCAAAGCGCTGGAAGCACGCGGCATTACCGACAGCGGCCAGTTCATCCCGCCCAACACGGTTAACGTCGGCGTAATTGGCAGCACCAATGATAAAATCAGCGTTATCCCCGGCGACGCTTACTGCGAAGTTAACGTGCGCTGCTTTGAAGTTGCCGAGCAGCAGCGTCTTGACGCAGCCATTAAAGCGCTGGCCGATAAAATTGTTATTGCAGGCACCAAAGTTGAAGTTACCGGCGGCATTGTAACCGGCCCGATGGAAAAAACTTCCGCCGTGCAGAAGATGATTGACGTTTACAGCAGCGTCGTTGCCGAAGAATTCGGCGGCAAAGTAAACGAATGGGTTGCAGGCGGCCTGACGGACGGCAACCGCACTGCTAAATTCATCCCGACCCTTGACGCTTTGGGTGTGGAAAACTACGACGAACACACCGACCACGAATCGGTTGACTTAAAAACCGCCGTACCCCGCACCGCAGCCTTTGCCATTACGCTGGCAGAACTGTTAAAAACAGGCGTAAAATAAAAAATAGCCGGGCGTTGGCCGGATAATTTAAAATAGTTTGCCGTTTGGCAGATAGTGTTGTATAATAAATAGAGAGATAGCCCGACAGGTGGAATTGTTGGCTCGTCTCCCAAAAGTTAACAACAATTGTGAAAACGGCCGCGTTACCACGTTGGGCCGTTTTTCATTTACTTTTTAATAAAATTAACAGCCGGTGAAATTATCACCAGCTGTTAATTTTTTGGTAAGGTTTGCAAATTAAGTTGTGTAATCAGAAAGTATACGTTGCCTGCACGTTAAAGCTTGCGCCCTCGCGCTCACCGGCATAGCCACGCATGTTCAGGTCAAAGCTCCAGGGGCTGTCCGGCGTCGGCTGGTAATTAAAGCCGACTTCCGTCATGTAGCTGCTGCCCTGCAAACTCTGCGTAGGCGCTTTTAAGTTTTGCGCACGCATATCTGCGTCGCCGTTAAACTCGTATTCATACGCCAAGCCGTAATAAGTGCTGAACGCATTAGCCTTATTGGTGGTAACACGCGCACCAACACGCAGGCGGTCACTGGTAATACTGTCAAATTCAAACTTATCTTTATTAACCGTAAAGCTGTCGCCTTCGGTGTAGGTGTGGAAAAATTTGCCGTATACATCAAGGTCGCTGCTGTCGCTTAAGCTGATAATTTTACCAACGCCGATGTGTGCGCCGTAGTAAGCGCTTTCGCTGTCGTAGCCGTAGTAATTGCCGCTGCCATCCCGCAGGGCGTTATCCATTTCGGATTTTAACATACCGGCACGCAGCGAACCTTCCGTATAAACGCCGTTTGCGTTCTCGTACCTTGCCGCAATGCCGCCGCCATTATAAACAAGGCTGCCGTCGCCGCGGAAGAACTCGTTATTAAACTCGTTAAAAGTGCGGTAATTGCCGCTGCCGTTTTCGTAAAACACGCCCCAGCTGAACTCATCGCCGTCGGCAAATTCAGCTGCATTGCCAACGCCCACAATCGTACTCCAGCCGTTAATTTTAAGGTCGCTGTTCACATCCGCCGTAATTACCGTAGCGGCTTAAAGTATCCAGGATATTGCTGATTAAATCCGTACCTTGGTTGACAAATGCTGCCGCAACGGCGCGGTTTTCGGCGACTAAAGTAATCTGGTCGTTCAGGGATACATCTTTAACATACAAATCAATACTGGTGTTATCAGCACTTTGTGCGGCGGTGCTGATGTGTAAATCCTGAGTTAAACCTGCGGTAACAATATCGGTGTTAATAGTTACGTTTCCGGCACCGGTAATGGCATTGGCGCTTTTAAGCAGGGTTACACTTTCGCCGCCGTGGTAATTATTACCGCCTTCAAGGCTGTTTACGTTAATTGTTGTGCCTTCAACATCGGCATTGTTTACCGTCAAAGCAGCGTCAGCAGTGTTTAAGGCAACATCATTAAAATTAATGGTATTAAAATTTTCAATCTTTTTAAAAGCGCTGCCGTTACCGGTAATATTCAACTCGTTGCCTGAACCGGTTGTATTACTACCGCTTAAACTCATGTTTTTTGCTTTGATATTTTCGCTTACGTTGATAGTGTTATCTTTTACTGCGCCTTTTTCGCTGTAACCTGCGTAAACAGTGCCGCTGTAATTGGTATTACCGCTAATTTCAACAGTAGAGTTTTCCGCATTACCATTTTCTTCGGCATAAGCACCGTACAAGTCTTTGTCATAGTCTGTATTGCCGCTTATAATAAGTTTACCGCCTGTTGCATTATTGCCGCTAGCCGCATACACTCCTGCTACCGTACCGACTTCGGTTCTAAAACCTTCGCCGATTGTTAAGGAAGCAGTATCAGCAGTTTGGTTGCTGTTGCATTGAGTGTTGCCTTTTTCATCAATAAACTTGCCTGCTAAAACGGATTTTTCAACTTTGGCAGTGATGCTTACGAAGTTTGTGTCGTCTTTGTGTGAGGTTGAATAGCCGTCTTCGTTGTCAAATTTAGTGGCGTAAACACCGCCGCCATCTTTTCTATCAGCAGTGTAAAATTTATCTTCAATTTGATAGTTTGCAAGGCTTTCATCAAAAGCATGAACGTCATTGCCATCTTCATCTTTTATAGTAAAATCTACTTTGCTGCCTAATTTTTTGTCCCACTCAATTGTAGCTGCTTTAACATTGTCACCTACCGCATAATCACCGGCATTGATTTTAAAATCATCTTTAGTAGCGGTAAATGCACCAAGGTGGATTTTAACACCGTCCATGCCGCTGACGCTGCCAACATTAATAAGATTTGTATTTAACGTAAAATTGTTGATATAAATATCGCTGAAGTTGTTTACTGAATTTACGCTGCCGCTCCAGCCGTCAAGAGTAAGAGTATTATCCCTGATTGCGGCTTGCGTATTATCGGCATAACCGCCATATAAATCAGCATCTATATTTTTAGCGACAGTGTTTTTAATAGTAATGTTATTGTTATATACGTCAGTTGTTTCATCGGTATTGCTGTAAGCGAAACCGCCATAAATTCTGCCGGTTACAGTACCGCTTTGGATAATTACTTGATTTCCGTAAACTTGACTATAGCCTGCCTCGGCAACTCCGCCGGCAATGAAGCCAGAAGCCGTTACGTTGCCATTTATTGTTACTTTATTACTGGTTGCTGTGCCGTAGCTGGTAGTGCCGCCTGAAACTATATTAAAGTTATAAGTTTTACTTTCGTCAGTATTTGTGATAAAAACTTTATTGTCGGAAACGATGCCGTCGATAGAATAACCGCCGACAAGCGAGGAAGTAATGCTGCTGTTTTCTATGTTAACGGTATTATGAGTAGCGTTTATTTTTCCGGATTCTACATAAGCGCCAGTAACGTTTGATAATGTACTGTTCTTGATTGTAATTTCATTATTATTGCCTTCTTTGCTACTGTCACCATAATTAGACCAGTGGCTACACCAACCATAAACTGAGTCAGTAGTCTGTATTTGATCGTTATTGTTATTAGTTATAGTTCCGTTACCTATCCAAATATAAGGAGCTTCTTTAACTTTTTCTATCTCCGCCCATGCGGCGGGCGCGTTGTAAAAATACAGCCCGGCTATTGCCAAAACGGAAGCTAAAACTTTATAGTGCAGGTTTTTACGCATAATAAAACCTCCCTCGCAATTTTTTACGAGGGAGGACGGGGGTTCTGCCAAAAATCAACTAACGAAGTCCCCCCCGTGCGGAAACTTATGTGCATTCTTGTTAGTTTAATTGTAACATTTGCGCGGTATTGCTGTAAAGTGCGAAGGGTGTGAAATTTTTAATTTGCGTTTATGTAAAGTGCATTTTATTTTTATTCCGGCGGCCGCCGCATTTATTTTTGCTGCGCTTTTGCACAAGGTGTTTGCTTTTATTGTTAAGGCGTGCTATAATATAGTCACAAAAGGTAGAGATGCTATTGCGTTGGTCATAGCATTAAAAAAACCGGGAGTTGCCGCTCCCGGTTTTTTTATTTTGGGCTGACTGCGTTTACAGATATCTGTCCAGCCACTTACAGATATAGTACGATACTATGCCTGCCATGACAGATATGATAAAGGTAGAAATTACGTTGGTCATTTTATCCCTCCCTTCTGCCGGAGAGAATCGCAGCCTTTTTATTATGCCTGAAATTGATAATGGTGTCAATGCGTCGGGGTTTTGTTTTTGCTGCGCTTTTACGCAGAGTGTTTGCTTTTAATTATAAGAGCGTGTTATAATATGGGTACAAAAGGTAATGAGGCTATGATTTCTGTCATAGGCACATATAAAAAACCGGGAGTTGCCGCTCCCGGATTTTTATTTTTTATAAGTTTGCGTCATTGTATGCAGGATAGTGCGTTTTAGTTTTTCTATATCATTCATCTTCATTCTTTTGACGGAGCAAAAGAACGAAGTAAGAAAACTCCCGCGGCTAGCAAAAATTTACGGATTTGTTGCTTACGCAAAAATCCGCACGCGTCCCGCCGCAACCAATAAAAATTTCCACGGAACTCGCTGCGCTCAGACACCGGGAAATTTTTATTGCTCTTTATCAATGCCGCTAAATTTTTAATGCCGCGCTCCGCTCAAATTCGCACTATGGCTACTCTTTTTTATCGTTTGTATTGTTGCCGAACTTTCATCAGCCTGCTATCGTGCGATGTGCGCTGACCAATCAAAAAGAAGTTACAAAGTACGACGCTCGGCGACACGCGGCATCGGATTTTAGCAACATTTATTAAAGAACAACTGCAAAAATCGAACCTGAGCGAAGCGAATTTCGTATTTTTGTAGTTGTTATGCTAATATAGTTGCGTTAGCTGAGTCGCCACTTAGTACCAAGCCGCAGGCGAAGGTAATAAGTGTGCCAGCGAAGCATGTCGGTTTTGCGATTGAATAATGAGCAAAACCGACGAAGAAATCCGCCTAGCCGCGGAACTTTCTTGGTTCGTTCTTTGGTTACAAAGAATGAACATGAGTATAAGAGTGAAAAATTAAAAGCAATATCGTAAATACAAAGGCGAAACCTAAATGAATTAAAAAGCACTATACTTCATACAAAGACGCAACCAAAAAATAAAAAGGTAAAGAAAAAACGCCGCTGTTACAGCGGCGTTTTGCGTATTAAATATAAATTTACCACCCAATCATCCACGTTATAATAATCGCATTTGTAAAGTCTACAAGGAACGCGCCGACGAGCGAAACAATCATCCACGCCTTGGCGGAAAAACCGTATTTGTCGGACAGGGACTGCATGTTGGCAAGCCCGTTGGCAGTTGCGCCCATGGCAAAACCAATGCCGCCGACAGCAAGCATTACCGAATCGTAATCCTTACCGAACATTAAGAAGTAAACGCCCCACGCAAAAAGTATCATTAAAAGCGTCTGGATAATTAAAATTACAATCAGCGGCAGCGCCAGATTGATAAGTTCGTACAGTTTAAGGCTGTTGATGGCCATGGTTACATACAAAACCAGCGAAATATCGGCTATGCAGTCCATGCCGACGCCTTCGATTTTGTACATTTTGCTGAAGTCGCCGATGTTGCGGATAACTGCTGCTACCAGCATACTGCCAATGTACACCGGCAGCGTGATAAACTGCCCCAGATAGCTGCTTAAAATGCTGCCCAGCCCCATGGCGATGGCAACAAAGCCCAGCGCTTTTAAAATTTCCGCAGCGGCGGCAGGCGCAGGGATGAGGTTTTCGCCGGTGACGGTGGTTTCGGTTTCGTCGATTTCTTCCAGCGGCGCGTCGCTTTTAGCGGCTTTGGGCGTTTTAATTTTGTAGGTTTTAATCAGCTTTTCGCCAAACGGCCCGCCAAGGATGAGCGCCACAGCCATGCCGAAGGTGGCGGCGGTAATGGCGACGGTGGTCGCGCCGGTCAGCCCGTAGTTCTGTTCAAAAAACGGCCCAAAGGCCGCGCTGGTGCCAAGCCCGCCCATCAGCGCAACCGCGCCGGACAGGATGCCGTAAAATTTATCAATGCCCATCAGGCTGCACACGCCCATGCCGACGGCGTTCTGCAAAATGCCGAGTACGGTTGAGCTGAGCCAGAAGCCGACGAGCAGGATGCCGCCCTTTTTAACCAGTTTTAAGCTGGCCATCATGCCGATGGTGGTAAAAAAGCACAGCAGCGCTACTTTTTGCAGCGTGTCGTCAAAGGTAAAATCGGCAATGCCGAAAATTTTTAAGCACGAAAAGATGAACGCAAACGGCAAACCGCCGATAACCGGCGCCGGTATGCTGAATTTTTGCAGCAGCGGGCTTTTGTTTTTAATCCATGTGCCGATGTAGTAGCTGACGATGGCGAGCGCGACGGACTGCACCATGTCGAGGTTGATGGTTGTAATTTCCATAAAAGGGCCTCCTGAAAAATTAACAGCTGTCTGTAAAAGGCAGCTTAAGTTTTTAATGAAATACTTTTATATTATAATCTTTCCGTAACAATTTTACAATACGGTTTTTAAATTGCAAACTTTTGTGTACAAATCCTGCCGCAAATTTTTTGTAGTGCCGTTAAACGCCGCAATTTTAAGTTTAAGCCAGCAAAACGCAAAATTATCCCGCTTAAGGCGGATTAAAAATGCTTGACAAAAACAAAACGTGCCGGTGCGTATACAAATGCTACAAAACCATAAAGCACAAAATATAGTTGGCACTGCTTGTGTAAAAACAATATATTGTAGCTTGCCTATTTACTTCCGCACCAAAATGTGGTATTATTGTAAAGGCGCATTACGTCTTTGGGAAAGAACGGACGTTGAAAATATTACTTTAAGCGAGAAAGAGGGAGGAACATGAAGGTAATCAAACGCGACGGCACGACGGTTGATTTTGACCGCAGCAAGATTGTTGTGGCTATCCAGAAAGCCAACGACGCCGTGGAGGAAAACGAGCGCATTGCTCCGGAGAGGATTGAAAGCATTGCGGAATTTGTTGAAGGCCGCAACCGTATGCGCCTTTTGGTAGAAGATATTCAGGATATGGTTGAGCATCAGCTGATGGACGAGGGCAAATTTGACCTTGCCAAGGCTTACATTATTTACCGTTATAAACGTGCGCTGGTGCGCAAGGCCAACACTACCGACGAAAGCATTTTATCCTTAATCCGCAACAGCAATAAGGACGTTATGGAGGAAAACTCCAACAAAAACGCCGTTATGGCTTCCACCCAGCGCGATTTGATTGCCGGTGAGGTTTCCAAGGATTTGACCCGCCGCATTATCCTGCCGGAAGAAATTTCCAGGGCACATGACGAGGGCGCAATCCATTTCCACGACGCGGATTATTTCATCCAGCCGATTTTTAACTGCTGCCTGATTAACATCGGCGACATGCTGGACAACGGCACGGTTATGAACGGCAAGCTGATTGAAAGCCCGAAAAGCTTCCAGGTTGCCTGCACGGTTATGACGCAGATTATCGCTTCCGTTGCCAGCAGCCAGTACGGCGGCCAGTCGGTGGATATTCGCCATTTGGGTAAATACCTGCGCCGCAGCTACAATAAATTTAAAAAAGCCGTGCTTGATGAAGTGGGCGACAGCCTGCCTGCCGAAACGGTTGAACGTCTGGTGCAGGCGCGCTTAAAGAGCGAGCTGCAAAGCGGCGTGCAGACCATTCAGTACCAGATTAACACTTTGATGACCACGAACGGCCAATCCCCGTTTGTAACCATCTTCCTTAATTTGCAGGAAGATGACGAATATTTGAAAGAAAACGCGATGATTGTGGAAGAAATTCTGCGTCAGCGTCTGCAGGGCATAAAGAATGACAAGGGCGTTTATGTAACGCCGGCCTTCCCGAAACTGGTTTATGTTTTGGACGAGCATAACTGCTTAAAGGGCGGTAAGTACGATTACATTACCAAACTGGCGGTAAAATGCAGCGCCAAACGCCTGTATCCTGATTACATTTCCGCCAAGAAAATGCGTGAAAACTACGAAGGCAATGTGTTCTCGCCGATGGGCTGCCGCAGCTTCCTTGCTCCGTGGAAGGATGAAAATGGCAACTACAAATTTGAGGGCCGCTTCAATCAGGGTGTTGTTTCCATCAATCTGCCGCAGGTGGCAATTATTGCCAAGGGCGACGAGCAGAAGTTCTGGAAGCTTTTGGATGAAAGGCTTGAGCTTTGCTACAAGGCTTTAATGTGCCGCCACAACGCGCTGATGGGCGTTAAGAGCGACGTAAGCCCCGTGCACTGGCAGTACGGCGCCATTGCACGCCTGAAAAAAGGCGAAACCATTGATAAATACCTTGTTGGCGGTTACAGCAGCATTTCGCTCGGTTATATCGGCGTGTACGAAATGACCAAACTGATGAAGGGCCTAAGCCATACCGACCCCGTGGGCGAAGAATTTGCGCTGCGCGTAATGCGCTACCTGCGCGCCAAATGCGATAAATGGAAACAGCAGACCGGCATCGGCTTTGCACTGTACGGCACTCCGGCCGAAAGCCTGTGCTACCGTTTTGCCCGCATAGATAAAGAACGCTTCGGCACTATTGACGACGTTACCGATAAAGGCTACTACACCAACTCCTACCACGTTGACGTGCGTGAAAATATCGACGCTTTCAGCAAATTTGCCTTTGAAAGCCAGTTCCAGAAAATTTCCAGCGGCGGCGCCATCAGCTACGTGGAAATTCCGAACATGCGCCATAACACCGAAGCGCTGGAAGATGTAGTGCGCTTTATTTACGATAACATTCAGTACGCAGAGTTCAACACCAAGAGCGACTACTGCCATGTGTGCGGCTTTGACGGCGAAATTATCATCAACGACGATTTGGAATGGGAATGCCCTAACTGCGGCAACAAAGACCATAACCTGATGAACGTAACCCGCCGTACCTGCGGCTACCTGGGCGAAAACTTCTGGAACGTGGGCAAAACCAAAGAAATCAAATCCCGCGTTCTGCACCTGTAACGGAGGCCTGCCATGAACTACGCGGCAATTAAAACACATGATGTCGCCAACGGGCCGGGCGTGCGCGTATCGCTGTTTGTAAGCGGCTGCACGCATTACTGCAAAGGCTGCTTTAACCAGGAAGCCTGGGATTTTGACTACGGCAAGCCGTTTGACGCAGCGGCGGAAGAAGAAATTTTAAACGCCTTAAAACCGCCGTATATTAAAGGCTTCAGCCTGTTGGGCGGCGAACCGTTTGAACCCGCCAACCAGAAAGCCCTTTTGCCCTTTATGCAGCGCCTGCGCAAAATGTACCCCAATAAAACCGTATGGTGCTACACCGGTTACGACCTTGAAAAAGACCTGTTAACCGGGCGCCTGTGCGATTATGAAACCACCAAAGGGATGCTGGACTGCATCGATATTTTGGTGGACGGCGAATTTATGGAAGCAAAAAAAGACCCGAACCTGCGCTTCCGCGGCAGCAGCAACCAGCGTGTAATCCGTTTGCAGGAAACGCTGAAAGAAGATAAAATAATCCTGTGGGACGACAACGAAGGCTTGTTTGAACCGGGGAAATAACGCACTCAGCTTAGAAAGTTGGGTGCGTTTTTTATGTATGAAAATCTTTATAAAATTATTGATAAAATCAATAATTTGCATTACAATGTAAATAAAGGTGGTGTTATTTATGAGTTCTGCTAATGTTAATCTTAATATCAGAATGGACAGAGAATTAAAAAATAATCTTGATGTGCTTTGCAGTGAACTTGGATTGACTGTATCGGCAGCCATAAATATCTTTGCCAAGGCGATGGTACGGCATGGAGGAATACCTTTTGATGTGCGTATTGACATGCCGAACGAAGAATTGCTGCAGGCAATGAAAAATGTGGAGGAAGGAAAAAATTTAAGCCGCAGATTCCACAGTGTAAAAGAACTGATGGAGGATTTAAATGCTTGATATCTAATATGAAGCAACATTTAAACGCGATTTTAAACGTGCAGTAAAACGTGGCTTAAATCCTGAATTATTAGAAAAAGTTGTTGGTTTACTGGCCGAAGGAAAAAGTTTGCCCATTAAATATAAAGACCATGCGTTGAGCGGCGTTTACAGCGGTTACCGCGAATGCCATATTCAATCTGACTGGCTTTTAATTTATAAAATTAAGGCTGATGTTTTGTTGTTGATATTAACCAGGACGGGAACACATAGTGATTTGTTCAGATGATGCGTTTTTTATTGACAACTTACCATGCTAATGGTAAACTTTTAGTAATTACAAATTAGCGGCCTATGATGGGGGAGAGTACTTTTAATACGCAGCCC
>CASFZG010000016.1 GCA_949299135.1 uncultured Phascolarctobacterium sp.
GCAGCTTCCTGCGCTGCTTTTTCCGCTTCCTGCTGCTCTTTGATTTTCATCTTTTCATCGTAGCGGTCGTATTCGTCCCAATCGGGGTGCGCTTCGGCAATCTGGCGGTCTAGTTCCTCATCGGCGCGTTTGGCAGCTTCGGCCGCTTCCTTGCGGGCTTTGGCTTCGGCTTTCTGCTCGGCTTTGGTTTTCTTCTTTTCTTTTTCCGGTTCGGCTAAAAGGTCTTCGCCGTATTTGTTCGGGCCTCTGGTGCCGCGGAAGAAGATTAAGAAGATGTTGAACATCTGGGCGATGTAGAACAGAATGCTTGCAGCCAGGTCAATGGCGCTGTTGCCGGTGTTAACGCTGCTCAGCATTGCGCCGGTGCCTACCAGCATCCACCAGCCGCTCAGGTTCATATCGTGCAGGCGGCGCACACCCAGCGAAACGCTGGCGATAATCAACGGAATGTAATAAACCCAGAAGGTCAGCGTTTTGCGCACGTTTTCGGCAAAATGCGCCGGGTCTTCCTTCAGGTGCGGTTCGGCGTTGATAACGATTAAAACAAAAAATATACTGAGCGCGCCCAGCATCATAAGGCGCATTAAAAACGGTTTGCGGTTCAGGCGTCCGCTGAAACAAAAATAACTTTGCTTAAACTCCTTGACTGTCATTAAAAAACCTCCGGTCAGAATGTCATATAAAATTTATTATTCGCCGCAAGCGGTGTTATTCCTGCCTGCGGCTGCGCTTTTGCTGCCAAAAAGTGTGGAATTTGTCCGCCAGTTCCTGCTTGCTGCATTTGGCGGGCCAAAGCTCATGCGGCGCGGTGCGCATGGCTGCCGCCAGATGATCGTACGCTTCGGGGTTAAACTTCTGCAAGGCGGCGATAAGTTCTTTGGCTTCCTGCCTTTTGGTATGCCCGTCGTAGGGGCAGGGGTTTTTCAGCGGCGTTAAGCCGAGCTGCTGTACCATGCTGATGATTTCCGCCTCGCGGTAATATAAAAGCGGGCGTATCAGCGTCAGCCCCGTACGGCTAAGCGGCGTTACCGGCAAAAAGGTTTTCAGCTGCCCGCTGGCGGCAAGGTTTAAAAAGAAGGTTTCCACAGCGTCGTCGTGGTGGTGCGCCCATGCTACCTTGTTAAAGCCCAGTTCCAGCGCCGTACGGTTGGTGGCGGCGCGGCGGAAGTAAGCACAGGTAAAACACGGCGTGTTGGTTCGCTTGTTCCACGCCTCGGTAACGTCAACCTTGCTGCTGTAATGCTTAAGCTCGTACTGCGCGCAGAAGCTTTCCAGTTCATCTTTGGGAAAGTGCGGGCTGAACATCGTATCGACGGTGTAGCACGCCAAATCAAACTTAAACGGCGCGTACTGTTGTAATTCTGCCAACGCAGCGGTTAAAAACATGCTGTCCTTGCCGCCGCTCAGGCCGATTAGCACGCGGTCGCCGTCCTTTAACATATCAAATTCAATTACGCAGCGCCACAGCTTGCCAAGCAAATCTGCGGGCACAAAAGGTTTGCGGCTCATGGCATCTCCTTAAAAAATCATGCTGCTATTATACCATAACGCGCATAAAAAAGCACCTGCCGTTTCAGCAGGTGCTTTGTGTTTTGTTTCAGCCCAGCGTTTCGCTTACTTTTACCAGCTCGTCGCGGATTTTAATATGCTGCGGGCAGGCTGCTTCGCATGCGCCGCACTTAATGCACTCGGAGGCTTTTTTTAGCCCGTGGCCCTTAACCAGCCAGTTTTCCTGGTGCTTCGCCGCGCCCAAATCCTTATACAGCGTGTAATAGTTCATCGCTGTAAAGCTGCCGCTGATGCCTATATGCATGGGGCAGACCTTGGCGCAGTAATTGCAGGTGGTGCAGGGGATGAGCGGAATGCGTGCCAGTTCTTCCTGCGCTTTTTTCAGCGTCGCTTCTTCGGCAGCGCTTAAACCGTTAAAGCCCTTCATATAGCTCAGGTTGTCCTGCATCTGTTCAACGCTGCTCATGCCGCTTAAAACGGTAATAATGCCGTCAAGATGTGCGGCAAAGCGGATTGCCCAGCTGGCGACGGACATTTCCGGTTCGGCGTCTTTCAAAATTTTCTGCACGCTTTCCGGCGGGTTGGCCAGCATGCCGCCCTTAACCGGCTCCATAATGATGACTGGTTTGTTGTGTTTGCGCGCAACTTCGTAGCAGCGGCGCGACTGCACTGCCGGGTAATCCCAGTCGGCGTAGTTAATTTGCAGCTGCACAAACTCCATCTCCGGGTGCGCGGTCAGTATCGCGTCCAGCTCCTCCGGCGTGGAATGGAACGAAAAACCGACATGCTTAATCAGCCCTGCGGCTTTCTTTTCCTGCACAAAGCTCCACATGTCAAAATCGTCAAAATATTTGGTGCGGCTTTCGCCGAGGTTATGCAAAAGGTAAAAATCAAAATAGCCTGCACCGGTCTGTTTCAGGCTGGTTTCAAACTGGCTGACTGCTTCTTCGCGCGTTTTGCAGTTAATCCACGCGGCGTTTTTGGTTGCCAGCTGGAACTTTTCGCGCGGGTAACGCTCAACCAGCGCCTGACGGATAGCGTCTTCGCTGCCGGGGTAAGCCCAAGCCGTATCAAAATAGGTAAAGCCTGCTTCCAGAAACATATCAACCATCTGCTTGGTCTGTTCAATGTCAATCGCGCCGTCCTTCTGCGGCAGGCGCATCAGCCCAAAGCCCAGCTTTTTAATGTCTTCGCCAAGATATGCCATAATATCCCTTCTTTCGTAAAACTGCTTAATTTAATTATAAACCGCTTTTAACAGGCTGTAAATTTGGAAGCCACTCCAACTTAAATCGCCTTCAGGGCTTTTAAGCAATCAAGCGTAAGGCTTTCGCGCAGCGGCAAATCGTTAGCGTCCTCTAAATCCATATTCAGCGCAAAAACGTAGGTGTTGCCTTTAACTTCCACCCAGCCGACGAACCAGCCCACGGGCGTATCAATATTTTCCGTAGTCCAGCCGGTTTTGCCATGCAGCGTGTAATTTTTGTTCTGCTCTAAAACGGTAATGGCTGCCACCTGCGCCTGCGCGGATTTATCATAGGGCAGTTTCTGCTGCGCCAGATAAGTTAACAGCTGCACCTGTTCCAGCGCGCTGATTTTCAGCGGGCCCTGCAGCCAGAAGCTGTCAAGATGTTCGCCGATTTCCATATTGCCGTACTGTAAAAGGTTCAGGTTGGCCTGCATGGCAGGGCGGCCGATGCGGCGGGCAAGTTCCTTATACGCAGGCACCTGCGAGCGCTTGATGGCTAAACGCAGGTTGGCGTCGTTCTGCCAGCTTTCAAGGTAAACAGGTTCGCCCATGTATTTGTAAAAATATTCGTCTACATTTTTAACGGCGTGTACGTTCAGCCCGATGAGCGAGTTAAAAATTTTAAAGATGCTGGCGGGGTAAAAGCGCTGCGCCGCGCGTTCCGAGTTGTGGATGTAGCAGGCGTTGGCGTCAGCGTCGTACACAACAAGCGTGCCGTTAATATTGCCGCGCTCAAAAATTTCATCAACGGCGGCGGAATATTTTACTTCCGGCACTGCTTCATCCGCGTAAGCGGCAAACGGCAGGCACACAAGGGTAATTAACATGGCTATGGTTTGCAGTAATTTTTTCATAAGGTTCCTCCTCATGCAAAAAGCGCCCTTGCGGACGCTTCAGCGTTATAATTTTTATTTCCAGCCGATGGTAACGGCTCCTTTAAAGTGTTCGTCGATAAATTTCTGCACATCATCGGACTGGTAGATTTTTTGCAGCTGTTTAATGCGCGGGTCAGCGGCGTGCTCTTTTTTGGTAACAAAAATGTTGATGTACGGGGAAGCCGCGCCTTCAACCATCAGGCTGTCCTTAACGGGGTTCAGCCCTGCGGGCAGCGCATAGTTGGCGTTAATAACGGCTACGGTTACGTCCGGCAGGCTGCGGGGGATGGTGGCAGCGTCCAGCTCAAGGAATTTGTAGCCGTGCGGGTTGCCGGTAATATCTGCCACGGAAGTGGTAACATCGGTAATGTCCTTAACTTCAATCAGCTTCTGTTCAGCCAGCAGCAAAAGCGCCCTGCCGCCGTTGGAGGGGTCGTTCGGGATGCCGATGGTAGCGCCGTCGGGGATAGCTTCGCCTTTTTTGATTTTATCGCTGTAAACAGCCATCGGGAAGTTTACGGTTTTAAAAACTTCGACCAAATCAAATTTGGGTTCTTTCTCTAAAGTAGCGTCAAGATAGGGTTTGTGCTGCATGCAGTTGGCAAAAATTTCGCCCTGGTACAGCGCGATGTTGGGGGTTACAAAATCGTTGAACTCCACAACTTCAACATTCAGCCCTTCTTTGGCGGCAAGGCGTTTAACCTCGTCCATAATTTCGGCGTGCGGGCCTGCGGTTACGCCAACCCTTACCGGTTCACCGGCAGCGGGTGCCTGTTTTTCATCGCCGCCGCAGCCAAAAACGCCCAGCGCTAAAGTGCCGATGGCAAAAGCCGCTAAAATTCTTTTTAATCTGGTCATAGTTTTTACCTCCTCATCAAAACAACAAATTATAATTTATTTTTGTTCAGCTTTTTGCTGAGCGTATCGCCAAGGTACTGAATAATCTGCACCATAGCAATCAAAATAACAACGGTAACAATCATAACATCCGGCTGGAAGCGCTGATAACCGTAGCGGATGGCTAAGTCGCCAAGGCCGCCGCCGCCTAAAACGCCCGCCATGGCGGAATAACCGATAAGCGCGATAACCGCCAGCGTAATGCCCAGTACGATGGAGTGCAGCGCTTCCGGCAGCAGCACTTTGTAAATGATTTGCAGCGGGCTTGCACCCATGCTCTGCGCCGCTTCGATAACGCCGTGGTCAATTTCCAGCAGCGAAGATTCAATAACGCGGGCAATGAACGGCGCTGCGGAAATCGTCAGCGGCACAATCGCCGCCGTAGTGCCGATGGAAGAACCAACCAGCACGCGCGTCAGCGGGATAATGGCTACCATTAAAATAATAAACGGGGTGGAACGGGTTGCGTTGACGATAACGCCCAGCACGGAATTAACGGCTGCGTTCGGCAGAATGTGGTTGGCGCGCGTAACCGTCAAAATAATCCCCAGCGGGATGCCGATAAGGCTGGCCAGAAGCGTGGAGGCTACAACCATATAGCTTGTTTCCCAAAAGGATTTTATTAAAAGTTCAATCATTTCATTTGACATAACCAAGCACCTCCACTTGCAGGTTCTGCGCACGCAGATATGCTTCCGCGTTTTCCAGCGCGTCTCCGCTGCCTTCGATAACGATTAACAGATTGCCGTAAATGCGGTCCTTCAACTGGTCCAGATTGCCGGAGAGGATGTTGGCGTCGACGCCGCACTCGCGGATCATGCCGGATACAACCGGTTTATCGGCGTTGCCGCCGAAGAAGGAAAGGCGCACCACCATGCTGCTGCCTTCAAAATATTTATCCTGCACGGGCGTATCCTTAAAGGCTTCCGGCAGCTCCAGTTTGTTGACGCTTTTTACAAAGTCCTTCGTCGTGGGGCTCTGCGGATTGGTGAAGACTTCAACCATGTTGCCTTCCTCAATAATGCTGCCTTCTTCAATAACGGCCACGCGGTCGCAGATTTCCTTAACAACTTCCATCTGGTGCGTAATCATTACTATGGTAAGGTTTAAACGCTGGTTGATGTCGCGCAGCAGGTTCAAAATGGATTTTGTGGTCTGCGGGTCAAGAGCGCTGGTAGCTTCGTCGCACAGCAGCACCTTCGGGTTGCTGGCAAGCGCGCGGGCGATGCCGACACGCTGCTTTTGCCCGCCGGAAAGCTGGCTGGGGTAATGGTCGGCGCGTTCACGCAGCTGTACCAAGTCTAAAAGCGGTTCTACGCGTTTTCTGATTTCGTCTTTAGATAAGCCTTGAATTTCCAGCGGGAAGGCGATGTTGTCATAAACGGTGCGGCTGGCCAGCAGATTAAAATGCTGGAAAATCATGCCGATGTTCTGGCGTGCCTTGCGCAGCTGGGTTTCCGTCATGGCGGTCAGCTCCTCGCCGTCAACAAAAACCTGACCGGCAGTGGGCTGCTCCAGCATGTTGATGCAGCGGATTAAAGTCGATTTACCGGCGCCGGAAAGGCCGATGATGCCGAAAATTTCGCCCTGCTCAATCGTTAGGCTCGTCCGCTTTAAGGCGTGGATATCGCCCGAGGCGGTGTGGTAAGTTTTTTCTACATTGCGTAATTCAATCATACAGGTTCCTCTTTCTTTGCTTCGTATACTAAAAAACCCTTCACGTACAGGTGAAGGGTACAAGTTTTTAACTGCATCTTTCATCTGCCGGATGTTTCCGTTGGATTTGGCACCGTTTCGCTGTGGATGGTTGCCGTAGCGTCATAGGGCCAGTCCCTCGGCTACTCTTGATGAATGTTTGTATGAAGTTGATGTATCAATCATACACGTTGTTTACAAATATGTCAATAAAATTTTTGCAAAAAAGCGTTAAAATTACTTGACTTTTTGTTGAATAAAGTATTAAAGTTAAAAAGGACGATTGTATCCAAAATAAAATTACAACGGACGTTTTATAAGGAGGACAGCCATGCCGGCAAAGACAAGGGACAGACTTACCACGCAGCTGTTTAGGGCTGTTTTAAGTTTAAAGGATGAACAGCAGTGTTCTGATTTTTTTGAAGATATCTGTACAATTACCGAACTGAAAGCGATGGCGCAGCGCCTTGAAGTGGCGCGTCTTTTGGACGAGGGCGAAATCTACGAGGAGATTGTGGAAAAAACCGGCGCCAGCACGGCGACGATATCGCGCGTAAAGCGCTGCCTTGTTTACGGTGCCGACGGCTACAACTCCGTAATGCCCGTTTTAAGAGAAGGCAGCAAAGGCAAATAAGCGCATTTGTGCTTGTTTGCAGCTTTTAAATTATGGTATAATAATAAGACTAAATAAATTATTACGGCAGCCATGTCTGCCTGTAAAAAGGAAGTGCTGAACGTGGATAAACCAGTATATGTCATCGGCCACCGCAACCCGGATACGGACTCCGTCTGCTCCGCCATTGCCTATGCGTGGCTTAAAAGGCAGCTTGGCGTTAACGCCGTAGCGGCGCGCGCAGGTGCGCTGAACCCCGAAACCCAGTATGTATTGAACTATTTTGGCGTGGAAGAACCCGTGCTTTTGGAGGATATGTACCCCCGTCTGAAAGATGTTGAACTGATTGCCGTGCCCATGCTGAACGCTGAAACCAAACTGCGCGAGGTAAGCCATTTGTTTACCGATTACGGTGTGCGCTGCATGCCGGTCGGCACGCCGGATAATATTGAAGGCGTTGTTACCGTAACCGACCTTGCCAAATGCTTCTATAAAGAGCTGTGCGCGCAGGAAAACGAAACCGGTGCCGTTGATTACAGCCAGCTTCTGGACGCACCGGTAAAAGACATTATGAGCTCCAGCGTTGTTGCCTTTAACAATAACGAACTGCTGGACGACGTTAAAAACGCCATGCTCGATACCAACTTCCGCTCCTATCCGGTAGTGGAAGGCGGCCGCTACATCGGCATGATTGACAAGGTTCGCCTGCTGAAACCTGCCAAAACCCAGCTCATCCTTGTTGACCACAACGAGCGCACCCAGGCCGTTGAAGGCAGCGAAGAAGCTGAAATTATCGAGATTATCGACCATCACCGCCTTGGCGGCATGAGTACCGCCGCGCCTATCTACATCCGCGAGGAACCCGTAGGCTGCACGGCGACGATTATTACCAACATGGCAGAACTGCACAACGTACAGCTGCCGCGCGAAATTGCAGGGCTTCTGCTTTCCGCAATTATCAGCGATACGCTGTATTTCCGCAGCCCGACCACCACGCAGATGGATAAGGACGCCGCTGCCAAACTGCAAAAAATGGCATGGCTGGAAGACCTTGAAACCTACGCTATGGAAGAACTGAAACAGGGCTCCGTTATCGCGCGCTTAACCGCGGACGAACTGGTACGCACAGACCTGAAGGAATTTGACTTCGGCGACGTTAAAGCAAGCGTTGCGCAGATTAACATCATGGGCCGCCAGCAGGGGCTGGATAAAGCGCCGGAACTGCTGACCGCACTGGAAGCAATGCGCGAAGCGGAAGGCTTTGACCTTTCCTTCCTGATGGTAACGGATATCCTTTCCGAAGCAACCGACCTTCTGGTTGCCGGTGTAAATCAGGCTAAAGTTACCGAAGCCTTCGGCAAACCGGAAACACAGGGGCATTATTACCTGCCGGGCGTGCTGAGCCGCAAAAAACAAATCATCCCGCCTTTGACGGATGCTTTTACAAAATAATGTAAATATGTTTACAAACAGGCAGCGTTTGATACGCTGTCTGTTTTTGTATGCACCTGAAATTCATAAAAATTCACGTTTTTATGTAAAAAATTATTGACGGCATTGTGAAATTGTGGTAAAGTGTACACATCTCCTGAAAGATTGGTGGAATAAGTATACCGATTATGGTTTCGGCGTGCAGAGGAAACACGGCAACTCGCGCATAAACAAACAGCAAAGGTTTGCTTGCTCTGAAGATTCGACAGGGGGTAAAAAAATTATTTTCCCTGGAGGAATGAAAAATGAAAAAATCTTTAGTTCTCGCTATGGCTATGGCTCTTGGCGTAACTGCCAGCGCTTATGCCGCAAACCCCTTCTCCGATGTACCGGCTGGTCATTGGGCTTATGACGCTGTAAACAAACTGGCTGCAGCAGGCGTTGTTGACGGTTATCCCGACGGCACCTACGGCGGCGACAAACTGATGACCCGTTATGAAATGGCTCAGATTGTTGCTAAAGCTATGGCTAAAGGCGCTAACGTAGACAAACTGGCAGCAGAATTTGCTGACGAACTCGACAGCCTCGGCGTTCGCGTTGCTAACCTCGAGAAAAAAGCTGACAACGTAAAAATCACCGGTCAGTTCCGTGCATCTTACAAAGACCTCAGCGGCGACGTTGACGGCGACTCCGCTGCTCTGCGTTCCCGTCTGTGGGTAACCGGCCAGATTAACGAAGATTGGACTTACACCGGCATGTTCCAGAACACTCAGGACATCAGCAATGAATCCGGCGATGATGATGTTAAACTGAACCGTGCTTATGTTGAAGGCCGTGTTGGTGGCTTGGACGTAACCGCAGGCCGCTGGGATGAAGTAACCTTCACCGGTAACGTACTTGATTCCTATCTTGACGGCGTTAAAGTTTCCTACGGCGACAAAGTAAAAGTATTCGGTTTGGCAGCTAAAGGCGCAAGCCATAATAACGATAATGTTGATTATTTGCTGGATTCCGAAGACCGTCTCTATGTTGCAGGTGTAACTGCTGACATGGGTGCAGTTGATGCTTATGCTGCTTATTTTAAAACTGATTCTTCTGTTGGTGCTCCTTATGCAGCAGCAGGCGATGTTCTTGATAAAGAAATCTGGAACGTAGGCGTAAGCTACAACTTTGCTCCGGACTTTACTCTTGCTGCTGAATATATGCGCGGCGATAAAGATTATTTTGACACCGATAAAGACGGCTGGTATGCAGACCTCGCCTGGAAAGGCGCTTCCGCTGATGAACCGGGTTCCTATGGCCTGCATGTTGGCTACTTCGACCAGTCCGCTAACGCTTACCTCAGCCCGACCACTGATGGTTTCGTAGCTGGTACTTGGGATAAAAATGATGTTTTTGAAGTTGGCAGTGATGTATTCAGAACTGGTTACAAAGGCTGGAATGTTGGTGCAAGCTATGCATTTGCTAAAAACATCGTTGGCGTAGTTAACTACTATGACTTCGAATCCAAAGAAGGCGGCATTGACGCTGAAACCATCTTCTCCGAACTGTACTTCACTTTCTAATCTTAACCTTAATAAGTTTAATACGGAAAGCTTTAAAAGCGGATGGCTTATGCCATCCGCTTTTTGTATATCCGCGTAAGCGGAGGGTTTAATATAAAAAGAAAAGGCTTACTGCGTAATTTGTGAAATTTTATTTAAATTTTATACGCGGCGGCGAAAATAAAACTTTGCTTATGCTATCATATTTTGGTATAATAAAAATACAAAGAATGATGGGAGTTGATTTTCATGGCTGACGTATTCAATACCGTTTCCGGAAATAAAATGTTTGAATTGAGGCAGGCTGTGCAGGAACTGCGCGAGCGCCTGAAAACCGAAGAAGACCCCGATATTATTGCTGAAATCAAAAAAGAAATTATGGAAAAGGAAACCAATTACAATATCCTTGCCGAGCGTTTGAAAGTACAGAGCCGCGGCATCTGATTCTGTAATTTTAGTAAGCACATTTAAACACTTACCGTTTATTAAAAACGGTAAGTGTTTTTTTATTGCCAATATGCAAAAAAAGTGATAAACTATCACAGAAAATATTTATTTTTAGAAGTCTGCCTTTTTATAGAATGGTTAAGAACAGGAGAGTTTGCAGTTGGAAAGATTGATAGTTAAAGGCGGCAACCGCCTTGTCGGCAGGGTTAAGACCAGCGGCGCCAAAAACGCTGTGCTGCCGATTATAGCTGCTTCTATTTTGGGCACGTCGCCCAGCAGGCTGGATGAAATACCTGCTTTGGAGGATGTGCGCACGATTTGCGCCGTTTTGGAATGCCTCGGCATTAAGGTTGACGCTTCCGAACCGAATGCGCTGAAGGTTGACAGCACGGAAATTACTTCGTGTGAAGCGCCGTATGAACTGGTGCGTTCCATGCGTGCTTCGTTCCTTGTAATGGGACCGCTGCTGGCGCGCAAGGGTTATGCGCGTATTTCCCAGCCGGGCGGCTGCGCAATCGGCACGCGCCCGATTGATTTGCACCTGAAGGGTTTTGAAGCGCTGGGCGTTAAAATCGAGCAGGGGCATGGTTATATTGAAGCTTCCGCGCCGGACGGCATGGTGGGCGCTAACATTTACCTTGATTTTCCGAGCGTGGGCGCTACGGAAAACATTATGATGGCGGCTGCTATGGCCAAAGGCACGACGGTGCTGGAAAACCCCGCCGAAGAACCGGAAATTGTTGACCTTGCCAACTATCTGAACCAGATGGGCGCGCGTGTGCGCGGGGCAGGCACCAATATTATTACTATCGAAGGCGTCAGCGAACTGCACGGCGTACAGCATTCCGTTATTCCGGACCGCATTGAGGCGGGCACTTATATGATTGCCGCAGCAATGACGGGCGGCGATGTGATTATCGAAAACGTACTGCCGGAACACCAGAAACCGCTGATTGCCAAGCTGCGTGAAGCGGGCGCGCTGGTTGAAGAAGATATCGACCGCATCCATGTCGCTTCCGACGGCAAATTGAAGGCTGTCGATATTAAAACGCTGCCGTATCCGGGCTTCCCGACCGATATGCAGGCGCAGATGATGGCCATGCTTGCTATCGCCGAAGGGCGCAGCAAAGTAACCGAAACTGTTTTTGAAAACCGTTTTATGCACGTTGTTGAGCTGAACCGCATGGGCGCGGACATTACCACCGACGGACGCAGCGCCGTTATTACCGGGCCTGCGCATTTAACCGGCTGCACCGTAAGGGCAACCGACCTGCGTGCCGGTGCGGCGATGATTTTAGCCGGGCTGGTAGCGGAGGGCGCAACCGAAATTTGCGATATTTACCACATTGACCGCGGCTACGAGGAGATTGTGGCCAAGCTGAGAAATTTGGGCGCGGATATTGAGCGCGTCGGCACGAAAGATTAAAAGTAGGTGAAGAAATGTTTTTTAACAGTGTTGATATAGGCATCGACCTTGGTACCGCCAACATTCTGGTGTACATCAAAGGCAAGGGCATCGTGTTTGACGAGCCTTCCGTAGTGGCAATTAACAAAAGCAAAAATAAAATTCTGGCTGTCGGCAACGAAGCGCGCGACATGATTGGCAAGGTTCCGGGCAATATTTCCGTAATCCGCCCGTTAAAAGAGGGCGTAATTGCCAACTATACCGTTACGCAGAAAATGCTGGAGTTTGTAGTGGCGCGCGTGGCAGGCAAAAGCTTTTTCAGCAAGCCGCGCATTATGGTCAGCATCCCGACCGGCATTACTTCCGTTGAAAAACGTGCCGTGCTGGAAGCAGCCATGAACGCAGGCGCGTCCAAAACCTATCTTATCGAAGAACCGCTGGCTGCGGCGCTGGGCGCAGGTCTTGACATCAGCGTACCGAGCGGCAGCATGGTTATTGATATCGGCGGCGGTACGACTGACATTGCCATTTTGAGCATGGGCGGCGTGGTTGTCGATTCTTCTATCCGCATTGGCGGCGATGCTTTTGACGACGCGATTGTGCGTTACGTTAAAAAAGTGCATAACGTGCTGATTGGCGAGCCGACGGCGGAAGAAATTAAAATTAAAGTGGCAACGGTACATTCCGAAGGGCGCAGCGACGCTATTGAAGTGCGCGGCCGCGACCTGGTAACCGGCATGCCGACTACCATTAAAGTAACTTCCGCAGATGCGCGCGCTGCTTTGCGCGAGCCTGTTTACAGCATGATTGCCACCATCCGCGGCGTATTGGAAAAATGCCCGCCGGAACTTTCGGCAGACATTGTGGACAAGGGCATGGTGCTGACCGGCGGCGGTGCAATGCTGGACGGACTGGCACAGCTTTTGACCGACGAAACCGGCATTAAAACCACGGTTGCGGAAAACCCGCTGGACTGCGTGGCGCTGGGCACCGGCAAAGCACTGAGCGAGCTGAACAATCTGCGCCCGGGTGCGGTTATCGGCAACGACTGATTGAAGATTAACTTTTGATACACAGCCTGCGGGCTGTGTATTGTTTTTTGCACGGAGGTAAGAAGATGTTGAAATTTTTAGGCAGGCTGGCGGCGGCTGCGCTGTTGGTTGTTGCTGTGCCGCTGGCGGCGATGGCGGCGGAGGTGCAGGACTTCCGTTTCAGCAGCGGGCCGAGCAGAATCCGTTTTGTTGTCGATGCGGACGGCAAAATTGAATACAAGGAAATTAAAAACACCAAAAAGCAGCTGGTGCTGGAACTGGACGCGGAGCTTGAGGACGATATCGTTTCCAAAGTAAAGGACCCGATTATCAAAAAAGCACGCTTGCAGGAAAAGGGCGATAAAACGCGTCTTGTTATTGATTTGAACAGCGAAGCGCAGCACAAGGTGCTGGTGCTGAAGAACCCCGACCGTCTGGTGCTGGATATTTTCCGCATCCGCGTGGAAAGCACCAAAAACGATATGGGCAAAGGGCTGACGCATATTTACCGCCGCGAGGACATGAACGGCCTGCCGGTAGAGGTAAATATTTTAGAGATTGCCCCGAAGAACCGCTACACCTTAAAACCGTTCAGCGGCGCGGTAAATAAAAACGGGCGCGGCACTTTGCTGAAAGCCAGCAAGGCAGTGGGCGCGCGTGCAGCCGTTAACGCTTCGTATTTTGACGGCGACGGCTGGATTATCGGCAACTTGAAGCTGGACGGCGAATGGCTGGGTATGGAAAGCCAGCCGCGCAGCGCTTTTGTTGTTGCGGGCGGCAAACCGCAAATTATGCAGGATTTGGCGTACGAAGGGCGCGCCTTTTTCCCCAAACTCGGTACGTTCATCAACATCAAGGGCATTAACCGTGCGCGCATTGCTGGCGACGTTGTGTTGTACACGCATTACTACGGACCTTCTACCAAAACCAACCAGTGGGGCTGCGAAGTCCGCATCGCCAATAACGGCGAAGTGACGGAAGTAAGCAAAAACGGCAACATGAAAATCGACAAGGACAGCGTTGTTTTATCCGCCCACGGCGATGCAGCAAAAATTTTGGAGCGCGTGCAGGTTGGCGACCGTGTGCGCCTGCGTGAAACGCTGGGCAGCGAAAAGGCAGACGAGGCAGAGCTGGTGCTTGGTGCAGGGCCTTCGCTGGTAACAAACGGCAAGGCTGACGTGCGCAGCGCGGAAGAAAATATTGCCGGCGACATTGCGCGCGGGCGTGCGCCGCGTACGGCGATTGGCGTTAAAAAGGACGGCACCGTAATTTTGCTTGTTGTTGACGGGCGCAGCCGCAGCAGTGCGGGCATGAGCTTACAGGAGCTTGCCGATTACATGGTGAAGCTGGGCGCGGTGCAGGCGCTGAACTTTGACGGCGGCGGCAGCAGCGAGATGGTGCTGGACGGCAAAATTTTAAATAACCCTTCCGACGGCAGGGAAAGGGCGGTCAGCGTTGGTTTGGGCGTGTTCCCCACCAAGGGCTGACGCTTGCCAGAAAAATTTTTAAATAGTATAATATAGCCATGCATGCCACGGCTGCGTGCGGCTGATTTGCTTAAAAAAGATTAAACCGGCGTGCGGCGTTTGCCCATGCCGGTTTTGCGTTATTGATGAGGGTTTTATGAAAACGAAAAAATTACTGCTTACTTTTATTTTTAATATTCTGCTTTTAATAAGCCTGCCTTTAGTGTGCGCCGCCAACGTGCCGCTGATGCCGGTAGAGGACGTGCGCCCCGGCATGCACGGTACCGGCAAGACTGTTATCAGCGGTGAAACGGTTGAAAATTTTGACGTGGAAGTTATCGGTGTTACCGGCAGTGAGGCAACGGGTTACAGCATCCTTGTGCGCACAAGCGGCGATTTGATTGAAAAAAGCGGCGGCGTGGCGCAGGGCATGAGCGGCAGCCCGGTGTATATTAACGGGCGTCTGGTCGGCGCCGTTGCCTTCGGCAAGGAATTTAACGACCCGCATTACTGCTTTTTAACGCCTATCGGGCAGATGCTGGATTTATTGAACGAGGCAAGCCCGCGCCCGTCGGAGTTCATCCCCAAAAGCACGGTGCTGATGGCGGGCGGCTTTACCGGCAAAGGGCTGGATTACTTAAATGAAAAACTTGCTCCGCTGGGCTTGGAAGCAACCGGCGCAGGCGGCAGCGGTGATTTTACATCGACAAAACCGCTGGAACCGGGCAGTGCAATAGGCGTTTCGCTGATTCGCGGCGATATCCGCCTGGGGGCGCTGGGCACAATAACGTGGATGGGTGATGACGGCAGCCTGCTGGCGTTTGGACACCCGTTTATGCAGCGCGGCGACAGCAATTACTTTTTGGACAGGGTGTGGATTTTAACCTCGCTGCCCAATTTGCAGAGCGCGTATAAGGTCGGCAACCTTGGCGAAACCATCGGCACGGTTACGCAGGACCGCAGTGCGGGCATTGCCGCCAAAATCGGCGCGCAGCCGAAGGTGATACCCATGTACGTTGCGGTGACGGACACCAGCCGCGGCGTTAACGGCAGCGCGCGCACGGAACTGATTGACGACGATGCGCTTTTGCCTGCGATGGTTGACGCCGTTACCTATAACACCGTTACGCGCGTGGCGGACAGGGAAGGCGGCGGCACGGCGCGCTTTGACTTCCGTATCGACGGGCGCAGCGCAGGCGGCGAACAGATTTTGATTAAGCGCGAGAATATGTATTACGCCGATACCGGCATTTTGAAAATGATCAGCCAGGAGCTGGTGCAGGCGGCAACTTTGCTGGCGCAGAATAAATTTGAAAAGATTGACATTTATAATATTGAGGCGAATGTCGCCGTCGGCACGGAGCCGGAGGTGGCGGAAATTGTTGCCGCACACCCGCAGAAGCTGGAGGTACGCGCCGGTGAGGTGCTGAACATCGACGTGGAATTGCAGCCCTACCGCGCGGCGAAAATTACCAAAACGGTGCAGTTTACCGTGCCCAAACAGCAGCGCGCGGGCAAACTGGCGCTTAACGTACGCGGCGGCAGCAGCCTGGCGTGGATGCAGGAAATGATGAAACGCCAGCAGGAGGAAGGCATACCGGCTGCCAAACAGCCGCAGCGCCGTACCTTAAAAGATTTTATTGCCGATATCAACAACGCGGACCAGAATAATGAAATCATCGTCGATATCGCCGCGCTGCCCGACCCGGACATGATGGTGCAGCAGCAGGACGCAGGTTTTGCGGCAGCTTTGCAGGGCACGCCCGCCAAGCAGAAAACCACGATGAACTTTATCGTGGACGGCACGGCTGATATTATGGTTGACGTTATTGACTAAAATTTTACAAAGAGATTTTACAAAATCGTTAAAAAGCAGTGATTCCCATAAGCAGGGAATCTTTGCTTTATGTTGAATTATATAACAATAGCTTAAAAATTTTGGGGAAAGGACGAGGCCGATGCTGAAAGATATTTGTGCCGCGGTGGGCAGATATACCATTACCGCGTGTGAAAATACCGGGCGTATTATGCAGCTGTTTCTGGATACGGCGGCGCGCCTGAAATATGCCAATGCCCGCGAAACGGTGCGGCAGATGGCGCGGCTCGGCGCGGATTCTCTGCCCATTGTTCTGATGACGATTCTGTTTACCGGCATGGTTTTTGCCTTGCAGACGGCGACGGAATTTGTGCGTTTCGGCGCTGCTTCATCCGTCGGCGGTATTGTTGCCATCGCGCTGGGGCGCGAGCTGGTGCCGGTGCTGACGGGCGTTGTTGTGGCCGGGCGCATAGGCGCTGCCATTGCGGCGGAGCTTGGCACGATGAAGGTTACGGAACAGATTGATGCTTTGAAGGTTATGGCGACAAACCCGATAACCTACCTTGTGGTGCCGCGCTTTTTAGCGGCGGTGCTGATGATGCCCGTACTGATTGTGTTTGCCAACGGCATCGGCAATGTCGGCGGCTGGGTGGTTGCGCATTATTACGCAGGCATCAGCAATTTTACCTATATCAATTCCATTAAAGTGTTTGCCGATATTTTTGACGTTACCGGCGGCATGATAAAAAGCATGGTTTTCGGCGGCATTATCGCCATTGTGGCCAGCCATAAGGGGCTTGGCGCAAAGCAGGGCGCTGAAGGCGTAGGCCTTGCGACAACGGAATCCGTAGTGCTTTCGATAATTTTGATTTTTATTGCCAACTATTTTTTGTCGGCAGTGCTTTATGTATGAGGTTCAGTAATGGCAGAAGCGGTAATAAGTTTGCGCCAATTGAATATTACCTTCGGCACGCATACGGTGCTTGATGACATCGACCTTGATGTTTACCGCGGCGAAACGCTGGCGATACTCGGGCCTTCGGGTACGGGCAAAAGCACGGTGCTGCGCTCGATGATTGGTCTCTTAGAACCAAACGGCGGCAAGATTTACATTCAGGGCGAGGACGTGTCGGAGCTTGACGAGGACGGCTGGAACCGCCTGCGCATGAAGATGGGCATGGTTTTTCAGTATTCGGCGCTGTTCGACTTTTTAACCGTGGGCGAAAACGTAGCCTTTGGCCTGCGCCAGCACACGGATAAGGGCGAAGAAGAAATACGGCAGATTGTGGCGCAGATGCTGGAAATGGTAGGCCTGCCGGACACGCAGGATTTATATCCGGCGGAGCTCAGCGGCGGCATGAAAAAGCGCGTGGGGCTTGCGCGTGCCATTGCCGTCAGCCCCGAGATTGTTTTGTACGATGAACCGACGGCGGGGCTTGACCCGATTATGAGCCACAACATCAGCCGTCTGATAAAAAAGACGCAGCAGCAGCTGCACGTTACTTCCGTTCTGGTAACGCACGACATGCAGTCGGCGTTTTACGCTGCAGACCGCGTTGCCATGTTGTACAAGGGGCGCATCGTCGCCATCGGCACGGCGGAGGAAATGCAGCAAAGCACAAACCCGATTGTAAAAGCCTTTATCGAAGGGCGCGAGATTAAAGAGCAGGTGATAGAATGAGTTCCAGCGAAGTTAAAGTAGGCGCGGTAACACTGGGCGGCGCTGCGATTTTGGCGGCGATGATAACCTTTTTGGGCACGTTCAGTTTTGGCAGCGACAAATACAACATTACAATAGATTATCCGCAGGTTGGCGGTTTGATGGCAGGCAACATGGTGCGCTACGCAGGCGTGCAGGTCGGCACGGTTAAAGGGCTGACGGTCAGCGACAGCGGCATTGAGGTTGTTGCCGAAATCAACGACAACGTGCAGATTCCGCAGGAAGCAACCTTCACCATCGGTGCGGACGGCATTCTGGGCGAGAAGTTCGTCGATATCCAGCCGCCTCCGCGTTCGGTAAGCGCCTTTTTAGAGGAGGGCGACAGGGTGAAAGGCACGCCGGGCGGCGGCTTTGACACCTTTATGAGCGCCTCGGGCGAAGTGCTGAAAAAGGTGGAGAACATCGCCGACGCGCTGGATAATGTGTTCGGCGACCCGGAAGTGCAGCAATCGCTGCGTGAAGGCTTTTTGAACATGAAGGACATCAGCGCCAACATGAACGCCTTTACTAAAGTAATGGCGGACGTGGCGGTGGACAACCAGCAGCAAATTAACGTAATGGTTAAGCAGCTGAGCGAAATGAGCGCGCGCATGAACGAAACGGCCAGCAGCATGGAAAACATCATTGCCGAGGTCAACGAAGGGCATGCCGGGCAGAATTTTGCCGAGATAGTTGAGAACATGGCCAAAACCAGCGCCCGCATTGAAGAAGCGAGCAAGCTGCTGGAAAATGTTGCCAGCGACCCGCAGACAGAGGAAGATTTAAAGGCAACGCTGCATAACGCGCGCGAGGCCAGCGAAAAGGCCAACCGTATGCTGGGCGTGCTGGAAACGGCTGAAATAAGCGCCGACGTTACGCACAGCGCGGAGGGCGGCGACTGGCGCAGCAACTTGGGCGTAACCCTGCGCCCGCAGGAAGACACTTTTTTTTACCTGGGCGGCTATGACCTTGGCGACAGCAACAAACTGGATTTGCAGTTCGGCAAGGAACTGGGCGCCGCCGATGTAAGCATGGGTGCCATGCAGGGCGAGTTTGGCGTGGGGCTTGGCTACGATTTTGCCGACCGCTTCCGCCTGTACACGCAGGTGTATGATTTTGACGACGCCAAAGTAAAGCTGGGCGGCGAACTGAAGCTGACCGACAACTTTTCGCTGCTGGGCGAGCAGACCGATTTGCGCCACGGCAACAAGAGCAATACCTATGTTGGTGTGCGCACTTATTTTTAAAAATTTGTTAACTTTTGAAAAAGCAGTTGACTTTTGCAAATAAAAAATATAAAATTTAAGCACTGACTAATCAGTCAATGATTGGAGGTAAACAAAATGTTCAGTTATAAAAAAGCCAAAAACGTGCTGGCGCTGACGGCGGCGTTGACCGTGCTGTGTTCCCAGTCCGTCTTTGCCGCTACTCTGGAGCTGGATTTGGACGAAACCATTCAGAGGGCGCTTTTAACCAACCCGAATGTAAAGATTGCTGAATATAACAGAAAAGCAGCCAAGGCTGATTACAGTGCTGCCAAGAGCGCACGCGGCATCAGCATCAGCATTAATCATCAATCAGGTCGCGGTGGCTATGCTGATAATCGTGTGTTTACTGATGCAGCTGGTAGAGTGTTGTACGGTAAAAACATTGGCAATAACCACAGCAATGGTATATCTGCCAGCTTACCAATTTTTACCGGCGGTGAATTGCAGGGCCAGATTGGCCAGGCCAAAGCCAATTACCGCAGCATGCTTTCCGCTGAGGAGCAGGCTTACATTGAAATGAAAGAAACCGCTACCAACGGTTACTTTACCATGCTGGACGCAGGCAACATGAAAACTTTGTGCCAGGAATCAGTTGACCGTTTGCAGGCACATCTGGATAACGTAATTGCCCAGTACAACGTCGGCATTGTTGCCCGTGCGGATGTACTGCGCAGTGAAGTAGAACTTGCCAACGCCAAACAGGACCTCATCAGTGCGGAAAACGGCTATGATGTTGCCGAAGCAACTTTGAACAACATCATCGGCACGCCGCTGAGCACGACCCTTGTTTTAAAGGACACTTTGCAGTATGTACCTTATGATAACGACATGGCTTACTGCCTTGCTTACAGTGAAGAACACCGCCCGGAACTTAAACAGGCGGAGTACGGCGTTGACGCAGCAGAAGCGGCTTTGGTTGTAGCCCGCAGCGGCCACATGCCTAAAATCAGCGCTAATGCTGGTAACAACTGGGCAAGTGACAACTGGCCTGGCGATGATAATGAAGAATGGTCTGTTGGTATTACTGCCAGCATGAACATTTTTGACAGCGGCGTAACTTGGTCGAAAATCCATGCGGCACAGGAAAATCTGGCCAAAGCCAAAGAAACCCAGCGTCAGGTTAAGGATGCCGTTGAACTGGAAGTGCGCACCGATTACCTTGGCATGCGCGAGGCTGAAAAACGCATCAGCACCACGCAGGTTGCCGTAGCACAGGCTGAAGAAGATTACCATATCGCAGTGGTACGCTATCAGGCCGGCGTTGGCACCAACATCGACGTTATGGACGCACAGGTTGCCCTGACGGAAGCCAAAACCAACTATGTAAAGGCATTGTATGATTACAATACCTCTAAAGCAGCGCTCAACACTTCCATGGGTGTGGGCGTGCCCGTGCCGGAACCGCGCACCTTTGCCGAACCGGTTGAAGATACTGCCGTAACGGCTGACGCAGAAGCAGCAGCAGAAAATGAAACGGCTACGGCAGAAACTAACGAAGCTGCAAGCGAACAGCCCGCGGCGGAAGCAAATGCTGAAACTGCGCAGGAACAGGCAGCAGAATAAAAATTAAACAACATTGAAAAGCATTGCATCTTGTAAAATTTAAGGTGCAGTGCTTTTTCTGTTTAAAAACGGCAGGAAGATTATTTTTAACGTAGAATAAATAAAAAGTTAAGTATAATTTTTTCTGCGGGGGCAGATTATGAATAGACTTGTCAAAATATTTTTGCTGGTTTTGCTGGCGACGGCAGCGCTGTATGCGTGGGCGGTAAAATTTATCGCGCCGCAGTATCTGGCACAGGTGCCGCAGCTGGTGGAAACCATGTCGCAAAATTATATTAACGGCACTGTAACGGTTGAGCGTTTTGACTGGAACGGCAGGCTGGAGTTTACCGCTTACGGCGTTAAGGTAAGCGGTGTTGACGGCGCGCGCATTGCAGAAATTCCGGAGGCGAAATTCGGAATTTCACCGCTGAAGGCGTTTATTGCGCCTGCCCGCGCTTTAAGCGAGGTCAGCCTGACAGGACCGCAGCTGTATCTGGAAATGAACGAGCAGGATGAGTGGAACCTGCGCGACTTTTTGAAACCGTCGGATTCTTCGGAAACACCGTTTTACGGATTTTTGACGGTGCGTGACGGTGCTGTACATGTAGCAACGCCGCACGGCAGCTGGGCTTTTGGCGTTAACGCCGATGTAGATGGCGGCGGCAACCCGGATTTTGCCGTTGACGGCACTGTTACCTACGGCAGCGATGAATTGAAAATTGCCGGTGTGGTTGACACCAACGCGCACGGGCAGCTGGCGTTAAAAACAGATAAGTTTGCTTTGACCGAGTTTGCGGATTTTGCGGCGGCTTATGCGCCCATCCAAAATTTTGCCGGCGAAGTTGACGGACTGAACCTGATTTGGGAAAACGACGGCGAAAACACTAAATTGAGCGGAAAGGGACAGATTGCGTTATCCGCGGAAGCGCTGCTGGGCGGCGAGCCGCTGCCGGTTAAGCTGGCAGGCGGGCTTGAAGTTACCGACCGCGACGTGCTGGTTGAAGGACTGGCGCTGACGGTTGATGAGAACACGGCGGTGCTGGACTGTGATATTGATTTTGCCGATTTGGAAAACATACAGGGCAAGGGCGAGCTGACGGCGAAGGAGCTGGCGCTGAACGGCGAGAAGCTGGCCGACGTGCGCCTGCCGTTTACGGTGGTGGAAAGCCGCGTTATGCTTGATGAGGCGGGTGTTGACATTGCTAACGGGCACCTGCGCCTTGACGGCGAATATAATATCAACAGCGGCGAAATTTTTGCCGTGCTGAACGCAAGCGGCATTAAGGATTTTGCGCTGCCGGAGCGCCCACAGGACACCATTGCGCTGGACGGCCTTTTGGCAATTAACGGACAGACCGGCGTGAAGGGTGAAACGGCGCTGACTGTGGCGGGCAATATGAAGCACCTCGGCTGGCGCGATTTGCTGATGACGGACGTTGATTTTGAGGCGGAAGTCAGCGGCAGCGATGTTATTATTGAAAAATTTGCGGCGTTTGCCGGTGATAAGGGCGCGTTCAACATGACGGGCAAGGCTGCGTTTGACGGCAGTTTCAGCGGCAGCGGGCGCATGGTTGACTTCCCGCTGGACAGCTTTTTTGCCGCCGCAGGGCAGAACGGCAGCGGTACGGCAACGGCCGGTTTCCGCTTTAACGGCGATTTGAACGGCGTTGATTTTTACGCCAACACGCAGGTTAAGAACATCCACCTGATGGGGTTGGTTTTCCCCGAAGCGCACGGCGAAATTGAAATGACAGACAGCGTGGTGAGCCTGACCGATTACAAGCTGACGATGGAACAGGGCTATAACCTTGTTAACGGCTATGTCGATATCGGCGGCGCAGAACCGGTGCTGGGGCTTACCGTAAGCACCAGCGGCATACGCGCCGAGCCTTTGGTGGCAGTTGCCGCGCCGGACGTTAAGCTGACCGGCAATATAGACAACGAAATAAGCATTATGGGGCCGCTGTCCGCGCCTTCGGTTGAAGGCAGCGTTATGCTGACCGATGGCAGCGCAGAGGGCTTTTTGATAGACCGCATCAGCGCGGCGTATTATTATGCGCCGGACGGCAGCGTGCGCCTGACTGACGGCTATATTAAGGCGCTGTCCACGGAAGCTTCGTTAAGCGGCACGATGGACGCGGCGCAGAACCTTGATTTTACGGTAGACATTACCGATATGGATTTAAGCACCCTGCCTATCAGGGACGAAACCGTCGATCTGGACGGCTTTGTCAGTGCGCACGGCAGCCTGACGGGTACGCTGGTACAGCCTCGTTTTGACGGCAGCATCAACAGCGATTCCGTGCTGATTAACGGCGAGGAGCTGAAAAACATCCTCGGCACGCTGACGGCGGACGGGCAGCGCAACAACCATGTGGAAGCATCGTTTGAGCAATCGCCGGACGGCATGTTTGCCGCTGAATTGACGCTGGACGCCGTTGAAGAAAACATCACCGGCGACGTTGAATTTATGTACGGCAACCTGCGCTCCATCATGAAGATGGCGAAGGTTGACCTTGATATCGACGGCACGGCGGACGGCCGCTTGGTTATCGGCGGCAAAGATAAAGGAGTATTTGCCGATATGCGCGTGTCCGACATTAAGGTGAAGGACGTAAGCTACGACTCCATGCGCTTTAAAGGGCGTCTGCAAAAAGGCGTGCTGAATTTTGACGAGCTGGAACTTAAGGAAAGCGTGCCGGAAGAAAGCAAGGGCACAGAGGCCGAAGCAGCAGTTGGCAGCTTAACGGCAGGCGGCTGGGTTAACCTGCGCGACCATTCGTTAAGCCTGAAAGCGCGTGCTTATAACGCCAACCCGGCGATTGTACCGGCGCTGCTGGATTACGACCTGGCTGTCGGCGGCAAAATTGACATGGCCGTTGATTTAACGGGCAGCCTTGATAATCCGCAGGGCACAGCAAGGCTGGAACTTCTTGACGGCTCTGTGGAAGGCATCGGCTTTGACGCCCTGACGGTGCAGATGAGCCTTGCTGACGACACCTTGAAGCTGGACCATGCACAGCTTAATAAAGACATTTACAAGCTGACAGCATCCGGCGATATGCCGCTTGATTTACTGCGCAGCAAGGAGGCACGCCGCAACCCGGCAGCCGCGATGAACATCAGGGTTAACCTTGATAACGCGCGCCTTGGGCTCCTGCACCTCTTAACGCCGATGGTTGAGTGGGGCGTGGGCGAAACGCTCGGCTCGGTAACGCTGTCCGGCACGCTGGAAGAACCGCTGGTTTACGGCGAAGTGCTGATGCACGGCGGCTCGCTGAAATTGCGCGACGCTTATACAATTTTTGACAATATCAATCTGGACGTGGCGTTTACCGGCAACGAAATCGCGCTCAGGGAATTTTCCATGCAGATGGGCAAGGGCACGGTAACGGCTTCCGGCAACTACGCACTGCGTGCGGATGAAGATAAAACCTACGTTATTAATACCACGTTTAAGGACGCGGAATTTGCTTCCGAAATCTTTAGCGGACGCATCAACGGCATGGCAGGCATCAGCCCGCAGCGCTACTTTATGCGTACCAATACGGAAGCGGGCAACCGCCTTGGCGGCGTTGGTTACCGCCCGTTCATTCAGGCGGATATCCAGCTGGACGATGTGCTGGTCAACATGCCGACGATACCGGAACTTTCCGAAGGCAGCAGCAATTACGGGTTGGATGTTAAGGTAACGCTGGGACCGAAAATCCACCTGTATAACAAATATTTGTATGATTTGTGGCTGTCCGGAGGATTGCATGTAACGGGCAGTACAGTGTATACTAATATAGACGGCAACGTGAAGGCAGACAGGGGCACCATTACCTATCTGCGCACGCCGTTTGAAATCCACAATGCTTCCGTGGCGTGGCCGGTGCCGGGCGACATTCTGCCGACGGTTAACCTTGACGCAACAGCACAGTTCAGACGTTATGACATTTTCCTGCGCGTAACAGGCCCGCTGGAGCAGATGAACATGGTACTGCGCAGCGATCCGTCACTGACTAAGGACCAGATTATCAAGATGCTGACTTTGCAGCGCGAAGTAACCGGCACGGACCAGGGCGTAACGCAGGATGACTTCCAGAACCTGATGACGGTCGGGCTGGAAATGACGGTGCTGGGCGACGTTGAAGAAATCTTCAAGCAGACGCTGGGGCTGAATGAATTTATGATTTATTCCGGGCACGGGGCACAGCCTTGTGCAGGACAGCGGCGAGTTGACCGAGGACGAGAAAGACCAGTACAACCTGCTCGTCAGCAAGTACCTGACGGACCATTTGCTGGTTGGCTATACCGTCAGCGACGACAGCGAACGCCAGAGCATTTTTGCGTCGTATGATATCTCGCGCCATATGAGTATCAACTACGAGCGCAACAAGGATTACGACACGACGGACGAATGGTACGGCGTGGAATACAAAGTCACATTTTAAGTAATTTTTAAGATAAACAGACTAAACTTTAAGGAAGGGTATGCCCATGCTGAAGGAATATCTGGCAGAGCTGCAGAAAACGCCGCTGCTTACCCGCGAGGAAGAAACGGCGCTGTGGCAGCGTTATGCCGGAGGCGACCGTGAGGCGTATAACAAGTTAATGACATCCTATCAGCCGCTGGTGTTTAAAATTGCGGCCGGGTTTAAACTGCCCGAGCCGCAGTTAATGGAACTGGTGCAGGAGGGAATGCTGGGGCTGCTGGAAGCGGCAGAGCGCTACGATTATAAACGCGGCGTGGCTTTCAGCGTGTTTGCCATGCACCGTATCCGCGGCAGAATGCTGGACTTTTTGCAGCAGGACGAGAGCAGAAACTTTTCGCTGGACGATACCAACGCTGCGGGTGTTGCCTGGGCAGAGGTGCTGGCTTCTTCCGGACGCACGCCTTTTGAGGAAGCGGAGTTAAGCATGTTGACCGACCGCGTGGCGCAGGCGTTGCACCGCCTGCCGGAAAAAGAGCAGCAGGTGCTGACGGGTATTTACCTTGAAGACCGCACCGCTGCCGATATGGCGGACAGCATTCACGTCAGCCAGGGGCATATCTACCGTCTGCAAAAACGCGGTGTTAAACGTATCCGCGGTATGCTTTCGCATTTTATTGCGGATTTAAAAAGAAGCTAACGCAAGAAAAACAGTGCTGTTGTACTTTTTTCGCAGGATTATTGCATTTATTGTTGAAATATGGGAAAATATAATAAATTTTGCCATGATAAAATATCCTGAAAAAACGGATTATATATTCAATTAGTCTGTGCAGGAAGGAGTTTTGGCGGTGGCAAAAGACATTTACGATAATATAGACGATGTGAAATGCAGCCTGGACAATGCCCAGCAGAGCTTCCGCAAAAACAACGGCTTGCGGGGCGAGCTTGATTTGATGCTGGCGGAGGCGTCCATCCGCTATTTGCGCGAAAAGCGCGGGCTTGCAAGCGTATGGAACAGGCAGAAGCTGGCGGCCATACTGGCAGTGCTTCTGGTGCTGGCAGGTTACGGCGGCTGGTTATATGCAGGCGTTTCGCACAACGAGGCGGTAAACATCCCGGCGGCAGCCGCGGTTGCGCCCGCACAAAAGCAAGCGGCAGCAGTACCGCAGCAAACAGTTACTACCCAACCGGAACCGGAAATAAAACAGGCGGCGCCGGCTGAGCAAAATATAAACAGCAATACCAGTTATAAAAATTATTTAGCTGAAGAAGATATGCAGCAGCTTGTCAGAACTGGCAGGCAGGTTCTGCAGGATGCTGATTAAACAGGGAGGATTTGAATGAACAAGAGAAAGTATGCACAGTTGTCCTTAAGCCTGGCGGCCATGCTGATGGCAGTGCCGGTATGGGCGGCGGAACAGAACAATTCCGCAGCTGACGTTGTTGCCAACCAGACGATGACCATCGGCGGCAAGGAACAGATTGTCAGCCAGAAAGCGCTGGAACAGATGCGCGAAGCTCAGGAAAAAGAAGGCAAATCCTTCCCGAAAAAGGGCAAAGACGGCAAGTATACTTATTATATGCACAATAAACCGTCCGAGGATATCTCCGACCCCAATTACAAAAGCGGCGGCAAATCCGGCAGCGGCAGGATTGTGGAAATTGTCCCCGGCAAGGGCGTTGTGCGTGAAGGCGGCAGCGGTGTGGAAGCACCGGACGCAGTACAGCAGAAAACTGCTGAAACGCAGGACAGCGGCGCTGCACAGGTGCAGGATGAAGCCGTTGTTACCGATGAAGGCGACGGCCAGATTATCGCAGGGGAAGATGGCGAACTGAAAGAGCCCATGGTGCGCGAAGCCGACGGCAGCCTGCGCCCGATGACGATGGAAGAACGCCAGAAATGGGAAGCTGAAGTAGAACAGCAGCGTACGGCACAGGAAGCTGTGCAGCAGAACGCGCAGACCAACGCTGTTTCGCAGGAGCCGGTATTGAACATGCCGATTGCCCAGCAGCAGCGCGCCAGCGAACCGGCTGCCCCGTATATCGGCCAGCTGATTACCAAAATCAGCGTTACCGGCAACAAAGTAACCAAAGCCGAAGACATTGAAGCGGTTATTACCACCAAACCGGGCATGGAACTGACGCAGGAAGGCCTTGCCAAAGACCTGCATGCCATTTACGGCCTGGGCTGGTATTATGATTTGCAGCCGGAATTCATCAAAGTTCCGGAAGGCGTGCAGCTCGTTTACCATGTGCTGGAAAACCCTGTTTATAAACAGCTGGAAGTAGAAGGCAACACCAAAATTTCCGATTCCGAAATCGAAAAAATCCTTGATTTGCCGAAAGACGAAATCATCAATATTAAAGACGTTAATATAAAAGTGCAGCGCCTTGAAGCAGAATACAACAAGCAGGGCTATATCCTCGCGCGTGTTGCGGATATCCGCATGCTGCCTGACGGAACGCTTTTGCTTTTAGTTAACGAAGGCATTGTTGAAGACTTTAAGGTTAAAGGCAATGTAAAAACCAAAGACTATGTTATTACCCGCGAAATGAAGCTGAAAAAAGGCGAGCCGTTCAATGCCAAAGACGCACGCCGTAGCATGCAGCGCATTTATAACCTCGGTTATTTTGAAGACGTTAACATTAAGCTGAACCCGGGCCAGGAACCGAACGGTGTGGAAATTGAAATTACCGTTGTGGAAATGAACACCGGTACTTTCGGCATCGGTGCAGGCTACAGCAATGCTGACGGCTTTATCGGCATGGTTTCCGTCGGCGACAGAAACTTCCGCGGCACGGGCGACAGCGTGAACGTACGCTGGGAGTTTGGCGGCGAAGATGAAAAGAACTACGAATTTACTTATGTAAAACCGTGGATTGACGATAAAGAAACCAAAGCAACCTTGATGCTGTACGATGTTACCAACGAATATGCCGACTACGACATCGACGCACATGAGATTGCGCGTTACGATAAAAAGCGCCGCGGCCAGGAATTAACCTTCAGCCGCAGGACGGACAACGAATTTATCAGCAACTATGTAACGCTGAAAAACCGCGACGATATTTATAAAGGCGAAGCCGATGGTTACGAAGGCGACCGCGACCAGTACTATGAAGACCAGTTTAATGGGTCTAAATATGATAAACCGTATTACCCTGCAACCGCTAAAGAGCGCCGTGATGAAAACTTTGGCGTAACCCGCAGTATTACTTTCGGACGTGTATTCGATTCACGTGATAACATTTACGACCCACACGAAGGTAAACGTATCGGCTACAGCGTAGAATGGGCAGGCCTTGGCGGCGATTTTGACTTTACCAAATTAACGGCTGACTGGCGTTATTATTACCGTGCCGGCGGAGAAAGCGTCTGGGCGCTGAACCTTGGCGCAGGCTGGGCTGACGGCGACATGCCTTTGAGCCAGCGCTTCTCGATGGGCGGCAGTGATACCCTGCGCGGCTACGAGGACGACCAGTTCCGCGGCAACAGTATGTTAAAAGCTACTTTGGAATACCGCTTCCCGATTATCAAAAAAGTACAGGGCGTACTCTTTACCGATAACGGCTATGCCTGGGATAAACGCTTTGAGGACGATTTTGACCTCGGTTTGATTAAGAACAGCGTCGGTGCAGGTTTGCGCATCAACTCCCCGCTCGGCCCGGTTAAACTGGATTACGGCTGGGGCGACGACGGCGGCATGTTCCACTTCAGCTTCGGCGGCCAGTTCTGATTAAACAATTATGCAGTTAAGAAGTTTATTGCTGTGCTGCCTGCTTGTTGCGGCGGCTGTGCCTGCGTGGGCAGAGCCGGTGGACAGCGTGCAGGTGCGCATTACCGATAACGGCGGTACAAGCGGCGTGCTGCTCGACAGGATGTCCAGAAGCATGCAGGTAGTGGCAGAACAGCTTTTTCTCGATAAAGACAGCGTCAACATCAATGCCGCGTGCGGCGATTACGAGCGTTTGCTGGCAGAAGTAGGCGACCGTGTGCTGACGGGCTACCGGATGGAAAGCGTCAGCGTGAGCGCGGGCAGCGTTACCGCTATTGATATGCGCGTTGCCCCGTGGAGCGCAGCAGTTGACGATGTGTTTGTGGATTTGCAGTTTTCCGGCGTGGAGCCGGGCACGGCGGAGTTTTTGAAAGCACGCCTGCCGCAGCTGCAAAACAGAATAGAAAATATTATTAAAGGTTCTTCCGTCGATGCAAGCGACTGGGCCGGCGGCATACTGCGCCGTCTGGTGCGCAGCGAAGTGGAAGAAAAACTGCCGGAGTTCAAGGCTGCTGTCGATGTTGTCCGCGAGGATGACCGCACCGTGGTGCAGGTGGTAATTTACCCGGTAGGCCAGCTGGTGCAGAACGTGGATTATTCCATGGCTTCGGAATCGATACCGAACCTTTTGCTGCTGGATTTAAAACAGCGCTATGCCCAAAAGGCGGACGCTTTGCGCGGGCTGCCGGTAGAATATGTCAAACGCCATAAGGCGGAGCTGGAAAACCTGCTTTTGACAGATTTGCAGAACGAAAAATCCGTAAAGCTGCACAATCTGGCGCCGGCAGTTAAGCTTGTGCCGGGCGGCACGCTGGGCGTGGAAATCAACATGGGCTCGGATAAATACAAAATCTGGTTTGAGGGTTACGGCGATATCGGCCGCGACGAGGATAATATTTCCGGGCGCGCCCATTTTGGCAAGTTCATTTCGGACCGCGATGAAATTTTCGGCGAAGTCGGCGTGACGCTGGACGATGTGGACTGGGATTTTTCCGCGGGCTACGCAAGGCACTGGGGCAAGGCAACGCTGAGCTATATGCGGCGCAGCCCCGACGGGCAGAACGTGTTCCGCGGCGAATACGATTTTACCAGCAAATGGCGTTTGCGCACCGAATATTTTTCGGGCACGGATACCACGGAAATTGCCGTGCGGTACAGAATACACGAATTTTTAAGCGCTGAATACGTTTACTCCAACGATAAGCCCTACTTCCGCATTGTGGGAAATTTGTAGGCATTAGTTGAAAGATAAACGCAGGGCTGATATAATTAAAAATATAATTAAATTTGAAAGCAGGGATATTTATTATGATGCAGCAATTACGCAATCCGAAAAACGTAAAGATGATTTCTTTGTTTGTTGCCGCAATCTTTGTCCTCAGCTGCTTTGCCATTACCTTGCAGCAGGGCTCTTTTTCCGGCATTGCCTCGGCGGCTTCCTCCGAATCCGCTATCGGCGTTGTAAATTACCAGATGCTTCTTTCCCAGTCGCCTGACCTGGCCGGTGTTGAAGAAGCCATGAAACAGGAAATTGCAACCCAGCAGAAAAACTTTGACGAAAAAAGCCAGAATATGAACGATACCGAAAAGCAGCGTTATTACCAGCAGCTGCAGGAGGTAATTGCCAACAGGGAAAAAGAACTGATGGAGCCTGTGTTCCAGAAAATTGAAGCAGCCATAAAAAAAGTGGCCGATAAAAAAGGCCTGGCAGTTGTAGTAGAAAAAAATACCGTAATTTACGGTGGTCTCGATATTACTGACGAAGTGGCAAAAACCCTGCAAAGCGGAAAATAATCTTACGGGACCCTGACGGGTCCTGTTTGCTTAGGGCTATGAAAGGAAGGTAGTATGCGTTATCTGCAAATTGCATTATTGATGTTCATAGCCGTATTTTGCGTAAGCGCCTGCGGCAGTCTGCCCGGCTTGGGCGAAAAGATTGCCTATCTCAACTGGGAGGAAGCGGTTAAAAGCCATCCGCGACACGAAGCGTTAAAGCAGGGCAAGGCGGAATATGACAAGCTTTTAGCTTACCGTGACCAGCAGGCTGACATTGCCCGTAAGCAGATTCAGGGGCTGGCGCTTTTGCAGAAGATTAAGCAGAACAGCAAAAGCAGTTATTACGAAGCCGATTTCCGTACATCGCTGTATGCCAAGCAGGAAATAGAGCAGCACGGTTTCCGCGAAGTTTTGCAGAAAGCGGCGGCCGAAGCCGATGAAATACTGGCGGCGGAACGCGAAAGTATCGAAAAGGATTACCAGCTGCGGATGTTCAACATCCGTTTGCAGCTGGAAGCGGTGCGCATGAAGCCGGAACAGCGTCAGGCACTGCAGGAGGAGCTGCATGCTATCCGCATGGAAATGGACGGCAGGCTGGCGCAGTTAAATCAGCGCAAGGCTGAAATTATTGCCGAAAAGACAGCGCCGGAACGTGAAGCCATGCAGCAGCGCATAGCGGCTTACGCCGATGAACTGCGCGGCGAATTGCAGGGCAGGCTGCGGGACGATATCGCCAAAGACGATAAGGATTTGCAGCAGGGACCCGAGGCTTTCGGCAAGGTGCTGGAAGTTATAGACAAACGCCTGGATAAGATTAAAGAAGGCAATGACAAAATTGCCGGTGAAATCAGGCATGACATTGAAAGCAAAGTGGCGTACCTTGCCAAAGAGCGCGGCTACACCATTGTTTTTAATAAAGTAAAGGTTAATGTAAAGGCTGACGATATTACCAAAGAGGTTGTATCGGAGCTTAAAAAATCAAAATAACGGGAGCGAATAAACATGAAAAAACAAATTATTGCCGGTTTACTTGCAGCGACTGCGTTGTTATCCTTTGGCTGCTCCGGCCGCAACGCCGAATTTGGCGTGGTTGACATGCGTGCCGTGGAAAGCGAAGCCGCAGTTGTAAAAACCGTGCAGGAAGAAGTAACCACCAAAGGCAAAGCCCTGCAGGAGGAAATGAACGCCGCATTGGAAGGCAAAACCGGTGAGGAGCGCCAGAAAGTGATGGAGGACTTTACCTCCAGGATGAATGTTGTCCGCTCCGAAGCGCAGAATAAATTAAAAGCCAGCCTTGATACGGCTTTGAACGAAGTTGCCAAGGAAAAAGGCCTGGGCGCTGTTTTGATTAAAGATGCCGTACCGCAGGGCGGCGTTGATGTTACGCAGGACGTAATTGCCAAAATGAAATAAAACCGGTGAAAGGGCGGGCGGCAGGGCCGTCCGCTTTTTAAATAGCCGGATTGTACAGGAGGCTGCAAAATGGAAAAAACTGTCCGTGAATTAGCAGAATTTTTGCATGGCAAGCTTGAAAACGATGCGCCGGAATTAAAGGTAACCGGCGTTAACGGACTGGTGGAAGCCGGTCCGCAGGATATTTCCTTTGCTGTGCCGCCCCATGTGGAGCACTGCCATTTAAGCAAGGCCGGAGTTATGGTGCTTGGCTTTGACGACCCGAAGCTGCCGGATAACCGTCCGGTCATCCGTGTGGAGAACCCGCGTGCCGCTTTTGCCGCATTGCTGGAATTGTTCCGCCACAGGGCTGAGGTTGAACGCGTTGTCAGCGACAGGGCTTATGTCGCACCGACGGCGAAAATCGGTAAAAACGTAGCCGTTATGCCGTTTGCCTATATTGATGAAGGTGCGGAAATCGGCGACGGCACTGTAATTTACCCGCATGTTTATGTGGGCAAAAATGTCAAGGTCGGCGCTGACTGTCTGTTCTATCCCAGCGCTACCATCCGCGAGGGCTGCGTGCTGGGCAACAAAATTGTTTTACAGTCCGGCGCTGTTATTGGCGGCGACGGCTTTGGCTATATTACCGATAAAACCACCGGCAAGCACAGCTTTGTTTTGCAGGCGGGCAATGTGGTGCTGGAGGACGAGGTCGAAGTCGGCAGCAACTCCTGCATCGACAGGGCAACCGCAGGCAGCACTGTAGTGGGCGCAGGCACCAAGATTGATAATCTTGTGCATCTCGGCCATAACGACGTGCTGGGCAAAAACTGCCTGGTTGTGGCGCATGTAGGCATCAGCGGCAGCGTAACCGCCGGTGATAACTGCGTCTTCGCCGGTCAGGTCGGCACTGTCGGCCATATTACCATCGGCAATAACTGCCAGTTTGCGGGCAGGACGGGCATTACCCATAATATTCCGGACAATTCCGTCTGCGCGGGCTTCCCGGCACAGCCGTATAAAGAGTGGCTGAAGCAGGAGGCTAACCTGCGCAAGGTGGGCGACCTTGTGAAAAAGGTTAAGGAGCTGGAAAAAGCTCTGGCCGAATTGAAGAAATAATTTGCAGGACGTGTTTTAGTTGATTGCGTATCATATTGTTAAATTTTTCAGCTGGCTGATGTGCGTTTCGCCGAAGTTTATCCGCAACGGCGTGGCACACTTTTTAGGCAGCGTGGCTGTTATGGCTACGCCGGCGTGGCGCCTTAAAATGGCAACTGCCAATGTGCAGGAATGCCTTGGCGTTGACGAAAGGCGCGCGCGGCAGATTGCCGAGGACAGCCTGCACCGCTTCGGCAGGATGATTGTGGAGGTTATGCGCTTTCCGCTTTTGAAGCCGGAGAACATTGACCAGCTGGTGACGGTGGAAGGGCTGGAATACCTGGAAGCCGCTTATAAAGAAAATAAAGGCGTTATTATGGCGACCGGCCATTTTGGCAACTGGGAGCTTCTGGGTGCGACGGTGGCATTGCACGGCTATCCGATGCTGAGCATCACGCGCAAGCAGAACAACGGGCAGATGGACCGCTTCATTAACGAGTACCGCGAGATGGTAGGGCAGAAGGTTGCTTACAACCGAGGCAAAAGCGGGCTTTTAGCCATCAGCCGCATGCTGAAGGAAAAGCATTTGCTTGGCGTTTTGTTTGACCAGGACACCAACGACGACGGCGTGGAAATTGACATTTTCGGCAAGAAGTGCATTACGCCTTACGGGCCGGCGGTGCTTTCGCGTTTGTACGGTTCGCCGATACTGCCGATTTTTATGCACAATAACCCTGACGGCACGCTGCGCGCGAAGATTTACCCGCCGCTGTATACGCCGAAGACCAAAAATAAAGAGCAGGATTATTACGATGTTACCAAGGAACTCATCACGGTGCTGGAACACGAGATTATCGAAAACCCGCCGATGTGGTTCTGGGTGCATGACCGATGGAAGGACGGCCGGCAGCGTTTTGCCGGTAAAAAATAAACTTGCAGACAGGAGGAGAAGTATGCCGAACAAAGAATATCAGCAGACTTTAGCCAGAAAAATATCGCATACAGGCATCGGGCTGCACTCCGGCAAGGATGTGCTGATTACCCTGTGCCCGGCGGAAGTTAACACCGGCATTGTTTTTGTGCGTACCGATTTGCCGGACAGGCCGGAAATCCCTGCGCTGCCGGAAAACGTAACTTCAACCCTGAGGGCGACGACTTTAAGCGCGGGCGGCGCGGAAGTTTTTACGGTTGAGCATTTGATGGCGGCGCTTTCGATGATGCACATCGACAACTGCCGTATTGAAATGTCTTCGCCGGAGCCGCCGGTAACGGATGGCAGCGCCGCTGTGTTCTGCGATTTGATTTTGCAGGCAGGGCGCGTGGAGCAGGAGGCGGAGCGTAAGGTTTACGCCGTGCCGCAGTCCTTTGCCGTTTACGAAGACAACAAATATATTACCGTGCAGCCGTACGACGGTTACCGCATTTCCTTCGTTTCCATGAACCCGCATCCCAAACTGGGCACACAGTATTTTGATGTGGAGCTGACGGAAGAAAGCTTTTTGAAGGAAATCGCGCGGGCGCGCACCGTGGGCTTTATGCACGAGATTAAACAGCTGCAGGCTATGGGCCTTGGCCTTGGCGGCAGCATTGAAAATGTTGTAATTTTTGATGAAGATAAGGTACTGTCCGAAATGCGTTTTGATGACGAGCTTATCCGCCACAAAATTTTGGACGTTATTGGTGATTTGTATCTGCTGGGGCCGATTAAAGGTCATGTCATCGCGGTTAAATCCGGGCATGCGTTTAATTCCAAACTTGCCAAACAAATCAAAGCCTGTCAGTTAAAGGAGGAAGCAAAATGACCGTTTTAGAAGCAAGTGAAATTCAGAAAATTATTCCCCACCGTTACCCGATGCTGCTGGTTGACCGTATCATCGAACTGGAACCTATGAAACGCGCTGTAGGAATTAAAAATATTACCATGAATGAAATGCAGTTTCTTGGTCATTTCCCGGGCGACCCGATTATGCCGGGCGTGCTGATGATTGAAGCGATGGCTCAGGTTGGCGGCGTAGCCCTGCTGTACCCCGAAGAAAACCGCGGCAAAATCGCAGTGTTCGGCAAAATCGACAATGTGCGTTTCCGCAAACAGATTATCCCCGGCGATCAGGTTGTTACCGAAGCGATTATTACCAAAATCCGCGGCAACATGGGCGTTTGCGAATGTAAGGGCAGAGTTGACGGCAAGGTTGCCTGCGAATGCGAATGCACCTTTGCCATTATGGACCCGAAACAATAATTTACCAAAATACGTTAAATTTTGCTGAAATAATTAGTAAAAAGGCGTATTTTGCAGTTAACCGCCTCTGAAAGCTGATTTTGAAAGGTAAAAATATAATACGGTTTGCCGAATATAGATATTAGGTTGCAAATCGGTATATAATAATTTGCAGATTAAAATGAGCGGTTAATTTTGAGGAGTGAATATGATGAATTCGGTAATTATGCCTGTACATAACATCCATCCGACGGCGATTGTCCATCCCAATGCCAAAATCGGCAAGAACGTGGAAATCGGGCCTTATGCGGTTGTCGGCGACGACGTTGTCATCGGCGACGGCTGCAAACTTTACCCGCACGCCGTTATCCATGAACACACCACGGTTGGCAAAAACTGTGTGTTCTTTCCGGGCTGCTCCATCGGCGCAGTGCCGCAGGATTTAAAATTTGCCGATGAGTACAGCTCTACCATTATCGGCGACGGCTGCGTGTTCCGTGAATGCACGACCGTTAACCGTGCTACCGGTGAGGGCAATAAAACTATTATCGGCAATAACCTTTTAATGATGGCATACACCCATGTAGCGCATAACTGTGTGGTTGGCAATAACGTAATTATGTCCAACGTGGCAACGCTGGCAGGGCACGTAACCGTTGAGGACCGTGCCGTTATCGGCGGCCTTGCCGCTGTGCACCAGTTCTGCAAAATCGGACGCAACGCCATGATCGGCGGGCAGGCTCATGTTAATCAGGACGTGCCGCCGTTTATGATTGTTTCCGGCCAGCCGGCTTATGTTTTCGGTTTGAACAGCGTCGGCATTGCCCGCGCAGGTATTCCGCAGGAGGAACGCAGCCAGCTGAAAAAGGCTTTCCGCATTCTGTACCGCAGCGGTTTGACCTTGCAGGAAGCTATCGCCACCATGGAACACGAACTGGACAGCTGCGAGCCGGTTGAACATTTAATGCGCTTTTTGCGTACCGCAGAGCGCGGCATTTTAAGAACCCCGAAAAAATAAGGTGGTGCTTTGATGGAAACTGAAATTCTCGGCATCCTTTCCGGTATCGGGCATTTGCCGGTCGATGTTGCCAAATCGGCCAAAGAACGCGGCTGCCGCATTGTGGCTATCGGCGTTGTGCCGGATATTGACCCGGAGCTGCCGGAAGTTGCCGATGTTTATTATGATATCCACATCGGTAAAATCGGAAAAATTATTTCCACTTTAAAAAAGAATAACGTCAAAATCGTAACCATGATTGGCAAGGTTACGAAGGAAATTTTATATAAAAAAGGCGCAATCATTCCCGATATGCGTGCCATTAAAATTTTATCGTCCGTGCCGGACCGCAAGGACGATACGATTATGAATGCCATTGTGGCGGAATTGCAGAGCGAAGACATCTTCGTTATGGACCAGACATATCTTATTAAGCCGCTGATGCCGGGACCGGGCGTGCTGACGAAACGCCAGCCGACGCCGGAAGAACTGGCGGATATGGACTTTGGCTATAAAATGGCGAAGGAAATCGGGCGACTTGATATCGGGCAGACCGTTGTTGTAAAAAACATGGCGGTTATGGCTGTTGAAGCTATCGAAGGCACCGACGCCTGCATTTTGCGCGGCGGCAAGCTTGGCAAGGACGCTGTTGTTGCCAAAACCGCCAAACCTGCGCAGGACGACCGCTTTGACGTGCCGGGCGTTGGCACGAAAACCATTCAGTCGATGATTGAATCAGGCTGCAAGGCGCTGGTTATTGAAGCGGGGCACACGCTTTTGACGGAGCGCGAAGCGGTAATTAAACTGGCCGATGAGCACGGAATTACGATTGTGTCAAAATAAAATGAAAAATAATTGAGAAAAAACGCAAGGCTGGACGTAAAGTCCGGCCTTTTTGTGTTATAATATATAATGAGTTGGTATGCAATAAACTAAAACAGATAGAAGAAAGGAACCGTTATGGCCAAAATACTTATTTCTGCCGGTGAGGCTTCCGGCGATGTTCATGCCGGTGCCGTGACAAGGGCGCTGAAAAAAATAGACCCGTGCTGTGAAGTCTTCGGCATGGGCGGTGACTGCATGCGCGAAGCCGGCGGCGAAGTGCTGTTTGACATTAAAGAGCATGGCGTAATGGGTTTTATAGAAGTTATAAAAAAGCTGCCGTCGCTGTTTAAGCTGCGCAGCGATTTTGGCAGGGTAATGGATGAGCGCAAACCGGATGTGTTTGTAACGGTCGATTACCCCGGCTTTAACATGAAGCTGGCGAAACTGGCGAAAGAAAAAGGTATCCCGGTTGTTTCCTACATTCCGCCTTCCGCCTGGGCGTGGAACAAGGGACGTGCGCCGAAGGTGGCGAAGCTTGTTACCAAAATAGCTTCTATCTTTCCGTTTGAATACGATGTTTACAAAGAAGCCGGTGCCGATGTGGAATTTGTCGGGCACCCGCTGATTGATATAGTAAAAACCGAACTGCCGCGCGCAGAGGCGGAAGCCTTTGCCGGTAAACAGGCAGGGCGCAGGCTGATTTTGCTGCTGCCCGGCAGCCGCCTGATGGAAATACAGAAAATGCTGCCGACATTGCTTGCGGCGGCAAAAATAATTGCAGAAAAAGAGCCGGACATTGATTTTGCCATGCCGCGCGCATCGACCATTCCTAAAGAAATGCTGGAGGGAATGATTAAGGCAAGCGGTTTGCAGGTAAAAATTGTGGAAGGGCATATTTACGACGTGATGAGCGTGGCTGACCTTGCGCTGGCAACCAGCGGCACGGTAACGCTGGAGGCGGCTTTGTGCGGTTTGGGCAGCGTTATTGTGTATAAAACTTCGCCTATATCGGCCTTTATTGCTCGCCGCGTTATCAATATCCCGGATATCGGCCTGCCGAACATTGTTGCCGGCAAGCACATCCTGCCGGAGCTTTTGCAGGAGGATTTTACGCCTGAAAAAACGGCGCAGGAAGCGTTGCATCTGCTGGAGCCTGAGCGCAATGCGCAGATGAAGCAGGATTTACAATACGTTAAAGAAAGATTGGGCGCCCCCGGTGCGGTAAACCGAGTTGCGGAGCTGATTCTCCGCGTAGCCAAGGAGAAAAGATGAGTTTATATATAAGACTATTGAAATACATACGCCCTTATATGCACCGGCTGATGCTGGCAATTCTTTGCACAGTGCTGGCCGCGGCTTGCAACTTGTATTTGCCATGGATTATTAAAGACGTTGTCGATAAAGTACTGGTTGATAAAGATACCTTTATGCTGTATTTAATTGCTGTCAGCATTATTGTTATCTTTATTATCCGCGGCATTTTCTTCTACGGACAGAGCTACCTGATGAGCTGGGTAGGGCAGAAGGTTGTTATTGACATCCGTGGTGAAATTTTCCGTAAATTGCAGCGTTTAAGCATGTCCTTTTACGATAAAAATAAAACCGGTACGATTATGAGCTATGTTACCAACGATGTTGCAGCTTTGCAGACGGCAATGGTAGAAAAAGCCGTGGAACTGGTAACGGAAGGTCTTATACTGATAGGCAGTATTGTGGCCATGCTGTGGCTTGACTGGAAGCTGACGCTGTTTACCTTCTGCACGTTCCCGATAGTGCTGTGGTGCATGGATTCTTTTGGTAAAAAAATCCGTAAAAACGGCGGCGAAATTCAGGAATGTACAGCAGAATTAACCTCTGTATTGCAGGAAACGGTTTCGTCGGCGCGCGTTATTAAATCCTTTGTGCGCGAGGAATACGAAACAGACCGTTTTGATAACCAGAATAAAGAAAATTTTTACGCGAATATGAAGAATATCAAGCTGAACTCGCTGCTGACGCCGGTAGTTGAATTTGTGGCTGCTGTCGGCGTAACCATCGTTATGTGGTACGGAGGGCGCAGCGTTATCGACGGCGATATTACCGCCGGTGCTCTGGTTGCTTTTTTGGTTTATGCCGTTAATATCGCCAACCCGATTAAACGTCTTACTAAGGTTGCGGCCAGTATTCAAAAAGCTCTGGCAGCAGGCGACCGTGTTTTCGGCGTGCTTGATTTGCCGGAAGATATTAAAGAAGTGCCCGACGCTAAAGTTTTGCCGCCGGTGCAAGGCAAGGTTGAGTTTGATAATGTTAAATTCAGTTATAACCCCGATGAAGAAGTTCTGGACGGTTTATCCTTTACCGTCAACCCCGGTGAAGTAACCGCTATCGTAGGCCCGTCCGGCGCAGGTAAATCTACCATTGCCAGCCTGCTGCCGCGTTTTTATGACGTTACGGGCGGCGATATCCGCATCGACGGCTACAGCATTAAAGACCTGACGCTTGATTCCCTGCGCGGGCAGGTAGGCATTGTGCCGCAGGAAACCATGCTGTTTAACGGCAGCGTGTATGATAACATTCTGTACGGCAGGCTGGACGCGACGAAAGAAGAAGTTTATGCCGCAGCCAAAGCGGCTAACGCCGATGAATTTATCCGCCAGCTGCCGCAGGGTTATGAAACCCAACTGGGTGACCGCGGCGTGAACATCAGCGGCGGCCAGCGCCAGCGCATTGCTATTGCCCGGGCAATACTTAAAAACCCGCGCATTTTGATTTTGGACGAAGCTACTTCGGCGCTTGATACCGAAAGCGAGCGCGTGGTGCAGGAAGCTTTGGACCGCCTGATGATAGGGCGCACGTCCTTTGTTATTGCCCATCGCCTGTCGACGATTAAAAACGCCGATAAAATACTGGTGCTTGAACACGGCGCGCTGGTGGAGGCCGGCACGCATGACGAGCTGATTGCACAAAACGGGCTCTACGCCCATCTTTATCAGATTCAGTACCGCAATAAGGAAACGAAATGAGGTTAGCCGATGTATATAATTTATAATTTACTGATGATTGGCGCTTTCTTTCTGGTAATGCCCTATTTCATCTACCGTTCCATCTGTGAAAAAGGCTTTACCAAACGTCTGCGCCAGAGCCTTGGCGGTATTCACGATGAAGAAATTGAAGCCGTTGCCCAAAAGGGCTGCATCTGGATTCACGGCGCGTCAGTCGGCGAGATTGTAGCTACCAGTCCTTTGGTTAAGGAAATACGCAAGGCCATGCCTGATATACCGATTCTGGTTTCTGCAGTTACCGTAGGCGGCTACGACATGGCGCACCAGATTATTCCGGAAGCGGACGCTATTATTTACTTCCCGCTGGATATGCCGTTTGTGTCGGAATCCGTTGTTAAACGCATCCGCCCGCGCATTTTTATGCCGGTTGAAACCGAATTGTGGCCTAATTTGCTGCGCGCCCTGCGCGAACGCAACATTCCGGTAATGATGGTTAACGGGCGTATTTCCGAAAAATCCGTTAAAACCTACCGTTACCTGCTGGGCATCTGGGACGATATGCTGAACACGGTAAGCCGTTTCTGCATGCAGTCCAGCATCGACGCCGATTATATCCGCCATTTGGGCGCGGACCCCAGCAAGATTTACGTTACCGGCAATACCAAGTTTGACCAGACCTATGCGGAAGTAACGCAGGAGGACCTGGACGGCTATAAAAAAGAACTGGGTATTGAAGGGGCATATCCAGTTATTGTTGCAGGTTCTACGCACCCCAGCGAAGAAAAAGCCATGCTGGAAGCCTTTAAAACGATTAAGGAAAGCTACCCCAACGCACGCCTTGTTATTGCGCCGCGCAAACCGGAACGCACCGGCGAGATTGTGCGCCTTGTAGGCAACTTCGGTTACGACGTTGGTTTGCGTTCCAAGCTGCTGAAGCTGGACGGCAGCCGTCCGCAGTATCCGGTGCTTGTTATCGATACTATCGGTGAGCTGGGCAGAATTTACTCCGTCGGCGACGTGGTATTTGTCGGCGGTTCGCTGATTAACCACGGCGGCCACAACGTACTGGAACCAGCCGCACATGCCAAGCCGATTATCGTCGGCCCGAGCATGCAGAACTTTAAAGATTCATATTCTTTGCTGAGCAAGGTTGGCGCCTGCAAAATGGTCAACGGCGTGCCCGAGCTTACCAAAGAACTGCTTGATATAATTCAAAATGACGAAAGACGTGCCAAAATGGGCGCGGCTTCCTTGCAGGTTATCAAGGAAAACCGCGGCGCTGCGGTGCGCAGTATTGAATACCTTGAAGATTTGCTGCGTATTACCACCGTTCCCGCTACCATTATGACGCGTTACCCGACCAATATCCGCAACCTGAAGGACGATGGTGGCATCAGCCTGCGCAACGGCGATTTTATTATCCAGTATGTGTACCAGCTGGTGCATGGCGCAGAAGTTTCGCTGGCTGGCAATATCCTGCTGTTCGTGCTGCGTTTCTTCTCGTTCCTGTACGAGTTCGGCGTTTGCAGCAAGCTGTGGCTGTATAAGGTTGGCTTCTTCAACCAGAAAAAGCTGGACTGTTGCGTAATCTCCATCGGCAACATCACCGTTGGCGGTACGGGCAAAACCCCGACCGCGCAGAAGGTTGCCGCCATGATTAAAAACATGGGTTACCGCGTCGTTATCCTTAACCGCGGCTACCGTTCCCACTGGGATAAGGAGCTGGGCGTGGTAAGCGACGGCAAAAAGATTTTTATGACGGCGTATGAAGCAGGCGACGAAGCCTACCTGATGGCGAAAACCCTGCCCGGCATTCCTGTTGTTATCGGTAAAAACCGCGCCGTTACCGGCCAGTATGCCGTGGATAAATTAAACGCCGAAGTCATTATCATGGACGACGGCTATCAGCACTGGCATTTATATCGCGACCTTGATGTGGTGTTGGTCGATACCTACAACATGTTCGGCAACGGCAGCCTGCTGCCGCGCGGTACCCTGCGCGAGCCTTTGAAGCACCTTGACAGGGCGGGGCTGTTTTTGCTGACGAAAACCGACCAGAGCTCGCAGTTCAGCCGTATTAACCTGCGCAAAACGCTGGCTAAATACAACGACGAAGCGCCGGTTATCGAAAGTATCCACCATCCGAAAAACTTTGTCGAAATTGCCGACTGGTACAAGGGCATCCACGAAAACACGCTGGAGCTTTCCGAACTGGAAGGCAAAAAGGTTATGGTCTTCTCCGCTATCGGCAACCCGTCCTCGTTTGAACAGACGCTGGCGGGCATAGGCCTTGATATCCTTGAAGCCATCCGTTACCCCGACCATCATGATTACGGCATGATTGAAATGCAGTACATCAGCGAGCGCGCGGCCAGCAAAGAGGCTGTAGCGCTGATTACCACCGCTAAGGACGCGGTTAAAATCCCGACGGAATTTATTTACTTCAACAGGGATTTGCCGCTGTACATATTAAACATGGACATTATGATTACGGAAGGGCAGGACTTGTTTGAAAAAGCAATCGTCGCTGCTATCCAAAAGGAGACGAAAAAGCAATGAAGGTTTTATGTGTAATTCCTGCGCGTTATGCTTCTACGCGCCTGCCGGGCAAACCGCTGGCGCTGATTGCCGGTAAGCCGATGATTCAGCATACCTACATGCGTGCCTGCGAGGCTCAGGAGCCGGACGACGTTATCGTAGCCACAGACAACGAAAAGGTTTACGATACCGTTATCGGTTTCGGCGGCAAAGCCGTGATGACTTCGCCCGACCATCCGAGCGGTACCGACCGACTGGCAGAGGTTGCCATGCAATACCCGGATGTTGACGTTATTATCAACGTGCAGGGCGACGAACCGATGATTGACCCGGATATTATCGACCGTCTGGCTAAAGCCTTTGACGGCAACGATGATTTGAAAATGGCTACGATGAAAGTGCCGATGCAGGAAAGCGAATACAACGACCCTGCCGCCGTTAAGGTTGTCACCGACGATAACGGCTACGCACTGTACTTCTCCCGCAGCCTGATTCCATATCCGCGCAACGAGGTTGCAGGCGCAAAGGTGTATAAACACGTGGGCGTTTACGCATACCGCCGTGACTTTTTGCTGCAATACGCCGCGCTTGAGCCGACCGTGCTGGAGCAGGTAGAAGGGCTTGAACAGCTGCGCGCTTTGCAGAACGGCTATAAAATCAAAGTGCTGGAAAGCGATTTTCAGGGCATCGGCATTGATACGCCGGAAGATTTGGAAGCCATCAACAAACTTTTTGCAGAAAAGAATAAATAATACATTTGCGATTTGACGATAAAGGAGGCAGACATGAATATAGTAACTGTTGGCGATTACAAAGTAGGTCAGGGCAACCCGATGCTGCTGATGGCAGGCCCGTGCGTGCTGGAAGGCTACGAACGCAGCCTGATGATTGGGCAGCGCGCCAAAGCCATTGCCGATAAACTCGGTATGCCCTATGTTTTTAAAGCATCCTTCGATAAGGCAAACCGTTCTTCTTACAGCTCCTTCCGCGGGCCGGGATTAAAAGAAGGGCTTGCGATTTTAGCGCAGATTAAGAAGGATTTGGGTGTGCCTGTCGTTACCGATATCCACGAAACCTATCAGGTTGAGCCTGCTGCCGAAGTGGCAGATATTTTGCAGATTCCGGCCTTTTTGTGCCGCCAGACCGACCTTGTTTACCAGGCGGGCAAATCCGGCAGGACGGTTAATGTAAAAAAAGGCCAGTTCCTTGCTCCGTGGGATATGAAAAATGTAATTAAAAAAATTGAAGAATCCGGCAACAAAAACATTATGCTGACGGAACGCGGCGCAAGCTTCGGCTACAACACGCTGGTAACAGATATGCGCGGCCTTGCGATTATGCGCGAGCTGGGCTACCCGGTAGTGATGGACGCTACGCACAGCGTGCAGATTCCAGGCGGCCAGGGTACTTCTTCCGGCGGGCAGAGCCAGTATGTGCCGCACATGGCAAGGGCTGCCGCTGCGGTAGGCATCGACGCTTTGTTCCTCGAAGTACATGATAATCCGGCGGAAGCTCTTTCCGACGGACCGAACATGGTTAAACTGGATAACCTTGAAGCGCTTTTGAAAGACGTTCTGGCAATCGATAAGATTGTACGCGGTTAATGACGTTTTAATTAAAGGAGTGATTTCCTGATGGAAGACAAGATGCTGGAACAGGCGCGCGAAGTGCTGCGCCTGGAAGCAGAAGCTGTTCTGGAACAGGTTGAACGCATAGATGAGCATTTTAAGGCTGCGGTGGAAATGATTATGGCCTGCCACGGCCGCGTAGTTATTACCGGCATGGGTAAGTCCGGCATTATCGGCCGCAAAATGGCTGCTACGCTGGCCAGCACCGGTACGCCGTCCTTTTACCTGCACCCGGCCGAGGGTATCCATGGCGATTTGGGCATGGTAACGGAAAACGACGTTGTTATCGCGCTGTCCAACAGCGGCGAAACCGGCGAAGTGCTGCACATTCTGCCTTCGCTGCGCAGAATCGGTGCCAAGCTGATTGCCATGGTCGGCAACCCCAATTCCACGCTGGCCAAAAATTCGGACGTTGTTTTAAACGTCGGCGTCAGCAGGGAAGCCTGCCCGCTCGGCCTTGCGCCTACCTCCAGCACCACTGCTGCGCTTGCTTACGGCGATGCGCTTGCTCTGGCGCTGCTTTCCGAACACAAATTTACTGCCAGCCAGTTTGCTGTATTCCATCCGGGCGGTTCGCTGGGGCGCAAACTTTTGCTTACCGTTGCGGACATTATGCACAGCGGCGACGAGAACCCGCTTGTTAAAGCGGACCTCAGCGTGCAGGAAGCACTCTTTGTCATTACCGATAAAGGTCTGGGCGCAGTTTCCGTTGTTGATGAAAACAACAAAATGCTGGGCGTGCTGACGGACGGCGATATCCGCCGCGGGCTCAGCAAAGGCGTGGACTTCTTAAAACGCCCGGTAACGGAACTGATGACCGCCAACCCGAAAACCATTACCAAAGAAAAACTGGCAGCGGCAGCGCTGCACCTTATGGAAAGCAACCACCCGAAACCGATTACCGTATTGCCCGTTGTCGATGCGGAAAATCACGTTATCGGGCTGCTGCATATGACTGACCTTGTACGTCAGGGCGTGGTATAATGATGAGTGACGTAAAAAATGCCGCCAAAATAAAACTGCTGGCACTGGACGTGGACGGCGTGCTTACTGATGGCAGCCTTAACATCGGCGCGGAAGGCGAACTTTTTAAAGCCTTCAACGCGCGCGACGGCCTTGGCTTAAGCTGCCTTCTGCGCAGCGGCGTGCGCGTGGCAATTATTACCGGGCGCAAAAGCGCAATTATCCACCGCCGTGCGGAAGAACTTGGCATTACAGAACTTTACGAAGGCATAAAAGATAAAAGAAAAATACTGGCAGAACTGGCAGAGCAGGGCGGCCTTGCGCGTGAGGAAATTGCCTATATGGGCGACGACCTGAACGACCTGCCTGCGCTTACTTATGCAGGACTTGCCTGCGCACCGGCGGATGCAGCGCCGGAAGTGCTTGCTGCCAGCCGGTTCATCAGCACAAAATGCGGCGGGCGCGGCGCAGTACGCGAAGCGGCAGAGCTGATTTTAAAAGCGCAGGGCAAATGGACTGAAATTGTAGATGCTTATCTTAAGCAGGGACAGGGAGATTCACAATAATGTGGCTTTATTATTTGTTAAAAAGCATGAGCTGGATTATCAGCCACCTGCCTTACAAGCTGGTTGTCAAAATCGGCTTGGGGCTGGGCAGGCTGTACTACATCATTGCCAAAAAGCAGCGCATCAGGGCGGAAGAAACGATTAAAGAACGCCTTGGCTACAGCGATGAGCAGGCAAAGAAAACCATTCACAGCCTGTTCGTCAAACTGGGCGCAACCTTTATGGAAATTATGTACATGCCGGCTTTAAATAAAGACAATATCCGCGGGCTGGTAAGCTTTGACCGCCCAGAAGTGCTGTGGGAAGCGCTGGGCGAAGGCAAGGGCGTTGTTATGCTGGCCTGCCACATGGATAACTGGGAATGGCTGGGCGCGGCGCTAGCGCTGAACGGATTTCCGCTGAGCGCTGTTGAAAAACCGCAGCCGAACCATATTTACAGCGACTTTATGAACGAACTGCGTACCGGCGTGGGGCAGGAAATTTTCTCGCGCGGGACGAGTGAAATTTTGGGCTGCGCACGCGCGATGAAGAAAAAACGCATGCTGGGGCTGATTGCCGACCAGGACGGCGGCTACGACGGTATCTTCGTGCCGTTCCTCGGTAAAATGGCATCGACGCCGACCGGGCCTGCGTATTTTTCGCGTAAGTTTGACGCGCCGATTGTGCCGATATTCATTGTGCGCAAGGAAGGCAATTACGGGCATCAGGCCATTGTTAAGGACCCCATTTACTACGAAAATACCGGCGACCGCAAAGCCGATGATTATAAGGTAACTTTAAAAATGACGCAGATTGTTGAAGAAGTTATCAAAGAATACCCGGATAACTGGCTGTGGTTCCAGCACCGCTGGAATACCCCTTATACGCCGCCGGAGGAAAAGGAGCTAAAGCAGGGTGAAGAATAAAGGATTGTTACTGATTGCCGGCGGCATTGCCGTGGCGGCAGCCATAATCGCCTGGCTGATGTTTGGCGGCGAGGCGCCGAAGAACCCGGAAAATGTTGTAACCGAAGTTGCCAGCGCCGTTGTAAAAAATACAACCGTTAACCGCGAGCAGGACGGCAAAGTGCTGTGGGAGTTTTCCGTTGAAGAACTGGAAAGCGTTTCCGGCAGCGGCGAAGCTGTGCTGAAGGGCGTTAAAGGCAAAATTTACCGCGAGGACGGCTCCGTTATCGACGTTGTGGCCGGCGGCGGCAAAATAAATAACGACGACAAAAACTTTGCGCTGGACCGCGGCGTTAAAGCCGTGCTTTCCACCGGCGGCGAGATAACCGCCGAAGAAATTGCCTGGAACCAGAAGGACGACATTATTACGGCGACCGGCAAGGTAAAGGTTGTAAAGGACGAGCACACCGCGCTGGCGGATAAAATTGTAACCAGCAGCAAATTTGAACATTTTAAATTAAGCGGCCATGCCGAAGTACAGAAAGGGGAACTGTAACAATGAAGATAAAAACAGCTATCGCGCTGGCGGCAGCCCTGATAATTGTGGGCGCGCAGGTGCATGTACCGGCTTATGCGGCCGAAGGCGGCTTCAGCGTAAAGGCTGACGAAATTGAATACGATATGACCAGCGGCGACGGCACTGCCAAAGGCAATGTTGTTATTTTGCACGACGGCGGCAAGGCTACCTCCGCCGCAGCGGAATTTAACAGCAAAACCATTACCGGCAGGCTGACCGGCGGCGTTGTTGCCGATAAGGACGATGCGCACATTACCTGCGCAACTTTTGTAATGCATAACGAAGATTATGTTTCGGCAGTTGGCAGCGCCAGCGTGACGAAAGAAGATAAAACCCTGACCGCAGAACAGATTGATTACCACAGCGATGCTGAATACGCCGAAACCATCGGTTCGTGGGGTCAGCTCAGCAGCACCGACGGCAGCGTTTTAACTGCGGCGCAGATTACCTATAACGGCAAAACCGGCATGGCGGAAGCAACCGGCAACGTTGATATCGTAAGCCCGCCGCGTAATTTAACGGCATCTGCCGATAAGGCTGTTTACGATACTAACAACGACGGTACGGTTGAACTCATCGGCAATGCTACCGCAACGCAGGACGGCAACACCGTATCCGGCAACCGCCTGCTTATGCATAACGCAGGCAACGCTGCCAAAGGACAGCGCGCCGAAGCGTTTGGCGATATTAAAATAGTTTATGTACCTAAAGAAGAACCTGCACCGGCTGAAAATGCAGCGGGCGCAGAAACCGAAACAGCTGTAACAGCGGAAAACACTGAACAGGTGGAGGCAGCATAGTGGTAATTGAAACAGCTAACCTTATAAAAGAATATTCCGACAGGCGCGTTGTCAACAACGTCAGCATCCGTGTGGAGCAGGGCAGCATTGTCGGCCTGCTCGGCCCTAACGGCGCCGGTAAAACCACTACGTTTTACATGATTGTCGGCATTATCAAGCCCGACAGCGGCACGGTAACGCTGGACGGTCAGGATATCAGCGCTTTGCCGATGTATATGCGCGCGCGTGCGGGCATCGGCTATCTGCCGCAGGAGGCTTCCATCTTCCGTAAAATGACGGTGGAGGAAAACCTGCTGGCGATTCTGGAAGCCAACAACATCCCCGAAAAGCAGCGCATTGAAAAAATGAATGCTTTGATTGAGGAGTTCCATATCGACCATATCCGCAAAAACAAAGGCACGGAGCTTTCAGGCGGTGAACGCCGCCGCGTGGAAATTGCCCGTGCGCTGGCAACCGACCCGGCGTTTATTTTGCTGGACGAGCCTTTTGCCGGCATCGACCCGATTGCCGTGGCCGATATCCAGAACATGATTGCCCATCTGGCGCAGCGCGGCATCGGTATTTTAATTACCGACCACAACGTGCGCGAAACCTTGAGCATTGTCGATAAGGCTTATATCCTCGCCAACGGCGAGATACTGCTGCACGGCGACAGCGAAACCATTGCCAACGACCCGGTAGCGCGCAAATACTACCTGGGCGAAAACTTCAGCATGTAGGGGGGATGAAGATTGCGTTTACGTTTATTAGACCGTTATGTGTTAAGTGAATTACTGTATCCGTTTGTCTTCGGTATCGCCTCCTTCTCCAGCATTTTTATTGCCAGCTCCATGCTGTACCGTATTACGCAGTACATGACCAAATACGGCGCGGGCTGGGATACCATTGCCTGGCTGTTCTTTTACAGCCTGCCGGAGGTTATCAACTACACCTTCCCGATGTCGATGCTGCTGGCGTCCTTAATGGCGTTCGGCAAATTATCCGGCAGCAGTGAAATCATCGCCATGAAATCCGGCGGCGTCAGCTATTACCGCATTGTTGCGCCGGTGCTGATTGTGGCGTTTATCGTCAGCATGTTCTCCGTCGTCTGGGCGGAAAAGGTAGTGCCTGCCTCTAAAGTGCAGTACACCCGCGTGCTGGAATACCAGATTAAGGGCAACACCAAGCCGAAAACGCAGGACAACGTCATCATCAAAACGATGAGCGGCGACACCCAGCGTTTGACTTATGCCCGCCGCTTTGAAGAACATTCCGGCAAAATGATGGACATTACCATCGAGGAATTTGACAACCACAAGCTGGCGCGCATCCAGACGGCGAAGGAAGGCCGCTGGGAAAACGGCAGCTGGCGTTTGTTCAACGGCACTGTTTATTCCGTACATGACGAAGAAGGCTTGCAGAGCACGGCGAAGTTTGACGAGCAGATAATCCCGCTCGATATTGCGCCGGAGCAGATTTCCTGGGAACAGAAAGAGCCTGAGGAAATGACTATCCGCGAGCTGCGCGAATACATCCACATGCTTGAAATGCAGGACCAGCCGACCTCGCGCCACTGGTGTGAAATTTACATGCGTATCTTCATTCCGATGGCAAGCTTCTTCTTTGCGATGATCGGCGCGCCGCTGGGCACGCAGAAGCAGCGTACCAGCTCGTCCATCGGCCTGGGCTTAAGCATTATCGTTATCTTTATTTATTACGCCATTATGACGTTTACCACCGGCCTTGGCAAAGGCGGCGCGATGAACCCGCTGCTGGCCTGCGCTTTGCCGAACCTTATCTGTTTGTGTGTAGGTATTTATCTTTTGCGCCAGAAGAACGCATAATAATTTTGGGGTGAGTTTATGTTTGGGTTACGCCTGATAATTATCCTGGCCGTCGTCGGCGGGCTGATTGCCTTTATCGGCGACAAGCTGGGCAGTAAAATCGGCAAGAAAAAACTGTCCGTCTTCGGGCTGAGGCCTTATTATACCTCGGTGCTGATGACGGTAATAACGGGCGTTTTAATTGCGGCGACGACGATTATCGTAATGGCGGCATCGTCCGACAGCGCGAGAACTGCCATGTTCGGCATGGAGCAGTTACAGGACGAACTGCGCAGCCTGAACAAGGAAAAAGAAGCAGCATCGCTGGAAATTGAAAAAGCACGCGCAGACCTGGCTGACCGCAACAAGGAAATACAGGAGCTGGACGCCGAAAGGGCGCAGCTTGCGGCCGAAGTAAGCACCAGCCGTGAAGAACTGGGGCGCGCCCGCGCGGAAGTAAACTCCCTGACGGAATCGAAAGCGACGCTGGAAGCAGAAGTAGGTTCGCTGGAAGAAACTACGGAACGCCTGCGCCGCGGCATTGTGGCGATGCGTGAAGGCAGCGTGGTTTACCGCAGCGGCGAAGTGATTTACGCCGGTGTTTTAAGCAGCAAGCTGAATGACGAAGAAAATGCCAAACAGATGGAAATGTTCCTGAGCGCGGCTAACGAAGCGGCTATGCAGCGCATGGGCATCCGCAGCGAAGAACCTGTCGGCGTACTGTGGCTGCCTAACGAGCTGGCACAGGCGGCGCTGAAGGAAATCCAGTCTGCCGACGGCAACGTGTTTGTAAGGCTGCGCGCCGTGGCGAACATTATCGCCGGTGAACCGGCTATTTGCACTATTGAACTGGTACACAACGAATGTGTTTACAAGGACAACGAGCTGATTTTCAGCAAGATTATTGATGTAAGCGATATTAAATACGGGCTTGACCGTGAGATTCTGGCATTTTTGAACGAGGTTAACCATACGGCGGTGCGCGCAGGCGTAATGCCCGACCCGCTGACCGGCAAGGTAGGCAACCTTGACGCCGGCACGATGGTGCAGACCGGTGAGAAAATGGCTGATTTGGGCGGGCAGGTTATGCTTAAGGCTTACGCCCGCGGCGATATTTATACCTCCGGCCCGGTGCTGCTGCGTTTAGAGGTTGAAGATGCAGACAAAGAATGAATTTTTACTTGGCATTGACCCCGGCAGCTATAAAACCGGCGTGGCAAAGGTTAAGCCTGACGGCGAGGTTATCAGCGCCGAATGGGTGGAAACCAAAACGCTGACGGAAGTTTTAACAAAGCTGAACGCAGAATGCGGCGCGGCAATTAAAGCCGTAATTATCGGCAACGGCACCAACACCAAACCGGTGCATAAGGTGCTGGGGCAGGTTTTTACCGGCGTGCCGGTGATAGAAATTGACGAAAAGCACAGCACGGAACAAGCGCGTACATTGTACTGGCAGCTTAACAAGCCGCACGGCTGGCGCGCGCTGCTGCCAGAAGGCTTGCGTGTGCCGCCCGAACCGCTGGACGGTTACGCAGCGGCAGTGCTGGTAAAAAGATATTTAGAGCAACAAAAAGACAGGGATTAAACTCCCTGCTTTTTTGTAGGTATTTAACCTGCGGCGGCGAATATAAAACTATCAGACATTTGTAATTGGGGGGTACAAAATGGAAAAATTACTTAATACAACCTGCGAAAAATTTTTGGAAGAACTGGCAAGCAAGCAGCCTACGCCGGGCGGCGGTGCGGCTTCTGCACTGTGCGGCGCCACGGCGGCAGCCTTAACGGCGATGCTGGGCAATTTAACGGCTGGCAAGGCGGGCAGCGAAGCCAACGATAAAATGGCGCTGGAAATCATCATCGCTGCGGACAAGCTGCGTTTGGAACTGGCACAGCTGGCAGACGACGATGCGGCAGTGTTCAATAAATTTATGGAAGCCTACAAAATGCCGAAGGCTACGGATACGGAAAAAGCCATGCGCACGGCGGCAATCGGGCAGGCAGCCATTGCGGCGGCAGAAGTGCCCATGCAGATTGCCAACAAAAGCCTTGAAGTGCTAAAACTGGCGCGCAAGCTCATCGTGTTCGGCAACCCCAACGCTATTAGCGATGGCACGGTATCCGCCCTTATGGCGCGTGCGGCTTTGCGCAGTGCGCTGTACAACGTAAAAATCAACCTGGGGTTGATTAAGGACGACGAATACGTGGCGGCAGCGCGTGCCAAAATGCAGCAGCTGGAAGCCAAAGCCATGGAAATTGAAGCCTTTGTACTGGCGCGCACCGACGAAGTTTTAAAATAATATTGACGGCGGCGCGTATTTATCATATAATTAAAAATTAGCAGGGAGAGGTGGTCGAGTGGTTTAAGGCTCTGGTCTTGAAAACCAGCGAGGTGCAAGCCTCCGTGGGTTCGAATCCCACCCTCTCCGCCACGATTTTACCGCGCCTTTCACGGCGCGTTTTTTGTTATAAGGGTGCAGCATGGTTTATTTTGCCTACGGCGATAAGGAACTGAATTACTTAAAAAAGAAGGATAAACGTCTGGCTACCGTGATTGAAAAGGCAGGCTACATCAGACGCGAGCTGTTTCCGGATATTTTTGTGTCGCTGGTAAATTCCATTGCCGGGCAGCAGATATCGCGCAAGGCGAAAGCCAGCGTGTGGCAGCGGTTTTTAACGCTCTTGGGCGGGCAGGTAACGCCGAAGGCGATTGAAGCCGTGACGGAGGACGAACTGCGCGCGTGCGGATTATCCGGCCGTAAGGCCGTGTATATTAAGCGGCTGGCAGCCAAAGTGCTTGGCGGCGAGCTTGATTTTGCAAGCTTTGCGCAGATGAGCGACGAAGAAATATGCGCAGAACTGACAAAGCTTGACGGCATCGGCAAATGGACGGCGGAAATGCAGCTGATATTTTCGCTGGGGCGCGCCAATATTTTAAGCGGCGGCGACGTTGCTATCCAGAACGGGCTGAAGCTTTTGTACGGGCACAAAAAAATAACGCCTGCGCTGGTGGCAAAGTACCATAAGCGTTACAGCCCGTATGCTTCGGTTGCCAGCTTTTATTTGTGGGCGCTGGCCAACGGCGATGTGGTTTACGAACGGCCGCGCAAAAAATCCACCCAAGCGGATTAAACAGCGGCAAAATGAAAAAATAAAAATTAAAAACGCTTGAAATTTAGCGTAACATAGTGTATACTATACAAGTAAGTCAATTGGAGTGGTACTCAAGTGGCTGAAGAGGACGGTTTGCTAAATCGTTAGGGGGGGCAACTCCCGCCAGGGTTCAAATCCCTGCCACTCCGCCAACTTAAAAGCAAAGGACATCGGTTAACGCCGGTGTCTTTTTTATTTTGTGCGCAGGGCAGGCAATTACTTATTCAGTGATATTTGCAAAATGCATTCAGTGAAATTTCAGGTTTTCGTTCAGTGAGATTTACTGTATTACGATTAACTTAATCGTAATTAACCAAATCGGCATAAATTTTCAGAAAATATGTTTAATTACAGGATGCTTGAATTTTTGGCACGTAGAGTTATAATATTTAGTGTTATGTTTTATAAAACGGCATAATAGTTTTTAAAATTATATTCAGGAGGGAACTATGTCTAAATTACGTATTGCCATCACTGCGGATACTTATCCGTATGCCAGTGATGTTACCAATCTGGTGCGTGCGCCTTTTACGGCACGCGGACTTGTGGATATTATTAACGAACTGGGCGCGCTGCCTGTTGTTTTGCCGGATGTGCCCGGCGCAAAAGGCGAGGACTATGTTGATTTGTTCGACGCGCTGATTATTCCTGGCGGGCCGGACGCAGACCCGACTTTTTACGGCGAAGAACCTTCGCGCCATATTGGCAGCACCAATTACAAACGCGATGTGTTTGAAGCAGAACTTTTTAAAGCATTTTACAAAGCAGGCAAGCCGATTTTCGGTATCTGCCGCGGCTGCCAGTTTATCAATATTTTGATGGGCGGCAGTGTTTATCAGGATTTGGCAGCGGATAATCCGGATTCTTACATCCGCCATTCGCAGGGTGCGGACGGCAGTTACCCCACGCACCATGTTGAAATTGCGAAAGGCAGCAGCTTGTATAAATCGCTGGGGGCAACGGCTTATGTAAATTCGCGCCACCATCAGGGAATTAAAAAAGTCGGCGAAGGTTTAACCGTTACCGCTAAAGCTGCCGACGGCGTTGTGGAAGCTATTGAGACTGCCGATGGTCAGATTGTCGCCGTGCAGTGGCATCCGGAAAATATGTGGCAGGAGCACGCGGAAATGCGCCGTCTGTTTGAAGATTTTATCGGCCGCGTGGCTGCACAAAAATAATTAACAAGGGTGAACTAAATGAATAATAAGGCTAAAATGGGCTTTTGGACTATTGTGCTGTTTGGCATCAACAGTATCATTGGCTCGGGTATCTTTTTGCTGCCGAACAATGCCATGAGCATTATCGGCCCTGCCAGCCTTGGCGTATTGCTGTTTGATATGCTGCTGGTGCTGGCGATGACTTTTTGCTTTGCTGAGGCGAGCGGGCTGTTTAAGGATAACGGCGGTCCGTACATTTATGCTAAAGAAGCGTTCGGCGATTTTATTGGCTACGAAGTTGGCTTTTTAACGTGGATTACGCGCATTATTGCGTTTTCGACCATGGGCGTCGGCTTTGCCACAGCGTTGGGCGGCATTATGCCGGAGCTTGCCACGCCTATGATGAAGAATGTTATCGTTACTGTAATTTTTGCGCTGCTGGCGGTGATGAATCTGTTCGGCGTACAGCTGTTCAAGGTTATCCAGAACCTTGCTACGGTGGCAAAGATTTTGCCGTTTGTGCTGTTTATCGGCATGGGCATTTTCTTTATTGACAGCGCTAATTTTACACCGTTGTTCCCGGGCGGGGAATACACGCCGGGTACTTTTGGCACGGCTGCGGTAATGCTGTTCTTTACTTTTACCGGTTTTGAAAGCATTGCCGTTGCGGCTTCTGAAATGGAAAACCCGCAAAAGAACCTGCCGCGTGCGATTCTGGTTGCCATTGTTATTGTAGCTTCCATTTACTTTTTGTTGCTGGCCTGCGCTATTGGTATTATGGGTTACGAGCTGGCTAACACCACCGTGCCTGTACAGGAAGCCTTCGGTCGTATTGCAGGCAGCTTCGGTACCGGCATTGTTGCGTCCGGTACGTTAATTTCCATCGGTGCGCTGTGCATCAGTTCGTCCTTTGTTACACCGTACAGTTGTCTGGCTTTGGCCGAAAAAGGCATGCTGCCCGCAGTGATGACGAAACGCAACCGTTTTAACGCGCCGTACTGGTGTATTCTGGCGTCTACTATTATCGCCATGCTGATTGCCTATACCGGCAGCTTTACTTTCCTGGCATCGATAAGTGTTGTGTCACGTTTTTCGCAGTACATTCCTACCTGCCTTTCCATTCCGGTGTTCCGCAAAAAGATGCCGGATGCGCCGCGTGCGTTTAAAATTCCGTTCGGTCCGGTTATTCCGGCCATTGCCGTGCTGACCAGCATTTGGTTGCTGGCACAGGCTAAACCGCAGCAGCTTATTATGGGCCTGGGTGCGGCGGTAATTGCAGTGCCGTTTTATTACTTTGTTTATAAAAATAAAAAAGAGCAGGCTTAACCCTGCACACCAAAAAAGCGAAGGTATTATACCTTCGCTTTTTGCTTTATAACTGCTTACTTATAATTTATTTACAACTTTACATCAAGGTCTCAGTTTTTCCATTTCCAGACGTACCTGGTACATCTGGTCTTCGGTAATGCCAAGCTGTGTGGCAACTGCATCCCAATCAGTTGCGGGCGGGTTGTGCATTTCAACAATCTGCGCCGGGGTGCTATCAACACTGCGTGTGCAACATCGCCCATGCCAAAGTTCTGTTCAAACAGCGGCAGGCTTACGGCGGTGTCAACGCCAAGCACGGTGCTTAAATATTCGGCGTCGTTTTTATCGTGCGCGGCTTTAATGTCGTTAGGGGTCAGCCCCAGCATATATTCAACGCGCGGCCATCTGTTGTATTCGGTTTTCAAATCAAGCACGGCGCCCATGTCCTTACCGGTGGCATAGCTTAAAAAGGCAGCGTGGCGCAGTTCTTTAAAGCCCCAGCCCTGGTTGTAAAATTTTTTAACGGTGCTTTCAGCTACGCCAAAGCGTGCGCTGATGGAATCAATTTCGTTATCAATGCGTACCTGATGCGGCACAAGCCCTTCGCGTGCAGCGGGGCGCGGCGGCAGCGGTTTTGCTTCGGCGGTGCTGCTTAAAATATCGGTAGTAAAAGGTGCAGCAACAATGCCAAAGGCGAGTGCGAGAGTTAATAAGGATTTTTTCATACGTTACCACCCTTTCATAATCAATAATAATTCTATATTACTCATTGTATCACAGTTTTATGCGTTTTGCATTAAGTAAGTTTAAAATTTTATATGGAATTTATAAAAAAGCCCCCAAAGCATAAACTTTGAGGGCAACTGCTCTGACAGAGCAGGGAGGGGGCTGTTATACCATTTTTAAAAGCACTATGCCGCTGATCATGGTGGCGATGCCTACAAAGCCGAGCGGTTTAATCCGCAGGCCGAAAAAGGTTTTATCCACGCAAGTGGTTAAAAGTATGCCCAGTGCGCCCCAGACGGCATACGCGATGCTTAAGTCCAGCGTTACCAGCGCTTGTGCCATAAGCAAAAAGGCAACGCCGATAAGTGCCAGTGAGGCAAAGCCGTATTTTTTGTCGGCAAAGCCGTTCGATTTTTTGAGGCAGACGTTGGCAATTACGTCCGCGATAACGGCGAGAATTATATAAAAAAGTCCTGTCATCTGCATTTCAATCACACCCTACTTTAAAAGTGCCTTTTTTAATCATTACAAGCCCGGCGATGATGACGCCGAAGGCTAAAAGTTTAATGGGCGGCATGGTTTCGTTAAAAATCAGCCAGGCCATTAAAGCCGTGCCCGCAAGGCCAAGCCCTTCCCAAACGGCGTAGGCGACGCTGATGGGGATTTTTTTTACAGCCTTGCTTAAGCAGAAGTACGAACAGGCCATAGCCGCCAGCATTACGGGGTAGCCGATAAGCCATTCGTGCGTTACGGAAAACTTCATAAATGTGGTGCCGCTTACTTCCAGCGCGATGGCTGCCAGCAGCATATAGAAATGTTTCATAATATTTCACCCTTTCACTTGCGGTAAAACAATTTAACCGCTATAATAATCTTAAAGTATGGTGCTACACCATAGTCAAGGGGTGCTTTTAAAATTGTCACAAAGATTTTTAAAAACGGGTGAATTTGCCGCGTTTTGCAATACAACCAAGGATACGCTGTTCCATTACGACGATATCGGGCTGTTAAAGCCGCTGCGCACTGCGCCCAACGGCTACCGTTATTATTCGCTGAACCAGATTTACATGTTTGACCTGATAACGACGCTGAAGGAACTGGGGCTTTCGCTGGAGCAGATAAAAAACTACATGGACAGGCGTGACAGCGACGCTTTTGTTACGCTGTTAAAGGAGCAGGACAAACGCCTGAAGGCGAAAATTGACCAGCTTACGCGCCGACGCAGGCTTTTGCGCAACACGCTGGCGCAGATGCGGGAATCGTTCGACGTGGAGGAAGACGTAATTACCGTTGAAGAAATGCCGGAGGAGTATTTTATCATCAGCGACCCGATTACCAACCAGTCGGAGAAGGAACTGTTTGCGGTGGTAAGCCGCCACTGGGATTACTGCACAAAGCACAACGCCTACGACGATTTTGTCACCGGCGAGATAATTGCTTACGAAAACATCCAGAACGGCAGTTTCGCCAGCAGCTGGTATTCGTCGCACATTGATAAAAAAATCAAAAGCCGCTACCTGCACATTAAACCGGCGGGCAACTATGCCACCAAGTACATCCGCTGCTCGTATTACGGGCTGAAGGAGGAATACCGCAAGTTCTGCGAGGAAGTGGCGGCAATGGGCTGTAAAATTTGCGGCGATATTTACCAGAACGACATTACCAATTACCTGTCCGAGCGTTATGCGGACGATTATTTAATGAGGCTTGAGGTGCGCGTGGAGCGTTGAGGTTATGATGACGGATAAAAAAGATTTACGCAAAAATTTAAATATCTGCCTGCTGCTGACGCTGCTTTTATGCGTGCTGGCGGTTTTGCCGCTGTTTGCGCCGCAGGCGGATTGGCGTTTGAATGCAGCAATTTTTGGCGGACAAGTTGTACTTGTGCTGCCGCTGCTATATTACGCCAAAGCTGTTTTGCGCAGGGGCAGGCAGCTTTTGTTCGGCGGTGTGCCTGCTATGGAAGGGCTGGCGTTTGCAGCGTGCGTGGCGGGGCTGATTGGCAGTTTTGCCGTTGGCATAAGCGCGTTGCAGGGCGGTGTGGCGCTTAATGGTTTGCTTTTTGCGCCGCTGGCGCTGATATTGTTTTTAATTTTTGCTGCGGCGTATTTTAAAACGCAAAGCGGTTGGGCAAACGCAGAAGCTGACGAAGTTTTAACGCCGGACGGAACAGCGGCGGTACTGCTGCCTGCGGTGTTTGCACTGGCATTGGCGGCGGCGCTAAGCTGGTGGTTCCGCGGCTGGGGTGCGGCAGCGGCGTGGCAGGTGCCGGGCAGCGTGCTGTTGGCAGCCGGTGCGGGCGTATTTATGCTGGGCGGCAGTTTGCCTTTATATTACGCATCGCGCCGTGCGGAAAAATGCGGCTTTGCGTTTACTGATAAATTAGCGGCTGAAAATTGCCGCCGCATAACTATGGCAGTATTTGATGAAAGTTTTGCTAAAACAGATGAGCAGGAAATTACAGATGTTACCGGCGTTGCCATCAGCGAAGCGCAGCTTTTGGCACTTGCTGCAAGCGTTATGAGTGCTGCGGGCGACCCGTTGGCGGAATTGTTTAAGGAAAAAGCGGCGGGTATGGAACTGCCGGTATGCAGCGGTGTGCTTAAAATGCGCGGCGGCGTTACGGCGCAGTGCAGCCGCAAAAATATCCGCCTGGGGCAGCTTGCTTTTGTGTTAAGCGTGGCAACGGTGCCCGTGCAGTACATAAAAATGGGCGACGAACTGGCGGCGCAGGGCAAAACGGTGCTTTATGTAACCGGCGGCAGGTCGCTGCTGGGCGTTATCGCCGTGGGGCAGCGCGTTAATACAGGCATTGTACCTGCACTGGCAGAACTGCGTGCTTTGGGCGTGCGTACTGTTATGTTTGCCGCTGGCAATAAGCAGGCGGCGGAATACAACGGCAGCAAAGCCGGTTTTGCACAGACGGTGGCAGAGTTGACTGAAGCGCACCAGCAGGAACTGACCGATGCTTTTTGCCGTGCCGGTGAATTTGTGGCAGTGTTAAAACGCGGCGAAGGTTCGCAGGTAACTGCTGCGCTGTACAATCAGGCAGCGGCAGAGTGCGGCAGCATTGTGCTTAATGACGGCAATATCGCCAATCTGGCGCAAGCCGTAAAATTGAGTGCAAACCTGCAAAAAATTAACGGGCTGAATATTAAAATTGCGCTGTGGCTGGGTACGCTGTGGGCGGTAATGGCGGCGTGCGGCTGGCAGCTGCTGTTTAAAACCGTTCTGCCCGGAGCGGTGCTGGCAGGTATGCTGGTGTTATCCGCCTTGGCGGTGTGGCTGAACAGCAAACGGATTTAAAGCAAACTGCTGTGGGTAAAACCATGGCAGTTTTTAATTTTGAATAGAAAAAATAAAAAACTTTTTAAAATTTTAGCACTCACCTATTGACAGTGCTAACAACAAGTGGTATATTATATTCAGAACGAAGGAAGGCCCCGAAAGGAACCGGGGCCTTTAAACACGTTCAGAAGCGACAGCCTTTAAAGCTGCTGAAATAGATTGCAAGTTTTGAAAGGAAGTCTTTATTATGTTGTTACCTACTATTTTTGGAGAAAACTTATTCGACGATTTTATGGACGATAATTTTGAAAGGAACTTCTTCGGCAGCAGGAACCCGCTGTATGGCAAACACAGCAAAAACCTGATGAAAACCGACGTTAAAGAAACCGATAACGGTTATGAGCTTGACATCGACCTGCCGGGCTTTAAAAAAGATGAAATCACGGCTCATCTGGAAGATGGTTATTTGACCGTATCGGCTGCCAAAGGCGTTGATAAGGACGAAAAAGATAAAGAAGGCCGTTATATCCGCCGTGAGCGTTACAGCGGCAGCATGACGAGAAGCTTCTATGTCGGCAACGCTGTTACCGAACAGGATATCAAAGCCAAATACGAAGACGGTATTCTGAGCCTGAGCATTCCTAAAAAAGACCCGAAAGCCGTTGAAGCTAAAAAATACATCGCCATCGAAGGCTGATAAGTTGTAACTGAATAACCACATAATACAAACAGCTGCGGGATTTTGTACCGCAGCTGTTTTGCGTTTAGGGATAAAACACTGCGCAGCATAACGGAGTTATGGTGTGCAGTGCCAAGCGAAAAAAATCCGGCATACCAGTGATATGCCGGATTTTTTATATGGGCAAAGCGCTAAAGAAAATATTTGCAGTACGTAAGTTAGAATGTATTGCAGGGGGGGAAGTGCGTGTTAAAATAATAGTAAATTTAAAGTGGGAGATTTTTATGCTTTTTAATTCTTACGAATTTATTTTTATCTTTTTGCCTGTTACGCTGATCGGTTATTATCTGGCGGCTAAATATATTAAAAATCAGGCGGCAAAGCTGTTTTTAATTTTTGCTTCCGTCTGCTTTTATTCTTATTGGGACATCAATAATTTACCGGTGCTTTTAGCTTCTATCTGTGTCAATTATTTGTTTGGCAGGTGGTTGACTGCTAACCGCAGCAAAAAAGTTTTAGCCGCTGGCGTTGCGTTTAACCTGTTGTTTTTAGCTTATTATAAATATACAAATTTTATTATTGAAAACCTGAACTATTTATTTGATGCCGGTTTTGCTATGCAGAATATCGTTTTGCCGCTCGGTATATCGTTTTTCACCTTTACCCAGACGGCTTATCTTGTCGACGTATACCGCGGTGAAACCAAAGCATACAGCAAAAGTGATTACCTGCTGTTTGTAACAATTTTTCCGCATTTAATCGCCGGACCTATTTTATATCACCGTGACATGATACTGCAGTTCTCGCAAAGCGAACGGTATAAAATAAATTATAAAAATTTAACCTACGGTATTTTGTGGTTTACCATAGGTTTGTTTAAAAAAGTGGTTATTGCCGATAAACTGGCGATTTATGCTGACAGGGTTTTTAATGCAACAAACAATTTAACCATGCTTGATGCGTGGGGTGGTTCGCTTGCCTATACCCTACAATTATATTTTGACTTTTCTGGTTACTCTGAAATGGCAATCGGCCTTGGGCTGATGTTTAACTATAATCTGCCGCTTAACTTTAACCTGCCCTACCGGGCGACAAGCATTATAGATTTCTGGCGCCGCTGGCATATGACATTATCGGCATTTTTGAAAAACTATTTGTATATTCCGCTGGGCGGCAATAGAACAGGGCATCACTTGCGAAATATTATGATAACAATGTTTTTAGGTGGTTTGTGGCATGGTGCAGGCTGGACATTTATTTTTTGGGGTGTGCTGCACGGTATTTACATTTGCATAAACCACTTGTGGCGTAAAACCAAATATACCTTGCCGCAATGCCTGAACTGGTTTATAACTTTTAACGCTGTTAATATTGCGTGGATATTTTTCAGGGCAACAACCTTCAGCGACGCAGTAAATGTGCTGACAGCCATGTTTGATGTGAGTAATTTAACAGGCGGTGTAATTGCTTTAAAGCATATTGGCGGACTTTTAGCCGTAATGATAGTAGTGTTGCTTGGAATAGATACTGTAAAAGTTGAAAGAAGATTTGTGCCTAATTATTGCTGGTTAATTGCATTGATATTAATGTTTGTTTATCCGGTATTGAAACTTGGACAGGTAACACAATTTTTATATTTTCAATTTTAAGTTGATTTAGAGGTAACAAATGATTGCATTTGATAAGTTTGCAAAAGGATTTGTAATAATAAGTATAGTTATTTTAGGAATAATAGCAGGATTTAATTATTGGATAGACCCGGCAGGTATTTTTAATAATAAAAAAGTTGATTTAGCAGTCAGCTATTTGGTTGAAGGAAAAGCTGTAGCAGGATTAACTAATTTTGATGAGCGTATTTTTAAGAAAGAACTAATTTGGCAGACAAAGGCAAAACCGGAAACTATTGTATTAGGCTCAAGCCGCGCAATGGGTATTGGGGCAGAATTTGATAAAGATAAAAACAGTTTTGGAAATTATAGCGTTAGCGGAGCTAATTTTAATGATGATATAGCATTATTTGCGGTTTATTATAATAAATACCAAGATGTGCCTGAAAAGGTCATTTTAGCAGTAGAACCTTGGAATTTAAATAAAAATCGTGGAGATACACGTTGGAAATCGTTGGAAAGAGAATATTATACCGGTTTAGAATTAATAAATTTTAAAGGCGAGAAAATAAAAGAATATAATAATATTAGTTATATTTTAGAAAAAGTTAAAACACTCTTTTCTATTTCGTATTTAAGGAATTCCATTAAAGAATTAAAAGAAGATATAAGAATGCCTTCAGCAGTTAAAGATAGTTATAATGAAAAAGATATTATTTTAAGTACAGGAACTGTAAAATATGGAAATATTACAGAAAAATTAACTGCAAAACAAATTTATAAAAATGCTCAGACTTATATAAATAATGGCAGAATATATCAGCTTGATAATTTTGATGAATTGGATAAAAATGATATTGATAAATTTTATAGTTTTATAAAATTTTTAAAATTAAAAAATGTTGAAGTAAGTTTTTGGTTTCCGTCATATCATCCTTATGTTTATCAATATATTGAAAAGAATAACAAATTTAAGAATGTTTTAAAAGCGGAAGAATTTTTTAGAGAAGTTGCTCGTAAAGAAAATTTAAAAACATTTGGTTCGTATAATCCTGCTTTATGCGGTGTAGAAGAAACAGATTTTTCTGATGGCATGCATTTAAGAACAAGCGGTTATGAAAAAGTTTTTAAAACTAAGTTTTAATTAAAACCAACAGCGCAGATGAAAACTCATCTGCGCTGTTTTATTTTACTTATTCAAATATTTTTTCAAATCACGGTAGTAGTTTTCGTGTACGCCTAATAAAATTAAGGTTAGTGTTTTGGGGTCAAAGGTGTAGGCCAAAAGCATTAAGTTATTATCAATTTTGAATTTGTAAACGTAAACGCCTTTCAAATCCTGTTTCTTTTCCGTACCGATTTCCGGGTTTTTATCAATAGTTAAAATTACTTCGTTAACAATCTGCTTTTTTGCCGGCGGAAGTTTTTTGTAGGCCCTGGCGAAGGGCGGCTTCTGTTGGATATTATGGATTGGTTGGGGCATTTTGTTCTCCTTCAAAAGTAAAGGGTTCAGACGGTAATTCTTTGGCGACCAGAAGTTCGGCAATAAAATCAATCGGTAAATCCGGGTTTGCCAAAGCGTTGCGGCCTACATTAGCCCAAAAGTTAATTTGTTGTGCTGCGCTGCGGTATTCCGCTTTGCCTTCAATAGCTGCAGCGTCAAATAAATTTTTATCTATTCTTACACTTACGCTGGACATAATAAAACCTCCTTTGTGGTAAATTACCACTGCTTTAGGTTTATTATAACATCTGTGGTAAATTACCACAAGAACTTTTATATTTTGAGATAATAAAAAGCACCGCACTGATCAGTACGGTGCTAATTTTTGTTGTTATACAAAAATGTAATTCATAATCAGCATTGCGCAAAGGGCATTTAATAAACTTGCGGACATTAACAAAGGCCAGTATTTTTTAGGTACGTCAGCTACGCCCAATAATCTGCCCATATATTGCAGCTGTGCGCCAAGCAAAAAGAAGCAGGGCATTAAAATGGTTATATGGGTTGCGTCTAAAATGCCGTTAGCTGCCATGTTAGCAGCAAGGCCTACGGATGCCGAGCTGGACAGCCATGCTGTAAGAATTACGGTAACGGCTTCGCCGGGAAGACCGAACACGGTCATAGCTGGGCCGAACAGTGTGCCTAAAAATTCCATAACGCCAAGGAGTTTTAAAATTTCTGCTACGGCGTAAGCCATTAAAATGTTCGGCACTAAATTGTTAATGGCAATGTTAAAGCCTTTGCGTGCGCCGATAACGAATATATCAAACGGGTTCGCAGACATTTTTGCAGGAGTTGCACCGTTACTCATTTTTAAAATCCTCCTTATAGAACGTGTTTAAAATAAAACGTACATAAATTGCGCCGACAAATTTAAAAACAAACATTAATGCAAACGGCAGCAGCAGTGGCACAGTTAAATATGAAAATAACGCCGAGCCTATTGCAAAGTAGTTATTGATAAGGCCTGCACCGGAATACTGCCATGCGCCGATAATTGTAAGTTCTTTTTTGGTAATGAGTTCCTGATCATACAATTCTTTGGTCAGTGCTGCACCGGCGTCAGTGCTTTGCAGGTCGGTAATAAGCGCAAGGCCGGTTAAACCGGGAACGCCAAGCAAGGGGCGCAGCAGCGGAGTTAACAGTTTATGCGCCGCTTTAATGGCACCGTAATAAGATAAAACTTCGAGGCAGCCGATAGCAAGCATTACGCTGGGTACAAGCGATAGTGCAAACAAAAATCCTGCACGTGCGCCAATGCCGCCTGCACCGACGAAGGTATCTTTACCGAGTGTTTTCATTGTGCCGAATTTACCGGCCAGCGTGCTGTAATCAAAAGCACTGAGCCATTTCATATCGGCAATGCCGGTTAGCATGCCCGAGAAGAATAATATAGCTACAACCAAAGATACAAAGGCTTTTGGGCCTACACGCCATTCTTCTGCTTCAAAATTAGTTAAGTTTTTGTTTTCTTTTTCCATTTTACCCTCCCCCTAAAAACTAAAACGCAAAAATGTAAACTATGTGTGCTTATTATAACGGCAATAGTGTTTTATGTCAATACACAAAACGCAAAAAAGAAATAAATATTTTAAAATAGAACAATTAAGTTGCAAAATAAAATATGGTATGTTATAATTTCACTACAATTGTTGAGGTTTTTAAAATTATTTGAGGAGGGGTATGATGACTGCATTAAATGTTAAAGATATTTTCAATGACTTGCACCAGATTCCGGAAGTAGGCTTTCAGGAGTTTAAAACATCGGCTTATCTGGCTGATAAACTGGAAGCTTTGGGGTATGAAGTTATCCGCAATTTAGGCGGAACCGGTGTAGTCGGTATTGTTAAGGGCGCAGAATCCGGTCCTGTAATGCTGTTGCGTGCTGATATGGATGCTTTGCCGTTTGTTATCGACGGAGAGCATAAAGCTATTCATGCCTGTGGGCATGATGCACATTGTTCCATGGTTCTGGCGGCGGCTTCATTATTGAAAGATAAAGTAAAAAGAGGAACGCTTAAAATTCTGTTCCAGCCAGCTGAAGAAACATTAGGTGGCGCTTTGGCAATTATTGATGACGGAGTGCTGGAGGATGTAGATTTGGCTGTTGGGCTGCATATCCGTCCGATACAGGATTTGCCGTTTGGTAAGCTTTCGCCGGCAGTACATCATTCGTCCAGTACTTTTGCAAATATAAAAATTACAGGACGCAGCTGCCACGGCTCGCGGCCGCATTTAGGGGTAAATGCCGTGGAAACGGCGGCTGCGATTATCAATGCAGCAACTGCCATTAAAGTAAATCCGACGGTTGCATGGTCTTGTAAAGCTACGGCTGTAAAAGGTGGCGGCAGTGCCTACAATATAATTCCTGATTCAGCAGAAGTTACTTTTGACGTGCGTTCCGAAACAAATGAAGATATGACGGAGCTGCTTGATAAGTTACGCCGTGTTGCCGAAAATGTTGCAGAGGCTTACGGTGCAAAAGCAGAATTTAATTTGCCCGGCGGAGTTATTCCGGCAGCTGTATTAGACCCTGCGTTAACCGCTGAAGTAGCGGAATGTATTAAGGAAGTTGCCGGAGAAGAAAATCTGGCAGAAGAACTTAAAAATCCGGGCGGCGAAGATTTCCACTACTTCGCAAGGACTTATCCTAATTTAAAAGCTGCTTATTTTGGTGTAGGTGTGGCAGCGGAACCGGGTTTGCATGACCCCAATATGCATTTTAATCCTGACGGCTTGCAGGCCGGTGTAGATGTTTTGGAAAAAATAACTTTAAAGAAACTTGGTTAATAAAGTAAAAAAAGACCTTGTACTTAAATCGTACAAGGTCTTTTTATTTTGTTTTATATTCTACCATCTGCGGGAGGAGCCGCCGCCACCGCCGCTGCCGCCGCCAAAACCTCCTCCGCCGCCGAAGCCGTCGCCACCGCCGCGCCGGAAGATTGATAGAATCAGCATTTGGGTAATAAAGCCGCCCAAAAATACGTTATCTATTACGAGAAGCAGCACTATGCCGATGCCGATTGCAAGTTCTGCCCATAAGGGCAGGCCGTCATTCTGCTTCGGTGCCGGCGGGGTATAGCTTTCTCCCTCCAGCTTAACATTGTATTCTTTGGCAACTGTCGCTGCAGTTGCGGCATAGCCGTTAACAATGCCTTTATCGTACTGTCCCTGTTTAAAGTAGGGCAGCATGGTATCGTCCTGCAAGCGTCCGGTAAGCCCGTCAGGCAGTGCGCCTTCCAGCCCATAGCCGACTTCAATGCGGCTTTGCCTGTCCTGTGTGGCAACAACTATCAGCACACCGTTATTTTTATCACGGCTGCCGATGCCCCAGCCGCGCAGCACTTTAAGCGCATAGCTTTCAATGGGCTCGCCGTCAAGCGTAGGCACCGTCAGCACGGCAACCTGCGCCGTTGTTTTGCTGTCAAGCTCACGGCCGATAGAATAAATTATTTTTTCGGAAGCCGGTGAAATAACGTCAGCGTAGTCCTGCACATATATATTGCTGCCTGCCTGCGGTTTAGGCGGTATTTCCGCTGCTTCCAGCCCTGCTGCGGCATAAAGGGTTTGTGCCAGTACCAGCAGCAGAAGTAAAAAATGCTTAATCATGGTTTAAATCCTTAACGCATTTTAAAATTGTACCTGCGGCACTGCTTTGGCGCTTTCGGGCACTTCAAAGTAATCACGCTGGCTGAAGCCTAAAATGCCTGCATACAATACGGTTGGGAACTGTTTGATGCTGGCGTTGAATTCCTGCACGGCATTGTTGTAATCCTGGCGGGATACGGCAATGCGGTTTTCGGTGCCTGCCAGTTCATCCTGCAGCTGCGTAAAGTTGGCGTTGGCCTTAAGCTGCGGATAGTTTTCGGCTACCATTAACAGGCGGCTCAGTGCGCCGGAAAGTTCGCCGTCAGCCTGGCTTGCTTCCTGCACGGTTTTGGCTCCGCCAAGTTTGGCGCGTGCGTCGGCAACAGCTTTAAACACGTCGCTTTCGTGTGCAGCATAACCTTTAACGGTATTAACAAGGTTGGGGATTAAATCGTTGCGGCGCTGCAGCTGGTTTTCAATCTGCGACCATTTGCCGTTGATGTTTTCATTCATGCCTACAAGGTTGTTGTAACCGCTCATTACCAGCCCTACAATAACCAGCAGGGCGGCAATAACCATCATTAAACTTTTATTCATTCTTTCAGTAACCTCCTTAAGTGTACTAATAATATTGTATCTAAAACTTCCGGCAAGGTCAACGCTCCCCGCCGCGCGGGATGTAAATTTATTGTGGCATGCCGCTTTACGCGGATTTTACAAAACTAACGTCCTGTTAACGGAAACTAAATTTATTTTATGTTGATTTTACTAATTTTACATAATAAATTTTAAATTTACCTGATAAGATACAAGCAACCAAATAAAAACACGGAGGGTTTGAAAATGAACTTTAAGAAAAAAATAGCCGGTGTTCTGCTGGCAACCATGTGTACCGCATTCTTTGCCGGCTGCGGCGGCGATAACAAATCTGCCGACAGTACCAGCGGTAAAAAAGTACAAATTGAATACTGGCATGTTGCTTCCGAAAGCTTCGGCGGGCAAACAGTAAAAGAACTTGTAAAAGATTTTAACGAAAAACACCCTGATATTGAAGTTGTAGAAAAATACAACCCGGATATGTATAAAGGCCTCACCCAAAACCTGCAGGCAGCCATTGCATCCGGTAAAAATCCGGACGTAGTGCAGATGGGCTGGTCCTTTTTGAACTACGCTGCCGAAAACCTGAAATATCAGGACATCAACCAATCCTTTGAAAGCGCCAAAGACCCGAACTTCTTAAAAGACAACTTCCTGCCTAACGTACTGGCGCTGGCGCAGACCGACGACGGCAAACAGATTGGCGTGCCGTATTCCATCAGCGTACCGGTGCTTTACTACAACCCGGAAATTTTTAAAGCAGCAGGGCTTGACCCCGCTAACCCGCCCAAAACCTGGGACGAAGTTAAAGCGGCTGCGAAACAGATTAAAGACAACACCGGCAACATGGGCTTCTTCATGCAGGAATATGCCGATAACTGGACTCAGCAGGCTATCATCGAATCCAACGGCGGCAGCATGCTGAAGAAAGAAAACGGCAAAACCTTGGCAGGCTTCGATACCCCGGAAGCTGCCGAAGCATATCAGCTGCTGGCTGACATGGTACAGGAAGGCACCGGCCTGCATGCTACCAATGAAGAAGGCTTCCAGGCTTATCTCAGCGGCAAGCTGGGTATGGTTTGCACCACCATCGGCAAACGCGCCAACTTTGAAAAGAGCGCTAAGTTTGAAGTAATGGCTGCTCCGTTCCCGAAATTTGAAGGCAAAGAGCTGAAAGTTCCGGCAGGCGGCAACTTCCTGATGATTTTCAGCAACGACGATGCTAAAAAAGCAGCAGCCGTTGAATTTATCAAATATCTGGAATCCCCGGAAGCACTGCTGAAATGGAGTACCGGCACCGGTTACCTGCCGCCGCGTAAAGGCGTAGAAAACGACCCCAACGGCTTCAAGAAACTGGTTGACACCAACAAAAACGTGCAGGTTGCACTTTCCTTAATGCCTAACCTGGTTCCCTGGGCAAGCTTCCCCGGCGCTAACGGCTTACAGGCTGAACAGCTTCTCATCGACGCCCGCGACATTATCCTGAGCGGCAAAGAAAGCGCTGCGCAGGCTCTGCACGAAACCGCAGAAAAAATTAACAGCCTGATGTAATAAGGG
>CASFZG010000017.1 GCA_949299135.1 uncultured Phascolarctobacterium sp.
GTGATTGCAGCGGTAAGAGTGGTTTTGCCATGGTCTACGTGACCGATGGTGCCAATGTTAGCATGGGGTTTTGTTCTTTCATATTTTTGCTTTGCCATTCATTTTTCCTCCAAATCATAGTGATTTTGTTTTTTATTTTGGCCTTTACGGCAATTTTACCACATTGTAGGCTTGCTGTAAACTATGTAACATAAGAATATAATAAAAAAACCTCAATATTAAATATTGAGGCAAATTTTTGGTGGCGGCGCACGGATTTGAACCGCGGACACTGCGGGTATGAACCGCATGCTCTAGCCAACTGAGCTACGCCGCCATATTTATTTGGAGCTGATGACCAGGATTGAACTGGTGACCTTATCCTTACCAAGGATACGCTCTGCCGACTGAGCTACATCAGCGTCCTAACTGAATTGGTTGCGGGGGCTGGACTTGAACCAACGACCTTCGGGTTATGAGCCCGACGAGCTACCAACTGCTCCACCCCGCGATGAATGGTTGGTGGAGAGGGTTGGATTCGAACCAACGAAGCGAAACGCGGCAGATTTACAGTCTGCTCCCTTTAGCCACTCGGGAACCTCTCCGTATTTTGGAGCTGGCAATAGGACTTGAACCCACAACCTGCTGATTACAAGTCAGCTGCTCTACCTGTTGAGCTATGCCAGCACTCGCTAGTGACAAATGATATTCTACAGTATGTTTAACCATTTGTCAACAGTATTTTTACTTATTTTTAAGATTTTTTCAGAACCTCTTAAAAGTAGAAATACCAAAGAGCAGCTACGGCTAATATAATACGATAATATGCGAAGCTTGTCAAGCTATATTTGTTCAAAAATTTCAAAAACCACAGTACCGAGAAGTACGAAACGATAAACGCGGTTACAAAACCGATGGCCAGCATCTGAAAATCTTCGGCTTGCAGGTAGTTGATGTGTTTCATCAAATCGTACAGGCAGGCCGCAAACATCAGCGGTACGGCAATTAAAAACGCAAATGCTGCCGCCGCTTCACGGCTTAAGCCGACAAGAAGCGCACCGGCAATGGTGCTGCCGCTGCGGGAAAAACCGGGCCACAGCGAAAGCAGCTGGAACGCGCCGACGATTGCCGCCTGTTTTAAGGTCAGCTTGTCGATGTCGTTTTCAAGCTCCGCCTGCTTGTCCTTGGTTTTGTACTCGGCGTACATCATCCAGAAAGCGCCCAACACAAGCCCGACAGCCACCGTAAACGGCGAGAAAAGGTAAGTTTTGATATAACTGTACCCTAAGTAAGCAACGCCCATTACAGGCACAATTCCGGCGGCAACATGCCATACGCTCAAACCTTTATCGGGCTGCCAGCCCTCTTTGGTGAAAAAGCGGGCAAAGCGCTCTTTGTAAATGAACACAACCGATAAAATTGCGCCAAGCTGAATAAATACGTCAAACAAATCGGCAACGGGTCCGTCAAAGCCCAGCATATTGCCGACGATAATCATGTGTCCGGTGGAAGATACCGGCAAAAACTCCGTCACGCCTTCAACTATGCCGATGATTACGGCAATTAAATTATTATCCATAGTCCTCTGCTTTCTGCCTTTAAGGCTTTAGTTGCATATTCTGTTTTATTATACTATGCTTTTTACATTTCGCCAACAAAAATATAAAATACCAACATTAAATGAACCTTAAAAAAGGCAAAAGTAAAGGCAGCGGCGTCCAAACCGCTGCCCTTGTATATCGTTGCCGCTGAATAATCCGTTTTACGAAGCTTCAGTCACCAAAACATAAACCCATTTGTCTGCCTGTGCGTATAATCTCACTGTCTAACGGGACTAACCGTGGTTTAGAGGCAACCTTAGCAATAGGTTCCGTTACAATTTTGTCGCCTTGCAGTGACACCATTACGTTGTATTCCTTGCGTATGCAAGCTTCGGCTGCTGCTACACCGTAGCGGGTGGAAAGCACCCTGTCAAACGCTGTAGGCGATCCGCCGCGCTGTAAATAACCTAATACTGTACACCGCGATTCAATTCCTGTCCGTTCTTCAATTTCACGTACGAGCTTTTCGCCTGCGCCGCCAAGACGGAGCGGCTCGAAGCTTCCTTCAACTACTCTGGCTACGGACAGCTCACCTCCGATCGGTTTCGCACCTTCAGCCACAACAATAATACTGAACTTTTTACCGCTGTTTCTGCGTTCTTCAATCTTACGCAGCACGGAATTTATATCGTACGGGATTTCCGGAAGCAAAATCACATCGGCGCCGCCCGCAATTCCTGAATGTAGGGCAATCCAGCCGGCGTAACGGCCCATAACTTCAAGCGCCATTACGCGGTGATGTGATTCCGCCGTGGTATGCAGCCTGTCCAATGCTTCTGTTGCCATTGCCATTGCAGTATCGAAACCGAATGTGCGTTCCGTGCACTGCAAATCGTTGTCAATCGTCTTGGGCACTCCCACCACATTAACATTGCATTCCGCAGCAAGTTTTGCCGCGATGTTGAGGCTGCCATCCCCGCCAATAACCACAAGCGCTTCAATCTGTCTGTCGCGCAGATTTTTTACTACTTCTTCACGCTTATCGTAAAAAACATACTTGCCGTTTTCTTCCACGGCAAAGTGAAAGGGGTTATCACGGTTAGTCGTTCCTAAGATCGTCCCTCCTCGTGGAAGGATCCCTGATACAGACTGGTAATCCATCAGTTTCATCGTTCCGGTAATCAAACCATTGAATCCGTTCTCTATACCATAAATCTCGTAACCGTTCTTAAGTGCTGTCTTTACAACCGCTCTGATAACTGCGTTCAATCCCGGGCAGTCGCCGCCGCCCGTAAGCACTGCCAATCGTCCTTTTGCCTGTGCCATGATAACCCCCTCACCGGGTATAAAACCGTTATTAATCTACATTCCAGAGGGTAAAGCCCTCGGCGCTGATACGGATGGACTCGGTGCCGTCAAACTTGTCATAGCAGAGTTTGCCGTCTTCCATATATCCCGGCCATGCCGTTACGATAACATATTTTTCGCTGAGTTTTGCCAAGAGGTCGGCAATATCTATATGGAACACGGGCACAAACAAAGTTTGCAGGCGGTCCAGCATGATAACTTCCGCATCATAAGTATCCAGAATTTCACTCATCATTGCTGCTGCCTTATCCCTGCGTTCCGCGGGAGGAATTTCCAAAAACTGTTCGGTAATCAAAAGACGGCAGTCGATATAATCCCACTTTTTGTCTTCGGCTGCTTCCCTTAAAACTTTACTTTTGCCGCTGCCCGGTTTGCCGGTAACGACAACAACCTTCACCGGTTTGGATTTAGCTTCCTCTACTACTTTTTCAAATTCCTCTACCTGATTCATTTTCAGTTACCTCCCTTAAACTTTACGGACTTTTTACTTTGTAAAAAACATATTCGCTGTTAAAGCCCAAAATCCTCTAAAAAAAATAACATCATTCAGAAATTTCTAAACGATGCTATTTTCTGTTTCAATATTAACGCTTTAAGTTAGCGTCTGGCGCTGTTGTCGCGCAAATCGCGGCTGGTAAAGCGTTCGCTGGGGTCCATCGCCAGAAGCCCGCTGTAAACGCTGTTTAAATCAGTAGCGCTGCCTTCGGTGGCGATATATTTTTCCAGCTTGCGTTTTACCCTCTGCAAAGCATTGTCAATCGACTTGATGTGGCGGTCAAGCTCTTTGGCAATTTCCTGATAGGATTTGCCGTCCAGATAGCTTATCAGCACGCGCCATTCAAGGTCGCTTAAGATGTTATTCATTTTGTTTTCGATATCGACGAATTCCTCGCGGCTGATAATCATATCCTCCGGATTGGCAACCTTGACGCCGCTGACGACATCCATCAGGGTGCGGTCGGAATCTTCCTCGTATATCGGCTTATTGAGCGACACGTAGGAATTAAGCGGTATATGCTTCTGGCGCGTCGCCGTTTTAATGGCAGTAATAATCTGCCTTGTAACGCACAGCTCCGCAAAAGCGCGGAAGCTGGACAGTTTGTCCCCCTTAAAATCGCGGATTGCTTTATAAAGGCCGATCATGCCTTCCTGGATGATATCCTCGCGTTCCGCGCCGATTAAAAAGTAACTTCTGGCTTTGGCGCGCACAAATTTACGGTATTTGTGCAGCAGGTATTCCTGAGCCAGCACATTATCTTCCTTGGCTTTCGCAACAACTTCCTCGTCGGCCATGTTCTCAAAAGCGCTGTATGGATTTGTCGGTGTTTCTGCGCTCATCTGAACGCCCTCCGTTTATTTCTTTTTAAAACTTTAGAAAAATGTAGTGTATTGTAATTATAATAAATATTTGCCGCTGCGTCAAATTACCGGCGGCGCAGCTTTTCAAAATGAGCGCGTACATGCTCGTGCAGCCGCCCGCCCAGCTCGTTGCGGCCCGTGCCGCTTGTAGTGGCATGCACTTTTTCTTCAATCTGCTTTTTGGCGCGCTTGTATTCTTCTTTAAATTCGCGGGCAGATATGCGGTAAGCGCCGCTGCCCAGAATATTTATCTGCTCGGCGTAGTCACTGGTAACGACAAAAACCTTGTCGCCGTTTTTGTTCAGCTCGTAAGTTTTGCGTTCAATCCAAGAATCTGCCGTTTCGCCTTCGTCGGTGTAAATAACGGTTACCGCGCCGTAATTTTCTTCTTCGGCGCTGCCCTGCACCTCCTGCGCGTCAAAAACAAGTAAACCGCTGTAGCCTTTAAATACGGCGTACTCCAAAATTTTTTCGCGCAGCAAATCGCGGGCGTGCTCAAGGTTATCCTTGCGCAGCTTGGCAAAATCCGTCCAGCTGTTTATTACATTGTATCCGTCAACAATCAGCCACTCACGCATTTTTCTGTGCCTCTAACCCACGCTGGCGCACAACCTCGTACATTAAAACAGCACCGGCTGCCGCAGCATTCAGCGAATTTACGCCGCCCTGCATCGGCAGGCTGACGATAATATCGCAGTGCTCCTTAACAAGCCTGCCCAGCCCTTTGCCTTCCGCGCCGATGACCAGCACCAGCGGACCGGTTAAATTGGCTTTGGTATAAGGCTCGCCGTCCATATCGGCACCGGCAACCCAAAAGCCCTGTTTTTTCAAATCTTCAAGCTGCTGCACAATATTGCCGATTTGGATAACCGGCACATATTCCACCGCACCGGCCGATATTTTGGCAACAACGGCGTTCAGCGGGCAGCTGCGGCGTTTGGGCAATAAAATGCCATGCACGCCAGCGGCGTCCGCCGTGCGGATTATAGCGCCAAGGTTCTGCGGGTCCTGCAATTCGTCCAGCAGCAGCAAAAACGGCGCTTCGTTTTTAGCCGCCGCTTTCTTTAAAGCGTCCTCCAGCGTTTTAAACGCCACCGGCGCGGCATAAGCCACCACGCCCTGATGGCGCACACCCTGTGCCAATTTATCCAGCTTATCGCTTTTTACAAATTCCACCGCCACGTTTCTTGCTTTGGCGGCGGCAATAATTTCCGTTACGCCCTTCGCGCCGTCCTGCACCATAATTTTATTCAGCGCGCGTCCGCTGCGCAGGGCTTCCGTTACCGGGTTCCTTCCGGCAATAAATTCTTCCTTCATCGCGCCCACCGTTACTGCTTTTTGGCAGCTTCCTTAGCCTTTAAAATAGCGGCAAGGCGGCCGCAGCTCATCGCGCCTTCGCGGCAAATGCCTTCGCTTACGCAGGTCGGGCCGGCGTTTTCAAAAATTACCGGCGCAACACGTTTGCATTCTGCCAGCATTGCCTCCGCCAGCGCGCGGATTTCCCACTGGGCACGCATGCAGCAGCGCAGGCTGAAAAAGTTCAGCAGCGAGCGTGCGTTAAAAGTGCAGACGATTTTGGTTTCCGCAGCGTTGGGCAGCACATAACGCGCGTCCTCCGCCGGGATGCCCATTTCCGTAAATTTGTTGTAGGTATCCTGCAATTTCTGCATCAGCGCCTCAAACTCCGCTTTGGCTTCCGGCCTTGCGGCGATGCTCGGCGGCATGATGGTTTCAAAGTTATGCTCTTTAACATAACGCTGCGACTGCTGCGAATACGACGCAATACGGTGGCGCACCAGCTGATGCGTCAGCACGCGCGAAACGCCTTCAATCGCAAAGGTAAAGGTTACATGTTCCAAAGTGGAAAAATGCCCCATGGAAACAAGCTTGCGCACCAGCGCCGCTGCCTGTTCGTCAGAGATTTTTTCTTCCAACTGCGCCGCGCCGATAGGCGAATAGCAAAGGCGCGCGCTCATGGCAACGGTCTTTTCGGGTTCCGGCGTATGCCTCAGTAATTTTACCTGCATTTTTTCACCTCATTTTTTCAAACCTTCAAGTATTATAGCAAAAGCTTTATCCAAAATTTCTTCCAGACGCTCCTCATCCTCGCGCAGGAACAGCCAGCCAATCAACGCTTCAAACGCCGTGCTCATGCGGTATTCATGCACGCTGGCGCTTTTGGGCACTGTTGATTTTGTGTTGCGCCCGCGTTTAACGACGGTCATTTCTTCCTCCGTCAGCGTATCTTTCAATGCCTCCAGCGCTTTGGCCTGGCACACTGCCGATACGGCTTTGGAGCTGAAATCATGTATCACACGGATATGGCTGGACGCTGCCAGAAAGCGCAGACGCACGTACAGCGAAAACACAACGTCGCCGATGTACGCCAGTAAAATCGGGTTCAGCTTATCTGCGTCCGGTAAAGCAGTTCCGGCAGCCTCCAGGGCTGCCAGAGCATGTTGTTTAACTAATTTATACTGTTCAAACTTCACTGTTTCTTCCACCGTACACCCTGCGGGGTATCTTCCAGCAAAACGCCGAGTTCTGCCAGCTTATTACGCAAAGCGTCAGCCTGTGCGTAATTTTTGGAAGCGCGTGCTTCCTGGCGCAGGTTTACAATCGTTTCAATCAGCTTGTCCTCAAGGCCTGCATCTGCCTGAGCGGCGGGCTGGGCATTGTTTTCCAGAACACCGATGATGCCGCAGAACTCTGCAAACACATCCTGCATAATGCTTACCAGTTTGCCGTCCGGCTTTTCGCCGCCTGCGGAAACATGCTGATGGTAAATATTGATTTCCTTGCCCAGTTCAAACATAAAGCTGATGGCAAGGGCAGTGTTAAAGTCGTCACGCATGGCTTCCATAAAGCCTTCGCGCATAGCGCTGATTTTTTCATACAGCGGCTTGCTGGTTTCCGTAGCGCCGCCGCTGATCATCTGCGCCAGCTCTTTTAAATTGTCCTGCGCGTTTTTCAGGCGGGCAAGGCTGCGCTGTGCTTCGCTCAGGCGCTCGTCGCTGAAATCCAGCGGGCTGCGGTAATGCGTGGAAACAATGAAGAAACGCAGGGTTTCCGCGTCAAAATGCGCCAGAATATCGCTGACGGTAAAGAAATTGCCCAAAGATTTGGACATTTTTTCTTCGTTAACGGTGATAAAGCCGTTGTGCAGCCAGTAGCGTACAAACGGATGCACGCCGGTGCAGCCTTCGGACTGGGCAATTTCGTTTTCGTGGTGCGGGAAAATCAAATCGCTGCCGCCGCCGTGGAAATCAAAACTTTCGCCCAGATATTTCATGCTCATGGCAGAGCATTCGATATGCCAGCCAGGGCGTCCTTTGCCCCACGGGCTTTCCCAGTACGGTTCACCAGGTTTGGCGGCCTTCCACAGCGCAAAGTCAAACGGGTTGTGCTTTTTGTCGTTAACGTCGACGCGCGCGCCGGCCATCATGTCTTCCAGCTTGCGGCCGGACAGTTCGCCGTAGCGGTCAAATTTTTCCACGCTGTAATAAACGTCGCCGTCCATTTCGTAGGCATAGCCCTTGTCGATAAGGGTCTGCACCACGTTAATGATTTCCGGCATATGCTCGGAAACGCGCGGGTAAACATGTGCGCGGCGGATATTCAGCATATCCATTTCTTTAAAGTAAACGTCGATATAGCGTCCGCAGATGTCGCTCCACGCAACGCCTTCCTTATTGGCGGCGTTGATGATTTTGTCATCAACGTCGGTAAAGTTCTGCACATGCAGCACGTCGTAGCCTTCATGCTCCAAAAAACGGCGGATTACGTCCCAGGTTACAAAGGGACGCGCATTGCCGATATGCGGGTTGTTGTACGGCGTAATGCCGCAAACATACATATAGGCTTTGCCGGGGTGCAGCGGTACAAATTCTTCTTTCTTTTTGGTGAGCGTATTATAAACCTTAATAGCCATGGTAATTGCTCCTTAATATAACTGAACGCCAACCTTGTCAAGGCTGTTTTTAATGCGGCTTACGGTACGTGCAAGGCCCAGCAGCGGCACCATTTCGGCAAGCTCCGGCCCGTGCTGGTTGCCCGTCAGCGCCACGCGGATAGGCATGAACACGTTTTTGCCGCCCAGCTTGGTTTCCTTCTGGATTGCTTTAAAGGTGGCCTTAACGGAAGGGCCGTCCAGCACTTCCAGCTTCGGCAGCTTGTCAAACAGCAGGCGGATTACCTGCGGCACGGTTTCTTCCAGCAGCACGTTTTTAGCATCGTCGTTTTCAAAATCAAAATTATCGGTAAAGTACATGGCAACGTCGTCCGGCACCTGGGCAGCGTAGGATACATGCTGCTGCGCGGTGGCAACAACGTCTTTCAGCCATTCCAGCTTGTCGCCGAATTCCTCGCCGGTGATGAAGCCTTTTTTAACCATATGCGGTTTGGCAGCTTCGTAAAATTCATCGCGGCTTAATTTGCGCATATAGTGCTGGTTAATCCAGTTCAGCTTGTCAATATCGAATACGGCAGGGTTCTTGGCAACATGGTCCATGCTGAACTCCTTAACAAGTTCGTCCATGCTGAAAATTTCCTGCTCGCTGTTCGGCGCCCAGCCCAGCAGCGCAAGGAAGTTGTCAATCGCTTCCGGCAGGTAGCCCAGCTGACGGTACTGGTCAACGCTGGTTGCGCCGTGGCGTTTGCTCATTTTGGTGTGGTCCTTGCCCAGAATCAGGGAAATATGCCCGAAAGTCGGTTTCTCAAAGCCCAGCGCGTCATAAATCAGGCACTGGCGCGGAGTGTTGGAAAGATGTTCCTCGGCGCGGATAACATGGGTGATGTGCATTAAAGCGTCATCGATAACAACAGCGTAGTTATAGGTCGGGATGCCGTCGGATTTAACGATGACGAAATCGCCGATGCCGTTGGAATCAAACACAACGTCGCCGCGCACCATGTCGCGCACTAAAATCTGTTTATCGGCCGGTACTTTAAAGCGCACGGTCGGTTTTCTGCCTTCCGCTTTGTACTGTTCAACCTGCTCCGGGGTCAGGTGGCGGCATTTGCCCATGTAGCGCGGCATTTTGCCTTCGGCAACCAGCGCCTGGCGTTCAGCCTCCAGTTCTTCGTCGGTGCAGTAGCAGTAATAGGCTTTGCCTTCTGCCAGCAGTTTTTCGGTATATTTTTTGTAAATGTCAAGGCGTTCGGTCTGGCGATAGGGGCCGTTTTCGCCGCCTACGTCAATGCCTTCGTGCCAGTTCATGCCCAGCCATTTCAAAGCGGCCTTAATGTTTTCTTCGCTTTCGCGGCTGGAACGCTCAAGGTCGGTATCCTCAATGCGCAAAATCATTTTGCCGCCCATTTTGCGGGCAAACAGCCAGTTAAACAGTGCGCTGCGTGCGCCGCCGATATGGAAAGGCCCGGTAGGACTGGGCGCAAATCTTACTCTAACTTCATTAGCCATCAAACTCATTCCTCCAAAAATTAAATCTTATATATTATAGCACAAAGCCTTTAAAGCGTCATTCTTTAATCAGGCTTACCACAGCTTCGGCGGCAATGCCCTCGCCGCGTCCGGTAAAGCCCAATTTCTCCGTCGTCGTCGCCTTTACGTTAACGGCGTCGGCTTCAAGCCCCATGGTTTTTGCCAGGTTATCCCGCATGGCGGGGATATAGCCTGCCAGTTTGGGTTTTTGCGCGATGATGGTTACATCGGCGTTGTTGACGCGCCAACATCGTTCTTTTAAAAGCGCCAGCACATGCTCAAGCAGCTTCATGCTGTCCGCGCCCTTAAAGCGGTCGTCGGTATCGGGGAAATGTTTGCCGATATCGCCAAATGCAGCCGCGCCAAGCAGCGCGTCCATCAAAGCGTGTACGGCAACGTCGGCGTCGCTGTGCCCGTCAAGCCCCAGCTCGTAAGGAACTTCAACACCGCACAAAATCAGCTTGCGGTTTTGGGTAAGGCGGTGTACATCGTAGCCGCTGCCCACCCTGAACTGCGGCATTTTTAAGCTCTGCATCATCGTCATCCCCCTGTCTGCACAGATTTTTTCCGCCAGCAGCAAATCCTCCGGCGTGGTAATTTTAATATTTTCGTAGCTGCCCAAAGCAACGGCAACCTTAACGCCCAAACGCTCCACCAGCGAAGCGTCGTCCGTCACGGCCGCGCCTTTAAGGTTTTCATCGCAGTAGGCGCGCTGCAAAAGCTGCGCCTTAAAAATCTGCGGCGTCTGCACCGCCATTAAGCTGCTGCGCTGCGGTGTGTTTACCACAAAGCCGTCAGCGTCAACCACCTTAATGGTGTTTTTTACCGGCACTGCCGCTATCGCCGCACCGGTCTGCTGCGCCGCCTGCAAGGTACGTTCAAACACTTCCGTACCTGCAAAGGGGCGCGCACCGTCGTGCACGGCAATCCAGCCTTCGCTGCCAGCCAGCGCCAAAGCGTTTTTAACGCTGTCGGTACGTTCCGCGCCGCCTGCCACAACCGCAGTTTGCAGCCCGGCAAAATATTCGTGGTAATCTTTAAGCAGCGCCTCGGTCATAGCAACTTCGTCCGCCCCAACGGCGACGATGGTTTTATGCGCCATGCCGGTATCGTTTACCATGCGCAGGCACTGCACTAAAAGCGGCAGCCCGCCAACCTCGGCAAAGGCTTTGTTTTTGCCCAGCCCCAGGCGTTTGCCCGCGCCGGCAGCAGCCACAATTACCGTTAATTTATCCATTGTCATCACCTGTTAGCAACTTTGGCAAAAATCATGCGCCCGGCGGATGTCTGCAATACGGAAGTTACCTCCGCATTGACGGTTGTGCCGATGTAGCGCCTGCCGTTATCGACGACAATCATCGTGCCGTCTTCAAAGTAGGCAATCGCCTGTCCCTGCTCCTTGCCTTCACGCAGAAGGTAAATGCTGATGTTTTCGCCGGGGACGACCACCTGTTTGACGGCATTGGCAAGGTCGTTGATGTTTAAAACATCAATGCCCTGAATTTCTGCCACTTTGTTTAAATTAAAATCGTTGGTAACGATAATCCACTGTTTTTCCTGCGCCAGCTTTACAAGTTTGGCATCGACGCCGTCCAGTTCCGGAAAGTCCGTCGAATCAACCAACACACGGTCCTCGTTTTCCTGCTGCATTTCGTGCAGTAAATCTAGCCCGCGGCGTCCTTTGCCGCGCTTTAAGCTGTCGGAAGAATCGGCCAGCGTCTGCAATTCGCGGATAACGAATTTAGGCACGACAATGCGCCCTTCCAGAAAACCTGTTTTTAAAATATCGCCGATACGGCCGTCGATAATAACGCTGGTATCCAGCAGCTTGTTATCGCTGTAAAGACGGTCGCTTTCCGCTGCGTCCTTAACGGCGGCAGGCTTCACCGCGCCTTTCAGCGAAGGCAGGCTGCGGTCAAAAAAGCCGACGATATCCTGATGCTTGCGCAGCGCAACCTTGGCGCCGACCATGGAAAGCACAATGCTGAAAATCAGCGGGATGTAAGGGCCGATAATCGGCAGATGCGAAAAAGGCCCGCCCAGCAGATTAGCCAGCACCAAACCAACGGCAATGCCGAAAGTCATAACCATGATATCACTGGTCGGCACGCGCGACAGCAAAATGGCCATTTTCTCCGTCCATGTGGTCATGGTGCGGATAATGACAGGCGCCAGCGCCATACCCATAGTGCCAAAAACAAAAATTCCGACACTGCCGGAAACGATAGTTGTTAAAGCAATGCCGAAAAAGCCGTTGCCATAAAAGTTATAATCAAAATAATCCGAAATATAAGGCAGTAAATATTCTGTAAGTATAAGTCCGGTTACAGCAAAGACAACGACAATGGTAATGCGTAATACTCTGTTTAACATTTTCTCACCTCCTTTTGGGCATAGTTATGGATTATGTATATTGTACTACAAATCCACCTGCAAAAACAGTATAAAAAATAAAAAAACACCGATTTTTTTACCGGTGTTTTTATTAAAAAAATTTATCAAGCCATTTTTCGGCGTCTTCCTGGCTTTCGTCGCAGACCAGCATCATCTCGCTGACAAGTATCTGCCGCGCCGTTGCCAGAAGCCTTCGTTCGCCGGTGGAAAGCTTTTTCTCGTTTTCCTGCGACTGCAAAACATGTATCACTTCGGCAACCTCCAGCACATTGCCGCTTTTCATTTTGTCAAGGTACATATTAAAGCGCCTGTTCCATGTTACGCCGCGCAGATTTACTTCTACCGGATGCCGCAGCACTTCTTCAATGCCGGGGATTTGTTCTTTGTCGATGATGTGGCGCAAACCAACGCGCCCCACATTTTTCAGCGGCACCATAACGCGCATATCGCTGAGCAATATCATCATGACCAGATAATCGACATTTTCACCGGCAAGCTCATGCTGTTCAATGGCCTGCACAACACCGGCGCCATGCATCGGGTAAACAATTTTATCTCCTACGGCAAACATCGGCGCTCCTCCTTTAACAAAATATCAGTTTTTACTCTAATACTCTTTTATTGTAGCACCAAGCCGTAAAAATGTCAAAATTTATTTATTTTATCACAGTAACTAATATGTGTCAACGCCTTTCGGCGGATAAATGCAGCAAAAAACGGGCTTTGCGCCCGTTTTAGTTAAAAATTGCACTCAAAGCTTCTTCAAGCGACGCTGCCTGAATGATGCCCGAAGTCTTTTGTTCCATATTCAGTTTGCCCTTCGGCACTACAAATTTGGTAAAGCCAAGGTTTGCGGCGTCGCGGATGCGGCGTTCCGTATTGCTGACGCGGCGGATTTCACCGGTCAGCCCAACTTCGCCTACTGCCAGCACGCCATGCAGCACGGCTTTGTTGCGGTAGCTTGAAACCAGCGCCGCCGCTGCCGCTAAATCCGCCGCCGGTTCTGTAATCTTCATGCCGCCGACGACATTTAAGTAAGCGTCAAAATTGCCAAAGTCCATGCCTAAGCGGCGCTCTAAAATCGCCAGCAACATGTTAACACGGTTGTAGTCAAAGCCTACTGCCGTGCGGCGCGGCATACCGTAAGGCGTTTTGGCAACCAGCGCCTGCACTTCAACCATAATCGGGCGGTTACCCTCAAGGCAGGCGCACACAACGCTGCCCGGCGCATTTTCGGCACGATTTTCCAAAAACAGTCCTGCGGGGTTGGCAACTTCAATCAGCCCGCCCGCTTCCATGGAGAAAATGCCGCTTTCACTGGTCGAACCGAAACGGTTTTTCAGCGCGCGCAAAACGCGGAAGGAATAAGAACGGTCGCCTTCAAACTGCAAAACCACGTCTACCATGTGTTCCAACAAACGCGGCCCGGCGATGTTGCCGTCCTTGGTAACGTGCCCGATGATGATAACGGCAATGCCCGTTGCCTTGGCAAAACGCAGCAGCTTGGCGGTACATTCGCGCACCTGCCCCACGCTGCCAGCCGCCGTTTGCAGTTCGGCGTTGTACATCGTCTGGATGGAATCTATTACAAGTATCTGCGGCTGCACTTCCTTCGCCTGCAACAGCACAGCGTCAAGGTCAGTCGCCGTCATCACCAGCAGCGCCGCGCCCGGTTTTCCCAAGCGGCGCGCACGCATAGCGGTCTGCGCCTCGCTTTCCTCGCCCGACACATATAAAACTTTGATGTTGTTAGCGGCAAAACGCATGCCCGCGTCCAAAAGCATTGTCGATTTGCCGATGCCAGGGTCGCCGCCAAGCAGCACCAAACTGCCCGGCACTAGCCCGCCGCCCAGCACGCGGTCAAATTCGTTAATGCCGGTTTGCAGGCGTTCCACCTCCGTCAGCATCACCTTATCCAGTGTTTTCGGCTTCGGCGCTTCCTGCGGCATTAAAAAGCTCTGCTGCGGTTTGGCAGGCGTTTCAATTTCCTCCGCCATGCTGTCCCAGCTGCCGCATTCCGGGCAGCGACCCAGCCATTTTGCGGAGCTGTAACCGCAGTTCTGGCACACAAATTTAGTTTTTGTTCTGGCCATCGCTTACCTCCGCCGGCTGTATTTCTTCATGCGTTATTACAACTTCAACCTTTTTGGGCATAAACTTAATTTTGCCGTTTTCGCCCACGCTGGCGCAGATGGTATCGCCCGCCTTAAACCTGCCCGCCAGATACAAATCGCTGACAGGGTCTTCCAGCATTTTACGCACGGCACGGCGCAAAGGCCTTGCACCGTAGCGGGTGTCGCTGCCCTCTTTTACCAGCAGGTCGCGTGCTTCCTGCGTAATTTCCAGCGTCAGGCCGTTTTCCGCCAGTTTGGCACGCAACTCACGCAGCATGTTTTTAATAATCTGCACCAAATCGTCGTATTTCAATCTGTCAAAGACGGTAATCTCATCCACCCTGTTCAAAAATTCCGGGCGGAACACGTTTTTAATTTCTGCCAGCACCTTATCCTTGCGGGAAGCTTCTTCCTCCGCGCCGCCAAGGCTGAAGCCCAGCGGTTTGGTGTCCGCCAGCATCCTTGCGCCGGCGTTGCTGGTCATAATAATCACACAGTTTTTAAAATCGGTTGTGCGCCCTTGCCCGTCCGTCAGGCGTCCGTCCTCCATAATCTGCAAAAGCAGGTTAAATACGTCCGGGTGCGCCTTTTCAATTTCGTCCAGCAGGATGATGGAATACGGCCTTCTGCGCACGGCGTCGGTAAGCTGCCCGCCTTCTTCGTAACCGACATAGCCCGGAGGCGCGCCGACAAGGCGTGAAGCCGTGTGTTTTTCCATGTATTCGGACATATCAAAGCGGATTAACGCACGCTCGTCGCCGAACATATTTTCTGCCAGCGCTTTGGCCAGTTCCGTTTTGCCGACGCCGGTAGGGCCGAGGAACAGGAACGAACCGACAGGCCTGTTTTTATCCTTAAAGCCTGCGCGCGCACGGCGGATTGCTTTGCTGACGGCTTCCACCGCCTCGTTCTGCCCGATAACACGCTTGTGCAAATCGCTTTCCATGTGCAGCAGGCGTTCGCTTTCCGTCCGCGTAAGCTTTTGCAGCGGAATGTTCAGCCACTGCGAAATGACGGAGGCAATGTCCTCCTCCGTAACCTCGGCGCGTTTGCTGATGGCGTTGTCATAGCTGCCCTTTTCAAATTCCAGCGCCATTTCCAGAATGGCCTCGTGGTCGCGCAGCTGGGCCGCACGCTCGTACTGCTGGGCGGCAATGGCTTCCGCCTTGTCGCGGCGTACCTGTACCAGCTCTTTTTCCTTTTCCACCACGGGGATGGAAAGTTTATAGTTTTGCAGCTTAACCTTGGCGCAGGCTTCGTCCATCAGGTCGATGGCCTTGTCCGGCAGGTTGCGGTCGGTAATGTAGCGGTTGGAAAGTTTTACCGCCGCTTCCAGTGCAGCATCAGACACATGCAGCTTGTGGAACTCCTCGTACTTAGTGCGCAGGCCCTTCAAAATTGCCAGCGTTGCCTCTGCGTCCGGCGCGGAAACCATAACCGGCTGAAACCTGCGCTCCAGCGCCGCGTCTTTTTCAATATGCTTGCGGTATTCGCTCAGCGTCGTTGCGCCGACAACCTGCAATTCGCCCCTTGCCAGCGCCGGTTTGATGATGTTGGCAGCGTCCGTGCCGCCTTCTCCCGCGCCCGCGCCGATAATGGTGTGCAGCTCGTCGATGAACAGGATTATATCTTTGTTTTCCTTAATCGTTTCCAGAATATCCTTCAGGCGTTCCTCAAAATCGCCGCGGTATTTTGCGCCCGCCACCAGATAACCAATTTCCAGCGAGAACACGGTTTTGTTGCGCAGCAAATCAGGCACCTTGCCTTCCACAATGCGCTGCGCCAGCCCTTCGGCGACAGAGGTTTTGCCAACGCCCGCCTCGCCGATAAGCACCGGGTTGTTTTTGGTGCGGCGGCACAAAATCTGGATAACCCTTTCTATTTCGTTTTCCCTGCCGATAACGGGGTCAATTTTACCGGCTGCCGCCAAATCGTTCAGGTTGCGCCCAAATTCGTTCAAAACCTCCAGCGACATTTCCTCCGGCATATCGTCGTATTCCGGCATTTCCGCTTCTTCAAAGCCCGGCACGGCAGGCTGATGCTCGCGGATGGAGCGGATTATCTGCCAAACCTGCTCGGCAGTAATGTTAAATTTGCGCAGCACGGTGCCGCCCATGCCCTTATCCTCGCGCAGAATGCCCATCAGCAAATGCTCCGAACCAACCTGCGGCGATTTTAAGGCTGCGGCGGTTTCGGCGGCAATTTCCAGCGCGCGTTTGGCGCGCGGCGTATAGCCGATAATAATCTGCAAATTACCTGCCGGGTCCATCATTTTTTCCAGTTCTTCCGCCACGGCTATGGTATTAACGCCCAGTTTTTCCAGCACGCGGATACCGTAGCAGTCCTTTTCGTTCAGCAGCGCAAGCAGTAAATGCTCCGTGCCGAGATGGTCGTGCCCTCTGTCCAGCGCACTGCGCATGGCGTTCTCCAGAATCGAAGACATACGCTTCGTAAAGCGGCGCAGTTCCGGCGCTTTCGGCGCGTCGCCGCCAAAGAACAAAGTTTCAAGCAAATTGCGCGCGTCAACGGCATGGCCCCTGCCCGCACCGACGGCGAAAGGCATCAGCTTTTCGGCGCAGTCGGCACACAGCCACTTATCTATCTGTTTATTGTTTACCATGCAAACTACGTGCACGACGGCTTCTTTTTTGCCGCATTTCTGGCATAACATTTCCCTCACCTCACAGACAACATCTTACTTATGGCATTCTGTAATACAGTTATTTTTTTCTTTTCGTCGGCGTTCATAATTTCCAGCATGTATTTTAACAGCGCATACTCACGCCCGGTAACAACGCCGCGCTGCGCCCAGTGTTCCAACAGGCTCATCGCCGTTTCGCGGTGCTGCTCCTTTTTGGGCGGCGTTACGCGCACAATACGCACAAAACCGCCGCTGCCCCTGCGCGATTCTACCAGATAGCCTTTTTCCGGCGTAAAGCGCGTGCTTAAAACATAGCTTATCTGCGACGGCGCGCACGATAGTTTATCGGCCAGCTCGTTGCGCTGCACCAGCACGGTGTCTTCGCTGTCTTCCAGCAGCTGGCGCATAATAAAGTTTTCTATTGCATCAGCAAGATTTCTCATATCGGATTACCCCATAAAAAGATGTATTGATTTTACATTTATTATATTTGACTTTTCGACTTTTGGCAAGGCTAAATAAAAAAGCAGCGATGAAATTTTTGTAAATTCCACCGCCGCAGTTTAATTATTCTTACAGGTTTTTGGCAAATTCGTAAGCAAATTGGCGTGCCGCTTCCAGTTCATCGCCGCACGCGCGCCACTTGCAGTTAAAGCCCGGCTGCAAATCGCAGCCTGCCGCCGTAAGCAGCGCTTCCATATCCTTCTGCGCGCCGCCTGCCCAGCCGCAGGTGCCAAAGGTTGCCGCCTTTTTGCCTTTCGGCTGCAAGCCTTTTAAATAAATCAGCATTGCGCCGATGCAGGGCATCATGCCGCTGTTCAGCGTCGGCGAACCTACAAGCAAACCGCCTGCTTCAAACAGTTCTGCCGCCACGGTGCTGCAGGGCGTCCTGTCCATACGCAGCAGCTGCACTTTTACGCCTGCCGCCGCAGCGCCTTCCACCATTGCCCGGGCAATAGCTTCCGTTCCGCCCCACATCGTTTCATAGGCAATAACAAGGCTGCCGTCGTTAACGCCGTTGCCCCACGCTGCGTAACGCTCAACAATCTGTGCAATTTTGCTGCGCCAGATAACGCCGTGCGCAGGCGCAATCATTTTAATATCCAGCCCGCCGAGTTTTTTCAGCGCGCCGCCGATTAAACGTGCATAAGGCCACAGGATATTGGCAAAATATTTTTTCGCTTCGTAAAACAGCACCGTTTCGTCCACTTCGTCATCAAAGCGTTTGCTGCTGGCATAATGCTGGCCAAAAGCGTCGTTGCTGAACAGAATGCCGTCCTGCGGGCAGTAAGTTACCATGTTGTCAGGCCAGTGCAGCATCGGCACAGGTACAAAGGTCAGGCTGCGGCTGCCAAGTTCAATGCTGTCGCCTTCCTTAACCACCATAAAGTCAAAACCGTCGCCGTAATGGCGCAAAGCTTCGTTTTTGCCCTGCATGGTGATGACGAATTTAGCGTTGGGCGCAGCCTTCAACACCTGCGGCAGCGCTCCTGCGTGGTCCGGCTCAACGTGGTTCACAATCACATAATCAATCCTGGCAGGGTCAACCACACGGCTGATTTTTTCCAGCAGCTCATCCGCGTAGCACGCCTTAACGGTGTCGATAAGGCAGATTTTTTCGTCCATAATCAGATAGCTGTTGTAGCTTGCGCCGCGCTCCGTTTTATAACCGTGAAAATCCCTTACGGTCCAGTCCGTTACGCCCACGTCGTAAATTTTAGGCGCTATTTCCATTGGCATCATTTTGCTTACCTCCCTGTAAATTACAAATAATTAAACGATAATACCTTTAAATTTTTATCCAAAAACAGCCCCGCCGTGTGGAAGCTGTTCAAAGTGCTTCTGTGCCCGATGCTGATAACCGTCGTCTGCGGCATTTTCTCCGCCAGCAGCGTGTACATGGCTTTTTCCGTCGCCTCGTCCAGCGCGGATGTTGCCTCGTCCAGAAACAGCCAGTCAGGCTTGTAAAGCAGGGCACGCGCAAACGCCACGCGCTGCTGCTCGCCGCCGCTAAGCACATGCGACCAGTCGGCTTCAACATATAAATTATCCGCCATGTAGCCGATACTGCACTCCGCCAGCACGTTTTTCAGCTCGTCGTCACTGCATTCCATGCTGCCCGGGTATAACAGCGCTTCGCGCAATGTGCCTAACGGCAGATACGGCTTCTGCGGGATGAACATCGTCTTTTCAGGCTCCGGCATGGCAAGTTTGCCCTTAACGTAAGGCCATATGCCTGCCAAAACGCGCAGCAAAGTGCTTTTGCCGCTGCCGCTTGCGCCCTTGATTAACACGTTCTGCCCCTGCTGCAAATTAAAGGCGGCGTTGTCAATCAGCGTGCGACCGTCGGGCAGGGCAATATTAAGCCCCGCTGCGGCAATAGCGCCGTCCGTAGCGCTGCGCTCCAAATCCGGCTGCAATTTTTCCTGCTTAACCTCATGCATGTGCAGCCCAAAGCCGGTAAGACGGTTGACAACAGACTGCCATTCGGCGATGGAAGCATACATATCGACAAAATACGACAGCGATTCCTGCACTTTGCCGAAAGCGTTGCTGACCTGCATCAGACCGCCCAGCGTAATCTGGTGGCTTAAATAGCGCGGCATGGCAACCACCATTGGAAAGATTATCGCAATCTGCGAATAGCCGGAGTTAATCCAGATAAGCTGCTTGCGCTTCTGGATGATTTTCCAGAAGTTATCCAAAAGCAGCGTAAAACGCTTTTTAAACACACTGCCCTCACGCCCTTCGCCGCTGTAAAAAGCAATGCTTTCGGCGTTTTCGCGCATACGCATCATGCTGAAACGGAAATCCGCCTCGTAACGCTGCTGCACAAAATTCAAGCCCACCAGCTTTTTACCGGCAACATGCGTTATCCATGTGCCCAGTGCGGAATAAATCAGCGCCACCCACACCATATAGCCTTCAATATGGAAACTGTGACCCCAAAACGTAAAATCCAGCGGACCGGAAATCTGGTACAGCACAAAAACAAACGACACAAAGGTGCAGAACGCTTTTAAAACGCCGATGCTGAAAGTCAGCGTCATCTCCACAAACAGGCGCACATCCTCACTGATACGCTGGTCAGGGTTATCGGTATCCGCGCCGAACACCTGCAAACGGTAATAGGTTTTCTTGCGCAGCCATTCGTCGATGTACCTGTCCGTCAGCCAGCGGCGCCAGTTAATAATCAGCACCTGCTGCAAATAGAACGAATACACCATTAAAATAATGTACAGCGCCGCCAGCCACGAAAAATGTATCAGCTCGTCAAAAATCTTTTCGGTGTTGTAGTTTTGCAGCGCCTCGTAAAAAACATTAAACCAGTCGTTAATTAAAACAATAACGTAAACCACCGCCAGCGTCAGCGCTATGATGACTGCCAGCAGCAAATATGCTTTCAGGCGTTCTTCCGACTGCCAGTAGCTTTTGGTTAACAGCCACACATTGCGCAGGAAGCGCCCCTGTTCTTTTAATCTGTTCAAAGTAAACCCCTCTATTTCAAATTAGTTGTGTACTTTAGCTATAATACAACGCAAATTGCAAAAATCCTGCCGCCGCACAAAAAATGCCCCGCCGTTAAGCGGGGCATTAAGTTAAGCATTATTCTGCCTTATGCTTTTTGCTGAATAATTTTTCAACAACTACAAAGCAAACCGGAATCAGGAAGATACCGAACAGCGTGTTGAAGGTCATGCCGGCAACTACGGCATTACCCATGGATACACGCGCACCTGCGCCCGGACCGGTAGCAATGGCCAGCGGCACGCAGCCGAGGATGAAAGCGAACGAGGTCATCAGGATAGGACGCAGACGCAAGCGGGATGCTTCGATAGCAGCGTCGATAACGCCCATGCCTTTTTCCATATTCATCTTCGCATATTCAACAATCAAAATCGCGTTCTTCGCAGCAAGGCCGATAAGCATAATCAAACCAATCTGCATGTAAACGTCGTTCTGCTGTCCGCGCAGGTACTGACCGAGGATGCAGCCCAGTACAGCAGTCGGTACGGAAAGCAGTACCGCCAGAGGAATGGTCCAGCTTTCATACAGAGCTGCCAGGCACAGGAATACGAAAATCAGGGAGATTACGAAAATCTGTGCGGAGCGGTTGCCTGCTTCAATCTGGTCGCGGCTCTGGTCGGTCCATTCATAGCTGTAAGTTACAGGCAACGTTTCTGCCGCAACTTCTTCCAAAGCGTCCATTGCCTGGCCGGTGGAATAACCTTCTGCCGGGTCGCCTGCAATCTTGATGGCGCGTGCGCCGTTAAAGCGCGTCATAACAACGGAGCTGTTTTCGTTTTCATAAGTTACAAGGGTATTCAGCGGAATCATATCGCCGTTGTTGCTGCGTACAAAGAAGTAACGCATATCGTCAACGCTCGCGCGGTATTTTTCGTCCGCCTGCATTACAACCTTCCATGTACGGCCGAAGTTGTTCAAATCGTTGATTTCGTAACCGCCGAGGAAAGTCTGGAGTGCGGAGAATACGCTGGATACAGGTACGTTCAGGCTCTGCGCCTTGTCACGGTCAACATTGAATTTATACATAGGCGTCGAGGTGTTCAGCGTGGTATAAATCATGCCGATTTCCGGACGCTGGCGTGCTTTAGCCAAAAATTCCTGCGCACGTTCATTCATAGTGCTTACATCCTCACCGGCAAGGTTCATGATGTACATGCTTAAAGAACCGGTGCTGGACGCGCCCGGCAAAGCAGGCGGCTGGAAGGCCATTACCGTGGCGTCAGGGAATTTAGGCCCTAAGCCCTGAATCATCGGGATGATGTCCTGAATGGTGGTATCGCGTTCAGCATAAGGCTTCATCGCTACAACGACAAGGCCTGCGGACGCTTTCTGCGCACTACTCAGAATATCTACGCCGGATACTTCCATAACGTAGTCAACGCCCGGGAATTTCAGAACGGCGTCGCTCAGTTCACCCATCAGCTGAATGTTGCGGTTACTGGAGGAGCCTTCCGGCAGGCTGAAGGATACGGCGCTCATGCCCATATCTTCGTTAGGCACATAGCCGGACGGAGTGATTTTAAACAGGAAACCGGTCAAAATCAAACCAACCAGCAGGCAGGCCATAACAACTTTGGCATGGCGGATGCATTTGCCAACATTGTCAACATATTTTTCAAGGGTTCTTTCAAACCATTTGTTAAAAGAATGTACGGCTTTGCCGATAACGCCCTTGACTTCCGCTTCGTCCTTTTTCGGTTTCAGAATCAGTGAGCACAGCGCCGGAGTCAGCGACAGCGCAACGATTGCCGAAAGCATCATGGAAACGGAAATGGTAATTGCAAACTGTTTGTACAGCTCGCCGACCGTACCGCCGGTAAACGCGGTCGGGATAAATACGGCTGCCAGTACGAAAGCGATAGCCACAACAGGGCCGGATACTTCGCTCATGGCGCGGTAGGTCGCTTCCTTAGGCGAAAGCCCGGTGTCCTGGATATGATGCTCTACCGCTTCTACAACGACGATAGCGTCGTCGACTACGAGGCCGATTGCAAGGATAAGTGCAAATGCGGTCAGCGTGTTAATGGTAAAGCCTAAAAGTACGAAGGAGGCAAAAGTGCCGACAAGGGAAACCGGTACGGCCAGCAGCGGAATCAGCGTTGCGCGCCAGCTGCCGAGGAACATGAAGATTACGAGGATAACCAGCACAAGGGCTTCAAAGAAGGTGTGCGCTACTTTTTCCAGCGATTCGGTGATGAACTGGGTGTTATCCTGAATAACCGTCAGCTTCATATCCGCCGGGAAGCGTTTTTCTGCGTCAGCAAGTACTTCGCGGATCTGGCTTACGGTTTCGATGGAGTTCGCGTCACTCGTAAGCGATACCGGGAATACTACGGATTCACCACCGTTTAAGCGGCTGAGTACCAGGTCGCTGCGCGGCGCTTCTTCAATGCGGGCAATGTCTTTTAAATAAAGGTTTTCGCCGTTAACGGAACGGACGATGATGTTGCCGAATTCTTCCGGCGTTTTTAAACGGCCCTGTGCGTTGGCGGAATATTGTTTTTCCTGCTCGGCAACGGTCGGGCGGGCACCGATGGTACCTACCGGAGCCTGAATGTTCTGGGCTTCTACCGCCGCTTCGATATCGCTCGTCGTCAAATTAAGCTGGGCCAGTTTTTCCGGGTTCAGCCAGATGCGCATTGCATATTCCGGTCCGTATTCGTCCACCGTGGAAACGCCTTTTACGCGCTTGATGGCGTCGATAAAGTTAACGTCGGCGTAAGTTCTTAAAAACATACTGTCATAGGTATTGTTAGGGGAATACAGCGCGAAATACATAATCGTTTCCGCCGATTCCTTGGTGGTGGTAATACCATAGGCAGTTACTTCCTGCGGCATGGAGCTGGTAGCCTGGGATACACGGTTCTGTACCTCTACCGCAGCGATATCGGCGTCTTTTTCGAGGTTGAACTGAACGTTCAAGCTGTATTCACCGGTAGCGGTACTGGTGGAGCTCATGTCCAGCATATTCTCAACGCCGTTTACTTTTTGTTCTATTGCCTGCGCAACAGATTCTTCAACCGTTTCGGCACTGGCGCCGGTATAGTTGGTAGATACGGAAATACGCGGTTTGGTAATGTTAGGATACTGGGCAATCGGCAGGCTGAAACCGGCAATAAGGCCCAGCAGCGTAATCAGTATGGCCAGCACCATGGCAAAGACCGGACGGTCAATAAAAAAACGTGCCATTCAGCTTACCTCCTTATTTTGCTGCACCGGCAGCTTCTTCCTGCCCTTCTGTTCTGTCAATGGTAGTATCAAGTTCTTCTTCCGTCATCGGTTCGGGATTTACAACCGCGCCTGCGGAAACCTTGGCAGTACCTTCAACAACCAGCGTTTCGTCGCCGTTCAGGCCGCTTTCAACCATCCACAAACGCCCAACGCGGGGTCCAAGGGTTACTTCGCGCATTTCAACCTTGTTGTCTGCGCCGATAACGTAAACAAATTTCTTATACATCATTTCGGTTACGGCACGCTGCGGAATCAACAGCGCGTCAGGCTTGGTGCCTGCGGTTGCCTGTACATGCGCGAACATGCCCGGCAAAAGCACGCGGTTCGGGTTCTCAAACAGTGCCTTAACCGTTAAGGTACCGGTGTTGTTGGTCAGCGCACGGTTAACCTCGGCAATACGTCCGGAAAGCCCGTAAGTGCTGCCGTCGCTCAAAACAATGCTCAGGTTTTCCAGCGGCGCTGCTTCACCGCGGTCAACAGCGGCATTGGCCAGTTTTAAATATTCGGGTTCTGCGATGCTGAACTCAACAAATACCGGATCGGTATTGCTGATGGTAGCCATCGTGGTCTGCCCGTCGGTAACATAGTTGCCGACTTCCAGAGCCGTGGTATCGATGCGTCCGGTAAACGGAGCGGTGACATTGGTTTCGTTCATATCAATCTGCGCGTTTTCCACCAAAGCTTCCTGCGCGTTTACATTGGCCTGTGCCTGGTCGCGCGCCATAATGGCGTTATCCAGAGTCTGTTTGGAAACGGCGCTTTGTTCATACAGTTTGGTGTAGCGTTCCGCATCGACGGAAGCCGTTGCCAGAGCTGCACGGGCATTGGCTAAATTGGCCTGTGCCTGCAAAAGGTTGGCGCGGTAGGTACGCGGGTCGATGGTGTATAAAACCTGCCCTGCCTGTACGGTATCGCCGCCGTTAAAATATTTGCCGGTAATCTGTCCGCTTACCTGTGCCTTCAGCTCCATTTCCTGCTGAGCCTGCACAAAGCCGGTATAATCGTAAACCAGCGGCGTGTCGCGTTTTATTACCTGCATCGATCTTACAAGCGTAGCCTGCGGCGCTGCGGCTTTTTCCTGCCCGCAGCCAGCCAGCGAAAGCACGGCAACGGCAGCCAGCGCTGCAACAGCAGCCTTGCCGCTCCTGCTTTTACGCAAAAAGTTCAACATAAATCTATTCCTCCTCCAACTTAAGTTTCAAGTTAAAAAGCCAAAAAAGGGCATACTTAAACCAAAGTAATATAATTATATTCCACCAAAAGGAGAAACGCAAATCCCAATTTGGTGAAATTTCAGCAAACTTTCACGTGGATTCGCGTTTTTTCTCCGATTTTCTTCTTTAGACTCTCCAGTCAGTTTTTTGTTTGTTTTTTGTTATTTTTTCAGCAAATCTTTGTTAAGCAAAAATTTGTCCAGCTCGGCAGCCGGTATCGCCGCTTCGTTCCAGCCCGTACCGTCCTTCATCTTCTGGCAGAACACAAGGTTCTTACCATTATAATACCACGAAGACGGAACTTCCTTGCTGAAATCGACTTTATCCTCCGCGCCAAGCAAAGCCAGCACCGGCAAAAGGTCGGGGTTCTTGGTATCCAGCACGTCGCCGATATCCAGCACCTTGCCGGTATCCATTGCGATATTCAGCGGCAGGCGTTCAAAAATTTCCTCATCACCTTCGCCCATAACGCCGAAGAACACCAGCGACATCATTTCCGGCCCCGCAAAGGGAGAAGTATAATCAAGCTCGCAGCTTGTTGTGCCCAAAGCGTCGGCGTAAGGCTGCCAAACTTTTTGCAATTCATTGTTAATGGTGTTTTGCAGTTCTGGCTTGCCCTCAACCGCCATCAGCGGATAAGTGATGCTGCTGCCGTCCAGCACCGCCTGCTGCCTGTACAACATGCCGTTGCCAAAGACAAGGTTGCGGCGGAACTCGCCGTTCTGCACAATCTGCGTGTAAAATTCGCGGTCCAGCAGCTGCCAGCCGTGGTCGTATTCCCAGCAGCCCGCGATTTTGGCAAGCACGTCCTCGCCGTTAACGCCGCTGACATTTTGCAGCGTCGCCAGCCAGTCCCTTGCGCCGTCAGCGCCTTTCACCACGGTTACGCCGCTCATCTGCGCCTGCGGCGCGCGGTACGGTTTTAACAAATTGCCGTTTGCGTCGTACAAACCGCAGTCAATGTAATAATCCTGCTCGTGCGGCAGCTTCGCCATTTCAATTTCGCCATCGATATCAAGCTGCGCCTTAAAATCCGGCCGGTAGAACGCAGTTACATCAACGCCCATGTTGTCGCTGCCGGTGTAAATTTCCTGCACAGCGTCAGGCAATGCCGCGTCGATAATACGCACCTGCATGTTCTGCGCCGCGCCGCTTAAACTGCGCACAACAAGCTGCTCGCCCTTGCCGGTAAAATGCCCTTTCTGCAAAAGGTTGGCATAACCGCCCTCCAATGATGGGGTAAAGGCCGTTATCAGCTTGCCGTTTTTATTTTTAACCATTAAAAGCAAATCGCCGTAATAGCTGCTGCCGCTTGTCAGCTGCGTGCCCCACAGCTCGGCGGTTTCCTGCGTGCCGTCGCCGTCGGTGTCCGCTGCAATGCTTGCCAGGCACACCGGTTCTGCCGCAAGGGCAGTGCCGCTGCCCGCCATCAGCGCAAGCGCCGCCAGCGTACTTAAAAATTTATTGCACTTCATGTTAAGCCTCCAATTATTTTAGCCTTACAATGTTACAACCTATATTATACCAATACTGCGCAAATAACAAAAGCGCCGATATTGTAAATTTATATACACAAATGCGCCCCGCGGTGAATTTTTTTGCAAAAATAGTGCAAGCGGCGGCATTTTGTTGTACAATAACTGATAAGATGTTTACTGCTGAACAATCAGCACCACTAAAGCTGTAAAGGATGATTAAAATGAAAAAATTACTGCTGTTACTTTCAGCCCTTTGCCTGGCAATACTTATTGCAGGCTGCGGCGGCAGCAAGGACGAAGCGCCCGCTGCCAAAACGCCAGTTAAGCTTGGCATGCTGCGCCTTACCAGCAGCGCGCCGCTGTTTATCGCCATGGATAAAGGCTATTTTGCAGAACAGAACATAGAAATTCAGCCCGAATGGTTTGACGCCGCCCACCCGATTGCCGTTGCCACGGCTTCAAGCAAGGTTGACGTCGGCGCGACCGGCATTACCGCCAGCCTGTTCAACATGGCGGCAGGCGGCCAGCAGCTGGCAATAGTCGCCGATAAGGGACGCGAAGAAAAGGGCTTTCCTTCCTCCGCGCTGGTTGCTTCCGCAGATGCTTATGCAAACGGCTTTACCAGCCTTGAAAGCATTAAAGGCAAACGCATCGGCATTACGCAGAAGGGTTCTACCTTCCATTATATGCTGGGGCGTATGCTGGAAACCAAAGGCATGAGCCTTGACGATGTGGAACTGGTGCCGCTGGGCAAAGTCAGCGCCGTAATGGCAGCGCTGGAAGGCAAACAGATTGACGGCGCTATTTTAAACGAGCCCAACATCACCAAAATGTACAGCGCCGGTACCGCAAAACTCATCGTGCAGGTTGGCGACGTTATCCCTTATCAGACTTCCGCGCTGTTCTTCTCGCCTGAATTTATGAAAAATGAAAACGCCAACATCCGCTTTTTAAAAGCGTACACCAAAGCCTGCAACTATTATTATGACGCCGCTATCGAAAAGAAAGACCCGCAGAAGCTGGACGAAGTTGTCGGCATTATTGCCAAATACGTTAAAGCACCGGCTGAAGATATTAAACTGGGCCTGCCGTACATTGACCGTAACGGCAAGCTGATGGCCGACGACATTAAAACACAGATTGACTGGTACAGCAGCCACGGCATGATGCAGGGCGAGCTTGACCCTGCCAAAGTTGCCAACACTGCCCTGCTGGAAAAGGCACTGGCAAAGTAAAAGTTAAGGGCGGAGCGTATCCGCCCTTTTTATTTTGGAGGAAAGTATGAAACTTGTCATCGACAACGTGAGCAAAAGTTTTGTAAACCGCAATGGGCAAACGCTGCCTGTTTTGCAGGATATAAACCTCACCGTCAACGAAGAAGAATTCGTCGCGCTTGTCGGCCCTTCCGGCTGCGGCAAATCCACCCTGCTGAACATTGTGGCGGGGCTGCTTGCGCCGACAGGCGGCAGCGCTTACTTTACACATCTGCCCGACGGGCATGTGCCGCGCACCGGCATTGTGTTTCAGGAAACAGGGCTGTTCCCGTGGCGCAGCGTGCATGACAACATCGCCTTTGGGCTGGAAGCAATGGGTGTGCCCAAGGCCGAGCAGGAAGAACGCATTGCCCATTACATCAGCCTTGTGGGGCTGACGGGTTTTGAAAAGGCACTGCCGCACCATTTAAGCGGCGGCATGCGCCAGCGTGTGGGCATTGCCCGCGCCCTTGTCATCAACCCCGACCTGCTTTTGATGGACGAGCCGTTTTCCGCGCTGGACGCGCAGACGCGCACCATTATGCAGGAGGAACTGGTAACGCTGTGGGATAAAACGCGGCTAAGCACGCTGTACGTTACGCATAACATTCAGGAAGCCGTTATGCTGGCCGACCGCGTGGTGCTGCTTTCGCGCCGCCCGGGCAAAATAAACCAAATTTTAACCATTGCCATACCGCGTGCCGAACGCGAGCAGACGAAACACGCCGAGCAGATTGCCGAATACATCCGCATCATTTGGGAACATATCAGCAAGGACGCGCGCGCGGCGCTGATGGAGGTGGACGGACATGAATGAATTTAAAATTACCGATAAAATGCACAGCTGGCAGAAAACCTACCCCGCCTGGGTTTCCGTGGCGTCCGTCATCGTGCTGCTCGTTATCTGGGAGCTTATCTGCCGCAGCGGCGTGGTTTCGTCGCTGTTCCTGCCCTCACCGACAGATATTTTAAGCGCCCTGTGGCTGATGCTTACCGGCGGCGAAATAAGCACCAGCCTTGCCGCCAGCATGTACCGTATTGCGCTGGGCTTTGTGCTGGGCAGCGTCATCGGGCTTGCCGTAGGGCTTTTTACCGGCACATCGGCGCTGATTGACCGCATCGGCTCACCCATCGTCAACGCGCTGTACCCAATTCCTAAAATCGCGCTCTTGCCGCTGTTTATCCTGTGGCTCGGCATCGGCGAATTAAGCAAAGTAACCATCATCGCGCTGGGCGTTTTCTTCCCCGTGGCGATGAATACTTACAGCGGCGTTAAAAATGTTGACCCGCTGCTGATAAAAGTTGCCGTCAGCTTTAACGCCACCCGCTGGATGACCTTAAAAAAAGTTGTGCTGCCCGCCGCGCTGCCGATGATTTTTGCCGGTCTGCGTTTAGCGGCAGGCACATCGCTTCTGCTCCTTGTCGCCGCCGAAATGATTGCCGCGCAGGAAGGCATCGGCGCGCTGATTTTGCACTACGGCGATTTGATGATTACCGACCGCTTAATGGCAGGCGTTATCGTGCTATCGCTGCTGGGGCTGGTGTTTAACCTGCTTTTGCAGTGGGCGGAGAACCGCGCCATCCCCTGGAACAAATAATTGTATACATGTATTTTTATGCGGCAGGGCTGAACTTGCCGCCTTTTTTATGATATAATATCGGCATACAATTTTTTGTTTTGTAAATTTTTTAAGTGAGGAGCTATGACCATGAGAATTTCCGAAAGAGTACAGGAATTAAAACTTTCCCCTATCCGCAAGCTGGCACCCTATGCCGACGCAGCAAAAAAAGCAGGCAAAAAGGTTTACCACCTCAACATCGGCCAGCCGGATATCGAAACACCGTCCCAGTTTATGGACGCCATAAAAAACTACCATGACAAGGTTATCGCCTACGGCAACAGCAAGGGCGAACCGTTTTTGATTGAAGCTATACAAAAATACTACGCCGAAAAAGGCATGAACTACGAAGCAGGCGACATTTACATCACCAACGGCGGCAGCGAGGCGCTTACCTTTACCGTTATGGCGCTGTGCGACCCTGACGACGAAATTATGGTGTTTGAACCGTTCTACGCCAACTACACCACCTTCGCCACCGAGTTCGGCGCAAAAATCAACGCCGTAACCACCAGCGTTAAAAATGGCTATCACCTGCCCGCAGCAGATGAAATCGAAGCGCACATCACGCCGAAAACCAAAGCCATTCTTTTAACCAATCCGGGCAACCCGACCGGTGTTGTTTATACCCCGGAAGAAATGGAAACCATCGCCAGGCTGGCAGTTAAACACGATTTGGCAGTAATTGCCGACGAAGTTTACCGCGAATTTGTATACGACGGCGAATATAAAAGTTTCGGCACCATGCCGGAACTGGACGAAAACCTGATTATTATCGACTCCGTTTCCAAGCGTTACAGCGCCTGCGGTGCGCGTATCGGCTGTATCATCAGCAAAAATAAGGACTTCTGCCAGCAGATTAACAAATGCTGCCAGGGCAGGCTGTGCAGCCCGATTCTGGAACAGGTCGGTGCTGCCGCACTGTACACCACGCCGGTAAGCTATCTGGAAGCCGTAAACAAGGAATACCAGAAACGCCGTGACACCATTGCCGCAGGTTTAAAATCCCTGCCGGGCGTAGAAGCCAGCGACCCGAAAGGCGCGTTCTATGTAATGGTTAAGTTCCCTGTGGACGACGCCGAAAAATTTGCCATCTGGCTGCTTGAAAACTTTGACGTTGACGGCGAAACCGTAATGTTCGCCCCCGGCAACGGCTTTTACAGCACCCCCGGCCTTGGCGTAAACGAAGCCCGCCTTGCCTACGTGCTCAACTGCGACGACCTGAAACGCGCAATCTACATTTTAGGTGAAGCGTTAAAAGTTTACCCGGGCAGAACCTGCTGAAAAAAATAAAGCGCCTATCAATTAAGGCGCAGCGCTTAAATTTGACATTTAAACTTAATTTGCTATAATAAATATAGAAATGCAAATGTGCTGCCGATAGACGGTCAGCCGCAAATTTTATATTAGAATTACAAAAAGTAAACCGCTACAAACTTTGCAGACGCTGTGGCGGTTTACTTGT
>CASFZG010000018.1 GCA_949299135.1 uncultured Phascolarctobacterium sp.
CATAGCTGCACTTTCTTTAATAGTAATGCTTGATGAAAAGTTTGAAAAAACTGTAAGCGGTGCACAGATTAAAGCGTTGGGAACCGTAAATGATATTTTAGATTTGATGATATAAGGAGAATGATAAAATGGAAAAATTATATGCTCTTTTAGAAGAAATAAGGCCGGATGTAGATTTTCGTAATACTACTACTTTAGTAACAGATGGTTTTATAGATTCTTTTGATATTGTAACTATTATAGCAAGTATTGAAGCAGAGTTTTCAGTAGAAATACCGGTAGAAAACATGCTGCCTGAAAATTTTGAAAGTGCTGAGGCAATGATGAATATTATAAATGGGGCTGGAAAGTAAAGATATGTTTAAGATTATTAATAAAATCAAACTTTGGTATAGTCATCAAAAATTAATAAAACAAGGTATTTTGATACCTGTTAATTCTTATGATGAATACCTTGCTTTGGTAAAAAAAGCTAAAGCCACTTCTGAACGCAAGCTGTTTAGTAATTGTTATATGTTACCCGGTGAAATTAAAAGATTAATCACCTTAAAAAAATTTTATATAGTAAAAACTAATGGAGGATTGGTTTTTACAGATGATGAAGGCGGATATTATTATTTATTTTTATATGTAGATATGATGAAACCTTTGGTTTTACCAAAATTAGAAAAAGATATATTAGTTGAAAATGTTTATTATGAAGGGCGTAAAACCGAATTACAAAGCAAATTTGAAGAATATGTTCAGTCTGCTGGATGTGTTTATTTAAATACGTATAATGCAGTTATTGATCGCCCTCAACTTAGTCCTGAAAAATATTGGCAAAATCTTGAAGTTTTGCAAAACTCTTTAGCCGCAGAGGGGAAAAAAATTTGTATACCATCAGAACATCAATTAAAAGAATTCGAACAAATTTATCGCGATACTATTGATAAATTCGTTCAAAGAAGATACAGCAAAAAAGAAAGAAATGAACAAAGAAAATTAGGTTATTTACATTGCATTGATGATGAGAAGGGAAAAATTTATGCAATTCATATTACTGGTGTGCATGGTGGTGCAATTGCTACGAGAAAAGATTGTCAGGGTGGTATATATTCACCAGGGTTGATGCTGTATGCTTTTAAAAAATATTATGAAGCTATGCCAAAAGATTTAGAAGAACAGAAAAAATATATGCAACCTAAAGGTATTGGAGGTTGGATAGCAGTAGATAATAAAGCCTCTTGGAGAATTCACAAAATGTTAGGCATGAAGGCTACTGTTAAATCTATGAATCAATTTGTTATTAAAGCTTCAAAATAGCAGTATTGAATAAAATTGTTTAGGGGAGAGAAAAATGATTACTATTTTAGATTGTTTGGAAAACACTGCCGCAAAATTTCCTTATAATGTTATAAGTGAAGATACTAATAAAAAAATAACTTATAACGATTTTGTTAAAAACGCAAAATCTATTGGCAGTTTTTTGTGTAAATATCAAGTTACACGCAGCCCGATTGCTGTTTTTATGGATAATTCGGTAGAATCATTGGAAGCAATGATGGGTGTGGTTTATAGTGGCAATTTTTATGTTGTTATCGATGCCTTAATGCCATTGGAAAGAATAAAAAACATTTTTTCTACTTTGAAGCCTGTAGCAGTTATATTTGATGAAAAGTGTAGAAAACAGGCTGAAAAATTAGAAATGGATGATAATATTTATCTTTACAATGAGCTGGTGCAAAATAATGTAAATGAGGAAACGCTGCAAACCGTGCGTAGTAGAATGATTGATGCAGATCCTCTGTATGCATTATTCACTTCCGGTTCTACCGGAATGCCAAAAGGTACAGTGCTTACTCATTTAAGTGTAATGAAATACACCAAATGGTATGCTGAAACTTTTAATATTACTGAAAATACTATTTTTGGCAGCCAGACGCCGTTTTATTTTAGCATGTCTGTATCAACTATATTTTCTACAATCTATACAGGCGCTAAACTGGTAATTATTCCCAAACAACTTTTTTCTTTTCCGGTTAAATTAATAGAGTTTATGAATGAAGCAAAAATAAATACAATTTATTGGGTTCCTTCAGCCATGAATATGATTGCTAATTTTAAAGCTTTAGATAATAAAGAACTTCCATATTTAAAAACGGTGCTTTTTGCAGGGGAAGCTATGCCGACAAAACAGCTGAACTACTGGAGAAAACATTTGGCACCGGATACTTTATATGCTAATTTATTTGGGCCAACAGAGACAACGGATATAGCTGCGTATTATATTGTTGACAGGGAATTCCGTGATGACGAGCCTATTCCCATTGGTTCACATTGCAGTAATTGTGATGTATTCGTTTTGAAAGACGATGATACGTTAGCCGGAATTGGTGAAGAAGGAGAGTTATGTGTCAGGGGTTCTTTTTTAGCTTCCGGCTACTATGATAATCCTCAGAAAACTAAAGAAGTTTTTGTTCAAAATCCATTAAATCCTCATTATCGTGATATTATTTACAGAACAGGTGACCTTGTTAAATATAATGATAGAGGAGAATTGGTTTATATTACAAGAAAAGATTTTCAGATAAAACATCAGGGGTACAGAATTGAGTTAGGCGAAATTGAAACAGCAGTAAGCGCAGTGAAAGGTGTATATGAATGCGGCTGCATTTATGATAGCGCTAAACAACTTATTGTACTTTTTTGCGCAGGAGAATCCCTGACAGCAAAAGATATTTTGATAGGTGTGAAGGATTTACTGCCTAAATATATGACACCTAATAAAATATTTTTCTTGAATGATATGCCGCATAATGCTAATGGTAAAATAGATAAAAAGAAATTGCAGGAAATATATCAGGCTGGTATAAAACAATGAAAATAATAACTTATATCTCTCCTCTTTTAGAGCAAAATATGTATATTTTAGAAGAAAACAGCCATTGTATAGTTATAGATCCTTATTATGATGATAGCTTATCAGCTTTATTTAAAAATAAGGTAATTGATTTAATGCTGGTTACACATGAACATTACGACCATATTAGTGGAGTTAATAAATTAAAAGAACTATATGGTTGCAAATTATTGGCAAATGCAAAATGCAATAGTAATCTTCAAAATCCAACTAAAAATTTTTCAAAATATTTTGAAGCTTATTATGAATTTCAGGGAGATTTAAAAAAGCCTGATTTTGATTTTGACAGTAATTATTCTTGCTGTGCCGATAATGTTTTTGATGATAGTATTAAGTTTAAGTGGCAAAATAATGACATTTATATCAGAGAAGTTCCGGGACATAGCAAAGGCGGAAATTTTATATTTTTAAATAATAAAATTTTGTTTTCAGGAGATATACTTTTGGATGAAAGTGTTCCTGCCGCAAAGTTTCCCGGAGGAAGCAAAAAAGCTTTTGAAGATACAACTTTACCTTATGTTAATTCTTTGCCTGCTGATATTGTTGTATACCCCGGGCATGGAGAAAAATTTATTTTAAGCGACTATTATGGTTATTTGGGCGAGAAGGAAAAATAGTGTTAAAGATAATAGAATCTGTAGCAGAATACAGGGAGCTTTATAACAAATATGTGATATTAAATAAAGCAAAGGGTATTACAAATTTTTTTGTCAATGAGAGGAATATTGCCGCATTTATTGATGATAAAAGAATTAAATTTGATGTAGTTGACGGCGTATTATTTTTATTTGTAGAAGAAAATGATTATTATAAAATGTATTTTTATGGCCTCACAGCAGAGGTAAAACATTTGCCTGCAGCTGATAAAAATATTTGTTGTGATATTTTTGACCAGAAAGAAAATGAAACACACGGCTTTTTATATAATTTGTTTTTGAATAACAATTTTGTATGTAAACAAAAATATGAACAGGTTCGTTTATGTTATGGTAAGTTGCATAAGATAGCTTTAGGATATTTAGAAAAAAATAAATGGAAGTTACAAGAACATAATATGAGTATTGATAAGCTTAAATTAACGGATAAGTTGGAATTTGAGCAGCTTGTAATAGATAATATGGGAAAGTATGATGGCTTTTCTATTGAAGATCCTGAGTGGGAAGAACAGATTAAAAATAATAATGTTGTAGGAATATACATATTAGATAAATTGGTTGCGGCATATTATTTTACAGAAAAAGCCGGAAGGATAATTGTTGAAAAAAAATATCGTGGAAGAAATTTAAGTGTTCTTTTACGAATGTATTTTGCAGCGCAAAAGCGTTGGTCAAATTCTTCTAAGAACCAGTATGGTTGGGTTGAAGAAAATAATATATCGTCAAAGAAAACTTTTGAAAAATTGTTTGTAGTTTATACGGGAAAAATTAAGTATAGATATTTGAAATAATATGATTTATAAAATAATTTTTAAACAAACCAAAATAGATGGCTGGAAAAATTCAGCCATCTATTTTGGTTTGTTTAATGCTTTGGCAATTTTTTGTTTATGATTTTTTATTAACGAGTTTGTTTCTGGATCATTTAAATTTAATATTCGTTTAGCTTTTCTTGCATAATCAATAAATGTTTGAGTATGTTTACTTTTGGATTTCTTTTTGTTAAATGCATATACACGATATAAATTTGCTGCGGATATACGATGCCCTTTGGATGATGTCCAATTGCATTTTGTTATGTTTTGGGCTTTTCTTTGCATTCGATAATAGTATTTGGTAATTGATTTAGGATTAATTTTTATATTTTTACCATCGAATATAAATCCTAAATATTTTATAGATGTGACTTTGTCCTGTGAATGATTGTATATATGATTATTTTGGTAAACATATAATTTTGTTTTATCTTGTTGTAAAGTAATTAAATTTGATTTATTATCAAAATATTCAGTAATAAAATCAATAAAAGAAGTTATTTCTGAATTAGTTTGACATGGAATAATTATAATGAAGTCATCAGAATAGCGCATATATAAACCGTTTTTATTCTTTACAAACTCATTAATATCTTTATCAATTTCTATCATATAGACATTTGATAATACAGCGCTTATTGGTGAACCTTGGGGAATACCTTTTGATAAGTCGTGTTTATGTATTTTATTTTTTAATTGTTTGAATTGTGATTTATTTAAAATGAGTTCTTTTGAATTTAATATACTTTTAATGCCGCGAGTAGTTATTTTTTTGCCAGATTGATTTACTATATCATTCCAGTCAACAGAAGAAAATTTTGTGATATTTTTATAAACAGCGTAAAAGTCTTTCGGAAGTTTATTGCAATTAAGTATTTTACAAAGTTGCTGTTTTAAATATTTATGATCAAGATTGTCAAAAAAATCAGTGAAATCTCCAATTAGTATAAAAGCATTTTCTGATTCTTTTATTTTATCAAAAGCAAGTTTTGCAAAATGTATATTATTTTTACCTTTAAAACAATTTCTATAAGCGACCGGTATATTAGTAATATTATTTTTATCTAACCATGTATTATAAAATTCGTTTAGTAAAAAGCTATATCTTTGGTAAACACAACGATCAAGATGTGAGCAATAATATATTTCGCGTATTTTTTGCGGTTTATTTTTATTAATTTCATTTTTATTATATTTTCTTTGTTTATGAGTATAATGTATAAATGGATAGAACCCGTGATGAATTATATTATTTCTATTCATAACATATTTGCGAATGGAAGGTTGGCGTAAAGAAGCGGTTTTTTTATCAAAATGAGAATAAAGTTTTAAGTCATTGTGTGTTAAAATAAAGTTTTTCCAATTTAAACAATAAACATAATTAGTGCATGAGCTACAAGAATTTAATTTATTACATTCAGCATATTTTTTTATTTCTTTCATATGATAATCCTCTTAAAATGCAATAAGCCTGCTGATATGGGGGGCAACTTCCCTGAATCAGCAGGCAAAAACATGAACTATAGTTACCTATAATTGCCCAAAAATAACATTGCATTCCATGTTATAATAACAATGGAAAGGAGATGTTTCTTAATGTTAACGCTAATCGTTATCACCATCTTGAAACGAGCCAAGTTAACTGGCGTTCAAGCTATTCTTAGATGGGTAATATTACACATCGAAGAATTGCTTTATGCCTACTTGACAGAAATACTCCGCCCAATTTGCCAATTGCAAATGGTATTATAATAATAGCGCATATTAATCAAAAAGTCAAATTCTTAAGGTGAAATCATGAAACTCATCATTACCGGCGGGGCCGGTTTTATTGGCAGTAATTTTATATATTATGAACTTAAGCAGCATCCGGAAGACGAATTTATTTGTCTGGATAAGCTGACGTATGCAGGCAATTTAAGCAGCTTAAAGAGCGCAATGCAGCTGCCTAACTTTAAGTTTGTCAAAGGCGATATTGCTGACCGTGATTTTGTTTACAGTCTGTTTGAAGCAGAAAAGCCTGACGTTGTGGTAAATTTTGCGGCGGAGAGCCATGTTGACCGCAGCATTTTTGAGCCGGAGCTGTTTTTAAAAACAAATGTTATCGGCACGGGTGTGCTTATGGATGCCTGCCGTAAATATGGCATTAAGCGTTATCATCAGGTAAGTACGGACTAGGTTTACGGTGATTTGCCGCTGGACAGGCCGGATTTGTTCTTTACGGAAAACACGCCGCTGCATACTTCCAGTCCGTATTCTGCTTCTAAAGCCAGCGCAGATTTACTGGTGTTAGCATACCACCGTACTTATGGTTTGCCGGTGACGATTTCCCGCTGCAGCAATAACTATGGTCCGTATCACTTCCCGGAAAAGTTGATTCCGCTGATGATTATCAATGCCCTGCATGATAAAGCATTGCCGGTATACGGTGACGGAGCCAACGTGCGCGACTGGCTGTATGTGGAAGACCATTGCAGCGCGATTGATTTAATTATACGCCATGGGCGCGAGAGCGAAGTTTACAACGTAGGCGGGCATAATGAAAAGAGTAATTTGGACGTTGTGAAGATTATTTTAAAAGCGTTGGGCAAGAGCGAAGATTTGATTACTTTTGTGAAAGACCGCCCGGGGCACGACAGGCGTTATGCCATTGACCCGACGAAGATATATAGCGAGCTTGGCTGGCTGCCGCAGACGAAGTTTGAGGACGGTATTGCCAAAACGATTGAATGGTATTTAGCTAATAAGGATTGGTGGCAGGAAATCATCAGCGGCGAATACCAAAAGTATTATGAAAAAATGTATGGTGGTAGATAAAAACGATTATACTTTAGTTACAATTTTAAAGAAAATATAAAAAAAGTAACACCCCACAGTTATTTGTATAACTATTGGGGTGTTACTTTATTTTGCAAGTTTTAAATTTTGTTCCGCTGACGTAAAAATCCGGGAAAATAAGCGTCTTTCATAAATTGATAAAAAACTTTTTGTACCGGAAATGTCTCTACATCTTTAATATCAAAAATTAGCCATGTATGTCTTTTAAAAATACTACCATCTTTAAAATACATTGCTTTTGTAAATAATGGTCCGGAACATTCCGGGACGAGTATTTCCGGTAAAATACCGTAACCTAAACCTGCAAAAATCATTTCTTTAGATATATCAAGATTGCTCACTTTTGTACCTATATTCGGCGGGCAATCAAAAGTTTCTTTCCACCATTTCCATATTGAAGCACGATAAGATTCTTCGTAAGGATAAGTAATCAAATTCATTTTAGGAAGATCTTCAATATTAAATGGATTTTTGGAAGCTATTAAAGCGTTGTAAGTTGTTAAAAGTAATTTATTATTTTTTTCAAAAGCAGAAGCATTTTTTGTAAATCCAAAATCAGATAAGTGTGATTTTACTAATTTATTTACTTCTGATGAAGGTGTTATTGTGATTTCATAACGTATTTTGGGATATAGTTGCTGAAAATTTTCTAATAATGTAGGCAGATAGTAACGTCCAATAATACTGGAAACAGCTATTTTTAAAGTTCCTGTTACTTCATTTCCAAATGATTGTAAGTTTTGTTTAAATATGTAGAAATCCTTTAAATATTGAATTGCAAATTGTGCTGCGAATTCACCGTATGGTGTAAAAGAAATTCCTTTATTAGAACGTTGGATAAGCTGGACGCCAAGAGAGCTTTCTATTTGTTTAATACGTGAAGTTAATGCCGGTTGAGATATGAATAGAGTGTTTGCTGTTTTTGTTATATTTTTATATTTGTAAAGTGTACTTATAATTTTCCAATCTCTATCATCCATAATAAACACCTACTTTTTATAAATATTATGACTGATACAAATTTATTATAACATGACAATGATAAATAGTATAAAATAAAATTCAAATTTATTTAAATTATTATGGTAGCTATCATAACTAAAAGTGATAGCAGGTATAAATTTATGGTATTTTATTTTTGCTTTTTAGAAATATATAATAAAAATATAGAAAATGTAAAGAGGGTGATATGATGAAATTTAATATTTTAATCAAGAATGGTCACGTTATTGATCCGGCTAATAATGTTGATGTAGTAAAAAATATTATGGTCAGCAATGGTTATATTGTTGATGACAATAGTGTGTTGCCTGATTTTGTTATTGATGCAGCAGGCAAATATGTTTTTCCTGGGCTTATTGATTATCATGCCCATGTATTTCCTAAAGGGACTGAGCTTGGTGTTGATCCAGATATAAGTATGCTTAATCAGGGGGTAACTTCTGTAGTAGATGCTGGCAGTGCAGGGGTAGGCTCTATGGAAATGTTTGTCGAAGATTTCATCTGCCGCTCTAAAATGAATATACAGGCTTATATAAATTTGTGTCCGGCAGGTTTGATAACGATGAAATATCATGAGGATTTTAATCCTAAATTTTGGGATGAAGATAGTTTGAGACAATTTTTTGAAAAATATCCTGATATTTTACTTGGATTAAAAATACGTATTAGTAAATCTATTTTTGGTTCATTAGATTTTGAAGTTGTAGAAAAAGCCGTTACATTGGCAGATAAACTGAAGGTTAAATTATGTGTACATTCAACTGATCCTGTTGCAGGAATGGCAAAACTGGCCAATGTTTTGCGTCCGGGAGATATTTTGGCACATTGTTATCATGGTACTGGCGATACAATTATTGGTGATGATGGGCATGTAATTCCTGAAATCAAAGAAGCCAAACAGCGTGGAGTTATTATGGATGCCGCTAATGGAAGTAACCATTGGAGTTTTGTAACAGCTGAAGCTGCTATAGCAGACGGATTTTATCCAGATGTAATTTCTACAGATTTAAGTTGCAAAACTTTGTATAAAGATCCTGTGTTTAGTTTGCCCTATGTAATGTCTAAATATTTAATGTTAGGAATGCCTTTAAACGAAATTATCAAAGCTGTAACAGTTACACCAGCTTCTTTGATGCATAATAAAAAAGAACTTGGTACCTTAAATGTTGGTGCAGAAGGAAATGTAAGTATATTTGACATAGCTGAAAAAGATATTACTTTCAGTGATACACAAAAACGTACAAGAAATGGCAAACAGGCATTGGTACCGCTTTTGACGATTTGTAAAGGAGAAGTTGTATACAGGTCTATGGCTTTTTGATGAATTATTATTAATTGTGTAATAGTGTTACAGGATGGAGCGATAAAAATGGATTTTGAATTACCAAAAAAAATAAAACTTTGTGAAGTTGGGCCGCGTGACGGTATTCAGAATGAAAAAATATATCCTTCAACTCAGGAAAAAATTGAACTTATTAATAAAGTCAGCGATGCAGGTTTTAAAGTAATAGAGGTTGGCAGTTTTGTTAGTCCAAAAGCAGTTCCCCAAATGGCTGATACTGATGAAGTGTTTAAGAAAATTAATAAAAAAGCTGGCGTCGAATACCGGGCTTTGGTTGCTAATTTAAAAGGAGTTGAACGTGCTGCGGCTTGTGGATGCAAAAAGGTTAAACTTAATGTATCAGCTAGTGTAGCGCATAATTTGGCTAATTTAAACTGTACACCTTCAGCTAGTGTAGATCGTTTTGCTTCCTGTGTAGAAAAAGCAAGAGAATCAGAGATTGGAATTTCAGGTTCGATATCTATGGCTTTTGGTTCTCCTTGGGATAAAGAAATTAGTGTTGATAATGTTAAAAATATAGTAGAGGCATATTTAAAAGTAGGTGTAGATGAAATAAGCCTTTCTGATGCTTCAGGTATGGCTTATCCAACTCAGGTTTATGAAATGTGCTGTGAGATGCACAAAAGCTATCCCGAGGTAACGTGGTGGCTGCATTTTCATAATACAAGAGGACTTGGTCTTGCTAATATAATTGCCGGTATGCAGGCAGGTTTTGACAGATTTGATTCAAGTTTTGCCGGCGTTGGCGGTTGTCCGTTTGTTCCTGGTGCAGCAGGCAATGTTAGTACAGAAGATTTATTGCATATGTGCCTTGAATGTGGTATAGAAACAGGTATTGATATTGATAAGATGCTTGATGTCGCTACTAAAGTTGTTGATATTGTAGGGCATAAAACAGACAGTTATTTATTGCGTGCAGGAAAGACGAGCGATTTGATAAGAGAACTGCCTAAAGGTCAGATTAAAAATAATACACAAAAATAAATAGTATATAGGAGGAATTAAAATGGGTAAGCAAGCGCTTGAAGGTGTAAGGGTACTTGATATAGCTACAGTTATTGCAGCACCATGGGCAGCAGGCCTTATGGCTGATTTTGGTGCAGAAGTAATCAAAATAGAAATGCCCGGGCGTGGAGATTCTTTCCGCGGAATGGGTCCGTTAAAAGATGGTGTAAGCATTCGCTGGCCATCAATGGGACGCAATAAAAAAAGTATAACACTTGATTTTCATTATGAAGAAGGTAAAAAGATATTTTTAGATTTGGTAAAAAAAAGTGATGTTGTAATTGAAAATTTCAAAACAGGTACTTTAGATAAGTGGGGGATTGGTGTAGACGTAATGCGTGAAGCTAATCCTGACATTATAGTTACTCATGTAACTGGTTATGGACAGACAGGACCGTATGCCCACCTGGCAGGCCTTGGACAGCCATTGCAGGCATTTTCAGGTTTAACTTATTTAATGGGATATCCTGACCGTCCGCCGGTAAGTATGCCGATGCCGCTGGCTGATTATGTAGCAGGGTTATATGCTGTTATTGGAACAATGATGTCATTGTACTATCGTGACTGTTTGAAAGGTAAGGCGCAGGAAGTTGATGTAAGCCTTTATGAGGGATTATTCCGTATGGAAGAAAGTTTTGTGGCACAACTTGATGTTTTAGGGATTAATAAAGAACGTGCGCCTATTTCAACAGGAGCATCTTGTCCGATTGGTATTTTTAAAACCAAGGATAATCAATGGGTAATTTTGGTATGTAGCACGAATCCTGTATTTTGGCATTTATGCGATGCTATGGAGCGTCCGGATTGGTTGCCAAAATACGAAAAAGCAGCACAGCGTTTAGCAGATCCTGATCCTATTATGAATGCTGTGATTGATTGGATTGGGAGTAAAACATGGGATGAGCTTAAAGAAAGATGTGATAAGTTTGGCGTACCGGTGTGCAAAGTTATGAGCATGAAAGATATTTTTGCTGACCCGCAATATAAAGCCCGCAATAATATTCTTGAAGTGCCTTGTGAAGAGTTTGGTACCGTTAAAATGCCTGGTATTTGTCCTGTACTTAGTGAAACACCCGGTGAGGTAAAATGGGCAGGTCAAAAACTTGGTTTTTCGAATGAAGAAATTTATAAAAGTCTGCTTGGTTTAAGTGATATCGAGATAGCAGAATTAAAATCCAAAAAAATAATTTGAAATATAATAATAAAATTTTAAAGTTGTAATTAAAAATATAATGATGAAAAGAATAGGCAATTTCTATATACAAATAGAAACTGCCTATTCTAAGTTAAAAACAATATGGTTAAACGTATTTGGGATTTTTAGTTAGGGGTAAAATGTATGGAAGAAAGAGATTGGTTGATTTTAAAAGCACTTTATGAATATAAAAATATTACAAGAACAGCTAAGAAATTATATCTTTCTCAACCTACCTTGACTGCCCGTATTAAACATATAGAAGAAGATTTAGGTACAAAACTTATGTATAGAGGCAGCAAAGGTATTACTTTTACTGATACAGGTGAATATTCTGCGGAGTTTGCCGGTAAAATTTTAAATGAAATACGTATTTTTCGTGAAAATATTAATGATATGCAGAAAGACATATCTGGAATATTACGTATAGCGGCACCAGCTATTATTGTTAAATATTATTTTCCGAAATTATTAGGTGAATTTAAAAAATTATATCCCAAAGTAAAATTTGATGTACATGTTGCCCGTAGTAGTGATGTGGAGTCTTTGGTTAATTCAATGGAAATACATTTTGGCTTCATCAGGAATGAAAATGATTGGCCGGAAGATGAACGGTTTATGTTGTCTAGCAATCATGTATGTGCTGTATCGGCAAAACCATTTAAATTGATAGATTTGCCCAATATGGTGCAAGTAGATTATGATACGGATAAGTATTATAAAAATATGCTTGATAATTGGTGGAAAGAAACATTTAACGATGCCCCTATTGTTGGAACTCGTGTAAGTAATCTTGATATGTGTAAAGAGATGGTATTTAACGGTCTTGGTTATGGTATATTACCTTCAATTTTGATTAAGGAATATCCACAATTATATTCTATTCCGTTAATACATAAAGATGGTACGATACTTTTACGCCGTACATGGTTAATTTATAAGAAAGAAACTATAAATTTACTTTTGCCACAAGCTTTTGAAAGATTTTTAAAAGAATCTGATTTTGATAGTTTTCAACGCAATTATTAAAGCTGAACATACTATATAGATATTTTTGATTGGCGTTATCAAATATAACTATTTTCTTTTTTTGAAAATTCAAATTAAAATGAAAATATAATATAAAATATTGCGGAGGTGCCAATATGATTTTTAGAGGAACTGAATCTGTTGCAGGGACTAACTCTAAAAGTGATGTTCTTGTAACTGTAGAAATTACAACAAAAGATGGTATACAAATTGAGATTATCAGTAAAGCTTTAAAAAAATATGGAGATAGCATCTGCGAAAGTGTAAAGGAAGTATTAAAAAATTTTAAAATAGAAAATGCCAATGTGCTGGTGGAAGATTTTGGAGCTCTTGATTTTGTTATTAGAGCAAGAACAGAAGCTGCTATAATGCGTAATATAGCACTAAAGGAGGCATGAAAATGAATTCATTATATAGAACAATGTTATTTGTACCTGGTAATAATCCTAAAAAAATTATCAGTGCAGAAGTTTATGGTGCTGATTGCATAATTTATGATTTAGAAGATTCTGTTTCTGTTTTTGAAAAAGATAGTGCCAGGATTTTGGTAAAATATGCAATGCAGTATAATCGCCCAAATTGCAGAGTAGGCATTAGAATCAATCAGTCGGATACTCCATATTTCAAAGATGATGTAAAATGCATGGTGCCGTTATGTCCGGATTTTTTACGTTTACCTAAAACTGAATGTGCTGAGGATATTATAAATTTGGATAATTTAATTACTGAATTGGAAAAAGAGCATGGTATTTCGGAAGGTACTATTAAAATAGTTGCCAGTATAGAAAATGCTTTAGGTGTGATAAATTCTTATAAAATAGCATCTGCATCACATAGAATGTTGGCAATAGGCCTTGGTGCTGAGGATTTTAGAACAGAAATGGGAATGGAAAGAAGCGAAACAGCAGAAGAAATTTTATTTGCAAGAAATCTAATTGCTTTAAATGCACATGCTGCCGGTATTAAAGCTATGGATTATGTCTATAGCAATATAAAAAACGATGAAGGGTTCCGCAAAGACACTATGCTTGGTAAAAAACTTGGCTATTCAGGCAAATCTGTCGTACATCCGCAACAAGTGGCCATTGTGCATGAAGTTTATACTCCGTCTGACAAAGAAATAGAAAATGCTAAAGCTGTATTTGCTGCTTATGAAGATGCTTTGAAAAATGGATCAGGTGTTACTTCATTAAATGGAAAGATGATTGATAAGCCAATGGTAACAAGAGCGATGTCAGTATTATCTTTTGCAAAGGCAGCAGGGATGGAGGTTTAAAATGAATAGGAATTTAATTGAAAAAATTCGTAAAATTTCCGGTTTTGAAGATAAGGAAATGTTCCGAGGAGCATTTGAAGTTGTGCCTGTTGGCAAAAGAGCATCCAGACCTTTAAAACAATTTAAACCTAAGAATAATAAAGTTATGCCTCTTGAAAAAGCTATTGATGCAGTTGGCTTAAGAGATGGAATGACCATTTCATTTCATCATTGCCTGCGTAATGGCGATTTGGTTATGCAAAAAGTTATTAAAGTGATTGCGGATAAAGGTATTAAAAATTTAACACTATCTGCAAGTTCTTTAAGTCTTGTACAGGATGCGTTGCTGCCTTATCTTGAAAATGAAACTATTACGGCAATTGATACGAGCGGGGCGAGGGGTAAAATTGGTAAATTTATACAAAGTAATCGTTTGCAAAAGCCGGCTATATTTAGAACCCATGGAGGCAGAGCAAGGGCTATTGAAACAGGTGAGTTACATATTGATGTAGCCTTTATAGCTGCACCGGCTTGCGACATATATGGTAATATTAACGGGGTGCAGGGAAAATCAGCTTGTGGTTCATTAGGTTATGCAATGCCTGATTCAGAATATGCTGATCATGTAATTGCTGTTACTGATGGTTTATCGCAGATTCCTTTAGATTATGTAAGTATTTCTCAGACTAAAGTAGATTATGTATCTGAAATTGATGATATTGGTGATCCTGCTGGAATAAGTACAGGTTCTATTAGAATTAGCAAAAGCCCTACTGAACTTGTTATAGCAAAATATGTTGCTGATGTTATCAAGTATAGCGGTGTTTTTAAAGACAATATGATTTTTCAATTTGGAAGTGGTGGAATTTCCATTTCGGCAGCGGATTTTTTAAAAAAGGAAATGGAAAAGCAAAATATCAGAGCTGCAGCTGGTATAGGAGGAGCTACAGGTTATTTAGTTGATATGTTAGAACATGGCTATATTAAAACATTTTTTGATCCTCAGGATTTTGACCAGTTAGCAATACGTTCTTTATATAATAATAGAAATCATCATGAAATATCTGCTTCTGATTATGCGAATCCGTTTAATGGAAATCCGTATGTAAATTTACTTGACGTTGCTGTTTTAAGTGCCACAGAGATGGATGTTAATTTTAATGTTAATGTATTAACAGATTCTTATGGTAGATTGATGGGGGCACCTGGAGGACATCCTGATGCAGCAGCTGGTGCTGATGTAACAATTGTTGCGATGCCTCTTTTACGTGGCAGATTACCGATGATTTTGGATAATGTTCAGACGGTGGTAACGCCGGGAGAAACTGTAGATGTTGTTGTAACTGAATATGGCATAGCTGTTAATCCAAAAAGAGATGACTTGTACAATAATCTTAAAAAATCAAATTTGCCGGTAGTTAGCATTGAAGAATTATATATTAAGGCGCAAAAATTAGCTGGGAAAGCGGCACCTTTGGAACATGGCAATAATATTTGCGGTATTGTAGAATATAGGGATGGAACAATTATAGATGTTATTTATGATATTTAATAAATATATTAATGAAAGAGGTGTTAAGTATGTTTAAAGATTGGTATGATGTGTTCCCGGAAATTTCTTTAATTAGTAATGTTGATTTGCAGAAGAAAGTAGTAGAAACTTGTGAAGAGGCACTGCGTATTGGTGGATGGAAACTGGATGATCTTGATAATATTCCGTTTACGTTATTGATACCAGATACATTAATCGGGTACAGAACTCATGTTACGGCAGTTACCAGAATGGCGATTAAAGCAGCCGACGAATGGGAAATTTATGGTGAAAGGTTTAAATTAAACCGTGATTATCTGATTGCTGGTGCTATTTTACATGATGTGGGTAAACTTATTGAATACGAAAAAGATGAAAACGGTAAAACAGTAAAATCTAATCTCGGTAAAAATTTAAGGCATCCGTTTTCTGGGTGTGCTTTGGCTGTAAAAAATGGTCTTCCGTATGAAGTAGCACATATTATAGCAAATCACGCAAAAGAAGGTGATGGTACCTTGAGAAGCCCGGAAGCTGTAATTGTCAATAGATGTGATATGCTTAATTTTACGGCTTTGAAATCTTTTGCAGGTATTATTTAATTTTATAATTTTTATAAAATATAAGGTGGTGAACACAGATGATTTTACGTTGGATTGTCTTATTTGCTATACCGGCATTAATTATGGCTATGCCGGTGCCGGATGGCTTAACTCAACAGGCATGGAATATTTTTGCAGTTTATGCAGCGGCAATTATTGGTTTGATTTTACGACCGGCAGGTGAAGCTGTTGTGATGCTGACTGTAATTGCTTTTGGTTCTTTTTTGGTTCCTGTAGGGCAACTGCTTAGTGGTTTTGGAAATGGAACTGTATGGTTAGTGTTTACAGCATTTTTGATTACTCAGGCATTTGCTGATACTGGACTTGGCCGCAGAGTTGCATACATTATGATTGATAAATTTGGCTCTTCTGCTTTAGGGGTTGTTTATGGGCAAATTTTAACAGATTTAATTTTGAGTCCGGCAACACCTTCTAATACGGCAAGATCCGGTGGTATAGTTTATCCGATTTTTAGAAATGTAGCCAGCGCATTACATTCCGAACCAGATAATAATCCGCGTAGAATAGGTGCATTTATAACTATTTGCGGTTATGCGGCAAGCTTATCTACATCTGCAGTATTTTTAACTGCTTGTGCTCCGAATGCTTTAACAGTAAGTTTTGCGGCAGATATTTTAAAAACTAATATTACATGGATGGATTGGTTTATAGGTTTAGCTGTACCGGCTTTGTTTGTATGTGCAGTTGTACCATGGTTGATTTATAAGATTTATCCCCCTGAATTAAAAGAGCTACCGGAACATAAACAAATTGCTGCGACTGGCTTGGCTGAACTTGGACCAATGCAAAACAAAGAAAAATTATTAGTTATATTTTTCATTTTGGCAATTTTAGGATGGGCAACAAGCAGTATTACAAAGATAGATGGCACTGCTGTAGCTCTATTGTTCTTTGCGTGTTGCGCAATTTTTAAACTTATTTCATGGAAAAATGTTTTGAGTAATAATGGCGCATGGAATACTCTTATTTGGTATGGTGCTATTATTGGTATTTCCGGTATTTTGAGTAAAGCTAAATTTTTTACGTGGTTAGCGGATGTAGTAGCTGAAAATATGGATCTTACAGGTATTAATGTGATTGCAGTATTTGCTATTTTGTTAATAGTAAGTATTTTGGTGAGATATGTATTTGCTTCTATGGGGGCTTATGTAGGAGCGTTTATTCCTGTACTGTTTACTTTAGGGCTGGTTGCGGAAGTTCCGCCGATGCCGCTGGCGTTGTTGATTGGCGCATCATCAGCTTATGGATGTCTGCTAACACATTATGGTGGAGCGGTTGGGCCCATTTTGTTTGGTACTGGATATGTTCCTCAAAAAACATGGTGGAAAATTGGCGCTGTAGTAGTAGCATTCAATTTTGTAGTTTATATGACAATAGGTATTGCTTATTGGAAAGTTTTAGGGTTAATGTAAAACTATTGATGTTGTTTTAATATAAAACCGCACGTTATAGATTAACGTGCGGTTTTGTGCGGTTTTTAACTATTTACTTTTCAAACACACTTTCATCAAGCAGATTTGTGTTGTAAATTGCCGGGGATTCGCCTGCGTCGGTGAGGTGTGGGGTTAGAATCATCAGCACTTCGGTTTTGGTTTTGCTTGTGGTGCGGTTTTTAAACAGTTCGCCCAGAAGCGGGATATTGGATAAAAACGGCACTTTTTGTAGGCGTTTCTGTTCTTCTTCGTTAATCAGCCCGCCGATGACGAGGGTTTCACCGTTGCGCATACGCACTGTGGTATCCGCCGTGCGGCTGGTGATTTTGTAGTTTTTAAGCTCGCCAATCAGCGTGGGGGTGCTGACTTCCGTATGGACGACCGATGTGATCATGCCGTCATTGCTGACGATGGGGGTGTACTGCAATTTAATACCTGCGTCAACATAATCGGTGGAGCTGGTTGTTACTGCGTTGGAAATCTTTTCCGTAACAACAGGGATGTGGTCGCCGATGAAAATACTTGCTTCCTTTCCGGGAATTGTGATGATGCGCGGCGTTGCCAGAATTTTGGCTTTGCCGTTGGCAATTAGTGCGTTTAACGTAGCGTTGAAGCGGAATTCATAATTCGCACCAAAGTGCACCACGCCGCCGAAGTTTTCGTCGTCCGTGTCGCTGTCATCATCGTCGCCGTAATAATCACTGTTCTGTGGTATTTTGTCCCAGTTCCAGTTAATGCCAAGGTTTTTGCTGTCCTCGCGGCTGACGGCGATGATTTTTGCTTCCAGCGTTACCTGCTGCGTCGCTACGTCCAGCGCGGCAATAGCACTGCGCAGTCGGGCTTCGTCGGTGGGGGTGCCGGTAAAAATAATGCTGTTGGTTACGCAGTCGGTGCTTATTTTGCTGCCTGCACCGATGAGTGATGTCAATGCGGGCTTGATTTCTTCCGCTTTGGCGTAATTAAGTTTAATAACGCTGGCTGTATCGTTAAATTTTTCCAGCCCTGCGGCGCTGCCGACCAGTACCACGCCGTCAGTAAGGCGGTAGCTTAAGCCTTTGGCTGATGTAACGATGCGCAGGGCTGTGTCGAAGGGGACATCCTTTAAATCGAGTGTTATGGTGCCCTGCACGCTGCTGTCGGCGACGATGCTTTTGCCGGACAGTGCGGCGATTGAGCCGAGTACGTCGCGAACCTGACCGTCGCGCACGTTGAGCGTGATGTTATTGGCAAACGCATTTAGCGGCAGGCACAAACAAAATAGCAGGGTGCAGAGCTTAATCATGGTCAGCACCTCCGGTTTGCAGGGTCAGCGTTTTGCTGCCGTCCGTAAGCTGTACGCCGCTGCCGTTAATCGCGCTTACGGTGTAGCTGCCGATTTTGGCGCCGCTTTCATAATAGCCGCTTTGCCCGGCATATTCGATAATCGCCATGCGCGCGCTGCCGTTTTGCACAATGCCTTTTAAAACAGGCGTTGGCGTTTGTATGGCGTAATGCCGTTTTGGCATCTGCGGCGGCAGAAAGGGGTTGCGTTTGGGTTTATCCGCGTGAGCGGCGTGCTTTGGCAGTGTGATGGGGGTAAAAACTGCCTGTTGCCCGGCGGCTGTGGCGTGCGTGCTGCCGGTAAGCGCCAACTGTGCCACGCTTAATATAATTGCCGTGCCTGCCAGTGCAAGCAGCGGCTGGGGTATTTTTAATTTTTGCAGAAGCTATTCCTCCAAGGCTTCCGTATCCGCAATTTCAGTTTTTAATTATAGCATAAATTTAACTTGCAGGAAAGTCCGTTGGCGTTTATAATAAAAAGGCTGCACAATTTTTTTAATGGAGAGAAAAATTTGATTATACAGACGAAACAGCCCCTTTTTGCCGGGGCAGATGAAAAGGCGGCCGTGAAGACGGCGGACGGCATTATTGCGCAGGCGGTTAAGTGTGGCGCAAGCGATATCCATATTGAGCCTGAGGAGGACGGGGCGCGCGTGCGTTTGCGTACCGACGGCGTGCTGTACGAGGCGGCGCAGTTGACGAAGCCGGTGATGCAGGCAGTGGTGTCGCGCATTAAGGTGCTGGCGGGCATGGACATTGCCGAAAGACGTTTGCCGCAGGACGGCAGTATTAAGCTGGAGCTTGATGGGCGCAGCGTGGATTTGCGCATATCAACTTTGCCGACGATTTTGGGCGAGAAGGCGGTAATCCGAATTTTAGACCGCGAGCGTTTTGCGCTGAAGCTGGATGAGCTGGATTTTACGCCGCAGAATTTAGAACTGTACCGCAGTTTGCACAGCGGCGGGAACGGTATTGTGCTGTTAACAGGCCCGACGGGCAGCGGCAAAACGACGACGCTGTACGCCACGCTGACAGAACTGAACAACGACGAGCGCAACATCGTGACGGTGGAAGACCCGGTGGAGTACCGTATTGCCGGTATTAACCAGGTGGCGGTGAACGAAAAGGCAGGGCTGACTTTTGCAAGCGGTTTGCGCAGCATTTTAAGGCAGGACCCTGATATTATGATGATTGGCGAAATCCGTGACCTTGACACGGCGCAGACTGCCATCCACGCGGCGCTGACCGGGCATTTGGTGTTAAGCACGCTGCATACCAATAGTGCTTCCGGTGCGGTGGTGCGTCTGATTGACATGGGCATTGAACCGTTCCTAGTGGCATCCGCTTTGCGCGGAGTGGTGGCACAGCGTTTGGTGCGGCGCATTTGCCCGCACTGCAAAACGGCGTATGCGGCAAGCGTTGAAGAAAAGGTGTACTTGAATGTTGACGCGAGTGCGGAACTGACGCTGTACAAAGGCGCGGGCTGCGAGCATTGCCGCGGCACCGGTTACTTGGGGCGTATGGCATTGCAGGAGGTTATGCCGGTGCTGCCGGAGCTGAAAAAGTTTATTTTGAAGGAAACGCAGGAGAGCGTGCTGTTTGAAGAAGCGTGCAAATTCGGCGCGGCAAGCATGCGTGAGGATGGCGTGCGCAAGGTGCTGAACGGTTTAACGACGGTGAGCGAACTGCTGCGCGCTGTGTATTGAGGTGGAAGATGATAAACGGAATTATTAAACAGGCGATGGCACAAAACGCGTCGGACATACATTTAACGGCGGGCAGTGCGCCTGTGTACCGAATTAACGGCGTGCTGCAAAAACGGGAACTGCCGCCGGTGACGGAAGCAGCTTTGTGGCAGTTTGCCAAAGAACAGGCTAATGCTGATTTAAAAGAAAATACCGGCGAGCTTGACTTTGCCTGCGATTTTAAAATCTGCCGCCTGCGCGTAAATATTTACCGCCACAGCGGCAAAACAGCGGCGGCCATCAGGCTGATTAAAAACGAAGTGCTTGCGTTAAAGGCATTGAACGTGCCGCCTGCGGTGGAGGGCTTTGCCGGTTTGCGCAGTGGTCTGGTGCTGGTAACAGGTCCGACCGGCAGCGGCAAAAGCACAACTTTGGCGGCGCTGGTTGAGCAGATAAATCAAAGCCGCGCCGTGCATATCATCACGCTGGAAGACCCTGTGGAATATAGATTTACGGAGGCGCAGGCGTTAATACACCAGCGTGAGGTTGGCAGTGATACCGGAAGTTTTGCATCGGGCTTGCGTGCCGCACTGCGCGAGGACCCGGACGTAATTATGGTTGGTGAACTGCGTGACGCGGAAACAATCGCCATAGCCGTAACGGCAGCAGAAACCGGGCATTTGGTTCTGGCAACGCTGCACACGCGCGACGCTGTATCCGCACTGGCGCGTATGGTGGATGCGTTCCCGGCAGATAAGCAGCAGCAAATACGCATGCAGCTGGCCGACACTTTACAGGGCGTAATTGCGCAACAACTTGTGCCCGATAATAACGGCAGGCGCACGGCGGCGTTTGAAGTTTTAATGGTGCCGCCTGCGGTGCGTAGTCTGATACGCGATAACAAAGCCTACCAGCTTGCCAGTTATTTGCAGGGTGGCAGGCAGCAGGGTATGCAGTGTATGGATTACGCTTTGGCTGACTTGGCACGCCGAGGCGTGATAACGCGCCAAACGGCGGATCAGTACGCCTTTGACATTGAACTTTTAAACAAATATTTAGCGGCAAAATAAAAACTGCACCTTTAAGGCAATTGCTTTAAGGGTGCAGTTCTTTTTATTTCAGCAGTTTTTGGATTTGTTCTTCGTCAGGTCGTCTGGTTTGTGTAAATTACAAAGCCGGGTTTACCGCCGGATGGCTTTTTAACAAATTTACGCAGCGTGCTGTCCACCGGTACTTTGCTGCCGCCGCACGCTTTGCTGAAATACGCGGCAAGGTTGGCGGCTGTCTGAATATCGTTATCCTCCGGTGCGGGCAGCGTGGTTTTTAAAATAACGTGCGAACCGGGAATATTTTTGGTGTGGAACCACAAATCATTGCCGCTGCCGATGGAGAAGGTAACGTAATCGTTCTGCTTGTTGTTTTTGCCGATGTACAGCGTGGTATCGGCAGAAAGTTTAACAACTGTCGGCGTGGATTTGGCCTGCGGCATTTTGTTTTTGGTGTTTTTAACGGTGATAAAGCCTGCCGCTGCCAGTTCCGTTTTAATTTCCGCAATTTCAGCGCGGGTCTGCACAAGCTTCAGCGCCACGTCGATGCTGGCAAGGTACTCAATAGCTTCTTCCGTCAGCTTCAGTTGTTCCTTAATCTCCGTTTGTGCGCGTTTCAGCTTGTTGTAGCGTTTATAGTATTTTTGTGCGTTTTCGTTGGCGGTTAAGTCCGGCGCAAGGGCAATCGTAAGCGGCGTGCCGTCGTAAATGTTTTCAACGGTAACTTCGCTGCTGCCCTTCCGGATGTGGTACAGGTTTGCCATTAAGGTATCGGCAATAATGCGCTGCTGTTCGGCATCTTCTGCCGCTGCCAGTTCTTCGCGCAGTACGGTGGCTTTTTTGATGAGCTTTTCCGTTTCAGCAGTTACCGTTTTGATTAAAACTTCCTGCTCCGGCAGCTGCACGGGGGCAAGGCTCTGGGCAAAATCAACGGCGCTGTTTAAATTGGCAAATTCTTTTACGGTTTCACCATCTGCAAGCTGCAGCGGTTTAAATGGCAGCACGGTTTTAACATTGTTGGTACGCGTAACAATGGCATACACCGGTGCGCTGCCTGCTTTAACTTCGCTTACATTTTGCTGCAGGGCAGCGATGGCGTTGGCAAGCTGTGCAGCGTTATTGTTATCAATTTGGCCGCTGGTATCAATGCCCGCTGCTTTTAAAAGCTGCGCCGCTGTGTACTGTCCGATGCCCGTTGTTGCGGCAATCAGCGCTTTGGTGGGCGATAACGGCAGATTCTGAGCCGCGCTTACAATATCCGCAGGGGCGGCGGTTAAAATATTTAAACCGTTTTGCGGCGGCGGGGTAAGGTAGGGCAGCCCCGGTAAAATTTGGCGGTAGCTGCTTTGCGCTTTGTTTACGTGCTTTAAGCTGTCCAAAATAATGCCGTCTGCCGTAAAAATAATGTTGGCGTTTTTGCCTGTCAGCTCAAAAATAAGCTGCTTGGCAATAATCTGCCGCGCGCTGCCGATGCTTGAAATTTCTATCGTAATCACGCGGTCCAGCCCGCTCTGTTCAATTTTGGTAATGCGCCCTTCTTCAAGATGTTTGCGTAATAACATGCAAAACGCGGGCGGCGTGTCGGGTCGTTCCGGCGTTTTCTCCGGCAGGTACAAATAGGGCGAGCCGCCGCTGAAATCCGCCGCGAGCGAAAGAGTGGCGCTTTCTGTTTTAATCAAAAGCAGCAGGCAGTTTTTGTTCGGCATAAAAATTTTATAAATTTTGCCGCCCAGCAGGCGCTTCTGCAATTCCGCCGTCAGCACGTTTATGGTAATTCCTTCCAAATTCATGGAAAATCTCCTTTTTGCTTCAAAAATTTACGTTTTTCGTTTGCGCTTGTACGCATAATAAGGTATAATATATTTTCAAGAATAAGTATACAACATATTTATCATTTTAGAAATGCGGCAGGAGGTTTTATTTTGTTAAAAAGTATGACTGGTTTCGGCCGCGGCGAATATGAGGACGAAAAGTTTTCGGCGACGATAGAGATGAAAACGGTCAACCACCGTTACAACGAAGTTGCTATCCGTTTGCCGCGCTTTTTAAACCCCCTGGAGGACAGGATACGCAAAACCATTTTGCGCAGTATTAACCGTGGACGCATAGATGTTTTTATTACCGCCGATTACACCAACGACGAGCTTTGCACCATTAAGGTGGATAAGGCACTGGCGGCGGCTTACCACAACGCATTGCAGGAGGTGGCTGACGCTGCCGGTCTGGAATGTAAAATGGCCGAGCAGGCAGAAGTGCTGTACCTTGCGCGCTGCCCGGAAGTTATCAACGTAAAGGAAGGCCTGTTTGACGTTGAAACCATCTGGCCGAAGCTGGAATCAACATTGCAGCAGGCTATCGGCAACCTGGTTGCGATGCGCGAAACGGAAGGCGGCAATATTTACGGCGACTTTATTAAACGCGCCGGTTTGATTGAAGAAAAACTTTTGCAGGTAGAAGCGCGTTCCCCGCAGGTTGTTGAAGAATACCAGGAGCGTTTGAGTGAGCGCATTAACGATTTGCTGGAAAAATACAACCAGACGATTGAGCCGGAAAGGCTTTTGCAGGAGGTTGCTATTTTTGCCGACCGCACCAGTATTACCGAAGAAATTGTGCGCTTAAAGAGCCATATCAAACAGTTCAGGGAAATCATCAACATGAACCAGCCGGTAGGGCGTAAGCTGGACTTTCTGGTGCAGGAGTTCAACCGCGAAGCGAACACCATCGCCAGCAAGGCCAATGATTACACCATTGCGCAGCTGGTGGTTGACATTAAAGCTGAAATTGAAAAAATCAGGGAACAGATACAGAACATTGAGTAAAAGGAGGCTGTTATATGGACATTAAGCTTATCAACATAGGCTTTGGCAACATCGTCGCTGCCAACAGGATTATCTCTATTATCAGCCCGGAATCCGCGCCGATTAAAAGAATTATCCAGGAAGCGCGCGACAACGGCACGCTGATTGACGCAACCTACGGACGCAGAACGCGCGCGGTAATCGTTACCGACAGCGGCCACATCATTTTATCGGCCGTGCAGCCGGAAACCGTTGCCAACAGGCTTGTCCAGACTGATGACGAAGATGAGGAATAACGGCGTAAAAGGGGAGGGCTTATTTTGAAACCAAAAGGATTACTGCTGGTTTTGTCCGGGCCGTCCGGAGCCGGTAAGGGAACAATCTGCCAGATGCTGCGCGACAGGCTGCCGGATATAGGCTATTCGGTTTCTGTTACCACCCGCGCACCGCGCGAGGGCGAAGTTGACGGCGTTAATTATTTTTTTAAAACTGTCGAAGAAGTAAAAATGATGATTGAAGCAGGCGGGCTTCTGGAATACGCCGAGGTTTACGGCAACTATTACGGCACGCCGCGCGATTATGTAATGGAGCTTCTGGAACAGGGCAAGGACGTAATTCTGGAAATTGATATTCAGGGCGCATTGCAGATTAAAAAGCGTTTTCCGGACGGCGTGTTCGTGTTTATCGTACCGCCTTCTCTGGATGAGCTTTCATCACGCATTTACAAACGCGGCACAGACAGCGAGGAGGTTATCAAAAAACGCCTTGCATCCGCCACGGGCGAGCTTGCTTACGCCAGTGAATATGATTATATTATAGTAAACGACATTGCCGAAAGGGCGACGCAGAAGGTGCTGACGGTTATGGAGGCCGAACGCTACCGCGCTGCGCGTACCTATTTTATTATTGATGAAATTTGCCATTGTAAAAAGGAGAAGTGATTTTCGATGACTATGGTAGACCCTTCCATTGACTATTTAACCGAAAAAGTTGACAGCAAATACACTTTGGCTATGCTGGCTGCCAAACGCGCCCGCGAACTGACCGTACCGGGACAGAACCTGCCCGAAAAGGAAGTAAGCATGGCTTTGAAGGAAATTGCCAACGATACCATTACTTACGAGCGCAATAAAACCAGATAAGGGAGGCGCAAGCCTTGTTAAAGGGTAAAAAGATTGTTTTGGGAGTTACCGGCGGCATTGCCGTTTATAAAGCGGTTGACCTTGTAAGCAAACTGCGCAAGCAGGGCGCAGAAGTGCGCGTTGTTATGACGGAGCACGCCCAGCAGTTTGTAACGCCGCTTACCTTTAAGGAAATCAGCGGCAATCAGGTAGCCGTTTCCATGTGGAACGCCAATCAGGAATTTAATGTTGAACACATCGCCCTTGCCGATTGGGCCGACTTATTTATGGTTGTGCCGGCAACGGCCAACATCATTGCCAAAATGGCTTACGGCATTGCCGATGACCTGCTTTCGACGACGCTTTTGGCGGCGCACAGCCCGATTATTGTGTGCCCGGCCATGAACACGCATATGTATGAAAACCCTGCCACGCAGGAGAACCTTGCCAAACTGCAAAGCCGCGGCGTTGTTGTAATGCCGCCTGCAAGCGGCGTGCTGGCGTGCGGCGCTGTCGGTGCAGGCAGACTGCCTGAACCTGCCGATATCGTCAACTTTGTTAGCGCTTATTTTGCCAAGGCAGAAGGCGACATGCGCGGATTGAAGGTTTTGGTAACGGCTGCCGGTACGCGCGAGCCGATTGACCCGGTACGCTATGTTGGCAACCGCAGCAGCGGCAAAATGGGCTATTCCATTGCGCAGGCAGCGGCAGAACGCGGAGCGGAAGTAACTTTGGTGAGCGGGCCGAGTGCTTTGACGCCGCCGCCCAACGTAAAAGTTGTTAATGTGGAAACCACCAAAGAAATGATGGACGCCTGCCTTGCCGTTTACGATGACTGCGACATCGTCATCAAAGCGGCGGCTGTGGCCGATTACCGCCCGCATGACGTGGCAACGCAGAAAATTAAAAAGAAAACCGACGATGCTTTAACGGTCGTTATGGATAAGAACCCGGACATTTTAAAAACTCTGGGCGAGCGCAAAACAAAACAGTTTTTGGTTGGCTTTGCCGCCGAAACGCAGAACCTTATCGACAACGCTAAGGAAAAAGTAACGAAGAAAAACCTTGACATGATTGTTGCCAATGATGTTACCATGCAGGGTGCAGGCTTCGGTGCCGAAACCAATATTGTTAAGCTTATTTTTGCCGACGGCACCATTAAAGAGCTGCCGCAGATGAGCAAATACGACGTTGCGGAAGAACTGCTGAACACCGTTTTGCGTTTAAAGAAATAACTGTTGCTTTTTTTACATAAATTAGATATAATAGCATAGTAATTTAATATTTTACTCATCAAGAGCTGGTGGAGGGATTGGCCCAATGAAACCGCAGCAACCATTGCCCTTGGCAAACGGTGCTAAGTCCTGCGAGTTAATCGAGAGATGAGAATGCCAGTACCAATCAGCGGCGCTCTCATTGAGAGCGCTTTTTTATTTACACAAGGAGGAACAGAATGAGAAAATTATTTACTTCCGAGTCTGTTACGGAAGGGCATCCCGATAAAATTGCCGACCAGATTTCCGATGCCGTGCTGGATGCCATTTTGGCAGAAGACCCGCATGGCCGTGTTGCCTGCGAAACCGTTGTTGCAACCGGGCAAATCCATGTAGTCGGCGAAATTTCCACGACCTGCTATGTCGATATTCCCAAAATCGCACGCGAAACCGTTATCAACATCGGTTATGACCGAGCCAAATACGGCTTTGACGGCAACACCTGCGGCGTTTTGATTTCCATCGACGAACAGTCCGCCGATATCGCCATGGGTGTTGATAAATCGCTGGAAGCAAAAGAGGGCAAGGCTGACGAGGACGAAGTCGGCGCAGGCGACCAGGGCATGATGTTCGGTTACGCTACCAACGAAACCCCAGAATATATGCCGCTGCCTGTATCTCTGGCCCATAAACTTTCCCGCCGCCTGGCGGAGGTGCGCAAAACCGGCGTGCTGGCTTACCTGCGTCCGGACGGCAAAACTCAGGTTACCGTTGAATACGACGACGGCAAACCGGTGCGCATCGACACGATTGTAATTTCCACCCAGCATGCGCCGGAAATTACGCTTGAACAAATCCGCAGGGACATTATGGAACAGGTTATTAAACCGGTTGTTCCGGCTGAAATGCTGGACGGCGAAGCCAAATACTACATCAACCCGACCGGACGTTTTGTTATTGGCGGCCCTCAGGGCGACAGCGGCCTGACCGGACGCAAAATTATCGTCGATACCTACGGCGGCATGGCACGTCACGGCGGCGGTGCTTTCAGCGGCAAGGACCCCACGAAGGTTGACCGCAGCGCTGCTTATGCCGCACGTTACGTTGCCAAAAACGTAGTTGCCGCAGGCCTTGCTGATAAATGCGAAATTCAGCTGGCTTACGCTATCGGCGTGGCACAGCCTGTTTCCATTCTGGTTGATACCTTCGGCACCGGCAAAATTGACGACGACAAAATTGCCGAACTGATTAAAAAGAACTTTTCGCTCAGCCCGTCCGGCATCATCAAAACGCTGGATTTGCTGCGCCCGATTTACAAACAGACTGCCGCTTACGGTCACTTTGGCCGCACGGATGTGGACCTGCCGTGGGAACACACCGACAAGGCACAGACTCTGCGCGAGCAGGCAGGCCTGTAAAATTTAAAACGATTGCACTGCTTTGCTTAACGGTAAGGCAGTGCATTTTTTATTTAAAATTTGCGCAGCGTTATGGTAAAATAAACAGGTAAAGTTAAATTTGAGGTTTGCTATGAGATACATCAATGTTGCAATAAATTTACCGGTAAAAAATTTGTTCCGCCAGTTTACTTACTCACTGCCGCCGCAGTTTGATTACATCGGTGCAGGGTGGCGTGTAATTGTGCCGTTTGCGCGGCAGACTGCGGAAGGCTTTGTGGTAGGCGAGGCAGGCACGGATTTGCCGCAGCCGGAAAACTACAAAGAGGTGCAGGCCGTTATCGGCGCCGAGCCTTGGTTTGATGAGGAAATGCTGGAAGCGGCGCGCTGGCTGGCAGGCTATTACATGTGCCCGCTGGCAGAGGCAATGCGCCTTTTTATACCGGGCAAAAGCAGCATTAAACGCCATGCCGTTTACGGCGATGACGGCAAACTTTTATATTATGACTTGGAAAATCGCCTGAAAGAAAAAACGCAAAGCTGTTACGCCATTACCGAAAGCGGCAGGCAGGCGCTGGCGGCAGGCAATAACCGCGCCAAAGCGCAGATGGCGGCTTTGGAAATTTTAAACGGCGCTGCCCGCGAATTAACTGCAAAAGAGCTGGAAGCGGAAGGAATCAGCACCGCCGTTTTGCGTGCGTTGGTGCAGAAGGATTGGTGCAGCCGCAGCGAGCAGCGTGTTTTGCGCGACAGTTATGCTGCAAAAGGTAGTGTTAAGCAAAGCTTTAGTTTAACGGACGAACAGCAGAACGCCGTCGATGCCGTCAGCAAGGCGATACGCGAAAAACGGCAGGAAACCTTTTTATTGCAGGGCGTAACCGGCAGCGGCAAAACGGAAGTATATTTAAACTTAACGGCAGCCGCACTGGCAGAAGGCCGTCAGGTTTTGGTGCTGGTGCCGGAAATTGCCTTAACGGCGCAGATAGTCAAGCGTTACCAGAGCTGGTTTAAAGGCAATATCGCCGTTGTACACAGTAAGTTATCGGCAAGCGAACGCGCCGATGTGTTTTATAAAATCCGCACGGGCGAAGCGCAGATTTTGATTGGCGTGCGTTCGGCAGTTTTTGCGCCATTCAGCAATCTGGGACTGGTAATTATCGACGAGGAGCACGACCAGAGCTACAAGCAGGAGGAACGCCCCTGTTACCATGCACGCGAGGTTGCTTTGCACCGTGCCGCTTATTTTGGCGTGCCCGTCGTTTTAGGCAGTGCCACGCCATCAATAGAAAGTTATTATGATGCCATAATGAAGCGTTATACGCATTTGCGCCTGACAGGACGCCCCAACGGTCAGCCGCTGCCCAAGGTGCAGATTGTCGATATGCGTAAGGAATTGCAGGAAAAGAACTTTTCCGTGCTTTCGCGCGCTTTGCAGCAGGAGCTTGTGCGTACGGCTGCGGCAGGGGAACAGGCGATTGTACTGCTGAACCGCCGCGGTTATTCCACCTTTGTTATGTGCCGTGACTGCGGTGAAACCATTACCTGTCCGCACTGCGCCGTGGCTTTGGTATACCACGAAGCAGGCAAAGCCATGCGCTGCCATTACTGCGGCAACACCATGCCAATCCCTGATGAGTGCCCCAAATGCCACAGCAAGCGCATTAAATTTTTCGGCACCGGTACGCAAAAAGCGCAGGAACAGATTGCCGCCCTGCCGGAAGTTAAAGTGCTGCGCATGGACCAGGACAGCACGCTGCGCAAATTCGCGCACGAAGAAATTTTAAGCGCATTTGGCAGCGGCAAATACAATGTGCTCATCGGCACGCAAATGGTTGCCAAAGGGCACGACATACCCAACGTAACGCTTGTTGGTGTGCTTTCGGCGGATTCGGCGCTGAACATGCCGGACTTCCGCGCGTCGGAGCGTGCTTTTTCGCTGCTGACGCAGGCAGCGGGGCGTGCCGGGCGCGGCGATAAGCCGGGGCATGTAATTTTGCAGGTGTACGACGCGGATAACCGCACCGTGCAGCTTGCCGCAGCGCAGGATTACGACACCTTTGCGCAGGAGGAACTGGAACGCCGCCGCGAACTTAACTATCCGCCCTATGCGGCGTTTTTAAAAATAACCGTGTGGGATAAGGACGAAGCGCGCGCCAACACGACAGCGCAGGAGCTGGCAGATTTTTTGCAGAATGTTGCCAAAGACCGGGACGGCGCGGAAGTTTACGGGCCTTTTGCGGGTATTATCGGCAAGGTGCGTGATTTGTACCGCGTTAACGTGCTGGTAAAAAGCGCGGAGATTGGCGTTTTTAAACAGGCGCTGTGGGATTCGCCCTACCGCGATATGAAAAATGTTTATTTTGATGTCGACCCGTTTAACGTGCTGTAAAATTGCCGTTGCGGGCGCATTTGTGATATAATATTTATTTGGAAAGAGATTTTACAGGAGGCTACCGTGAGTAAATTAAAAATTTTGGTAGCGGGCGACCCGGTGCTGCGCCAGAAAGCGGCCGAGGTTAAACGCATGGATAAAAAAACTTTACGCTTGCTGGACGACATGGCGGAAACCATGTATGCCGCTGACGGCGTCGGCCTTGCCGCACCGCAAATTGGCGTGTCCAAACGCATCGTCGTTATTGACGTGGGCGAAGGATTGCTGGAGCTTATCAATCCGGTTATCACTTACAGCGAAGGCGCGGCTATTGGGCCGGAAGGCTGCCTGTCCGTACCCGATTACGATGGCGAAGTTGAGCGTGCGGAAATTGTGCACTGCGAATATTATGACCGCAAAGGGCACAAAATGCTTATCAAGGCGGACGGGCTGCTGGCAGTCTGCATCCAGCACGAGCTGGACCATTTGGACGGCGTGCTGTTTATTGACAAGGCCAAAGTGCTGACGCCGAAGAATTACGACAGGGAGTAACAGCGATGCGCATTGTATTTATGGGAACCCCTGATTTTGCCGTTGCAAGCTTAAAAGCACTGGCAGAGCGGGGCACAGATGAGATAGTTGCCGTATTTACCCAGCCGGACCGCCCCAAAGGACGCGGGCAGAAAATGTTGATGACGCCGGTGAAGGAATACGCTTTGGAACGCGGCTTTGAAGTATACCAGCCGCAGCGCGTAAAAGCGCCGGAAGTAATTGAACAGCTGCGCGGCCTTGCGCCGGATTTAATTGTTGTTGCAGCTTTCGGGCAGTTTTTGCCGAAGGAAATTTTGGCAATGCCCAAATACGGCTGCATTAACGTACATGCTTCGCTGCTGCCGAAATACCGCGGCGCAGCACCGATACATTATGCCATTTTAAACGGCGAAACCGAAAGCGGTGTAACCATTATGCAGATGGATATCGGTATGGATACCGGCGATATGCTGGAAAAAATCAGCGTTGCCATTACGCCGGAAATGACGCAGGGCGAACTGCATGACGAACTGAAGGAAAAAGGCGGCAAGCTGCTTCTGGAAACGATTGAAAAAATCAAACGCGGCGAAGCGGTGCCCGTTAAACAAAATGACGATGAAGCCACCTACGCGCATTTGCTGACGCGCGAGATGGAAACTATCGACTGGGCTTTGCCGGCTGCAGAAATCCACAATAAAATCCGTGCCTTTAACCCTGCGCCGGGTACGGTAACAACCTTGCCGGACGGCAAAAAGCTTAAAATCTGGCGGGCGCAGCTTGCGGACGGCAGCGGTACGCCGGGCAAAGTGCTGGAAATTACCAAAGCAGGCTTTAAAGTAGCCTGCGGCAGCGGCGCGCTTCTGGTAACGGAAGTGCAGCCGGAATCTAAAAAACGTATGCCTGCGGGCGTTTTCACTAACGGCCGCGGCATTAACGCGGGGGATATTTTAGGCGTTGAAGGGTAAAGCGATGGAAAGTGTTTTAAAACCTAAAAAACGCATATTTGTTTCGTTAACATTGGCCAGCGCCTTTTTGGGCGCAGTGTTTATTTACCTGTGCTGGCGCGTTGCGCTGCCGGGCCTTGCGCAAATCAACAAAACTCTGCCCATGCTGTTCGGCAGCGTCGGTATTGTGGTGGCGCTGGGGCTTCTGGCGGCAGTCTGCGCCATTGTGCTGGCAATTTTAGGTTTCCCAATTATCAAAACCTTTTATTTTTGGGCGTGGAAGGCAGTGAACATGCTGTTTCCGTTCGCCGTAGGGCTAGGGCGTATGTTTAACATCCCGCGCCAGCGGATTGAACAGTCTTTTATTGAAGTAAGCAACCACCTTGTAAGGCAGCACAAAATTAAAGTGCCCGCCTCGCGGATTATGATTTTAACTCCGCACTGCATTCAGCTTGATACCTGTGTGCATAAAATTACGCGCAATATCGAAAACTGCCGTCAGTGCGGCGGGTGCAGCGTCGGCGCGCTTTTGGGGCTGTCGCATAAATACGGCATCCACGTGGGCGTGGCAACCGGCGGTACGCTGGCAAGGCAGATGGTAAAGGAAATCCGCCCCAAGGCGATTATTGCCGTGGCGTGCGAGCGCGATTTGACCAGCGGCATACAGGATGTGTTCCCGCTGCCGGTGCTGGGCGTGCTGAATGAAAGGCCTTTTGGGCCGTGCTTTAACACACGTGTTGATATTAAGAAAGTAGAAGCCGCAATTTTGGACTTTTTGGATACAGAGGAAGCAGATGACAAAACCACAGGCAAACAGAAAAACTAAAAAAGATACTGCAAGGCAGCTTGCTTTGGATATAATCTGCGCTGTGCTGGACGGCGGCGCGTATGCCAACATTGCCTTAAACAAGGCCCTGCGCGCTAAAAAAGTTGACGACAGGGACCGCAGGTTCATTACGGAGCTGGTCTATGGTACCGTGAAGGCTAAAGGTACTCTGGACTGGCTTTTGTCGCAGTTATCGTCAAGGCAGCTTGGCAAAATTGATAAGGTTATTTTAAACATTCTGCGCATGGGGCTGTACCAGATTTTTTATCTGGACAAGGTGCCCGCTTCCGCAGCGTGCAACGAAAGCACGGAGCTTGCCAAGGCGTGCAGCCATCTTGGTACGGTTAAATTTGTTAACGGCATTTTGCGTTCTGCTGTGCGCAGTAAGGAAGCCGGTACGATTGTGTTCCCGGCTGAAAGCGACAATGCTGCGTTAAGCATGGCGCTGACGGAGTTTTACCCCGAGTGGCTGGTGCAGCGCTGGCTTGAGCAGTTCGGTGCGGAAGAAACGAAAGCCTTGTGCAAATACGATAATTTGCCGCCGCAGCTTACTTTGCGCGTAAATACTTTAAAAACCACGCGCGCGGAACTGCTGGCAGCATTGCAGGAAGCAGGCTTTGAGGCAGAGCCTTCCAAATGGTGCGATGAGGGTATTATTTGCACCAAAACGGTGGGGCTGAACGCTTTTATGGAGCAGCACCCGGACAGCTGCTATATGCAGGACGAAAGCAGCATGTTGGTAGCGCATGCGCTTAACCCGCAGCCGGGCATGACGGTGTATGATTTATGTGCCGCACCGGGCGGAAAAACCACTCATTTGGCGCAGATGATGCAGAACAAAGGTAAAATTTTTGCCTGCGACATCCATGCGCACAAAATAAAATTGATTGAAGAAAATGCCCAGCGTTTGGGCATGCAGATTATAGAACCCGTTTTGCGTGACGCCGCTGTTTATAAGCCGGACTGGGCAAATACGGCGGACTGCGTGCTGGTGGACGCACCGTGCAGCGGTCTTGGCGTTTTGCGCCGCCGCGCAGAGGCACGCTGGCGTAAAACAAAAAAAGATCTGGAAGTGTTCCCGCCGCTGCAAAAAGCAATCTTAAATGCCGCGGCGCGTTATGTGAAACCGGGCGGACGCCTTGTTTACAGCACCTGTACTTTGGAAGCGGCAGAAAACCATGAACTGACAGCTACTTTTCTGGCGGCGCATCCGGATTTTGAGCCTGCTGTATTCAAGCATCCGCTGACAGGCGAAGAAGTAAGCGAATTGCAGCTTCTGCCGCAGCGCGATAATGTGGACGGCTTTTATATCTGCGCCATGCAGCGCAAGGAGAACAAAGCATGAAGAAGGAAATTTTCGGGCTGACGCCGGAAGCCTTGCAGCAGGAGTTTGCCGCTGTGGGGTTAAAAAAGTTCCGTGCGGCGCAGGTTTACCAGTGGCTTTATAAAAAATCGGTGTTTAAATTTGCCGATATGCGTAATATTTCCAAAGCCGATATCGCCGTGCTGGAAGAAAACTTTACCGTGCTGCCTGCGCAGATTAAAATTTTAACGCGCTGGCAGTCAAGCGATAACCTGACGGAAAAGCTGTTGCTGGAACTGGCGGACGGAAATTCCGTGGAAACGGTTTTAATGCATCACGATTACGGTTACAGCGTCTGCGTATCCAGCCAGGTTGGCTGCGCCATGGGCTGTGCGTTCTGCGCCAGCGGTTTAAACGGCTGTGTGCGTAACCTGACGGCTGCCGAAATTATTATGCAGGTGTATCTGTTTAACGCGATGATTGCGCCGCAGCAGGTAAGCCGCGTGGTGGTAATGGGCAGCGGCGAGCCGATGCTGAACTACGACGAGGTGCTGGGCGCGCTGAAGTTCCTGCACCGCGAGGATACGCTGTTTATGAGTTACCGCAACATGACGGTATCTACCTGCGGCGTTATACCGGGCATTGAACGCCTGACGCAGGAAGCAGTGCCGATTAACCTTGCCATCTCGCTGCACGCGGTTAAAAACGACGTGCGTACGGAGCTGATGCCGGTCAACAAAGGCTATCCGTTCCCGGACGTTATCGCCGCGGCGGAAAAATACGCGCAGGCTGGCGGAAGGCAGGTAACTTACGAATATATTTTAATTAAAGATAAAAACGATACGCCGGAGGACGCGCAGCTTTTAAGCAATTACTTAAAATTCAGGCACGCTTCGGTAAACTTAATTCCCGCCAATCCGGTGCCGGAAAAAGGCTTTGAACGCCCCTCCGCCAAACGGATTGAAGGATTTTTAAGGACTTTGCAGAAAAATAAAATTAACGCTACCATCCGCAAGGAGATGGGCAAAGATATCAATGCGGCCTGCGGGCAGCTGCGGGCCAAATTTAACAGGCGTGACGTGTAGGGGGCGCTGTATGAAAGCGGTTAGCAAAACAAATACCGGGCTGGTGCGTCAGGGCAACGAGGATGCCGTACTGACGGACGCGCCCGATTTATATGCCATTGCCGACGGCATGGGCGGCTATGTCGGCGGCGAAATCGCCAGTGCGGAAACAATTAAGGTTTTACAGGAAGAAAAGAAAAATTTTGCCGGGCTGACCGGCGAAACGCTGTGCGAAGCGCTGAAAGACGCAGCGGTTAAAGCCAACGGGCATCTGCGCCAGCTGGTTTGCAAAATGCCGGATTATGAAGGTATGGGCACAACACTGGTTGCGGTTTATCTGGCAGCGGACGGCAAGGCGTATGCCTTAAACATTGGCGACAGCCGTTTGTATTTGTGGCGCGGCGGCGCGCTTACGCAGATAACCGAAGACCATTCTTACGTGGCGCAGCTTTTAAGCAACGGCGATATAACTTCGGAAGAAGCGCGCAGGCACCCACAGCGCAACGTAATTTTAAGGGCAGTCGGCGCGGACACGGATTTGGAAGCCGACGTGTTCAGTTTTGACGTGCAGGCAGGCGACAGGCTGCTTTTGTGCAGCGACGGGCTGAGTGACATGGCGACTGACGAAGAAATTGCCGCCGTGCTGGCGGAAAAAGATACGGAAAAAGCGGCTGACGCTTTGATAGAACTGGCGCTCAACAACGGCGGGCGCGATAATGTTTCGGTAATTTTACTTGACTTTGAGGCGGAGGAAAGATAAATGGAGAACGGTACAATTTTAAAAGAACGTTATAAAATCCTGCGCCATATCGGGTCGGGCGGAATGGCCGAGGTGTATCTGGCGGAAGATTTGCTTTTAAGCAGGCAGGTTGCCATTAAGGTTCTGCGCGCGCAGTTTAACGACGACAAAACGCTGCTGAACCAGTTTAAGCACGAGGCGCAGTCGGCGGCAAGGCTTTCCAGCCCTTCCATCATCAACATTTTTGACGTTTGTGAGGAAAACGGCAAATCCTTCATCGTTATGGAATATGTGGAAGGCAAAACGCTGAAGAACCTGCTGGAGGAAAAAGGGCGCCTTACGCCGTACCAGGCTGTAAAAATAGCCTGCGAGATTGCGGCGGGCTTGAGCCACGCGCACAGGCGCAGCATTATCCACTGCGATATCAAGCCGCACAACATTTTGATAACCGAAAACATGATGCCGAAGATTGCGGATTTCGGTATAGCCAGAATGATCAGCAGCATGACGATGGTGTACACCAATTCCGTCATCGGTTCTGTGCATTACCTTTCGCCGGAACAGGCGGGCGGCAAGCCGATAACGGCGCAGAGCGACATTTATTCGCTGGGCATTGTGCTGTTTGAAATGCTGACGGGGCATGTGCCCTTTGACGGCAATACGGCGGTTGCCGTGGCAATGATGCACGTTGAAAAAACACCGCCGCCGCTGAGCAGCTTTGTGGAAGGTCTGCCTGATTGTTTGCAGCGCGTAATTGACAAGGCGCTGGCCAAAGACTTGACCAAGCGTTATGCAACGGCCTGCGAAATGTGGCAGGATTTGAATAACATCAAAAATAAAATGGAAAAAGACGGCGAGGAAGATGCTTATCCCGTTGCTGCGGCAGCGGAAGAAATCATCGCCGACGAATATAACGAGCCGGAAGCACCGGAAGAAACGATTGTGATGACCGTTCCGGCAGCGGCGCAAACACCGGCTAAAGCACAGCAAAGCTGGCTGGAACGCTTGAAGAATACGCAGCTTACGCGCCATCAGCAGCTGATGCTGGCAGGCGTTGTAGTGGTGTTATCGGCGGTGTTCCTGCTTATCGGCAACGTGTTCAGCCGCGACACCATTAAAGTGCCTGACGTAATGGGCAAAAGCGTGGTAGAGGCGAAGGAAATTTTAGAAAACGCAGGCTTTACCATTACCTTGAAAGAAGCCTATGACGATAAAGTAACGCCCGGACTTGTGTTAAAGCAGGACCCGGCGGGCGATGAAATGCGCAAGGAAGGCAGCGCCGTTTACATTACGGTAAGCAAGGGCATTGAAATGGTTGAAGTGCCTAACGTAACCGGCAAAACGCTGGCAGACGCGCGCAAAATGATTGAACGCAAAGAGCTTGTGCTCGGCAAGGTTGAAACAGTGTTCCGCGACGATAACGACGGGCTTGTTATCGAACAGGAACCGGCAGCCAACGAAAAACTTGAACACGGCACCAAAGTGAACCTTGTAATTGCCGAAAAACCGAAAGAAGTAGCCATTCCTTCCGTTATGGGCAAAACCTCCGGCGAAGCGATATCCGCGCTGGAAGGCATGGGCTTTAAAAATATCACGGCGCAGACCGTGGGCAGCAAAAAAGTTGCCGGCACCGTGCTTGGCATTGAGCCGAAGGCAGGCAGCAAAGTGCTGAACAGCACTGCCATTGTGCTGAAAGTTTCTGACGGCGTAGGTACGGCAAAACAGAACAAATATGCCGAATTTGTTGTGCCGGAAGGCAATAAAAAACAAAAAGTGCGCATTGTTGTAACTGACGACGACGGCGAAAAAGAAGTTTATGAAGGCACCAAACGCGCGGGCGTGCGCATCCGCCAGAAGGTGGAAGTAAGCGGCCCTGCGGTTGCTAAATTCTATTGCGATAATAAACTGATTGAGGAGAAACAGCTGTGACGAGCGGCCGCATTATAAAAAATTTTAACGGCTACTATTATGTAGAAACCGATACCGGCATTGTAACCTGCAAAATCAAAGGCAAAATGAAGCAGGAGCGTTTTTCTGCCGTTACCGGCGATATGGTGGAGTTTCAGAAAAATCCCGACGGCGAAAGCATGATAACCAAAGTGCTGCCGCGCCGCAATTTTATGGAGCGCCCCGCGATGGCGAACCTTGACTGCGTGGTTATTGCCTTTGCCTGCTGCGACCCTGATTTCAGCTACCTGCTGGCGGATAAAATGCTGGCTTTTGCCGAGTGCGCCGGTATTGAAGCGGTGCTGTGCCTGAACAAAACCGACCTTGTCAGCGAGGCGGAGCTGAATAAAATAGCGGACGTTTACAAGCTGGCTGGGTACAGGGTGTTTGCCGTTTCTACCTTTAACAATACCGGGCTTGACGAGCTGAAAGCGTATTTAAACGGTAAAATCAGTGCCTTTGCAGGTCCGTCCGGTGTGGGCAAATCGTCCATGCTTAATGCATTGCAGCCGGGCATTGCTTTGCAAACCGGCAGCGTCAGCGAAAAAATCGGCCGCGGGCGGCACACGACCCGGTATGCGCAGCTGTTGCCGTTTAACGGCGGCTACCTTGCCGATACGCCGGGCTTTGGCAACTTACTGGCCGAGAACATCGACGCGCGCGATCTGTATAAATACTTTAGAGAATTTAAAGATTTTGAGCATGACTGCAAATTTATGCCGTGTACCCATACGCACGAACCGGTCTGCGGCGTAAAAAATGCGGTGCAGGCGGGGCAGATTGCCGCCAGCCGCTATGAATCGTACCTTGCAATTCTGGACGAAATAAAATTACTTAAAGAAAAGAGTGGTAAAAGATGATTAAGGTTGCCCCTTCGATTTTATCTGCTGATTTTGCTTATCTTGCGGACGAAATTAAAAAGATTGAAGCCGCCGGTGCGGACTGGGTACATATCGACGTTATGGACGGCAATTTTGTGCCGAACCTGACTTTCGGCGCGCCCGTTGTTACCAAAATCCGCAAGGTGACGGATATGTTTTTTGACTGCCACCTGATGGTGGAGCACCCGGAAACCTACATCGACGACTTTGCCAAAGCCGGTGCGGATATGATTGTGGTGCACGCCGAGGCAACCAAACATTTGCACCGCTGCCTGCAATATATTAAAAGCAAGGGCGTAAAAGCGGGCGTGGCACTGAACCCGGCAACACCGCTGTGTATGGTGCAGGAAGTTTTTGGAGATGCCGATATGGTGCTGCTGATGACGGTTAACCCCGGCTTTGGCGGGCAGAAGTTTATCGAAAGTGTTGTGTCTAAAATTGCTGAACTGCGCAAAATGGCAGACGCTAAAGGCTTGAGCCTTGATATCCAGGTAGACGGCGGGATTAACGCTGAAACAAGTAAAATTGTGCGCGAAGCAGGCGCCAATATTTTGGTTGCAGGCAGCTACGTCTACGGCGCAGAAGACACCGCAGCCGCTATCGAAAGTTTGAGAGAGTAAAAAAATAAATAATAAAACACAAACAGCCTTTTACCTACAAAGCGCAGGTAAAAGGCTGTTTTGCTTATGGTGTACGGTTAATCCCAACGGTTTAAAATGTCTTTGATGATTTCTTTTTCGCTTTTGCGGCGTTTCTTTTCAAAGTTGCGGTAGTTGTTGTCGCGGTGGTCGGTGGAGTAGTCCGCGTAGTCAAAATCATCGTAGTCGCGTTCGTAGCTGCGGTTATAATCGCCGTGGCCGTCGTCAAACAGCAGCGGCACAATATTTTGCGCAGGGTATGTATAACAGCTTAACATGGCAAGCCTCCTTAAACTTTTTGTTACTGATAGTATAACTTTATTTTGTAAATTTGTAAAATGCGGCGGGTTTTGTGTTATAATAAAGATGAAGGTTCTTGTAATTATTATTAGTTAGGTTTTTGTACGAAAGGAGCAGCTATGGCAAAGTATCAATGCACCGTTTGTGGTTATATTTTTGACGAGGCAAAGGAAGGCAAAGCCTTTGCAGAACTGGACGCCTGCCCGGTATGCGGCATGCCGCCGGAAAAATTTGTAAAGCTGGAGGACGAAGCCCCGCAGGCAGAAGCGCCGGAGGAAAAAGCAGAGGCACAGGCAGACCTTGCTTATGACAGTGCTTATTACCGTGTTGACGCAAACTGCCGTTATATGGAGGAAATCCACCAGATGGCGATTACCGGCAAATCCATTATCGGCGCGATGGGCACGCAGATGAAAATGCCCAACTGGGATGACGTTTTAATTTTGGGCAACCAGCTTAACCCGCCGCCGCTGAACGACGATGAGCCGGTTACGACGATGACAATTATCGGCAAGAACGCCAAACGCCCGATGATTATCGACAGCCCGGTATTTATTTCGCACATGTCGTTTGGTGCGCTCTCCAAAGAAACAAAAATTGCACTGGCACGCGGCAGCGCGATGGCTAAAACTGCCATGTGCAGTGGCGAGGGCGGCATTTTGCCGGAGGAACGCGCCGAAGCCTACAAATATATTTTTGAATATATCCCCAATTTATACAGCGTTACGGCAGAGAATCTGAAAAACGCCGACGCCATTGAAATTAAAATCGGGCAGGGCACCAAGCCGGGCATGGGCGGACATCTGCCGGGCGAGAAAGTTACGCCGGAGATTGCCGCTATCCGCAATAAACCGCTGGGGCAGGACATTATCAGTCCGTCCAAGTTCCCCGATGTGAACACCAAGGAGGATTTGAAGGCGCTGGTTGACAAGCTGCGCGAAGAATCAGACGGACGCCCGGTTGGCATTAAAATTGCCGCAGGCAAGATTGAAAAGGATTTGGAGTTCTGCGTTTTTGCGGAGCCTGATTTTATTACGATTGACGGACGCGGCGGTGCTACGGGTGCCAGCCCGCAGCTTGTAAGGGATTCGACCAGTGTGCCGACGCTGTACGCGCTTTACCGCGCGCGTAAATATCTGGACAGCGTTAAATCGGACATTGCGCTGGTTATTACCGGTGGTTTGCGCGTATCCAGTGATTTTGCCAAAGCCATCGCCATGGGGGCGGACGCCGTTGCTATCGCCAGCGCGGCGCTTATTGCCGCTGCCTGCCAGCAGTACCGCATTTGCGGAACGGGTAAATGCCCGGTTGGCATTGCCACGCAGGATGAAGAATTGCGCAAACGCCTGAAAATTGACGCTGCGGCTCAGCGCGTAGCCAACTTTTTGATTTGCAGCAACAACGAGCTGAAAACCTATGCGCGCATTACCGGGCACAAAAATGTGCATGATTTAAACACCGGCGATTTGTGTACGATAAACAAGGAAATTTCGGACTATACAAATATTCCACATGCTTAAACTTAAAATCCGGCTTTAATGCCGGATTTTTTGTGTGCATGGCTTGCAAAAAAATGCGTTTTAGGGTATTATAAAGCGTATGCCTTTTTATGTATAGAGTTAAACATAATATTTTAAGGTTATATTTTAAAATGCCTGCCACGCCAAAGCTGATTTTTACAGAACTTTGGGCGCTTATTGGTGACTGCCCGGTCAAAAATACTGGCGGAAGGGCGGCAGGCGTGGTATAATATTTTTATAAATTGTTTAAGGAGCCTGACGATGCCGCAGTTAATGACCAAAGAAGAAATTCACGAATTCGGCCTGCAAATTTTAAGCCGCTACCTTGAGGCTAATGCTTACGAAATTGAAATGATGCACCCCAATATGCAGATGTTTCCGCATGTGATTGCCAAAAAGAACGGGCAGCTGGTGTTTATTATTGCGGCGACGGACGTTTACCCCAACAAGGGCAAGTTCAGCGACGACGAAAAGGCTGCGCTTTTGGAAAATGCCGCCAAGTTTGACGCGCAGGCGGCCTGTGCTTATCTTGGCATTGCCAATGCCGAAGGCGCGCAGAACAAGGACAAGGAACTGTGCGGCAAGGCTTATAAAGACGCTAACTTTTTGACCGATTTTGGCGGTTTGGAATTTATTTATTTTAAAGACTGAGGTGACGGCATGGATTTGTTAAGAGTAGATACCGAAAAATGTGTTAAATGCGGGCTTTGCGTACAGGCGTGCCCGTCCTGTATTTTAACCATGGGCGAGGACGGCCCCAAATGCGATTTTGACCGCGGCTGCATGAGCTGCGGGCATTGTGTTGCCATCTGCCCGATGGGCGCGCTGGATAACAAATATGCGCCGCTGGAAAAACAGGAACCTATCCCGATGCCGGTGCTGGACAGTGAAACGGCTTATAACTTTTTGCGTATGCGCCGCAGCGTGCGCCTGTTTAAACCGGAAGCTCCCAGCGACGAAGACCTTACCAGACTGCTTGACGTGTGCCGCTATGCGCCGACGGCGGGCAATTCGCAGGGGCTTTATTATATCGTTATCCGCGACAGGGAAACCATTAAAAAAATTGCCGACGCTACTGCCGAATGGATGCAGCAGGAAATTGACGCCGGTAGCGACGATAAACGTTATTTTACTACCGTGCTGCGTGCTTACAATGACCGCGGTCAGGACATTATCGCGCGTAATGCGCCGTGCTTGGTGTTTGCAACGGCCAAACGCCTTAACCGCACCGGCGTGAGCAATGCTGAACAGGCATGGGCTTACGCGGAGCTTTTTGCACCGACGATTGGGCTTGGCACAACGATTGCAGGTTTTATCCAGACCTGCGGCATTGCAGCTTACCAGCCTTTGCTTGATTTGGTCGGCGTGCCGCCGAAGTTTAAAATTTGCGGCACTTTGATGGTTGGCTACCCGCGCGTTAAGTTCCAGCGTTTGGTAGAGCGCCAGCATTTGAAAGTTGAGTTTAAATAAGCACTATATTATTAACGGTACAGCTTACGTGGCTGTGCCGTTTTTTTGTTACTTATGCAACAGTTTTAAGGCTTTAAATAAATAGTTTTCCAAATTTACTGTAAATTAAAGGAAATATAAAAATTTTGCAGAAATTAAAACTCAATAATGTTTACAAACAAGGGGGAATATGTATGAAAGAGTATACCGGCGATAGAATTCGCAATGTGGCCATTGTGGGTCATGGTGGGGCAGGAACGACATCTGTTACGGAAGGCCTGCTGTACCGTTCCGGCGCAATTACCAGAATGGGTAAGGTTGAAGATGGAGCTACCACCACTGACTACGAACCGGAAGAAATTAAACGCGGCGTGTCCGTAAACGCAACGCTTGCACCGGTTGAATGGCGCGATACTAAAATTAACTTTATCGATACCCCGGGCTTTGCTGATTTTGTGGCCGAAGTTAAGGGCGCGTTCCGTGCTGTTGACAGCGCGCTTATCGTTGTCTGTGCAACCAGCGGCGTACAGGTTGGCACCGAGCAGTGCTGGAAGCTGGCAGAAGAAGCACATCTGCCGCGCATAGTTTTCGTAAACAAAATGGACCGTGAGAATGCCGACTTTGACAGCATTCTGGATAACCTGCGCGCAAAAATCGGCAAGCGCGTACTGCCGTTGCAGCTGCCTTTGGGCAAGGAATCCGGTTTCTGCGGCGTTATCGATATTTATAAAATGAAAGCCTATAAGGCTAACGGCAATGATTCCATCGAAATGGACATTCCGGAAGAATACATGGAAGCTGCCAAAGAAGCGCACGAAAAAATGGTTGAAGCAGCGGTTGAGGCTGATGACGATTGCATGATGCGTTATCTGGAAGGCGAAACCATCAGCGATAAAGAAATTATGGACTGCCTGATTAAAGGCATCCGCCAGGCGATTATTTTCCCGGTACTGTGCGGCAGCGCGTACAAGGATATCGGCTTGGGCCGTGTGATGAACGCCATTATTGACTACACCTACCCGGCAATTTTGAACGACTTTGTTGTTACCAACCCGGAAACCGGCGAGGAAGAAGTACGCGACGCCAACGCGCCGATGGCTGCTTTGGTATTTAAAACCACGTCCGACCCGTTTGTCGGCCGCCTGAGCTTCTTCAGGGTATTCAGCGGCAGCATTAAGAGCGACAGCATGGTTTACAACGCCAGCCGCGAAAAAGAAGAACGCTTCGGCACGGTATTTACCATGCGCGGCAAAACGCAGATTCCGATGAAAGAAGTTGTTGCGGGCGATATCGGCGTTACCACCAAATTGCAGTTTACCGCTACCGGCGATACCCTGAGCGATAAAAATTCCCCGGTACTGTTTAAACCTATCGCATTCCCCCTGCCGATGTATACACGCGCTATTTACGCCAAGAAGAAAGGCGAGGAAGAAAAGATTGCTTCGGCGCTGAACCGCCTGATGGACGAAGACCCGACGATTATCGTTACCAGAAACACCGCAACGAAGGAAACTTTAATCAGCGGCATGGGAGACCAGCACATTGAAATCATCATGGAGCGCATGAAACGTAAATTCGGCGTGGAAGCCGACCTGCGCGCACCGATTGTTGAATACCGTGAAACCATCCGCGGCACCGCGATGAATGTGGAAGGCAAGCATAAGAAACAATCCGGCGGCCATGGCCAGTACGGACATGTTATTATCAACATGGAACCGCTGCCGCCCGGAACAGGTTTTGAATTTGTTGATAAAATCTTCGGCGGCGCTGTACCGCGCCAGTACATCCCGGCTGTTGAAAAGGGCATGCGCGAATCTATGGAACACGGCGTGCTGGCAGGTTATCCGGTAGTGGATATCCGCATTACGCTGGTTGACGGTTCTTACCACACCGTTGACTCCTCCGAAATGGCGTTTAAGGTTGCTTCCAACATCGCCTTTAAAAAGGCAATGGAAGCTGCGCGCCCGGTATTGATGGAGCCTGTTTATAACCTTGACGTATATTGCGCCGAGAGCATGATGGGCGACGTTATCGGCGACCTGAACAGCAAACGCGGCCGTATTTTGGGCATGCAGAGCCTTGAAGACGGCATGGGCTGCATTAAGGCACAGGTGCCTTATGCTGAAATTACCGAATACGCCGTTGACCTGCGCGCTTTGACCCAGGGCCTGGGCACCTTTGAAATGAAGTTTGACCATTACGAAGATGTGCCGCAGAAAATGGCTGAAAAAATTATTGCCGAACGCAAGGAACAGCAGTAAAAACCAATAATTTGCAGTTTTAAGCTGCGTTAGCGCCGCCGCTTTTTAGCGGCGGCGTTTTGCATAAAAAATAACCCCTTCAAATAATGAAGGGGTTTGGCAATTATTTTATTTCCACGCCAGTTCCAAATCTTTTTTCTTATCGGCGCAATCCGTCAGGTAAGAATTGATTAAAATTTGATAGGGGATACCCTTTTGTTTGGCAAGCGCTTTAAAATAAGCAATGGTGGACACATCAAGATTGATGGTAATTTGCTTTTTTTCTCTGCGGGTATAAGGGTTTTTTCTGGGATTTAAATTTTTAATATCGTATTCTTCCAACATATTACCACCATCCTTCAACATAAGTTTGTTTTTCGTTTTTAGTCGCCTTTCTTGCGGAAATAATCCTTATTGTATTGTCTTTATCCCTGTAACAATGGCTGACGATACAAACCTTTTCCGTTTCGGTAACGCCGATAATTAAAAATCTTTCTTCGCCTTGAGAATGTTCAGGGTCGTCAAACAAAATAGCGTCGTCATCGTAAAATACTGTTTTGGCTTCTTCAAATGAAATGCCATGTTTGCGTTTGTTAATGGTATTTTTATTTTCATCCCATTCAAATTTTAAGTCTTCCATACTTATATTATAATTATCATATAATTATAAGTCAAGAAGACTATGGAAAAAACTGTTTAATAAATTTTATTTTGAAGATTATTTAATGGTTATACTGTTTGAAAAAAAGGCTAATTGTGTTATAATTTATACAAATAACGTACAATAATTGGAGGGTTTATCTTATGCAGACGATCGACCAGGTTGCAGTAAACACCTTGAGATTTTTATCCGTCGACGAAGTTGAAAAGGCAAAATCCGGCCATCCGGGCTTTCCTTTGGGCACGGCTCCGCTGATGTATACGGTTTGGGACCGTTTTATGAACTATAACCCTAAAGACCCCAACTGGTTCAACAGGGACAGATTTATTTTATCGCCGGGCCACGGCAGCGCGCTTTATTATGCTATGCTGCATCTGGCAGGCTACGACGTATCTATCGAAGATTTGAAAAACTTCCGCCAGTGGGGCAGCATTACCCCGGGCCATCCGGAATACGGCGTAACGCCGGGCGTTGATGCTTCTACCGGCCCGCTGGGGCACGGTTTTGCCATGGGCGTTGGTTTTGCGATTGCCGAAACGATGCTGGCGGCAAAATACAACAAACCGGGCTTTGAAGTTGTTAACCACTACACTTATGGCCTGACCAGTGACGGTGACCAGATGGAAGGCGTTGCCAGCGAAGCGGCATCCCTTGCAGGCACACTTGGCCTTGGAAAACTGATTTACCTTTACGATGATAACCATATTACCATTGAGGGCAGCACCGATATCGCCTTCCGTGAGGACGTAGGCAAACGCTTTGAAGCTTACGGCTGGCAGGTTCTGCGCGTGGCTGATTCCGAAGACATAGACGCTTTGGAAAAAGCAGTTAAGGAAGCACAGGCCGATACCGAACACCCGAGCCTGATTATTGTACGCACGCATATCGGTTACGGCAGCCCGAAACAGGACAATGCCTCCTGCCACGGCGAACCGCTTGGCGCCGAAGGCGTTGCCAAAACCAAAGAAGCAGCAAACTGGCCCGTTGGTCAGAGCTTTTATGTACCGGTGACGGTGCGCAAGCATTTTGACGACAAACTTGCCGCCTGCGCCGAAAAACAGGCCGCATGGGAAGCGCTGCTTGCCGATTACAAAGTAGTTTACCCGGAACTGGGCAAGGAACTGGAAGAACGCATTAAAGGCGATGTGCTGGTAAACCGTGCCGACCTTGAAGCGGTATTTAACGATATCGAAGCAACTTCCACCCGTGAAGCAAGCGGCGAAGTGCTGCAAAAACTTTCCATGCAGCTGCCGCAGCTGGTTGGCGGCAGTGCCGACCTTGGCCCTTCCAATAAAACCGTTATGAAAACCTGCGGTTATTATTCCCAGGATGACAGAACCGGCAGAAACCTGCACTTTGGCGTACGCGAACACGCTATGGGCAAAGCGCTGAACGGCATTGCCCTGCACGGCGGTTTCATTCCGTTTGGCGGCACGTTCCTTGTATTTGCCGATTTTATGCGCCCCGCAGTACGCATGGCCGCACTTATGGGCCTGCGTTCCATCTTTGTATTTACGCACGACAGCATCGCGGTAGGCGAAGACGGCCCGACGCACCAGCCGGTTGAACAAACCATGAGCCTGCGCGTAATCCCGAACCTGTGCGTAATCCGTCCGGCGGATGCTTTGGAAACCGCAATGGCATGGCAGACCGCGTGCCTGAACGAGCATAAACCGACGGCGTTGCTCTTGAGCCGCCAGAAACTGCCCGTACTGCACAAATACGCAGAAGTTATCCACGAAAACGCCGGTAAGGGCGCTTATGTGCTGGACGCAGGCAAAGGCACTGCCAAAGCAGTTATCATCGCTACCGGCAGCGAAGTGCATGTTGCACTGGAGGCACAGGCGAAACTTGCGGAAGAAGGCATCTGCGTAAGCGTTGTAAGCATGCCGAGCTGGGATGTATTTGAACAGCAGAGCGAAGGATATAAACAGTCCGTACTGCCTGCGGGACTGCCGAAGGTTGCCGTTGAAGCCGGCGTAACTTTGGGCTGGAGCCGCTACACCGGCAGCGAGGACAATGTTATCGGCATCAACAAATTCGGCGCATCCGCACCCGGCGGCACCGTGCTGAAAGAATATGGCTTTACCGCCGAAAACGTTGCCAATAAAGTAAAAAGTTTACTGTAAAAATTTAACGGGCCCGGCTGGTTGCTGAGCCCGTTTTTTATGTAAAGGAGCTACCATGAAAAACCTACTTACCATTGCCGGCAGTGATTGCAGCGGCGGCGCCGGCATTCAGGCCGATTTAAAAACTTTTGCCGCGCACGGCACTTTTGGCATGAGCGTTATTGTTTCCGTCGTTGCGGAAAACACGGCGCGCGTGATTGATATTCAGGACGTTACGCCGGACATGATTGAAAAGCAGATGGACGCAGTTTTTGAAGATATTTTTCCTGACGCCGTTAAAATCGGCATGCTGAGTACGCCGGAGTGCATGCAGGTAGTTGCGGGCAAGCTGAAAGAATACAAGCCGCAGAACGTCGTTATCGACCCTGTTATGTACGCAAAAAACGGCTGTGCTTTAATGCAGCCTTACGCCATCGACACTTTAATTAAAACCATCATCCCGCTGGCGGATGTGCTGACGCCGAATATCCCCGAAGCGGAAAAAATTGCAGAGATGAAAATTGAAACCGTTGCCGATATGGAAGCGGCGGCGAAAAAAATCTGTGCTATGGGCTGTAAGGCGATTGTCGTTAAGGGCGGGCACCACATCGGCGACGCTGTGGACGTGCTGTATGACGGCAAGGATTTTTACCATTTTGAAACCGAACGCATCGAAACAAAAAACACGCACGGCACAGGCTGCACGTTTTCCTCCGCCATTGCGGCGAATTTGGCTAACGGCATGACGGTGGCGGAAGCCGTTAAAGCAGCCAAAAATTACGTTACCACGGCCATTAAGCACAGCCTTGCCAAGGGTAAAGGCTGCGGCCCGACGCACCATTTTGTTGATTTATACAGAAAGGCAGGCATGCTGGAATAATGGAAATGCAGAACCAATTTGGCAAAATTATTGAAGAATTGCAGAAAAAATGCCCGGTAATCCACCACATCACCAATTATGTAACGGTAGAATCCTGCGCCGACGCGGCAATTTGCGCCGGTGCTTCGCCCGTAATGGCGGATGACCCGGAAGAGGTTGAAAATATTACCGCAGGCAGCGATGCTCTGGTGCTGAACATCGGTACGATTGACTATAACAAAACCATTGCCATGGAGCGCGCAGCAGCCGCCGCCAAAAAGAAAGGCATACCCGTTGTGCTGGACCCCGTTGGCGCGATGAGCAGTGCGATGCGTTTAAACTTTGCGCTGAAACTGTTGCAGAGCGGCGCAATTACCATTGTGCGCGGCAACTACGACGAGTGCAAGGCGCTGGTTGACGAAAAAGCTGCCGGGCGTGGCGTGGACGGCATTACGCAGGCCGACGAAGGCGAAAAATTACAGGTGGCCAAAGCGCTGGCGGCAAAATTTAACTGCGTGGTTGCGCTTACCGGCAAGGTGGACTATGTAAGCAACGGTAAGCAGGTGCTGGTTTTAAACGGCGGCAACGAGATGCTGAAAAAAATTACCGGAGCAGGCTGCATGACTACAACCTTGTGCGCCTGCTGCGCGGCAGTATGCAAGGATTACATGACGGCAGCAGCACTGGGCGTTGTAATTATGGGGCAGGCTGCCGAACTTGCCGCAGGCTTTATGGAAAAGAAAGACGGCCCGGGCATGTTTAAAACAAGCCTGTTTGACGGCATTTACCACGTTACCGGCAAATGGAATTTAATTAACCTGAAGCCGGAAGAAAGAATGAATTGATATGAAACCGGTTTTGGATTACAGGGTTTACCTTGTTACGGACACCGTTTATTTTAACGACGCCAACATCTGGAACAAAATGGATGCGGCGTTGCGCGGCGGCGTGACGCTGGTGCAGTACCGCGACAAAACGCAGGAAAGCCGCATTTTGTACGAGCGCGCGCTGAAAATGAAAGCACTGTGCGATAAATACAAAGTGCCGATGCTGGTTGACGACCGTGCAGATATTGCCTTTGCCGTAGGTGCGGCAGGCGTACACGTCGGGCAAAGCGATTTGCCTGCGGAAATAGCGCGGCGTATGCTTGGCGCAGATGCAATTATCGGCGTATCGGCGCACAACGCCGAAGAAGTATTGGCGGCGGAAGCAGCAGGGGCAGATTACCTTGGCTGCGGTGCAGTGTACCCGACCGGCACAAAAAAGGATACGTCCGTTATCGGCGTTGAAGGTTTAAAAGCCATCCGCGCGGTGACAAAACTACCCTTTGTGGGTATTGGCGGCGTAACGCTTGCCAATTACCGCGATGTGCTTAACGCCGGTGCAGACGGCGTAGCTATAGTCAGCGCCATTTTAAGTGCAGACGATATTGAAAGCACTGTGCAGAAATTTGTGCAGCTTTCTTTGTAAAAATAATAAATGATTAAAAGCAGTTAGCAGTAAAGTTGCTGACTGCTTTTCTTT
>CASFZG010000019.1 GCA_949299135.1 uncultured Phascolarctobacterium sp.
TTGGCGCTGACCATTTCCGAAACTACCAGCCCGCAGCCAAGCTCTTTACAAATTACCCGAAACGGCATATCGGTAATCCCGGCCATCGGCGCTAACGCCACCGGCGCGCCAAGCCTGATATTGCCAATTTGCATTTTTCACCTCATAAAATAAGGCCTGCCGTTAAGCAGGCCTTTTGCGTTAATTTTATTTTTCGTTTTTCTCGTGCAGAATACGCAGGCCTTCCAAAGTAAGGAACGGTTCAACGTAGTCGATAACGTCGGATTCTGCCGCCATCGTGGTTGCAAAACCGCCGGTCGCGATAACGATTGCCTCGCCGCCAAGTTCTTCTTTCATCTTGCAGACGATTTCGTTCATTTGGCCGACGTAGCCAACCAAAATACCTGCCTGAATGGCGTTAACCGTGTTTTTGCAGATGACCGTCGCCGGTTTAATCAGCTCAACGCGCGGCAGCTTCGCAGTACGCTGGAACAAAGCCTCCGCGGAAATGCCGATGCCCGGGGCAATAGCGCCGCCCAGATATTCGCCGGTAGGCAAAAGCGCACAGAAAGTGGTTGCCGTGCCAAAATCAACGATAATCATCGGTTTGCCTTTGGCTGCATATTTTTCAAAAGCGGCAACAGCGTTAACAATACGGTCCGCGCCAACTTCACGCGGGTTATCATACCGCAGCGAAATGCCGGTTTTAATGCCGGGGCCTACCACCATCGGCACAAGCTCAAAATAGCGCTCGCACATGTGGCACAAAGGCACAATCAGCGGCGGCACAACGCTTGAGATGATGATATCCTTCACTTCGTCCATCGGCATCTTGGTGTAGTTAAACATGCTTCTCAGCAAAATGCCGTATTCGTCAGCCGTTTTGGAACGGTCGGTAGAAAAACGCCAGTGCGACGCAATCTTTTTGCCGTCAAAAACGCCGGCTACAATATTAGTGTTGCCCACATCAATAACTAATAACATGGCTTATCCTCCTGCGGAGTAAAATTACTTTCTAAAGAACCTCGCCTATTATATCAGAAAAAAACAGGTCTGTACAGCAAAATTTAAGCGTATTTGCCCGTGCCCGCCGCGGGGCGGATAGAAACATCACCGGCGATAACCTTGTCCGTCGTGCCGTCCTCTTTTTTCACAATCAAAAGCCCGTCCTCGTCGATGTCCACGGCAAGGCCGCAATAGGTTTCGTCCGGCGCGATGACCTTAACCTGCTGGCCCAGCGTGCAGGAATACTTGCGCCATTCTGCCAGCACCGGCGCAAAGCCTTCGCGCAGTACGGCTTCGTACAGTTCTTCCAGATTATACAGCACGTCCGCCAAAATCTGTACGCGCGATACCGGTTCTTCCGCCGCATCGGCGACGGAAATAGAGCAGTCCTGAATATCGTCCGGCACAATGCTGCGCGGCACGTCCACGTTCATGCCGATGCCGATAACAATGTAATTGATTTTGCCGAACTCGGCGCTCATTTCCGTTAAAATACCCACCAGCTTTTTGCCGTTCAGCAAAATATCGTTCGGCCATTTAATAGCGGCGTTAACGCCTTTGTATTTGTTAACGGCTTTAACAACGGCAACCGCTGCCAGCAGCGTGCATTTGGAAGCCTCCTGCGGCAGAAACGGCGGCTTAAGCACAACCGAAAACCAGTTGCCGCACGCAAACGGAGAGAACCAGCCGCGCGACAGGCGACCCTTGCCGCCAACCTGCTCCTCGCTGACAACAACAAGCCCGTTCTCGCAGCCTGCTTCCGCCAGACGCTTCGCCAGATTATTGGTAGAATCGACGCTCTCCACATAATGGATGCTGTGACCCAGCCAACCGGTTTTTAAATGCGTAATAATTTCTGCCGGTTTCAATCTGTCCGGCGCAGCCTTTAAAACATAGCCCTTTTTCGGCACGGATTCAATATCATAACCTTCGGCTTTTAAAGCCTGAATATGTTTCCATACAGCGGTGCGCGACACGGAAAGCTGACGCGAAAGCTCCTCGCCCGACGTCGGTTCCTGCCCGCCTGCCCGTAAAATTTCCAAAATGCGTCCGCGCATTACAATCACACTCCTCGTTATCCCTTAGGTTATCATTACGTTAACCTAAAGTCAAGCAATAAAAAAACACCGGCGTTAAAACCGGTGTTTTAATTTTAGTTAAGCGCGTGTTTTTCTTCCGTGCCCACAACGCCCGGCACTTCCTGATACTGAGGTGCCTGCTGCGGCTGCGGTTCTTCTGCCGGTGCGGTAATTACGTCCGGCGGAATTTCTGCAGGCGTGCCGCTGTTATCGTCAGGCGGCTGCTCATTCTTATCCAGAATGCGCCCGTATTTCATCAGCTGCTCAATTTCGCTGCCTTCCAGCGTTTCTTTTTCAATCAGCGCCTGCGCGATTAAATGCAGCTTGTCCATATTATTTTGCAGCAGTTCTTCCGTTTTCTGGTAAGCCTCGTCAAGGAATTTGCGGATTTCCTTATCGATTTTAGCTGCAATTTCTTCACTGTAATTTTTATCGCGGGCAATGTCGCGGCCAAGGAACACCTGGTCCTGACGGTGCCCGAAGGTTACGGGGCCGAGCTCCTGGCTCATGCCGTATTCGCAAATCATCTGGCGTGCCAGAGATGTTGCGCGCTGCAAATCGTTGCTGGCACCGCTGGAGATTTCCTTCAGCACCAGCGCTTCCGCCACGCGCCCGCCGAGCAATACTTTCAGCTCGTCCAGCATTTCGCTTCTGGTTGCGTAGTAACGGTCTTCCTTCGGCAGGCTTAAGGTGTAGCCGCCCGCCCTGCCGCGCGGAATAATAGTAACCTTATGCACGGGGTCGGCGTTATCCAGCAGCATGCCCACCAGCGTATGCCCGCCTTCGTGATAAGCGGTCAGGCGTTTTTCCTTATCGCTGATAACCCTGCTGCGGCGTTCCGGTCCCATAATAACACGTTCTGCCGCTTCTTCCATTTCCGGCATGTTAATCTGCTTTTTATTTTTGCGCGCCGCCATCAAAGCCGCCTCATTGACGAGGTTGCTCAAATCGGCGCCGGTAAAGCCCGGCGTGCGCCTTGCAATAACGTCCAGTTCAACATCACCGGCAACAGGTTTGCCTTTTACATGCACTTTCAAAATCTGCTGGCGGCCTTTAATATCAGGGCGGTCAACCACAATCTGGCGGTCAAAACGTCCCGGGCGCAAAAGTGCCGGGTCAAGAATATCCGGGCGGTTGGTTGCGGCAATCATAATAATACCTTCGTTAGCTCCAAAACCGTCCATCTCAACCAGCAGCTGGTTCAGGGTCTGCTCGCGTTCGTCATGCCCGCCGCCAAGCCCGGCACCGCGCTGACGTCCCACAGCGTCAATTTCGTCGATAAACACAATGCACGGTGCGCTCTTTTTAGCCTGTTCAAATAAATCGCGCACGCGCGATGCGCCAACGCCGACAAACATTTCCACAAAGTCCGAGCCGGAAATACTGAAAAACGGTACGCCCGCTTCACCGGCAACGGCTTTGGCCAGCAGCGTTTTGCCCGTGCCCGGAGGCCCGTACAAGAGTACGCCTTTAGGTATTTTAGCGCCCAAATCGTTATACTTTTTGGGGTGCTTCAAAAATTCTACAACTTCTTCCAGTTCCTGCTTGGCTTCATCGGCACCGGCAACATCCTTAAAGGTTACTTTAATGTTGTCCTCGTCGTAACGGCGCGCACGGCTCTTGCCGAAATTCATCACGCCGCGGCCGCCACCGCCGCCCTGCATCTGCTGCATCATAAAGAACCACACAGCAACAATAACAAGTATCGGCAAAAGCTCGCTAACCACCGTCATCCACCACGGGGGTTCAGGCGGCAGTTCGGCTTTAATTTCAATATCGCGCGCCCTTAAAGTCGGTATCAGGCTGTCGTCGTTGGGCACAACGGTAGTAAAATCGCTGCCGTCCTTCAGCTTGCCGCTGATAACATTCTCAACAATCGTTACCTGCTTCACTTCGTCCTGCTGCACATGCTTCATAAACGCGGTGTAGGTAATATCCGTTTTGGGCACGGTGCTGGCAGAATACGAATCAATCATCCAGATAGCGCAGATGATTATCATCAGGTACACAAAAACGTTTTTCAAAAATTTATTCAAGGATTTCCCTCCTCAACAACAAAAAGTTTAATGCTATCTTTGTATTATAATATAATTTCCGTGTTTCTACAACTTTTATTATTTTTCATAAACTTCCGGTTTCAGCACACCGATAAACGGCAGATTGCGGTAATCACCGGCGTAATCAAGGCCGTAGCCTACAACAAATTCGTCCGGAATTTCAAAGCCGACGTAATCTGCGTTCAGCTTGTTCACACGGCGGCTCGGCTTATCGCAGAGTGCCACCTTTTTAATGGAGGCAGGTTTGCGGGTCTGCAAAAGCCTGGTAATAGCTTCCATGGTCACGCCGCTGTCGATGATGTCGTCCACAAGCAGCACATGGCAGCCTTCAATATTTTCCGAGCAGCTCAGGCGTACATCAACGCTGCCGCTAGTTTCCGTGCTGTTGCCGTAGGAAGATGCCACCATAAAATCAATGCGCAGCGGCAAACCAATCGCCAGCGAAAGGTCGGTAAAAAAGTAAATTGCGCCCTTCAAAAGGCCAATCATCACAATTTTGTCCTTATCCTTGTAATCCTCGCGGATTTGCGCACCCAATTCCTTCACGCGTGCCTGAATTTCTTCTTCCGTCAGTAAAACTTTTGCAATATCCTCAGTCATTTTGCCCATCCTTTCCGTTTATCAGCCGCATAACCAGCCATTTTCCTGCCGGTTCGTGCTTCCACCCGGCCTGCCTTTCGCCAATTATCCACAAAACATTGCTGCCTGCCGTTACCAGCAGTTTGCCGTCGCGTTCTGCCCGCGGCACTTTATTGTCAATAAAATAATCTTTTAATTTTTTGCTGCCCGCACTTCCATTCGGATAAAACCTGTCGCCGTCACGCCTTGTGCGGATGCTGATTGCTTCACCTGCCAGCTCTAAAGGCACAACGGCCTGCGTTTTGCTCACCGGCTGCTGCGTATCCGCAATGTTCAACAGCAATTTCCCGCCTTCCGGCAGATTTATTTTTACGCCGCCAGCGATATTTTCCACCGCAATCGTAATGTCGCAAACACTACTACCGCCTTCGCCATTCAGCAATTTTTCAATATCTGCGCGCGCGCCGATATACAATTTACCGTAGCTGTATGCCGCCGCTGTTTTGCCGGGCAGCATTACTGCTTTGCCGCTGCTGCCGTTTTGCAAAAGCCGCAGCACTGCTTTGATATGTTCAAAGCCAAGTTCGCTGCCGGACGCTGCTTTTTGTTCCCACATCAGGCGGATAACGCGCGTGCTGACGGCTTCAAATTCCGCCGGCAGCTTTTGCGCGCCGCACTCCAGCAATTTACCGTTTGCTGCGACGTGTTCATTATAAAACTTTTGCGCATGATGACAGGCAAAAGCGTTATCCATAGCGGCAAGCTGCGCCGTCTGCCCCAGCGCCGTTACCAGCTGCGGGTTAAACTGCTGCTGTAAATACGGCAGCAGCTCCTTGCGGATACGGTTGCGGGTGTAGCGCACATCGTCGTTGGTTGAATCATGGCAGAAACTTAAATTCCGTTTGCGGCAATAGGCTTCAATTTCACTGCGCTGCACAAAAAGCAGCGGGCGCATAAGCCTGCCTGCCTGCGCCTGCATGCCGCCAAGTCCTGCCGTACCGCTGCCGCGCAAAAGCTGCATCAGCACCGTTTCCGCCTGGTCACCGGCATGGTGTGCCGTTAAAAGAAAGTCCGCGCCAAACTCATCAACATACTGCCACAATTCGCAGTAACGCAGCTTACGCGCTGCGTCCTCCACCGATAAGCCTTCCGCTTTGGCGTAAGCGCCTGCTTGTACATGGCGGCAGACAAAATCAAGCCCGCGTTCTGCACAGAACTTTTCCGTAAACGCAGCGTCGTGCAAAGCTTCTTCGCCGCGTAAACCGTGTTCTATGTGCATTACGGCAATTTTATAGCCGCACTCATCTCGCAGCTGCCACACCGCGTCCGTCAAAGCCACGGAATCTGCGCCGCCGCTGCACGCAATAACCACACGCGCACCGGGCGGAAGATATTTTTTTATTTCTTTAAGCAGTTTGTTCACGGCTTTGCCCATTTCTGCTCCTCAAAACAAAAAGGCACTCACACGGAGTGCCGTAATGTTGTTATCTTTCACGGCTGGCGCCGCGGCCGCCGCGTTTGGATTCGGTATTACGCTTCAGGTCAAGCAGCCTGTCGTCGCTGTCTTTTAAAAATTTGGACAATTTATCTTCAAAAGAAAGTGCCGGAGCCGGTTTAAAGCTGCGGCGTTCAGGATTACCTGCCGGACGCTGCGGTTTGGGCTGCGGAGCCGGAGGCGGAGTCAGCTGTTTGATTGACAGGCCGATTTTTCCGCGCTCATCAATAGATAAGACTTTAACCTTCACCTTATCCTTTTCCTTTAAGAAATCATGTACGTCCTTCACATATACATTGGAAACTTCGGATATGTGAATAAGTCCTACCTTACCTTCAGGCAGCTGTACGAAGGCGCCGAAATTGGTAATGCCTGTTACCTCGCCTTCAACTATTGCACCTACTTCAAGTGACATAGAGCAGTAGATCCCCCTTAAATTAGCTTAATATAAAACCATTATACCTTTATCGTTTAAAAAGTGTCAACTAAAAAATAAAAACAGACGAATAATCAGCCGATAATTCATCTGTTTTTACTTTCAGCGTCTTTGTTTTTCTGTTCCGCGCCGTTTTCCTTGTCATCGACAATAAACAGCGGCACTTCGTCCTTGCCGACCATGTTATGGTCCTCGCGCGCCAGTTTTTCAATGTACTTCAAATCATCAAGGCGTTTTTTCTCGGCTTCCAGCTCAGCCTTGTCCTTTTTCAGTTCTTCCACGCGCTGATTGGTTGCCTCAAGCTCTTTGTTGACCTGGTAAATCTTGTATTCCTGGCGGGCAATGATAATGCCGCAAACCACAATGACAAAGATGCAGAACCACATAAAATCACGCCTGCTTCTTTTTTTCCTGACGGTACGCTGCGGCATGGGATACCTCCTGAAATACGCCCATAGTAAAATACCGGGCTTAAGCAGCCCGGCATTTTATCGCTTTTAAATTATTATTATTTGTTAACCATTTCTTTAAAAGCTTTACCAGCTTTGAAAGCCGGTACGGTAGCAGCAGCAATTTTAATAGCTTTGCCGGTCTGCGGGTTTTTACCGGTGCGTGCATTGCGTTTACGAGCTTCGAAAGTACCAAAGCCGATGAGCTGTACTTTTTCTTCTTTAGCAACTACTTCTTTCACGGTTTCAACTACTGCAGCCAATGCTTTTTCAGCGTCTTTTTTGGTCAGGCCGGTTTTTTCTGCTACTGCAGCAACGAGTTCAGTTTTGTTCACAAGAAATCCCCCTTAAAGGTGTTATATTTAGTCTACGCCGGTTTTAAATCCAGGTGTAGCTATTTATGTAAGTCCTATTTCGCCGTAAAAGCAGATAATCCTGCCATTAATATCATAATTTTAATTTTTTTCACAAGTTTTTTCGGCTTTTTTGGCTTCGTTCCAGAAACTATCCAGTTCTTCCAGCGTAAAATCGTGCCAGTCCCTGCCGGATTTTTCCACGCATTTTTCTACATGGCTGAAGCGTTTTACAAAACGGTTGTTAGCCATATTCAGCGCCGTTTCGGGCTCCAGCCCGATGTGCTTGGCATACGCTGCTATTGAAAACAGCAAATCGCCAAGCTCGTGTTCCTGCTCTTCCGGCGTGCCGTTTGCCACGGCTTCTTTCAGTTCGGCCAGTTCTTCGGTGATTTTGTTCCATACGCCTTCATTATCCGGCCAGTCGAAACCTGCCTTGGCGGCTTTGGAATTTAATTTGTACGCCCTCATCAGCGCTGGCTGCCCTTTGGTAACGCCGTCCAGCACATGCCTGCGCTCTGTTTTTTCCGTCTGCTTGATAGCGTCCCAGTTCTGCAAAACCTCATCGCTGCTGCCGACTTCAATCGTACCGTACACATGCGGATGGCGGCGGATGAGTTTTTCAACGATTTCATCGACAACGTCCTGCATGGTAAAGGCGCCTGCTTCTTCCGCCAGACGCGCATGGAAAACAACCTGCAGCAGCACATCGCCAAGTTCTTCCTTCATGTTTTCGTAATCCATATTGTCAATGGCTTCCAAAAGCTCGTAAACTTCTTCTATCAGGCTTTTGCGGATGCTGGCGTGCGTCTGCTCCATATCCCACGGGCAGCCGCCGGGCGAGCGCAGCGTTGCCATAACATCGGTTAAGGGCTGCACGTCCATCACCGATACCTGTTCCTGCGCCGGTACAAACACGCTGGTCAAGTGGTCGATGTTTTCCTGCCTGTCCAGTTCATACAGCGGCACGGTGCGGCATTCTTCATCAGGCAGGCCAAGGTTGCGCAAAAACCACACCGGCGTTTCGTCGTCCAGCACATCCATCAGCGCCAGCTTAACATCGGACGCGACAAATTTGCTGTACACCTGCGTAATCATCAGCGGGTATTTACCGGCGTCGGCCAGCGCTTCAAAATCACTGCTGTCAATAATTCTCAAACCGGCAATCGGGTCAATGCCCAGTTCCACATACGCCAAGTCCAAAAAGCTCATGGAAGGCAGAATTTTTAACGCCACATTATTGGCAGCGGCACGCTCGCGCAGAAGCACCACGGTACGCTCCGCCACCAGCGGGCTGCCCGGCACGGCGTAAACAACGTCCTGCGTCTGAGCTTTTTCAAAAACAAATTTCACTATGCTGTCGTACACGTCCTCAAACGACGCGCCTGCTTCATAAAAATTATCGCAGGCAATAAAGTTGACGTTCTCCTCCGTCAGCCTTGCCACGCTGGGATGCACCGCTGTGCGCAGAATTACGCACTCACCGTTTTTCAAAAGCTCCATGGTTTCCACCGAAAGCTGGCCGGCGCTGCCGGGGCCAAGGCCAACCACTGTAATTTTCTGCATCTCGTCACCTCCGCTTTATTTTAGAACCGATAAACGGTATTTTTTCCAAATCATCTTTGCAGACTGCTTTAAGCGCAAACAGCAGCGCAGCATACACAACAATCGCCGCTAAAATTGTGGCAATGGTTGCCGCCGTGTTGCCGAATGCGGCGTTGGCAAAACCATAAACAAGGCTTGCGCAGCCTGCCATTAACAGCGAAGCCGCCAGCAGCTTGCCAAGCACTTTTACATCAAAAGTAATGCCGTTGCGCAGTAAAAAGAATATATTAAGCGTCGCAGCCATGCCGAAATTGATGTTGGAAGCCCACGCCGCGCCCACGATATTCAGCGGCGTAACTGTCAGCAGCATTACCGCGCCGATTTTTACCACCGCGCTCAGCAGCATATTCCACATGGGGATGGCTGTTTTGCCAATGCCCTGTAACATGCCCGTCGTTACCTGATGAATACCCAGCAGGCACGCGGAAGGCGCCAAATGGCGGATAGCGTCGCCCGCCTGCGGCGCGTTATAAATCATCTGCGCAATCGGCGTTGCCAGCACCCATAATCCGGCAGCGGCCGGTAATGTTATCAGGCAGCAAATATTCATCGCCGTGCGCGATTTTTTGGTGATTGTTTGCGTGTCGCCAAGCGTATGCGCTTCCGATATGGCAGGCACAATTCCCGCCGCCAGCGACAGCGTTACAATGGTCGCCATCATCACAAGCGGCATGCCCATACCAGTCAGGTAGCCGAACAGCGTCGTTGCTTCTTCAATGGCGTAACCGCTGGCATACAGGCAGTTTGGCACCAGCAGCATGTCGATACTGCTTGTTACCGGCACCATAATGTTGGCGCACGATACCGGCAGTGCGAGTAAAGCCAGCCTTTTGGCAACGGTGCCGACCGATTCAACCTCCTGCTGCACTAATTGCGGCTGTGCATGGAAGTTTTTACGCAAACGCTGGTAGAAAAAGCTGAGCACAATCAAACCGGTAACAGCGCCCGGCACGGCGCCGAAAGCTGCACCTGCCGCCGCGTATTCCAAACCGTAAGGCAAAAGGAAATATGCCAGCGCAATCATCGTAACCACGCGCGTAAACTGCTCCAGAATCTGCGATACGGCGGGCGGCTCCATCATCTGGTAGCCCTGAAAATATCCGCGGAAGCTGGCAAGGATAGTTGAGAAAAACACCGCCGGCGTTAACGCAACCAGCCCGTAATAAGCGCGCGGGTCACGCACAAAGCCGCTTTCCACCAGCCAGCCCGCGCCAAAATACAGCAGTGCGGCAAAGCAAATGCCTGTTACCACCATCAGCCCCAGCGAAATTTTAAATACTTTTTCCGCCGCTTTAAACTGCCCTTTGGCGACCTTTTCGGACACGATGATGGAAATGGCAATCGGTATACCCGCCGACGAAACGGAGAGCATCAGCAAAAAGACGGGGTACGCCATCTGGTACAGGCCAATGCCTTCGCCGCCCAAAAAGCGCGATAACAATATGCGGTTGACGGAACCCAGAATTTTAACCATTAAGCCTGCCATGGTTAAAATCATCGCGCCGCGCAAAAATTTATCCGCCATTTACTGATGCCTCCTTTCCAAAATTATTTTTTGCCCGCCAACAGCGGCAGGTTCTTTTCAAGCCACGGCAAAGGCTCTGTTTTTAACATGTTAAGCCTTACCAACAGCTGCGGCTGCGCGCCGGTTTTTAATTGCAGGGCGTTGCGGCTGCCGTTTAACATTTTAAGCAGCACGTCCGTATCCAGCACGGCGTTTTCCGCAAAGCTCAGGCGCATTTCGTTGCCGCGCGTGCTGATGCCCAGAATACGCATTTTGCGGCACAAACCACGCACCGCCGCCACGCGCCACAAGTTGACGATTTCTTCCGGCGGCTCGCCGAAGCGGTCGGTAATTTCGTCCAGCAAATCGTCCTTGTCGTTATAATCAAGCTCTGCAAAACGGCGGTACAGCTCCAGCTTATAACGCGGGTCGCTGATGTAAGTGTCCGGTATGTAGCCGTCCACGTTAATTTCCACAATCGGGTCGGGTTCGGGCGCGCCTTTTTCCGCGCCGTCCTTCAGGCGTTTAATCGTGCTTTCCAGCATCTCGCAGTAAGCGGCAAAGCCGATGCCGGCAATATGCCCGTGCTGCTGTGCGCCCAGTAAATTGCCCGCGCCGCGGATTTCCAAATCGCGCATGGCAATTTTAAAGCCTGCGCCCAGCTCCGTAAAATCACGGATGGCCTGCAAGCGTTTTTCGGCAATTTCGCTGAGCTGTTTGTTGCGGCGGTACACAAAGTACGCATAAGCAAGGCGAGCCGAGCGCCCTACCCTGCCGCGCATCTGGTACAGCTGCGACAGCCCGAAGTTTTCCGCGCCGTCGATAATAATAGTGTTCGCCAGCGGCACATCAAGCCCGTTTTCTATAATCGTCGTCGAAAGCAGCAAATCGCAGTTGCCTTCATAAAAATCAATCATCGCATCTTCCAGCATTTCCTCGCTCATGCGCCCATGCGCCACGCGAATACTGATACCCGGCACCAGCTTGCGGATTTCTTCCGCAATGCGTTCCAGCCCGGTAATGCGGTTATGTACATAGTAAATTCTGCCGCCGCGGCGCAGCTCGCGCTCCAGCGCTTCCTTAATCATGCCGCTGTCGTATTCGGCAACGTAGGTTTCAACCGGCAGCCTGTCCTCCGGCGGCGATTCAATCACGCTCATATCGCGACCGTTGACCAGTGCCAGATGCAGCGTGCGCGGTATCGGCGTTGCGGAAAGGCACAGCACATCAATACCGGTCTTCCACTTTTTGATTTTTTCCTTCTGCGCCACGCCGAATCGTTGTTCCTCGTCGATAATGAGCAGCCCCAAATAGCGGAACACCACGTCGGACTGCAATAAACGGTGCGTGCCGATTAAAACATCGACGTTGCCTTCTTCCAGCGCGGATAAAATACGCTTCTGCTCCTTGCCGGAAGTAAAGCGGCTGATACATTCCACCCTGATGCCGAAGGGTTCCATCCTGTCGCGGAAAGTCATAAAATGCTGCTGTGCCAGCACCGTCGTCGGCACTAAAAGCGCCACCTGTTTGCTGTCCATTACGGCTTTAAACGCCGCGCGGATGGCAACCTCAGTTTTGCCGTAGCCAACGTCGCCGCAAAGCAGCCTGTCCATCGGCACCGGCTTTTCCATATCGGCTTTAATCTCGGCAATCGCCTTTAACTGGTCCGGAGTTTCCTCATAAGGGAATTTCTCCTCAAACTCCTTCTGCCATTCGGTATCCGGCGCAAAGGCGTGCCCCGGCACGATTTTACGCTGCGCGTAAAGGCGCAGAAGTTCTTCCGCCAGAATCGTAATCGCGGCCTGTGCGCGCTTTTGGGTACGGCTCCAGTCGCTGCCGCCCATTTTGCTTAAGCGCGGCGCCTGCCCTTCGTTGCCGATATATTTATGCAGCATGCCGACCTGTTCGACCGGCACGTAAAGTTTATCGTCGCCCGCGTACTGCAAAAGCAGGTAATCGCGGTGCCTGCCGTCAACCTCCACGTTTTCCACGCCGATGTAGCGGCCAATGCCGTGTACGGAATGGACAACATAGTCACCGGCTTTGATTTCCGAAAAATATTGCAGCTGCGCGCCCTTGTTTTTGCTATGCAGTCGGCGCTTTTTCTGCATGCCGAAGATGTCGCTTTCCGTTAACAGCAGCCAGTTTTCGTTCCAAAAGCGGAAGCCTGCCGTCAGTTCGCCGCTGATAACGCTGACACTGCCCGGGCGCAGCATCGGCTCTGTATTGACAAATTCCGCCGCAATGCCCTTGCCGGTCAGCGTATCGGCAATGCCGCGCGCTTTAATGGCGCTGCTCATCATAATTACCGGCGTTATGCCGTCGGCCAGCCAGCCGCGCAAATCCGTTGCCAACAGTTCCGTATTGCGGTTATAGGGCGCGACGGAACGCACCGGCATGTTAATCTGCTCATAACTGCCCAGATAATTATGCTGCAATGCCGCCAGCGCCACTGCCTTAACGCCTTCGCAGGCCTGCGTCAGCTCGCCCACCGTCCATAAATCATCGGCGTAAGCCTTGTTTTCGTTATAAATTTTTTCCGCCAAATCCCACAAATACGAAGGCTCGTCCACAAACAGCAGCGTGTTCGCGCCGGCGTAATCAAAAACAGAAGCGTTAAAACCGTCCTGTGCCGGTTCTTCCAGCGGCACAATTTTTATCTGCTCCAGATTTTCCACGCTGCGCTGATTTTCCAGGCTGAAACTGCGGATAGCGTCAATCGTATCGTCAAACCATTCTATGCGCAGCGGCAGTTTGCTGTTGATGGGGAAAATATCCAGAATATCGCCGCGCACGCAAAACTGCCCGATAGCGTCAACCTGCTGCGTACGCTCGTAACCAAACTCGGCAAAACGCGAAATCAGCGCCTGCTGGTCAACAACCTCGCCGCAGTTAATCTCCACACTGTCGGCAACGGCTTTTTTGTCCGGCAGCTTCTGTAAAAGTGCTTCCGCCGTTACAAAAACAATGCCGCGTTCTTCACCGCGCAAAAAGCGCAGCGCGCCCACTCGTTCCGCCTGCACTTCGCGGCTTTTGGCATCCGCCTGCACGCGCGGCAAATCCGCCGGGTACAGTTCGTACATCGGTACATTGGGGTAAAACCAGTTCAAACTGCGGCGGTATTCGCGTATTTCATCGCGCCCGCTTACAAGAAACGCCAAAGAGCCCTGTTCAGAAAAAATCCTGTCCAGAGCTGCAATGATAACCGTTTTAACCGGGCCGCTGACGCCGTTAAGGCTGACGCCGCCCGTTTTTAATGCTTCTGCCGTGCGCCGCACCTCGCTGATGGCGGCTGCATTATCAAGCAATAAATTTTTCATAACCAATCCCGTAAATCATTAAAACGAAACAGGGTTTCAGCATTACGCCAAAACCCTGCCTGTTAACTGAAATTAAAGTTTAACTGCAAAATCTTTGCGGTCAAAGCTGTGTACGGCGTCTACAAAACGTACCGTGCCGGTTTTGTAGCGCATGGAAACGGTATGCGTACGCACGCCGCCGCCAAAATAACGCAGGCCGTGCAGCAGCTGGCATTCGGTAATAGCCGTGGAAGTAAACATGCAGTCATCGCCTTTAACCATGTCGTCAATGGTCAGTACTTTGTTTACATCGGTAATGCCCATGTCGATGCAGCGTTTAACCTGTGCTTCGTCTTCCGGGCACAGACGTGCCTGCATATCGCCGCCAAGGCATTTAATTGCTGCGGCTGCCAGTACGCCTTCCGGTGCGCCGCCTTTGCCGATGTACATATGCACGCCGGTACCTTCGATACCTGCATTGACAATCGGGTTAACGTCGCCGTCGGTGATGAGATGGATGCGTGCGCCTGCGCGGCGGATCTGGTCCATCAAATCATAATGGCGTTCGCGGTCCAACAGTACGACGGTCAGGTCGCTTACCTTTCTGTCAAGGGCTTTGGCAACGCGTTCCAGGTTTTCGCTTACCGGTGCGTTGATGTCGATGCAGCCTTTGGCACGCGGGCCAACGGCAATTTTATCCATATACATATCGGGAGCGTGAAGCAGGCATCCTTTGGGAGCAATAGCAATTACGGCGATAGCGCCCGGCTGGCCTTTGGCAACAAGGTTAGTGCCTTCAACAGGGTCAACCGCAATATCAACTTCCGGGCCGCCCGCACCGACATGCTCGCCGATGTACAGCATCGGCGCTTCGTCCATTTCGCCTTCACCGATTACAACCGTACCGCTGATATTTACCGTATCAAACATTTTTCTCATCGCGTCAACGGCAAGCTGGTCAGCCCCGTTTTTATCACCGCGGCCAACGCTGCGGCCGCAGGCAATAGCGGCAGCTTCCGTTACACGGACGAACTCCATGGATAATTCTCTGTTCATTCCTACCCCAACTCCTTTAAAAATTTTATAATCTATAACAATTATGCCACGTTAATGTGTTTTCTGCAAGAAAAACTATTTTAAGCGCATCAGGAAAATTTAAGCATCAAAAGCTTGAACAAAAACTGGAACGGCAGCACCAAAGCGGTGTAAATCAAAAGAAAGCTGAACAAAACCGTCGCCAGCGCGCGCTTAAAATCAATTAAATATACCGATTGCAGCGACCGCACCAAAAGGTACATCATCCACAGCAGCCCCGCAAGTATTGCGGCCCCCAAAAGGAAGATGCCGCTCCATGACATTTTGGTTGCCAACAGCGCCACCGGCGTCAGCATTAAAAACGGCAGGGTTGTATAGCCCAAAAGGCAGATTAATCCGACCGCATCGCCAGCCAGCGCACCCATGGTACACAAAATGCCGTGCAGCAAAAAGCCGTACATGGAAAGGCACACGCCGCTGATAACGAGGATAACCGCAATGATGCCAAAACGCACCGTCAGCGGCTGCTCCAGAAAGAGCTGGTTGGTAATAACGCCGCAGAACAGGCCGACGCTCATGGTAAAGTACCACAGGCTGCGCCACAGGCACGGCTGTTTAACCAGCATTTCCATACCGTCGCGGGTCGAAAACAGCACATCAAAAGTTTTGCGCCTCATAAGGCATCACCTCTCAGCCTGGGGCACGGGCTGCTGCGCTTCCGCCGCAGCGCCGCTCAAAGCATTTTCAAGCTGTCCTAAAATAAATTCCTGCAAACGCGCTTCAAATAACAGCTGCCACGGTCTGGCGACAGGCTGCTCTTTAATTTCCGGTATGCCGTTTACGCCAATAAGTTTACCGGCGGCTTCCAGTGCGTCGTAGTAGTTGCCTATTTCATCAACCAGCCCCAGCTCCTGCGCCTGTTTACCGGTGTAAACACGCCCGTCGGCAAGTTCGCGCACGACTGCCGGGTCCATTTTGCGTCCGTTGGCAACAACAGCAACAAATTCATCGTAAAGCTGGTTTACAATGCCCTGCAAAATTTCACGTTCTTCCGCCGTCATTTCCCTGTCGGGCGATAAAATATCCTTATGCGGGCCGCTTTTGATTTTGCCGGTGTAAACGCCGATTTTTTTATACAAATCCTCCACGTTCATATAGGGCATATACACGCCGATACTGCCCGTCAGCGTGGAAGAATTGGCATAGATAACGTCGCTGTAAGAAGCAAGCCAGTATGCCGCCGACGCTGCCTGGTCGCCCATTGAGGTTACAATAGGCTTATGGGTGGTTTCCTTAAAGCGTTCCAGCTCGCGGCCAACTTCCTCCGCCGCCGTTACACTGCCGCCCGGTGAATTGATGTGCAGCACCAGTGCTTTAACGCTGCTGTCTGCCGCCGCGTCGCGTATCTCTCTCATCAGCTGTCCACTTGTTGCAGCCTGCGTGCCGCCCAGCAAAGTCTGTTCAACGCCCGCGCCGTCCACAATCGCGCCGTTAATGTTGATAACGGCAACCCTGTCGCCCACAGTCACCTGCGGTTTACCGCCGTTGTTACCGCCCAGCAGCGAAACAACAAAAGATAAAACAGCAATCAGCAAAACTGCGCTGATAAAAATTTTCTTCAGCATCTTTTCATCTCCTTATACGCAAAAAGCAGACCTTTTGCAGTCTGCTCTTTGGTTATTTTACCGGCTTTATTTCTGTTCCCTCAAAGCAGCGGCAATAAATTCTTTAAACAGCGGGTGCGGATTGGTCGGGCGGGATTTAAATTCCGGATGGAACTGAGCGCCCAGGAACCACGGATGAACATCTTCCGGCAGTTCCACAATCTCAACAAGGCGTCCGTTCGGCAAAGTGCCGCCGATGCGCAGGCCTTTTTCCACAATCTGTTCTCTGAAAGCGTTATTAAATTCATAACGGTGACGGTGACGTTCATAAATCAGCTCTGCACCGTAAGCTTTTTCGGTAAGCGTGCCGGGGTAAATCTTGCACGGATACAGGCCAAGGCGCATGGTGCCGCCCATGTCTTCAACATCAACCTGGTCCGGCATCAGGTCGATAACCGGATACTGGGTTTCCGGCGCAAATTCAGCGCTGTTGGCACCTTCCATGCCGCACATGTGGCGCGCGTATTCAATAACGGCGCACTGCATGCCAAGGCAGATGCCGAAGAACGGAATTTTGTTCTCCCTTGCATACTTAACGGCCATGATTTTGCCTTCAATGCCGCGGTTACCGAAGCCGCCCGGTACGAGGATACCGTCAACGTCTTTCAGCATTTCCTCAACATTGTTATCTTCTTCCATTTTTTCGGAATTTACCCATTTAATTTCCAGTTCTGCTTCGTTGGCAACGGCAGCATGCTTCAAAGCTTCGGCAATGCTGATGTAAGCATCGTGCAGCTCAACATATTTGCCGACAACGGCAATTTTTACCTTGCGGTCATATTTTTTCAGGATACGGGCAACCATTTCATGCCAGTGCTCCATATCCTTAGGTTTGTCTTCCATGTCCAGTTTTTTCAGGACAACGGTGTCAAGCCCCTGTTCTTCCATCAGCATCGGCACTTCATAAATGCTTTCGGCGGTCAGGTTCTGGATAACTGCTTCCGGGTCAACGTCGCAGAACATAGCCATTTTTTCGCACATATCCTTGCTGATGGGCTTTTCGCTGCGGCATACTAAAATATCCGGCGCAATGCCGATGCTGCGCAGCTCTTTAACGCTGTGCTGGGTCGGTTTGGTTTTCAGTTCGCCGGCGGCGGCGATGTACGGAACAAGCGTTACATGGATGTACAGTACGTCGTTTTTGCCGACTTCCTTTTTAACCTGGCGGATTGCTTCGAGGAAAGGCAGGCTTTCAATATCGCCTACGGTACCGCCGATTTCCGTAATTACAAAATCAGCGTTGTCATTGCGGCCTACGCGGTAAACGCGCTCTTTAATTTCGTTGGTAATGTGCGGAATTACCTGCACGGTACGGCCGAGGTAATCGCCGCGGCGTTCCTTGTTGATAACGGAAAGATAAATTTTACCGGCAGTTACGTTGGAGCTTTTCGACAGGTTGATGTCGATGAAGCGTTCATAATGGCCAAGGTCAAGGTCGGTTTCTGCACCGTCGTCGGTGACAAAAACTTCGCCGTGCTGGTACGGGCTCATCGTGCCGGGGTCAACGTTAATGTAAGGGTCAAACTTTTGGATGGTGACTTTATAACCGCGGCTTTTCAGCAATCTGCCAAGGGATGCTGCCGTAATGCCTTTGCCGAGAGAGGAAACAACACCGCCGGTTACAAAAATATACTTAGTCATAATTTGCCTCCAATTCAATAATTTTATTTAAACTGCATTACATTCTTTCCGGTGCGGATACGCCTAAAATATTCAGGGCGTGGCGCAGCACATGCTGCGTTGCTTTAACAAGTTTAATGCGTGCCTGCTGCAATTCCGGGTCAACACCCAAAATGCGGCACTGGTTATAGAAGGAATGGAACAGGCCTGCCAGCTCATGCACATAATGTGCAACGCGGTGCACGGCGCGTTCCTTCGCCGCCGAAGCAATCAGCTCCGAATATTCGCCCAGCTTTTTGATAAGATCGGTTTCGGTCGGGTCGGTCAGCAAAGTATAATCGGCGTCAGCCGCTTCTTCAATGCCTGCTTCCTTCAGCTGGCGGAAGATGCTGCAAATACGCGCATGCGCATACTGGATATAGTAAACCGGGTTTTCGTTGGATTTTTCGGTTGCCAGCGTCAGGTCAAAGTCAAGCTGGCTGTCGATGCTGCGCATTACAAAGAAGAACCTTGCAGCGTCGGTGCCTACTTCTTCAATCAGCTCGTTCAGCGTTACGCTCTGGCCTGTACGCTTGGACATTTTAACCAGCTCGCCGTTGCGGTACAGGCTTACCATCTGCAAAATCAAAATTTCCAGCTGGTCTGGGTTATAGCCCAGCGCACCCACAGCCGCCTTCATACGGGCAATGTAGCCGTGGTGGTCTGCGCCCCACAGGTTGATTACACGGTCAAAGCCGCGTTCAAATTTATTGCGGTGGTAGGCAATATCGGCTGCAAAGTAGGTCGGCACGCCGTTATCGCGGATAACCACGCGGTCTTTATCGTCGCCGTGCTCGGTAGCTTTCAGCCACAAAGCGCCGTCCTTTTCATACATATAACCACGCTCGGTCAGCAAATCACATGCTTCCTTAATTTTGTTGCCGTCGTGCAGAGTCTGCTCGCTGAACCAAACGTCATAAGTTACGTTAAACGCTTCCAAATCCTCTTTCAGCGCCGCCAGTTTCTCTTTCAGCGCAATGGTGCGGAATTCTTCAATGCGTTTATCCTCATCCATGTGCAGGAATTTATCGCCGTAAATGCGTTTAATGCGTTCTGCTGTTTCAATTATATCATGTCCGTGGTAGCCGTTTTCCGGAAATTCCACGTCGATGCCGTATGCCTCAAGATAACGTGCGTTAACAGAGGCGGCAAGATTGTTAATCTGGTTGCCGGCGTCGTTGATGTAGTATTCGCGGGTTACATCGTAGCCTGCCGCTTTCATCAGGTTAGCCAGCGAGCTGCCTACAGCTGCGCCGCGCCCATGCCCTACATGCAGCGGGCCGGTCGGGTTGGCGCTTACATATTCCAGCTGGATTTTTTCTTTGGTCGGCGCGGTCAGGTTGCCGTAATTTTCACCGGCTTTGACAATGTTGGCAAACATATCGCTCAGCCAGTTATCTTTTAAATAAAAATTGATGAAGCCCGGGCCTGCAATTTCAGCCCTGTCCACGTAAGCGCAGTCAAGGTTGTCGATTACAGCCTGCGCCACGATTCTCGGATTGCATTTTAAGCTTCTGGCAGACTGCATGGCAAAGTTGCTGGCAAAATCACCGAATTCCTTTTGCGGCGGTACTTCTAAAAGCACCTCAGGCAATTCGCCCTCCTTAACAGTTCCCTTTTCGATAGCGGTAAGGGCAGCCTTTTTTATGGCGCCTGCCAAAATTTCTTTAATATCCATGCGCATCCTCCTCGATAACAATCTTTATTTTCATTTCGTTGCGTTCCTGTCCCGCCAGCTCCAGCATGTATTCCAGTTCAATGTTCCAGATGCCGTCGCGGCAGTAAACATACACATATTCGGTATTTGTCTTTAATCCAAAAGTCATGTACGGCGTTTTATAAACACTGATACATTCAAGTCCCTGTGCAAATTCCTGGCGCGATTCCACCGTGCCGCTGCGGATGATAACTACGTTGTCGTAATCCCATTTAATGGTAGTTTTGGTGCCCTTCATGCCAACGGCATCCGTTTCGTCGTAAAAAACGTAAAACTTGCCGTTTTTTTCAGCCATTTTGCCAAACGATACCGTTTCGATGGCGGATTGTTCGCCGCCGCTTTTTTCAAAACTTTTAACGTGTATTTTTACATTCTTCATTTCCATAAAAAGCACTCCAAAAATGGCCGGAGCCTGCTTCACTTTCAGGTTTCCTTCAACTATAAAAACGAAGCAAGCTCCTCAACAATTTTATCACGGTCCAAAAACTGCCAAAACTTCTTAAATATTATATCTCACCCTCACGGTACAGTCAACCGCATATAATTTTTACGGCAACGAATTTGCTTGTTTAATGCAATAAAGAAGTGTATAATTAATATATTATTTACAAAAACCACTCCGGGGAGGTATTTTTATGGAACAGGATTTAGGCAGTATATTAGCCTACGCGTTGTACTTTATTGTACTGTTCGCGATAGGGCTTTACCATATGAAGGACACCGGCGATATGCAGAGCTACATGCTCGGCGGCCGTAAAATCGGCCCGTGGGTTTCGGCAATGAGCGCCGAAGCTTCCGACATGAGCGGCTGGATGTTGATGGGCTTGCCTGGTTACGCTTATGTAGCAGGCGTCAGCGCTTTCTGGATTGCTATCGGACTTGCGCTCGGCACCTGGCTGAACTGGCGTTTTGTTGCGCAGCGCCTGCGTATTTACACCAAAATCGCCAACGACTCCATCACGCTGCCGGACTTTTTTGAAAACCGCTACAACGATAGAAGCAAAATTTTGCGTATCGTATCGGCCGTATTTATTTTTATTTTCTTTTTAATTTACACCGCGTCCGGTTTTGTTGCCGGCGGCAGATTGTTCACCACCGTTTTTGATATTTCTTACGTATCCTCGCTGTTAATCACCGCAGGCATCGTAATTTTCTACACCTTTACCGGCGGTTATCTGGCCGTGTGCCGCACGGACTTTTTCCAGGGCACGCTGATGTTTTTTGCCATCATCGTCGTACCTGTTACCGGCGTAATGATCGCAGGCGGCCCTACGGAAACAATTGCTTCGCTGCATGCTTTGAATCCGAACTATTTTAACATGCTTACCGACGCCACCGGCTTAACGCTGAGCTTTACCGCCATCGTTTCCCTCATCGGCTGGGGTCTTGGCTACTTTGGCCAGCCGCACATTCTTGTACGTTTTATGAGCATTACCTCCGCCAAAGAAATTCCGCAGGCAACGCGCATTGCCATGGTTTGGGTAATCTTCTCCCTGTTCTTTGCCGTTGCTTCCGGCCTTGTAGGCCGCGTAGTGCTGGGCGATATTTTAACCGGCGTTAACGCCGAAACCGTTTTCATGGTTATGAACGAACAGTTCTTTAATTCCTTTATGGCTGCCATCATCATCTCCGCTATTTTAGGCGCGATTATGAGTACCTCCTCCGGTCAGCTGCTTGTTACGGCTTCTGCCATTTCCACCGACTTTTATCAGGCACTGCTGCGCAAAAACGCCAGCCAGAAGGAACTGGTTTTCGTCAGCAGAATCGCCGTTATTCTGGTATCTGCCTGCTCGCTGGCACTAGCTTACAACCCCAACAACTACATTCTTGATTTGGTTGCTTATGCGTGGGCGGGCTTCGGCGCTTCCTTCGGACCGCTGATGCTGTTCAGCCTGTTCTGGAAACGCACTACCTTAAAAGGTGCGGTTGCAGGCGTATTCTTCGGCGGCAGCACCGTACTTTTGTGGAAAGAATGTTTCGCCTACACCGGTTTGTACGAAATTATCCCGGGCTTCATCGTTTCCTGCCTTGCCATCTTTGTTGTCAGCCTGCTGGATAAAAAACCGTCCGACGCTATCATCAAAGATTTTGAAACTACCGAAAAACACCTCAACGATTTATAATCCCGATAAACAAAAATCCTGCACAGAAGTGTGCAGGATTTTTTTATGCCATTTTCAATTTTACAGGCTCTGCCCAAGCTTAAAGGCTTCATCCGGATAATTTGTTTTTGCAATCGCGTCGCGCGTTGGGCAGCCCGCCGCCAGCACCATGCCCATATCCTGCCAGTGCATATAACCGGCAAGCGTTTGGTAGTGCTTGGTAATGCTGCGCATCGTTAGCGGCGTATTGCTGGCCGCCGCAGCCAGCAGCACCGACTGCTTGTTATTGATATCGTAAGTACGCGAATAGAAACGGTCGATAACGGTTTTAAGCTGCGCGCTGAACGCAAAATAATAAACAGGCGTCACCAGCGCAATTACATCGGCTTCCCTCAATTTTTGGATGGCTTCATTTTCAATATCGTCCTTATGCACGCATGGCCCGCTCATGCCGCAGGCATCGCAGCCAAGGCACGGGTGAATATTGCGGAACGCCGCGTCAAAACGGTAAATTTCGTGTCCTTTGCTTTGTGCGCCTTCGATAAATTTATCAGCCAGTAAATCCGTCGTGCCCGCTTTATGCGGGCTGCCGGTTAAAACTACTATTTTCATTCTCATCCCTCGCTTCTTCTGCCGTTAAATGCTCATGCCAAGGCGCTTCGCCTGTTCCGGAAACTCCGTTGCTTCAATCATGCGGCGCGTGCCGCAGCCGTAACCAAGCACCATGCCCATATCCTGCCAGTGCATAAATTCAACCAGCGATTTGTAATGGTCAACCAATGCGCCAAAAGTCCAGCCGGAGCTGTTCCACGCCGTCGCCATTAAAATGCTCTTTTTGCCGTCAAAGCGTCGCAGCCTGCCGTGCATGCGGTCGATAACCGTTTTCAGCTGTGCCGACATGTCATAATAATACAGCGGCGTTACCAGAACAATTAAATCCGCCGCCAAAAGCTGCGGCATCAGCTCGCGTTCAATGTCATCCTTAAAAATACATGGGCCGTCCATCTCGCAGGCGTGAATATTCTTAAACGCCGCGTTAAAACGGAACACTTCATGCCCTTTTGCTTGCGCGCCTTCAATAAATTTATCGGCCAGTAAGGCCGATGTGCCCGCTTTATGCGGACTTCCTGTTATAACTGCAATTTTCATTTTACCACTCTCTTTTTCTGCTTCGTTGTTGGCAGCGGCATAACCAGTGCCGGATGCATCGCCGCCAATCATATTCAGGCCACAACCGCTTAAAAACAGCGTCATTAAGCCCGAACAGCTTACTTTTAAAAATTCCCTGCGGTTCATAAGCTCCCCTCCTGCTTATTTAGTTTCTGTTTTAATTATATTAAGGCTCTGCCAGCCAGTCCAATGCTTATTTTTACTGCCCGGCCATGCCTTTTGGTAATAAAAAATCCCGCAAGGTTACCCCGCAGGATTTATGCCTTAAACGCATATAAAATTGTCATTTTAAGTATTGGCAATTTTGCCGCCGTTATTTTACAATTAAATTGCACAAGCAGATTTTAAAATACCTTCTGCACCAGAAACATATACGCCAGCGTGCCGCCCGCAATGCTCAGCAGCATGCTGCGGCGCCAGAAATGCAGCGCCAGCGTAAGTGCCGTGCAGATAAATTCCGGCGCGCCGTGCCATGCGTTAAAAGGCGCGTCCTTTAAGCTGTAAACCACCAGCATGCCCGTAACGGCAAAGGGCAGAACCTTGCCAAGGTAGTTTACAAACGGCGGTATTTGGCGTCCGCCGCTGAAAATTATAAAAGGCAGGCTGCGCGTCAGCACCGTTGCCAAAATAATGGCGGCAATCATAATAACGCTTTGCCACACTGTCATCGTCATACGTGTACCCTCCTTTTAAGCAGGGCAAAAATTGCCAGTATCAAAAGCATTGAAGGTATCATAAAATTTTCCGTGCCGAACACGAACAGGCACAATGCCGACGCTGCCAGCCCCGTCATCGCCGCGCCGTGGGCATCGGCGTTAAGCCACTGCTCCGCAAAAATTACCACAAACAGCGCAGGCAGCACAAACTCAATGCCTTCCGTGGGTAAATCCAGCGCGCTGCCGATAAGCGCACCCAGCGTTGCGCCCGCCACCCAGTAAAAATGGTTCAGCAGCGTTACAAAAAACATAAACCAACCGTGGTCAACGCCTTCCGGCACTTTGGTCATGCTGTTGATGGCAAAGCTTTCATCGCACATGCCGAAGATAAGGTAAAACTTTTTCCAGCCGGTGTTGCTGTACGGTTTTAACATGGAGATAGCGTAAAACAAATGGCGCGCGTTCAGCATAAACGCCGCCAAAAATGCTGCCAGCGGTTCAAAAGCGCCCAGCAGCAAATTAACGGACACAAATTCCACCGAGCCCGCAAAAATCAAAAGGCTCATCAAAAACGGGTACAGCGGCGAAAAGCCCTTGCTGACCATTAAAAATCCGTAAGACGCGCCGAGAAAAATAAAACTCGCGCCAATCGGTACCGTATATGGAAAGGCCGCCTTAAAAGCCTTTGCTTTGATATTCAAACCAATCATCCCTTAAAAGTTTAACACGGCGGCAGTTTTATTTAGCCGCCAATGTTGCTATAATAATATTAGAAGTAAATATGCACCGGCCTTACAGCCGCCATTTACTATTTTAACCAACCTGCCGCAAGCTGTCAAACGGCGAAGGCACGCGTTTTAAAATTTTGCAGTTTATATAAACTTTGTTACGCAAATTTTAAAGGAGGCTTTAATATGACCACACAAAAACCTGTCCCCGGCACCGGCGGCGACCATTACATTCCCTATGCCCAGCGCAGCGGCGCGGAATCCGTTGTATACTTTACGCGCGATTTATCCGCCGAAGGGCTGCTGAAAATTTTTAAACGCATTAATAAAAACCTCACCGGCAAAGTCGGCATTAAGCTGCACACCGGTGAGCCGCACGGCCCGAACATTATCCCACGCCCGTGGGTTAAAAATTTAATTGAAAAAGCGCTGCCCGGCGCTACGGTTGTTGAAACAAATTCCTACTACGAAGGCGGGCGCTACACTACCGAGCAGCACCGCGAAACGCTGAAAATAAACGGCTGGAACTTTTGCCCCGTTGACATTATGGACGAGGACGGCACTGTTGCCCTGCCGGTAAAAAATGCCAAATGGTTTACCGAAATGCACATGGGCAAAAATTTGCTGAATTATGATTCGCTGTTTGTGCTGACGCATTTTAAAGGTCATGTTAAAGGCGGCTTCGGCGGCAGTGATAAAAACATCGGTATCGGCTGTGCGGATGGGCGCATCGGCAAAAAAGCCATCCACACCACGCCCAGCTCCGACGATATGTGGGATATCTCCGATGAGGAATTTATGGAAAGAATGACGGCATCCGCAAAGGCAGTTGTTGACCACTTTGGCAAAAACATTGCTTTTGTTAACGTAATGCGCAACATGTCAGTATCGTGCGACTGCGAAGGCACGGCAGCTGCGCCTGTGGTAACGCCTAACGTAGGTATCCTCGCCTCGCTGGATATTTTAGCGGTTGACCAGGCCTGCGTTGACCTTGTTTATGTCATGAAGGAAGAAGACCGCCACGCGCTGGTTGAACGCATAGAAACCCGCCACGGCCTGCGCCAGCTGACTTACATGAAAGAGCTACACATGGGCAACGATAAATATAAACTCATCGACATCGACAACGGCGATAACGAAATCACCCTCACCGAAGCAGTAAAAGATGTTGTGCCGTTTGTTGCCGAAAAATAAAACGTACAAATGACTCGAAATCAAACACTCACGCTCCTGCTTAACCGCAGGAGCTTTTTTGTATATAGAAAACCCCGCGTTAGACGCGGGGTTCCGGAAAGCTTAAGCGATAAAGAAATGATAAGACAAATTCCTCCTTTGATAAAATAAA
>CASFZG010000020.1 GCA_949299135.1 uncultured Phascolarctobacterium sp.
TACCCCGATCGCTATCGAACAGGGCCTGCGCTTTGCAATCCGCGAAGGCGGCCGTACCGTTGGCGCCGGTGTTGTAACCGAAATCGAAGGTAAATAATTTTATAAGGATCCCATCATAAAATAGATCCCGTTATGAGGGGCTGAAAACCGCCCCTCATATTGTTATGTTTGTTTGTATGGCCCTGCGATGATGTGAGAGGTTGCTTGCCTGTTCAGACAGGGAGATTTTCACGGAGTATGTCCGTTCTTAGAAACTGGGCGATTAGGAGGAAATGTTTTAATGTCGAAATCACAGAAAATCAGAATACGCCTCAAAGCGTATGACCACAAAGCACTTGACCAGAGTGCTGCCAAAATCGTGGAAACTGCGAAACGTACCGGTGCTCAGGTTTCCGGCCCGATTCCGCTTCCTACCGAAAAAAACATCTATACGATTCTGCGTTCCCCGCATGTTAACAAAGACAGCCGTGAGCAGTTTGAAATGCGTACTCACAAACGTCTTGTAGACATTCTGGAACCGACCGCGAAGACCGTTGATTCTTTGATGCGTCTTGATCTTCCCGCCGGCGTAGATATCGAGATTAAACTGTAAGGAGGAGGTGCGAGAATGGCTAAAGGAATCTTAGGTAAAAAAATCGGTATGACTCAGATTTTTGAAGCTGACGGCAGATTGATTCCGGTAACTGTAATTGAAGCCGGCCCCTGCGTTGTCATTCAAAACAAAACCGAAGAAAACGACGGCTACAATGCTGTACAGCTTGGCTTCGGCGAAGTAAAAGAAAAACATACCACGAAACCGATGAAGGGCCATTTTGACAAAGCAGGTGTTGCTCCTGTTAAATTTGTCAAAGAATTGCGTTTGTCTGCTCCTTCTGAATTTACAGTAGGCGATAAAATTTGCTGCGACATCTTCGTTGCCGGCGAACTGGTTGATGCAACCGGTATTTCCCGCGGTAAAGGTTTTGCAGGTACCATTAAACGCCACAATTTCGCTCGTGGTCCTATGAAACACGGTTCCAAATCTCATCGTGAACCTGGCTCCATGGGTCCCATGTACTCCGGTCCTGGCGGCCGCGTTATCAAAGGTAAAAAACTGCCTGGACGTATGGGTAATGCTCAAGTAACCGTTCAACGCTTAACCGTAGCTAAAGTTGACGCTGAACGCAATCTTATTCTGGTTAAAGGTTCCATTCCGGGAGCTGCCGGTTCTTTCGTTGTAGTTAAAGAAACCGTAAAACCCAATAAGAAATAAGAACATAAGCGAAAGAAAGGAGGATGCTTCTAATGCCGAAGTTATCAGTATATAATATCTCCGGTCAACCTACCGGTGAAGAAATAGAATTAAATGAAGTTGTGTTTGGCGTAGAGTTCAACGAAGCTGTTGTACATCAGGCAATTGTTATGCAGCACGCTAACCAGCGCCAGGGCACTGCTGCTACCAAAACCCGCGGCCTTGTTCGCGGCGGCGGTCGCAAACCTTGGAAACAGAAAGGCACCGGCCGTGCACGCAGCGGTTCTACCCGTTCTCCTCTGTGGGTAGGCGGCGGCACCGTATTCGGACCGCAGCCCCGCAGCTACGACAAAAAAATGCCGCGTAAAGCACGCCGCCTGGCAATCCGCTGCGCACTGAGCGCAAAAGTTGCTGCCGGTGAAATGGTAGTGGTTGATGGCCTTGCATTTGATGCACCGAAAACCAAAAACGTTGTTAACATGCTCGCTGCATTTGACGCTGCAGACAAAAAAGCTCTTATCATCACCAACGGTGAAAACGAAAACGTTGAGCTTTCTTCCCGCAACATGCCGAAAGTAACCGCACTTTCCAATGCATGCCTGAACTGCTTCGACTTGCTCAACAACAACAAAGTATTCCTGGCTAAAGATGCTATTGCCAGAATTGAGGAGGTGCTCGCATAATGGCAACCAATCCTCGCGATTTATTAATCCGCCCTGTAATCACCGAAAAAACTTCCATGATGATGCAGGATAACAAATATACCTTTAAAGTGCCTCTTACTGCTAACAAAACTGAAATCAGACAAGCGGTAGAGAAAATTTTTAACGTAAAAGTTGAAAAGGTAAACACCGTGCGCGTACTTGGCAAAACCAAACGCATGGGCAAATACGTTGGCAAACGTTCCGACTATAAGAAAGCTATCGTGAAGCTGGCTGAAGGCAATACGATTCAAATTTTCGAAGGAATGTAATTTAACGTAATAAGGAGGTAAAATTAAATGGCTATTAAAAGCTTTAATCCGTATTCTCCTTCGAGACGCTTCATTACAGTGTCTACCTTCGAAGAGATTACGACCGATAAGCCGTACCGTCCTCTTGTTGAGAAACTTCAGAAACATGCTGGACGCAACAACACCGGCAAAATGACCGTTCGCCATCAGGGCGGCGGCGTTAAAAGACTGTATCGTATCATCGATTTCAAACGCACCAAAGACGGTATCCCGGCTCGCGTTGCTACCATCGAATACGATCCTAACCGTAATGCACGCATAGCTCTCGTTAACTATGTAGACGGTGAAAAACGCTACATCATCGCTCCGCTTGATTTGAAAGTAGGCGACATGATTGAAAGCGGTCCGGAAGCTGATATCAAAATCGGCAACTGCCTGCCGCTGAAAAATATTCCGCTTGGCACCACCGTGCACAATGTTGAACTGAAAATCGGCAAAGGCGGCCAGATGGCACGCAGCGCCGGCGCTTCCGCTCAGCTGATGGCTAAAGAAGGCGATTACGCACTTCTCCGTCTGCCTTCCGGCGAAATCCGCAAAGTTCACATCAACTGCCGTGCTACTATCGGTCAGGTTGGCAATATTGATTTTGAAAACATTACCATCGGTAAAGCCGGCCGCAGCCGTTGGCTGGGCATCCGTCCTGCAAACCGCGGCGTAGTAATGAACCCGAACGACCATCCGCATGGCGGTGGCGAAGGCCATTCTCCTGTCGGCCGCAAACGCCCTGTTACTCCTTGGGGCAAATGTGCTTTCGGTACTCGTACCCGCAAGCAGAAAAAAGCTTCCAGCAAGCTGATTGTAAAACGCAGAACGAAATAATTAGCAGGTTAAAGAAAGGAGGCCCAAATAGTGTCCAGATCAATCAAAAAAGGACCTTATGTGCATGAAAGTCTTCTGAAGAAGATTGAAGCCATGAACGCTTCTAACGATAAAAAAGTTGTAAAGACCTGGTCTCGCAGCTCCACTATTCTTCCGGAATTTTTAGGACATACTATTGCCGTACATGACGGCCGTAAACATGTGCCTGTATTCATTACCGAAGATATGGTTGGCCATAAATTGGGAGAATTTGCTCCCACCCGTACTTACAAAGGTCATGCCGATAAAAGTACGGCTTTAAAATAAGGGGAAAGGGGGCAGATAGCATGGAAGCAAAAGCTGTTGCAAAATATGTTCGTATCGCGCCGCGCAAACTGCGCATCGTGATTAACCTTATCCGCGGCAAATCCGTGGGTGAAGCATTCGCGATCCTCAAACATACCCCTAAAGTTGGGTCTGAGGTAATCGAGAAGGTACTGCGCAGTGCAGTTGCCAATGCAGAGCATAACTTCGACATGAATGTAGACGAACTCGTTGTATCCACCTGCTTTGTGGATCAGGGTCCTACCATGAAGAGAATTCATCCGCGTTCCCGCGGACAAGCGTTTAAAATTTTGAAACGCTCCAGCCACGTAACCGTAGCAGTTAAAGAAAAATAATATCCCGAAGAAGGAGGGAAACGATAGTGGGTCAAAAAGTTAATCCGCATGGTCTGCGCGTAGGCATCATTAAAGGTTGGGATTCCAAATGGTATGCCGACAGAGACTATGAAAAATTCCTGTTAGAAGATATCAAAATCCGTGAATTTATAAAAGACAAACTGTTCTTATCCGGTATTTCCAAAGTAGAAATCGAACGTGCTTCCAACAGAGCGCGCATTTCTATCCACACCGCTAAACCCGGTATGGTAATCGGCCGTCAGGGCAGCAATATCGAATTGCTTAAAAACGATTTGAAAAAAATGACTGACAGCGTAATCGACATCAATATCGTTGAGGTTAAAACCCCGGATATGGACGCAACCCTGGTTGCAGAAAACATCGCTTCTCAGCTTGAACGCCGTATCGCTTTCCGCCGCGCTATGAAACAGTGCGTAGGCCGTACCATGCGTATGGGCGCTAAAGGCATCAAAGTACAGGTTGGCGGCCGTCTTGGCGGTGCAGAAATTGCCCGCAGCGAAAGCTACCGCGAAGGAAGCATTCCTCTGCATACCCTGCGTGCCGACATTGATTATGGTACCGCAGAAGCACATACCACTTACGGCCGTATCGGCGTAAAAGTATGGATTTATAAAGGTGAAGTCCTTCCTGAAAGTAAAGAAGTAGCAAAAGCTGCTCCGACGAAGGAGGCATAAGTTAATGTTATTACCGAAGAGAGTTAAACATCGTAAACAGCACAGAGGCCGTATGACCGGCCGTGCAATGCGCGGCAATAAAATTGCCCATGGCGATTACGGTCTGGTAGCACTTGAGCCGGCCTGGATCACCAACCGTCAGATTGAAGCAGCACGTATTGCTATGACCCGTTACATTAAACGTGGCGGTCAGGTATGGATTCAGATTTTCCCTGACAAACCGATTACAGCTAAACCGGCTGAAACCCGTATGGGTAGTGGTAAAGGCTCCCCGGAATACTGGGTAGCAGTTGTTAAACCCGGCCGCGTAATGTTTGAAATGAACGGTGTATCCGAAGAAGTCGCTAAAGAAGCTATGCGTCTTGCTAGCCACAAACTGCCGATTAAGACAAAATTTGTGACCCGCGCACAGCAAGAAGCTGAAGCTGCCGCACAGGAAAAGGGTGGTGAAGCTTAATGAAAACCGCAGAAATCCGTGAAATGTCTGCTGCTGAATTAGACAACAAGCTGGCAGGTTTAAAAGAAGAACTCTTCAACCTGCGTTTTCAAATGGCAACCGGACAATGTGAAAACCCGATGAAAATTCACGAAATCAAAAAGTCCATTGCCCGTATCAAAACCATTCAGCGCCAGCGTGAATTAAACGCCTGAGTGTGTTTGAAGTATGAAGAAGGAGGAAACAGTTGTGACCGTTGAAAGAAATACGCGTGTTACCCGTATCGGTAAAGTAGTCAGCGACAAAATGCAGAAAACTGTTGTAGTTGCTGTTGAGCGTTTTGTAAAACATCCGGTATACGGTAAAGGTGTTCAACATACTATCAAATTCAAAGCTCATGATGAAAATAACGAAGCGCATGTTGGCGATACTGTCCAAATTATGCAGACCCGCCCGTTGTCCAAAGATAAATGCTGGCGTGTTATTGAAATTTTAGAGCGTGCAAAATAATGAATTCTGCCGATTTTATTGATTGGCAAGGGAGGTAAAACCATGATCCAACAACAGACTATTCTTAATGTCGGCGACAACACCGGTGCTAAGAAAGTTATGTGCATCCGCGTATTGGGCGGTTCCTACCGTAAATATGCTAATATTGGCGACGTAATCGTGTGTGCTGTAAAAGATGCATCACCCGGTGGCGTTGTAAAAAAAGGTGACGTTGTAAAGGCAGTTGTTGTTCGTTCAGCTAAGGGTGTCCGCCGTCCGGATGGTTCTTACATCCGCTTCGACGAAAATGCGGCAGTTGTAATCAAAGACGACAAAACTCCGCGCGGAACCCGCATCTTCGGGCCTGTTGCCCGCGAACTCCGTGAAAAAGACTTTATGAAAATCATTTCTCTGGCACCTGAAGTGCTGTAAGAAATCTGATTGAGCACATAAGGAGGTGTACCTGAATGACAGCTGTAAAAATGCACGTCAAAAAAGGCGACAAAGTTCTGGTACTGTCCGGTAAGGACAAAGGCAAAGAAGGTAAAATTATCCTGGCTATGCCTAAAAAATCCAAAGTTGTCGTTGAAGGCGTAAATAAAGTAAAACGTCACACTAAACCGACTCAGACCAACCCGCAGGGCGGCATCATTGTTAAAGAAGCTCCGCTGGCTTCCGCAAAAGTAATGCTCGTTTGCCCGCACTGCCAGAAACCGACCCGTATTAAAAAAGTTGAAGTTTCCGGCAGCTATGTAAGAGCCTGCAAAAAATGTGGCGAAGTAATAGATAAATAATCCGGGAAAGGAGGAAATGTTTGAATGGCAAACACCAGATTGCAAGAAAAATATTTGTCTGAAGCCGTTAAAGGCCTGATGGACAAATTTAACTATAAAAACGTTATGGAAATTCCTAAAATCGAGAAAGTTGTCATCAATATGGGCGTTGGCGAAGCAGTTGGCAACAGCAAAGCTCTGGAATCTGCAGTTGCAGACCTGACCGTAATAACCGGCCAGAAGCCGGTTATTACCAAAGCTAAAAAATCCATCGCAGCTTTTAAACTGCGTCAGGGCATGCCGATCGGTGCAAAAGTAACCCTTCGCGGCGACCGCATGTACTACTTCCTCGACAAACTGATGAACATCGCACTGCCTCGTGTACGTGACTTCCGCGGTGTTAGCCCGACTGCATTCGACGGCCGCGGCAACTATGCACTTGGCTTGAAAGAACAATTGATTTTCCCGGAAATTGACTACGACAAGATTGATAAAGTACGCGGAATGGATATCATCATTGTTACGACCGCTAAGACTGATGAGGAAGCAAGAGAATTGCTGAGAATCCTCGGAATGCCGTTCAGCGCATAAGTTAGGAGGGAATACTTTGGCTAAGAAAGCCTTGATTGAAAAGTGGAATAAAGAGCCGAAATTTAAAGTACGCCGTTACAACCGCTGCAAAATTTGCGGCAGACCCCATGGTTATATGCGTAAATTTGGCATCTGCCGTATCTGCTTCCGTGAATACAGCTATCAGGGCGCTATTCCGGGAGTTACCAAAGCAAGCTGGTAAGACAGCATTTTAGGAAGGAGGGTATTAAAGTATGGTAATGACTGACCCGATTGCCGATATGCTTACCCGTATTCGTAACGCAAATTCGGTTCATCACGATAAAGTTGAAATCCCGTGCTCTAAAATCAAAGTGGCTATCGCTGAGATTTTAAAGAACGAAGGTTTTATAAAAGATTTTGAAGTAGTTGCTGACAATAAACAGAACGTTATCCGCGTCAGCCTGAAATATGGTGCCAACAAAGAGAAAGTTATTTCCGGCATTAAACGTATTTCCAAACCTGGCCTGAGAGTTTACTCTCAGAAAGACCAGCTGCCCAGAGTTCTCGGAGGTCTTGGCATTGCAGTAATCTCTACTTCCCAAGGCCTTATGACTGATAAAGCAGCACGCAAAGCCGGCCTCGGCGGCGAAGTGCTTGCATACGTCTGGTAATACTGAAAGATAGGAGGTGCTCATAAGTGTCTAGAATTGGTAAGCATCCAATTGCTGTGCCCGCTAACGTAACCGTTACCATCGAAAACAACTTCGTTACCGTTAAAGGGCCTAAAGGCGAACTTTCCCGCCAAATTTCCAAAGATATGAAACTTACCATGGAGGACGGCGTCATTACCGTTGAACGTCCGAGCGACGACAAAGAACATCGCTCCATGCACGGTCTGTCCCGTACTCTTATCAACAATATGGTTGTTGGCGTAACCGAAGGTTTTTCCAAAACTCTGGAAATTACCGGCGTAGGTTACCGTGCAGCTAAACAGGGTAACAATATCAACTTCACCCTTGGTTTTTCCCATCCCGTAATTAAAGAGCCGCCTGCTGGTATTACCTTTGAGGTTCCGGCTCCGAACAAAATCGTTGTAAGCGGCGCTGACAAAGAAAAAGTTGGTGCAGTTGCAGCAGAAATCCGCACTTTGCGTCCGCCTGAACCGTATAAAGGCAAAGGCATCCATTATGAAGGCGAACGTATCCGCCGTAAGATTGGTAAAGCAGGCGCTAAAGGCAAGAAGTAATTTCTAAAGGAAGGGAGTGAAACTCTTGCTTAACAAAGTTGATAAAAACGCGAAACGCCAGAAACGCCATCTGCGCGCCCGTCAGTTCATCTACGGCACCGCTGAAAGACCGCGTCTGAACGTATACCGTTCTCTGGCTAACATTTACGCCCAGGTTATTAACGACGAAACTGGCGAAACCATTGTTTCTGCCAGCACTGTTGAAAAAGATAGAAAAGCCAACTACGGCGGCAACGTAGAAGCTGCCCGCGAAATTGGCAAAGCCATTGCCGAAAGGGCTTTGGAAAAAGGCATTAAAGAAGTAGTATTTGACCGCGGTGGTTATCTTTACACCGGCCGTGTAGCAGCTCTTGCAGATGCAGCCCGTGAAGCTGGACTGCAATTCTAAAAGAAGGAGGAATAATAGTGGCTAATTTCAGAAATGAAGAAAGCGACTTGAAAGAGAAAGTCGTGTTCATCAACCGTGTTGCAAAGGTTGTTAAAGGCGGACGCCGTTTCTCCTTCTCTGCACTTGTTGTGGTAGGTGACGAAAACGGCCATGTTGGCATGGGCCTTGGCAAAGCGGCAGAAGTTCCCGAAGCTATTCGCAAGGGTGTAGAAGACGCTAAAAAGAATTTGATTAATGTTGCTTTGGTTGGTACAACCATTCCGCATGAATGCATCGGTGAGTTCGGCGCAGGCCGCGTATTTTTAAAACCGGCTGCAGAAGGTACCGGCGTTATCGCAGGTGGCCCTGTACGTGCCGTACTTGAACTGGCAGGCGTGCGTGACATCCTTACCAAATGCCAGGGTTCCAACAACCCGAATAACGTAGTTCGTGCAACCATTGAAGGTCTTCGTTCCTTAAAGAGTGCTGAAACGGTTGCTGCTCTCCGCGGCAAAACCGTTCAAGAAATTTTTGGCTAAGGAGGAAGCTCGATGCAACAACTTAAAGTTACGCTGACCCGCAGCCTTATCGGTTATCCGCAAGACCAGCGCATGACCGTAAAAGCTCTGGGCTTAGGAAAAATTAATTCTACTGCAATAAAAGACGATACCCCGGCAATCCGCGGTATGCTTCACAAAGTAAGACACCTTGTGAAGGTTGAAATCGTTGAAGCTTAATGCGAGGAGGTGCAACAGATGAATCTGCATGAATTATCACCTGCACCGGGTTCCAAAACCAAGCATGTACGCGTTGGCCGTGGTTTGGGTTCCGGTCTTGGTAAAACATCCGGCAAAGGCCAGAAGGGTCAGAAATCCCGCTCCGGCGGTGTAAAACGCCCTGGCTTTGAAGGTGGTCAAAGACCTTTGTATCTGCGTTTCCCGAAACGTGGTTTCTATAATAGATTCGGCTCCGATTATGTTGAAATCAATGTTGGCAGCCTTAACTGCTTTGAAGACGGCACTGTAGTTGAACCTGTAATGCTGATTGAATGCGGCATGATTAAAAACGTCCGCGATGGCGTTCGCATTCTCGGCAACGGTGAGCTGACCAAAAAACTTACCGTTCAGGCTATGGGCTTCAGCAAAACCGCTGAAGAAAAAATTATTGCAGCCGGCGGCAAAGTAGAGGTGATTTAAAGTGTTGTCAGCCCTCGCAAATCTTTCTCAAGTATCAGAACTCAGGCGTAAAATTCTTTTTACTCTTGCCATGTTCGTAGTTTTCAGGGCTGGAACACATATCCCTGTTCCGGGCGTTAACGCAAGCATGATCGAGCAGCTGTTTAACAGCGGCAACCTTCTCGGTTTGCTCGATATGTTCTCTGGCGGTGCCTTGAGCAAGTTTTCTGTTTTTGCGATGAGTATCACCCCGTACATCAATGCTTCCATTATCCTGCAGCTCCTCAAAGTCGTTGTTCCTACGCTGGAACAGTGGGGCAAAGAAGGCGTTGAAGGACAGAAGAAATTAACCAAAGTTACCAGATACGGTACGGTTGTTCTTGGTTTCATCCAGGCATTGGGTATGGCGTACGGTTTAAGGATGGCAATTAACAACCCGGGCATTTTCTCGATTCTCTTAATTGCTATTACCTTAACTGCCGGTACTGTATTTTTGATGTGGATTGGTGAGCAGATTACGGCCAAAGGCGTCGGCAACGGCATCTCGCTGATAATCTTCGCAGGTATCGTTTCAAGGATTCCTGACGGGCTCAACGTAATCTACCAGTATTTACAGGCCGGTACTATCAACGCTTTAAATGTACTTTTATTCGCTGTTATTGCAGTTGCCATGATCGTCTTTGTAATTGCAATTACCCAGGGAATCAGAAAAGTACCGGTACAGTACGCTAAACGCGTGGTTGGCCGTAAAATGTACGGCGGCCATTCCAGCTACATTCCGCTGAAAGTTAACCAGGCCGGCGTAATTCCTATCATCTTCGCATCTTCCATCTTAATGTTCCCGGTAACCATCGGGCAGTTTGTGGACGTTGCATGGATTAAAACCGTTGCAGGCTGGTTTGCGTGGGGTTCCCCGCTGCAGACTACTTTGTATGTATTGATGATTTTGTTCTTCACATATTTCTATACTGCTGTAAGCATTAACATTAATGATGTGGCGGACAACCTCAAAAAATACGGCGGCTTTATCCCGGGCCTGCGCCCCGGTAAACCTACCAGCGATTATCTGGACAGAATCATGACCAGAATCACGCTTGCCGGTGCAATTTTCCTTTCGCTGATTGCGCTGATGCCTAACGTCATCGGCTGGATGACCGGCATTGAAGGCGTATACTTCGGCGGTACCGCGCTGTTAATCGTTGTTGGTGTTGCGCTTGATACCATGAAGCAGATTGAATCGCTCGTGCTCATGCGCCACTATCAAGGTTTTATGAAGTAGGAGGAATCAGGAAATGCATATTATTTTAATGGGACCTCCGGGTGCCGGTAAAGGCACTCAAGCAGAAAGATTAATTGCTGAGTTCAAAATCCCCCACATTTCCACCGGGGATATGTTCCGCGCAGCTGTTAAACAGGGCACGGAGCTTGGCAAAGAAGCAAAAAAATATATGGATGCCGGTCAGCTTGTTCCTGATATCGTAACCATCGGCATTGTCCGCGAGGGCCTTTCCAAACCGGAATGTGCAAACGGTTTCATCCTCGACGGCTTCCCGAGAACGGAAGAACAGGCAGTTGCACTGGACGGCATCATGAAAGACCTGGGCATAAAGATGACAGGCGTTATCAATATCGTAGTTCCCGATGCTGAGCTTGTTGGAAGGGTTACCGGCAGACGCATCTGCAAATCCTGCGGCGCTACTTACCATGTAGCGTTCAACCCCAGCAAAGTGGAAGGTATGTGTGATAAATGCGGCGGGACGCTTTATCAACGTGACGACGACAAGGAAGAAACAATAAAGAACCGTCTGGTTGCATATCACGACCAGACAGAGCCTTTAATAGAGTACTACAAAAAGCAGGGCTTATACCACGAAATCAACGGCATGCAGCCGATTGACAAAGTATATGCCGATGTTAAAGCTAGTCTCTCTGGCAACTGAGCAAGGAGGTATTGAGCGTGTCCAAACAAGACGTAATTGAGGTTGAAGGCACAATCTTGGAATCTTTGCCAAATGCCATGTTCCAGGTAAAATTGGAAAACGGCCATGTTATTCTGGCACACATATCCGGTAAGATACGTATGAACTTCATCAAAATTTTGCCTGGCGACAGGGTTACAGTGGAGCTTACTCCGTATGATCTGAACCGTGGAAGAATTACTTACCGTTTTAAATAAGCAAGACAGGCAAGAGGAGGTTAAAAAATGAAAGTCAGACCGTCTGTAAAGCCAATATGTGAAAAATGCAAAGTCATCAAACGTAAAGGCCATGTTATGGTAATCTGTGAAAACCCGAAACATAAACAAAAACAAGGATAAGAAGGAGGTGCGCTTTAATGGCACGTATTGCAGGTGTCGATTTACCGAGAGATAAACGTATTGAATACGCTTTACCTTACATCTATGGCATCGGACTTACTCTCTCGAGAGAGATTCTCGCAAAAACCGGTATCAACCCTGATACCCGCGTTCGCGATCTCACCGAAGAAGAAGTTGCTAAAATCCGTGAAACTCTTGACGCTGATTATAAAGTAGAAGGTGACCTCCGTCGTGAGGAATCCCTCAACATTAAACGTTTAATTGAAATTGGCAGCTACCGTGGCCGCAGACATCGTATGGGTCTGCCGGTTCGTGGCCAGAACACCAAAAACAATGCACGTACCCGCAAAGGTCCTAAACGTACTATTGCCGGCAAGAAGAAATAATCAGTGAAGGAGGGATAAACGAGTGGCTGGTAAAAAAGTTGTTCGCAACAAGAAAAAAGTTAGCAAAAATATTATTAACGGTGTAGCTCATATCCGTTCGACTTTCAATAATACTATCGTTACTATCGCTGATACCGAAGGTAATGTTCTGAGCTGGGCATCCGCAGGCGGCCTTGGTTTCCGCGGCAGCCGCAAAAGCACTCCGTTCGCTGCACAAATGGCTGCTGAAGAAGCAACCAAAGCAGCTATGGAACATGGCCTGAAACAGGTTGAAGTTTATGTAAAAGGCCCCGGCGCCGGCCGTGAAGCCGCTATCCGCGCACTTCAGGCTGCTGGTCTTGAGGTTAACTCCATCAGAGACGTAACCCCGATTCCGCACAATGGCTGCCGTCCGCCGAAACGCAGAAGAGTATAATTGGAGGTGTAGCATAGATGGCAATTGATAGAACGCCTGTCCTGAAAAGATGCAGATCTTTGGGATTAACTCCGGCATTTCTGGGCATTAGCAAGGAATCTCACCGTCAGGCTAAACGCGCTAACAGAAAAAAGAGTGAATATGGCATTCAGTTAACTGAAAAACAAAAAGCAAAATTTATTTATGGCCTGCTGGAAAAACAATTCCGCGGCTACTACGACAGAGCTAAAAAAATGGAAGGCATCACCGGTGAAAACCTGCTCATCCTTCTGGAAAGAAGAATTGACAACGTTGTATTCCGTCTTGGTCTTGCAAACACCCGCCGTCAGGCTCGTCAGATTGTAAGACACGGCCATATCGCCGTTAACGGCAAACGCCTTGATATTCCTTCCGCTCTGGTAAAAGCAGGCGACGTTATTTCCGTTATGGAAGGCAGCCGTTCCAAAGAATATTTCAAAGGCATGGCTGAAACTCTTGCCGGCAAAACCGTTCCGGCATGGTTGATTCAGGACGCTGAAAATCTCGGCGGCAAAGTTGACCGTTACCCGACTCGTGAGGAAATTGATGTTCCTATCGAAGAACATCTCATCGTTGAGTTGTACTCCAAATAATAGTTTGAACATCTTCATGCCACCATATATTGGGCGTATTGTGGTAATACGCAAAAGAAGGAGGCTTTCCATATGATCGAATTAGAAAAACCAAAAATGGTCACAGCTGATATCAGCGATGACGGGCGTTATGGTAAATTTGTTTGGGAGCCGCTTGAAAGGGGCTACGGCATTACTCTCGGCAACAGCCTTCGCAGAGTATTGCTGTCCTCACTGCCGGGCGCAGCAGTAACCAGCGTTAAAATCGAAGGTGTACTGCATGAATTCTCTACAATTCCTGGCGTCAGGGAAGACGTTGCAGACATTATCTTAAACATCAAAGGCCTCTGCCTTAAACTGCACGGCGACGAACCTAAAGTTCTGCGCATTGAATGCAGCGGCGAGCAGGAGGTTACGGCAGCAAACATCATTGCTGACGCAGATGTGGAAATTTTAAACCCTGAACTGCACATTGCCACACTTGATACCGACGCGGTATTCAATATGGAAATTAATGTAGACAAAGGGTTGGGATATGTCCCGGCAGATAAGAATAAACGTGCGGATCAGCCGATAGGAGTTATTCCCGTTGATTCCATATATTCTCCTATTACCAGAGTGAAGTTCGGTGTTACCGATACTCGCGTAGGTAATGTTACCAACTATGACAAACTGACTCTGGAAGTTTGGACAGATGGCAGCGTAGAGCCTGATACTGCGGTAAGCATGGCATCCGGCATTATGATTGACTATCTGAAAATGTTCCAGCCGGCAGCAGAAACTGCATCCGGCATCATTACGGTATCCGGCGGTACGGAAGAAGCTTCCGCAGATGAACAGGGCGCACAGACCGGTACAGGCAGCGTTTCCATCGATGACCTTGACCTGTCCGTACGTTCCAACAACTGCCTGCGCCGTGCCGGCATCAACACTGTTGATGAACTTATCCAGAGAACAGAAGAAGATATGATGAAAGTGCGCAACCTCGGCCGCAAATCGCTTGAGGAAGTTAAAAAGAAACTCAGCGACCTTGGCCTTGCACTGCGCAAAAATGAAGAAGAATAAGAAGGGGGTCGGAAACAGATGGCATACAGAAAACTGGGCCGCAATTCCAGCAACCGTAAAGCTTTGTTCCGCAGCATTTTAAGTTCTTTCTTCAAACACGAGAGAATCGAAACCACCGTAACTAAAGCTAAAGAAGTAAGCAAACAAGCTGCTAAACTGATTACTTTGGCTAAACGCGGCGACCTTCATGCACGCCGCCTGGTAATGGCTGAGCTCGTGGACGAAGAAGCAACGAGAAAACTGTTTAACGAGATCGCTCCTAAATACGCAGACCGCCAGGGCGGCTTTACCCGTATTTACAGAGTTGGTCCCCGCCGCGGTGACGCTGCTGAAATGGCAATTATCGAGCTCATCTGATTGGTATAAACAGCTAACATAAACAAAAAGACAGCGGAAAAACCGCTGTTTTTTTGTTGCCAAAAATAAATCGCCTGCGCGCAGCGATAAAAAACTTGCAGCAGGCAGGATAAATTGTGTAAAATAATAGCAGCACAAATTATGACTGGAGGCATAGCGATGAGCGAAAACAGCAAAGTTAAATTTACTACCAATAAAGGCGAATTTGTTGCCGAAATTTTTGAGGACAAAGCGCCGATGACTGCCAAAAACTTTTTGGATTTGGTCAACAAAGGCTTTTACGACGGCATTATCTTCCACCGCGTTATCGACGGCTTTATGATTCAGGGCGGCGACCCGACCGGCACCGGCATGGGCGGCCCGGGCTACAAAATTAAAGACGAATTCGGCGAAGGTTTAAAGCACGACGATGAAGGCATCCTTTCCATGGCCAACGCAGGCCCCAATACAGGCGGCAGCCAGTTCTTCATCACGCTGGCGCCTACCCCTTGGCTTAACGGCCACCATGCAATCTTCGGCAAAATTGTTGAAGGCATGGACCGCGTGCGTTTAATCGGCGTTGTGCCGACTGATTTTAGAGACCGCCCGATTGAACCCATGGTTATGGAAAAAGTAGAAGTTGTAAAATAATGCCGGCCTATGTATATATGCTGCGCTGTGCGGACGGCACGCTTTACACCGGCTGGACGAGCAACCTTGCGCACCGTGTAAAGGCGCATAACAGCGGGCACGGCGCCAAGTACACCCGCAGCCGTACGCCGGTTGAGCTTGTTTACAGCGAGGAGCTGGCAGACAAACCGGAAGCCTTAAAACGCGAATACGCCATTAAGCAATTAACGCGCGAACAGAAGGAACAGCTGATAGAACGTAACAAATTAAACACTTTTTGCTGAAAATATTGCTTATTTTGCATAAAGAAGCTTGCTTTATTTATATCGATAGGGTATAATAGGCGGAGTGAGTGCAAGAAAGTGGTTTTTGCACTTAAGTAATATTTTTAGGAGGCCCAGAAAATGACTGGCAAAGTAAAATGGTTTAATGCAGAAAAAGGTTATGGTTTCATTGAACGCGAAGAAGGCGGCGACGTATTTGTACATTTTTCCGCTATTCAGTGCGATGGATTCAAAACCCTTGAAGAAGGTCAGGCTGTAGAATTCGACGTAGTTGCAGGCCCGCGCGGTGAGCAGGCTGCAAATGTAGTTCGTCTGTAATATATAGTTATTAATCCCAATTAATTATATAGAATCGGCTTGTGAACAAACCGGAACGCATTTTCTTCGGAAGATGCGTTCTTTTTATTTGCCTTTAATAGTGTTATAATTAAACTATCACTTAACAATAAAGCAGGTAACAATATGAAACACATCAAAGTAATCTTTGTGCTGTGCCTTTTGCTTTGCAGCTTAACGGTGCAGGCACTGGCAGCGCCCACGGCGGATGAAAAACGGCAAATTTTTAAGGACTACTATTTTACCGAGGCGGTAAACATCGCCGCGGGGCTTTGCATTGGCATTTACGACCCGCAGCAGGCGCCGGAAATTGCCTACCTGCGCGATTACGGCTGGGAAATTGTGCCGGTTAAATTGCAGGACGGGAAGGTGGATAGCAGCTTCGTAGTTGCCAAAAGCCGCGATAAAATACACGACCTTGATTTTTACGTTGTCGGCTTCCGCGGCACTGCCAATAAAAAGGACTGGAAGATAAACCTTGAAACGGAACAGGTGCCCTACGGCGGTACCAACTTGCAGGAGTTTATCGACTTTGCCAACAACACCAAAGGCGATGAGCACGTGCCGATGGTGCATAAGGGCTTTAACGAATACGTCAACAGCGTTTTAAGCGCCACTATGCAGGACGGCAGCAGCACTAAAAAATTTATCGACGAAATTAAAACCAACCCCAAAGTAAGGGTGCTTTTAACAGGGCACAGCCTTGGCGGCGCAGTGGCAACGCTTGCGGCGGAACGGCTTGTCAGCATGGGCATTGAAAAATGGCGCGTGCCTGTAATTACCTTTGGTGCGCCCGCGATTGGCAACAAAGCCTTTGCCGAAGCCTACGGCGATAAGATTTTGCTGTGGCGCATTACCAACACTGCCGACCCCATTCCGGGCAGCCTGCAAACCTTCTTTGGCGGCTACAAGCAGTTTGGCAAACAGTACAAATACAGCGTATCGCCAAAGCTGGCAACGCAGCAGCACGATATGGCGATGTATTTTGATGTATCCGTACACAACTATTACGAAGCGTTGAGCAAAGCACGCGAGGCAGGGCTGGTTGCAAAAACGCCGATGCAGCAGCTTAACGGCAGCGAGCCTTTGGTTGCAGTGTGGATAGGGCACAGCCGTGCGCTGGAAAAACGCCCCTACCTGCCCGATATCCAGACCTTTTTGCTGACGGAATACCAGAACATGCTGCCGCGCTACATTATAATGGATGACAACATCAATTTAAGCCGCGAAAACTTTTACCCCATGAGCTACTTCGTCCGCGAGGCGCAGGGCGTGGGCGCGGATTACATAGTAATTGCCGAAATGGACGGGCACCAGCCGCAGAACAGCGACAACTGGTACATCAACATGAACCAGAGCGTGTTTAACGTAAACGGCGGGCTGGTTAACGTCATCAGCGTTTCCAAACTGGTTTCGCCGATGTCCGGCACCATGCACGCCGCCGTATACGCCGTTAAGGAAGGGCGCACGCAGCTTAAAAACTGCCTGCCGTTTATAAAAACAAGCTACAACATCACTCCGCAGTGGATTAGATTGGGAGATGACGCAAATTGAAGGAAGAAGCGTTGAAAGAACTGGGCGCGCAGCTTGCCAAATGCCGCCAGTGTAAATTATGCGAATTTGCCAAAGGGCCTGTTGGCTGGTTTGGCTGCGCCGAAACACCGATAGTGTTTGTGGGCGAAGGCCCCGGCGGCGTCGAGGATGATTACGGCTGCCCGCTGATTGGCCCATCCGGCCAGCTTTTGGATAAAGCATTGTGGGCAACCAAGATGACGCGCGACAGGGTAATAACCACCAACATTGTTAAATGCCGCCCCAAAGGCAATCGCACGCCTAACCTTGCCGAAGCCGATTTTTGCGCTCAGCGCTGGCTGGAAAAAGAACTGGAAATTTTGCAGCCCAAAGTTGTAGTGGCGCTGGGCAGCGTAGCTTTGCACTATCTGGGCAACCCCGATATGCGCATTACGCGCGACCGCGGCAAATGGTTTAAAACAAAGCAGGGGTTTGACTGCATTGCCACCTATCACCCGGCGTATTTGCTGCGCCTGGCCGACCCGCACGTTTTAAACCACGCCAAGTGGGAAGTGTTTTACGACTTGGAAGCCGCCCGCAAAAAAGCGGAAGAAGCCGTGCCGGATTATAAATTTATGAGCGAGCAGAAAACGGATTTGTTCAAGTTGTTCAGCAAACGATAAAAATTTTGTAAAAAAGATGTAGTTAGGTGTTGCTAACTACATCTTTTTGTGTTATACTGCAAATGTAAGTTAGATAACGCTAACCAAGTATTCTAAAGAACCTTCTTCTTTTGATTACTGCTTAAATAACTGCGCTTTGACCAATGCCCCTCCTGAGGAATATTTGGTTAGCTGTCTTACTTTTAGGAGATGTTATGGCACAGTCAATTTTAGGCTTTAATAATTTAGACGAATTTTTTGCATTTCATGCAGCTCCGGCGCTTGCCGGCATAAAACCTGCCAGCCTGTTCAGCTGCCCTGCCAATTTAATGCCGCAGGCAGATAAGGTGCTGGCAGCCTACAACCGCCAGTTTAAAGCGCGAGGCACAAATTTTAAGCTGCTTTGCCGCTGCCGCAGCCATATTCTGATTTTGGTGTATGATGAAAAACTGCTTGCGCAGGTACTGCAAAGGCAAATCAGCCAAAACTATTTAAAACGCTGCGGTTATAATAAAAATATAAGCACCGGAGAATTCTTAAACGCGCTTGCCGCAAAAATCAGCGCAGGCGGAGAGTTCCCGCATGAAATCGGCATCGCGCTCGGCTATCCGCCGGAAGATATTGAGGGCTTTAAGCGTTACAAAGGGCGCAACTTTAAATGCTGCGGCTACTGGAAAGTTTACGGCAACGCAGAACGCGCCCAAAAACTGTTTGACGCTTACACGCTGTGCCGCGATAAATTGATGCGGGCATTGCAGACGGGCGCAACCTTAAAAGTTGCCGCCGCTGCCATATAAAGGAGGTATATATAATGGAAATAGCTGTAATTTACTGGTCCGGAACAGGCAATACAAAAATGATGGCCGAAGCCGTTGCCGAAGGCATTGCCGAAACAGGCGCACAGGCCGTTGTTAAAAGCGTAAGCGATATTACGCCCGACGAAGCCACAGCTTATGATAAAATTGCATTTGGGTGCAGTGCCATGGGCGCGGAAGTTTTGGAAGAAACTGAATTTGAACCCTTTTTTACCATGCTTGAAGATAAATTAAAAGGCAAAAAAGTAGTGCTGTTCGGCTCTTACGGCTGGGGCGGCAGCTACATGCAGGATTGGGAAGCCAGAGTGCAATCCGACGGCGCGGAACTTTTGCACCCCGGCGTGCTTGCCATGGGCGAACCAGATGACACCGCCAAAGCCGAATGTAAGGAAATCGGCAGCCTGCTTGCCAAAGCTTAATTTGTTCCCTGCATAAACGGCCCTCCCCGTTTATGTTCAATCCATTTCTCCATAAAGCAGAAAGAGCGCCTCTGAACAACAGGGGCGTTTTTCTGTTGCCCGGGAAATAATTTGCCCACTTTTTGCCGAAACAGATTGTAAAAATTATTTTTTGATATATAATTAAAGTAGATACAAGAGGTGACACATGGAACTATTAACAAAAATAAACGACCCCGTCCTGCTGGCACTGGCGTCAACCTGCTTTACCTGGTTTATGACGGCGCTGGGCGCAGGCATGGTGTTCTTTTTTAAAGAAATCAACAAACGTGTGCTGAACATGATGCTGGGCTTTGCCGCAGGCGTTATGGTAGCGGCCTCCTTCTGGTCGCTGCTTGAGCCTGCCATCGAAATGGCCGAAAGCGCACCCATACCGGCGTGGCTGGTAGCGGCCATCGGCTTTATGGGCGGCGCAGGCTTCTTGTGCCTGGCGGACCACGTAATGCCGCACGCCCACTTTTTTGCCAAAGAAGGCCAGACCGAAGGCATCCCCACGCACTTAAAACGCAGCATCCTTTTAGTGTTCAGCATAACGCTGCACAACATACCGGAAGGCCTTGCCGTCGGCGTAGCCTTTGGCGCGGCAGCAGCGGCAGGCGATAACACATCGCTTTTGGCAGCAATGGCGGTGGCGCTGGGCATTGGTTTGCAAAACTTTCCGGAAGGTGCGGCGGTTTCAATCCCGCTAAGGCGGGAAGGCGTAAGCCGCTTTAAAAGCTTTATGTACGGACAGGCAAGCGGCGTGGTAGAACCAATGGCAGGCGTGCTGGGCGCTTATGCCGTAACGCACATGACGCCCATTTTGCCCTATGCACTGGCCTTCGCCGCAGGCGCGATGATTTACGTAGTGGTTGAAGAACTGATACCCGAAGCGCAAAGCGGCGGCGAACACGAAAGCGCCGATTTATCCACCATAGGTTTTATTGTAGGCTTTACCGTAATGATGATACTGGACGTGGCACTTGGTTAATCAAAGCAGCGGCTTTGTAATAAATGGCAGTTATTTAAGGAGATGAATGTTATGGAAAAAAGATTTTACGTTTGCAAACATTGCGGCAACATGGTTGGCATGATTAAAAACAGCGGCGTGCCCATTATTTGCTGCGGCGAACCGATGGCAGAGCTGACCGCCAACACCGTGGAAGCCTCGCAGGAAAAACACCTGCCGGTATACACCATGGAAGGCGGCGTATTGAAAGTACAGGTTGGCAGCGCCGAACACCCCATGCTGGAAGCGCACTACATTGAGTGGATTTATGTAGAAACCGAACATGGCGGCCAGCGCAAAGCGCTGAAACCGGGCGACAAACCCGCAGCGGAATTTGCCTTTGCCGGCGGCGATAAACCCGTAGCGGTTTACGCATACTGCAACCTGCACGGCCTGTGGAAAACTGATGTGAAATAATGTAGAAATAAAAACGAGGCTTGCCGAAAGGCAGGCCTCGTTTTTTGTTTGCCCTGGTTGTTGTTGTTGGTTTTAAGCGTTCGATACGCCTTGCCGAATTGCAAATAAAATTTGCAATTCGGCTTTTTATAACTGAATAACGGTTTGCAAAAAGCCGCAAGCCGCGCCGGGCGAAGCTGGAGCGGCACTGCGGCGCCGGATAGTCTCCCACCCATAGGAAAGTTCGCCGGCGCAAGCGTGCGAACTTTTGCTTGCGGGGGGGAGACGGTTTGGTATAATATTATTGCATATAGTACTGGATGAGGACTTGTTATGTGCTGTTAAACTTTACTAAAGCTTAACTTTGTAATAAATATACCAAACCGGAAGGGGACTTGAAGATGAAAGGGAAGAAAAATTTAGAAAAAGCAATTGTGATGGGATTAATGTTGAGCAGTATTGCTGTGCCGGTATGGGCGGAAGGGTTCGAATGGGGATATAATGAAGGTGAAATAGCAGATTCGTCAGGAACAGGTATATCTATAGAGAATAAAGGGGATGTAGAGTATCCATCAGTGGATGTTTTGTTGACTGATGTTAACCCAAAAGCACAAACAACATGTGCTTTAATAATAAAACATGGTACTAACTTTGCAATGAATAATACTGATGGTGATTTTAGTGTAGTAAATAATATAGAAAATGATATTACGTTAGAACAAGTACAGAAAATACAAAATATAACTTATTCTGATATTGCTAATAATGAAGATGGTATAATAATAGGTGGACTACAATATGCTAATGAAGTTTTAAAAGTTTTTAATAATATTAAAACTTTTGAAAATAATGCACTTTTTGCTAGTGGTGGTTCGAATATTGATATAAACGCTAATAATGTAAAAATTGTAGCTACTGGTGGATTTACAGGATTAAATTCTGCTATCAGCGCAGAAAATACAAATAATGTGGATGATTCTTTTGTTGATAATAATAAGATTATTATTAGAGGTAATAAAGTAGAAATTATTGGCGATATTGATACGACTAAAGGTGATAAAGATAATACTAATGTATTGAATAGCATTAATGTTACTTTAAATTCTTCTGATTCATATTGGTATGGAAGTGAACGTCGGGATGAAAATTGGCAAAACAGCCAATTGAATATAACTTTAGCTAATGGTGCGGAATGGGTTTATGATAATAATGTTTTACTTGGAAAATCACAAGATGAAATTTTTAATTTAATTAAAGATATACTTGTTCATGAATCAATTACTAATAATGGTACCTTAAATGCTTTAATTGATAAGCAACTTAAAGATAGACTAGGATTTTTAGAACAAATTTCAAGCAATGAAGGCTCTGAAATAAGTGCGATTACTCTTGAAGGTGGAAAAGTTATTTTACAAGATGAATATATAAAACAAAAGTATGGTATTTATGAGAGTGATATTATAGATATATTAGCCGGAAATAAACACCAAAAAGTAACTATTGGTGAACTTAAAGGTAATGGTGGTATTTTTAAAGTTGATTTAGATTGGGCTAGCAATAAAGGAAATAAATTCGAAACAGAAAACAGCGATTACATTTATATTGAAAAAATGAGTGATGACGCAAACGGCAAATCTACCCAAATCATTGATTTTGATGCTTCAAAAGCGCATTTAGACCAAATGAAAATTGGTGAAGATAGATTATATTTTGCCAATGTTGCAGAGGGTGAAACTGATTTCGTAACTGTTAACGGTACAAAACAAGCTGTTTCCAGCGGTGCAAGTAATATTTACAATTACGGATACGAAGTAGCTAAAGATGGCGATGATTTTTATCTTGGCGTAACCGGCAAATCTGCCGAAGGCAATGCCAACTTTGAATCCGCCAAAGGTGCAATGTATGCAGGCTATGCTTTGGGCACGGAACTTGACACTTTAAACAAACGCATGGGTGAAGCACGTTACCTTGGGGATGATAATGGCGTTTGGGTACGTTACCGCCATGTCAAAACCGGTTGGAATGATACCTTTGAAACTAACAGCAATATGTTCCAGCTTGGCTTTGATAACGAAGTGCAGGAAGATGACGGCACACATTACCGCGGCGTAGCTGTTGACTACACAGATGCTGATACCAGCCTTATGCACGTCAGCGGCGACGGCGAAAACAAACGCTATGCCGTAAGCCTGTATGATACATGGATTGGCGAAAAAGGGCATTACCGTGATTTGGTTCTGCGCGGCGGCCGCATTAACAGCGATTATGACATCAGCGGCATGTTCAGTAACGGCATGGAAGATATCGGCGGCGATTATCACCAGTGGTTCGGCAGTATCAGCGCTGAATGGGGACGCAAAAATGATATGCAAAGCGGCTGGTATTTTGAGCCGCAGACCCAGCTGCAACTGGCTCGTGTCGGCGGTGCAAGCTATGTATCCGACAGCGGCATTGCCGTTGACCAGGACGGTGCAACCAGCTTAATCGGCCGTGTGGGCTTCCGCCTTGGACGCGAATATGAAAAAGATAACGGCAAAACCGATAACTACTATTTTAAAGCCGATTTGATGCACGAATTTATGGGCGACAAAGGCATTGCTTTAAGCACGGCAACCGAGCGTTATACCGATGAATATGACGGACAGGAAACGTGGTTTGATATCGGCCTTGGCGCAGATATCAGCATTGGCAAAAACAGCTTCTTCTGGGCGGATGTAGAACGTACTTTAGGCGCTGATTTTGATAATACATGGCAGATAAACGGCGGTTTCCGCTGGGAGTTTTAAGTGAGCTACCAAAGAGAAACGAACCTTAATTAAATAACAAAAGGGAGCTTCTGCTCCCTTTTGGTTTAAGAACGGTATAATATTAAATCATAATTTTTGAAAGGTGTTCTGAAATATGCAAATCGAAAAATTACCGGATAATATTTTAAAAGAAATTACCGCCGACGGCAGTGAAATAGAATTTTGCTTTTATACTCCGCGTAATAAAACCGGTGCGCGCAGCTGGGAAATAAAATTGCAAAACAGCGACGGTACACGTAAGGTCATTGCCGTGCGTGATTACGGAATTAACATTACTAAAGAAGTAATAGAAGTACACCCGTTTAAAAATCGCGAAGGACGTAACGAAGAAATCTTGCGCCTGTATAAGGATGAAGGGCTTTCGCAGTTGTTTTTGGCAAATTTGTTTAACATCAGCCAGCCTTCGGTGTCATTAATTGTAAGTAGAAAATAAAAAATAAAGCGCATTTCTGTATTTGCAGAATGCGCTTTTTGTATCTTTACAGGTTTATATTTTTCTGTTATTATAATAAAGCAAATGTGCTGCCATAACGGTAGGCGGTTAGCCCTCCAACGGAGGGAC
>CASFZG010000021.1 GCA_949299135.1 uncultured Phascolarctobacterium sp.
ATTTCTTTGCCAAGTTCCGGTGTACAGCGCTCGTCAGCATCTATAAAGAATATCCATTCATACTTTGCCTGCTGAATGGCAAAAGTCTGCTGACCACCCCAATCTCCGTTCATACTGCGGTTTATAACCCTTGCGCCTAATTGTTCGGCAATTTCTTTTGTTTTGTCCGTGCTGTTATCATCTATAACTATTACTTCATCGGCAAAATTACAGCTTTCAATACAATCCTTAATATTATTTTCTTCGTTTCTTGCTAGAATCAATACCGAAACTTTAGACACAAAACTCACCTCTTAATCAACTTTAGTTAATTATACCATATTTTACTCAATCTTATTACTCCTTACCACTCTCCACGCCGTTATTTTCTTTGCTGCGTCGGCGCGGTCTTTGATGTCATCCGGCGTTTTGGAGTTAAGGTCGAAGATTTTATCGTCCCATGCGTAGAAGCAGTGGTTAAATACAGGTTTGTCATTAACAAACAGGCCTGGCAAAATGCTGCTGTACTGCATATCAGGTTTGCCAATAATTTCTGCCAGAGTTGGCGCTATCTGCATGGCACATCCGGTTGCATTTTCCGGCAGCCAGTTTTTCTGCACGCCCTGCCCGTATATTATGCAGGGAATGGCTGAATATGTTTTATCATCCACATCTTCGCTGAAGGTAAAGCGCTCTGCATGGTCGCCGGTTACCACAAACAGGGTATCCGGCCTTAGTTTTTCAGTTTGACGCACAAAGCTGCCCATCGCCATATCGGCATACCAGATGTGTCCCAGCTCGTTAATTGTTTCACTGTCGCTGCTGATATCGTCCGGCAGATTTTGCAGCACTTTGTTTTTATCAAACCCTTCCGCTGCCACGTCAATAGTATAGGGCGGATGATTGCTGGTTGTTAAAATAATGTGGAAAGTTTTTTGCTTTGGATGGCTGTCGATATAATCATACACCCTGCTGAACAGCGTTTTATCCGAGCAGCCCCAGGCATTGCCGCCTTCGTAATTAAAATCGCTCGCACAATAACATTCGTCAAAATTTTGCGCCAGCACATAGTTTTTAATATTGCGCCACGAAGGCATGCCGCCGTACCAGAATACCGTTGTATAACCGGCATCTTTCATAATCTTCCCTATGCCGGTGCCGTATTTAGTTTTATAGCTCTCCGGCACGGTTTCTTCCGTTAAGCCTGCTTCGGCAAGGCCGGTTACAAAGCCGTTAACCGCAGGCATTGTACCACTGCCGTGTGCCAGCATCAGTGAAGTTTGGCAACTATTATCGCTGTTTGACATGCGCAGCGCTTCATCTGTCATCCCCATTGCCTGATATTTTGGCAGCATCGGCCACAGGGCATAACTTTCGCCCAAAATTACAATAACATTATCCGGCTGTTGGGCAAGTTTGGGCACACTTACCTGCCGTTTAAAGGCTTCTTCAATCGTCGCCGCCTGCGGATTACCGCCCAAAACGGCGATATCTTTGCGGATTTCTTCCGGTGAGATATTAACATTGGTTAATTTTTTCTGTTCTTTATAAATTTGATAAACGCGGTAAAAAGCCTGACCGTCATCAAGAATGTTCTCGTTTAGAAAAGCCGATTTTAAACGCTCGGCACTTTCCCAGTTAATGGAATGGGCAAAGTCAAATGCCCCCCCGAAACGCACAAACACAAAAAATATTGGCAGTACAATTACTACCCTTGCAACTGCAATCCAAAGCTTTTTGCGTCCTGCTATCTGTGCCGGGCGCGTTTTTAATTTCAGCAGCTTAAACAGCAGCCATGCCAATACGCCTGCCGTAAGTATTGCCAAAGGCAAACGCCATAACAGACCGTATTCGTTGACGGCTGTATCTACAATCGCGCCCCAATCGTCATGCGCGCCGTTAATCAGCATAATGTTAAAACCGGAATTGAAAATTTCAAAGTACGGTATGCGCGCAAAAAAGGCTATGGTAAACACCAAAACTGCCGCTGTGCCCCATACTTTGCGTATCGGCTCCGACGGCCATTTCATCAGCGCAAGCTGCGGCAGCGTTGTAAATGCAAAGCCGATAAGCGCAATCATGCCTGCCGTTTTAAGGCTTAAGCGGAAGCCGTACCACAGGCACAGAAAAATATCCTGCCAGGGGCAGGAAGCAAGATAGGTATGGAAAATACCCAGAAAAGCCAGCCTGAACGCGCTGAACAGGATTATGAAGTATAAAAATATTTTTAAGTCTTGCTGTAAATTATGCCAAAAGATTTGAAATCTCTGCATTTTTATCCTCGATTATAAAACACTACTCTCTACAACAATCAACTAGAACATTTAAAAATTCCCTCAAGTTTGATAAATTTTTACTATCCCAATCAAATGCCTGTGCGCGCGCTGCCTCGCCTATTTTCATGTTAACAAATCTATTAGTTGCCGAAAAATACGCATGTAATAAATTTTTATGCTGCCTTGATAAATTATAATTATTTTTCTTTTCTATATTATAAATATATTCTCGACTATAATTTAAAGTAGAATAATTAACAAAATTATCATTTACATTCATATTTAAAATATCTAAACATAAATTTTCTAATGTTCCGTTTTGCCAAACTCCGTCTTTTTTAGGCATTGGCAAAAGATAATATGGCCTATCACTAAACAATTTTTTATCTATACCACTATGGTTAATACTATTTTCTACACTTTGCAACGCTGCTTCCCAATCATTCTCAGCATCACGTATTATAGCAATTGTACGTACCTTCTCAAATCCATCTTGTTGTGATAAAATTTGCAAATATTTTGTTAAATCTCTTACACCACCAAAATCTAAAACTTCTATTTTATTAAAAGAAGAATCGCATTTAATTAAATATTGAATATAATATATTAAAAATTTAGCTTCATCTATACCTTCACAAAGTAATAATGCTGGATTACCATTCAATGAAATTTTGGACATTATCTTACCTCCATTTCATTTTTTAATGCAAATTCTACAAGGCTATTATCAAAAATATGTGCTTTAATTTCTTCCGCACTTTTCCCTAATCTTACATATGATAATTTATCTAATAAACCATCATTTTTTAATCCTTTAACAGCTCCATTTAATAAATCCCAACTATGTGTATTAATAATAAGCTGACAATTGTTCTCAATAGCAGCAGTACCTAAAATTTCCCACAACTTTTGATACATACTATAATGGAAGCCATTCTCCATTTCATCAATTAAAACTACACCATTGGGTGCTGACATAATACCGAGCAACATATTCAACATTCTATTAATACCATCACCCATATACGAAACCGGCATCTTTCGCCCATCATCAAAAGTTGCATATAAATAACCAAAAGCACCTTTTACTATTGTTTGAACATCTATTATATTGTTATCAAATACTCGCAATGCCTTTATAATTAATTCTTTTTTATCATTTAAAACCAACTGTCCAAACCATTGTGCTAACAAATTAGCTGACATCATTGTTTCTGGCTTAAATATCAATACTATTTTAAAATTAGCTGAATCTTTTTCATTTTTTTTAGTATAGTTAATGTTTACAGTATTATTAAAAATACTATAATTCCCTTTCTCCACTATATTTTCCGATTGATAAGAAAACTGAAGCGGATAATTAAAAGCAGCAGTACCTGTTTGTATAAATGTATTTTTTACATCATTGACATTGCTTTCATTATTAGATGAAATGCTAACATTTTTTTGCAAAACTAATTCATTATTTTTAGATTTATCATTTTCTAAAATAATATTTAATTTTTGCGTTGTATCAAAGTTATAAAATAAAGGTTCCCACAATCTTTCAGGAGTAAATAATGGTTGATCATTCATATGCCTCAAAAAATTCATTTGAAAAAAACAATTTGGATCATGATGAGAAAACACAAATAAAATTGCTTCTAACAAACTTGATTTACCAGAATTATTTTTTCCACCAAAAATAGTAATAGGCGTAAGCGGAGATTCAAAATCTTTAAATCCACGAAAATTTTTTAAAATTATTTTTTTAAACATTTTTATATCTCCCTTTCCAACATTTCTTCTGCTGCGGCAATGACCTGTGCGACGGTAAGGCGGGTCATGCACTGCATGTCGCTGCATTTGTGCTTCATGCCGCCTGCGCAGCCCTGGCACGGCGGCTGTGCGGTTACGATAACGGCGTCTTTGGTATAAGGCCCGTACAGTTTGGGGTTGCTCGGCCCGTACATTGCCACAATGGGCACTTTCTGGCTGATCGCGACGTGCATCGGTCCGCTGTCGTTAGTGATAATCAGGCTGCACCTGCGCATGGCTGCGGCCAAGCCCCCTATACCAAATGCGCCCGTTGCGATAACCGGCGTTGTTTTCATGTGGCTGACGGCGTCCTGCACCATTTCTTCGTCCATCGCGCCGCCAAAGTACACAACCTTGTAGCCGCTGTTTGCAAAATGGTCAGCCACCTCGGCAAAACGCTCCGGCGCCCAACGCTTGGTAACCACTGCGCTGCCGATGTTAAAGCCAATCAGCTTGTCCTCCGGCGTTACGCCGTGTTCCCTCCAAAAAGTATTGGCTTCTTCGATATGGCGCTCGCCGGGGAAAATCTCCAGCCCGTTGTGCGTAAGATTTTTAACGCCCAGCTGCGTCAGCACGTCCAGATACATATCCGCCGCGTGCATGCTGCGGTCCAGCGGCGTAAACACATCCCAACGCCATTTAAAAATGCTGTGCGCCGTGCCGGTGCGCAGCTTAACGCTTGTCACCGCGTCGATAAAGGAGCAGCGCTCGTTGGGGTGCAGGTTTATCAGCACGTCAAAATTATGCTTGCTTAACTGGCGCGCGCAGGCGATAAGCGCCAGAATGCTGTTGTCGCGCCCTTTTTTGTCAATCGTAATAACTTCATCCAAATACGGGTTAAAAAGCACCACGTCCTTCAACTTTTCATCAACCAGCATGGTGATATTGCTGTCAGGCGCGGCTTTGCGCAGGGCGTGAATAAACGGCGTCATCAGCGTCAGGTCGCCCAGATGCATTAAAAAGGTAACCAGTATTTTCTTTCCGTTCAGTTCAACCATTTAATTCATCTCCCCACGCTTTTTGGTATAAGTTTCAAACACCATCTCGGGCGTAATATCGTACATGCAGTGCCAGTCGCTGCAATGCTTTTTAAGGCAGCCTGCGCATTTGGCCGGGCTGATAATAACTGTGCTGTTATCGCTGCCGTAAGGGCCGGTGCGGTCGGCCTTGGTCGGGCCATACATGGCGATAAGCGGCTTTTTGAGCGCCGCCGCAAAGTGCAGAGGCCCGGTATCGCCGCTGATGTAAAAGCTGCTGCCCTTAATTAGCGCCGCCAGCTCCCGCAGCGAAGTCTGCCCGATTAAATTGATGAGCTTAGCGGATTTACACTTTTCCGCAATCGCTTTGCCCTTAGGCGCATCGTCAGGTCCGCCCGCCAACACCACACTTTTGCCACCGGCAATAAGCATTTCCGCCAGTTTAGCGTAATTTTCCGGCGGCCACACCTTGGTTTCCCAGCGTGCGCCCGGCACCATAACAACGTAATCCCCGTTAAGACCTTTATTTTGTAATTTTTCCGCCACGGATTGGCTTTCCTTCGTCAAATCCGGCAGCGGGAACTCTATTCCGTCAACTTCAGCGCCCAGATAACGGGCAACGTCAAGATAGCGCTCAATAACATGGTCACTCTTATGCGCGCCAGTAATGGGGCGGCTGATGAATTTACTGCCCTCGCGCATTTCGCAGTAGCCAATACGGTTATCACACCCGCTGATGGCAGCCAGCACCGCGCTTTTAAACAGCCCCTGCAAGTCAATGACCAAATCAAAATGCTTGCTGTGCAAAAGGCGGCGCATCTCCTTAAAATAATGCAGCTTATCACACAGGCCCATTTTATTAAATTTTACCTTATCAAAATAAATGACCTCGTCGATAACGGGCGGGTCCGGCAAAAAGCCGGCAAACTGAGGGTGCACCAGCCACGTTATTCTGGCATGGGGAAACCGCCCGCGCAAAGCCGCCGCAAACGGCAGCGAGTGCAGGATATCGCCCAGCGAGCTCATTTTAATAAGTAAAATATTTTTATATTCCATCAGCCAACTATCTCTTTAACAAAGTTTAGTAAATTACCGCCGCTAAATAAATAGCCTTTAATGCCTGCCGCTTCCGCGGATTCCACATCGCGCGGCTTATCGCCGATTAAAAAGGCGGCGTCCTTGTCGATATCATATTCTTCAAACGCGCGCAGAATCAGCCCCGGCTTGGGTTTACGGCAATCGCATTCAACGGCGTATTCCGCAATTTTGCCTTCCGGCAGATGCGGGCAGTAGTAAAATTTTTCGATTTTACCGCCTGCCGCAGCCACCTGCTGCGCCATAAAATCATGCAGCTTTTCCATATCGTCAACGCTGTAATAACCGCGGGCGATGCCGCTTTGGTTGGTCACCACAAAAACGCTGTAACCATGCTGCGTTAAATAGGCCAGCGCTTCTTTGGCGCCGTCAATCCATTCCAAATCTTCAATTTTATATAAGTACGACTTATCGACGTTCAGCACGCCGTCGCGGTCGAAAAACGCAGCCTTAAGCTTCATAGGTGTAGTACCCGCCGGTTTTGTCCAAAAGTGCGCAGTATTCGTCTACTGCGTCTTCGATATCGGTGAAGCCGCCATCGTAACCCGCTGCCAGAAGTTTCGTCGGGTCAGCCTGAGTGTAGCTCTGGTATTTGCCACGCAGAACATCCGGGAACGGAATGTATTCCAGAGTACCGCTGCCGAAATGTTTCAACACGCCTTTAGCCAGCGTGTTGAAGGTATGCGCATGGCCGGTGCCGCAATTGTAAACGCCGCGCAGTTCCGGGTGGTCCCAAAAGAAGAAGTTAACCTTAACAACGTCCTTAACGTAGATAAAGTCGCGGGTCTGTTCGCCGTTGCCGTAGCCGTCGATGCCTTCAAACAGTTTAACCTTGCCTTCGGCCTTCCACTGGTTGTACATCTGGAAGACCATGGAAGCCATTTTGCCCTTGTGATTTTCCTGCGGGCCGTAAACATTAAAATAACGCAGGCCAACCAGCTGGCTGTCCATTTTGTCAAAATAACGGCGGGCATAGTTATCAAAAAACAGTTTGGAAAATGCATAAACGTTCAGCGCTTCCTCGCATTCCGGCTTTTCGCTGAAGCCGTGCGCGCCGCTGCCATAGGTAGAAGCGGACGAAGCATAAATCATCTGAATTTTTCTGTCCATGGCAAAATGCATCAGGTTTTTGGTGTATTCAAAGTTGTTCTGCATCATGTACTTGCCATTGTATTCCATCGTGTCGCTGCACGCGCCCTCATGGAAAATAACGTCAATTTTTTCATGGGCAAATTTACCTGCTTTCAGCGCTTCGGCAAAATCAATCTTGTCCATGTAATCCATAACCTTTAAGCCCTGAATGTTTTTGAATTTTACCATGTTGGTAAGGTTATCGACCACCAAAATATCGTCGCGGCCGCGTTCATTAAGCCCTTTAACAATGTTGCTGCCGATAAATCCGGCGCCGCCGGTTACAATAATCATAATTTGCCCTCCTTCACAAGCTGTGCCACTTTTTCCAAAAGGCCGGTTGTGGAATAGCCGTCCTCGAATTTAATAATCTGTACTTCGCCGGCGTATTCGCGCCCGGCAACTTCTTCGGGTTTATAATCGCCGCCCTTAACCAAAATGTCGGGGCGGATTTTTTTAATCAGTTCTGTCGGCGTATCTTCGCCAAACAATACAACAGCGTCAACACACGCTAACGCGGATAAAACACGCGCGCGGTCAAGCTCGTGATTCAGCGGCCGGGTTGCGCCCTTTAAACGCTTAACGGATGCGTCCGTGTTAAGCCCAACAATTAAATGCTTGCCCAATCTCGCCGCCTGCTCTAAGTAGGACACATGCCCCACATGCAGGATATCAAAGCAGCCGTTGGTGAAAACGATTTTTTCGCCGCAGGCACGCCAGGTATTGGCTAAGGATTCAATCTCCTGCCAGCTTAAAGTGCGGTAGCCGTAGCCATCCTTGCGCTGCTCGGCAAGCAGGTCCTTTAAAAGTTCATCGCGGTGTACCGGGTAAGTGCCAACCTTGCCGACAACAATACCTGCCGCACGGTTGGCCATGTAAACAGCGTCGTTTAAATCAAGCCCGCCTGCTGCACCGGCCAGCAAAGTTGCGGCAACAGTGTCGCCTGCGCCGGATACATCAAAAACGTCCAGCGCCGTTGCGGGTGCGTTGATGACAAGCCCGTTCTGACCTGCCAGCGTCATGCCCTTTTCACTGCGGGTAACGACTACATTTTTAATATTGTAGGTTTTAGCGGCGTCGCGCGCAAGTCGCAGCACCGGTTCATCCTCGTTAGGTACGGTTTCGTGCGCCGCTTCGCACATTTCCTTAAGGTTAGGGGTAATAAAGGTGCAGCCGCTGTACTTCGTCCAGTCCGCGCCCTTCGGGTCGACCAGCACCGGTATGTTATGCTGTTCCGCCGTGGCGATAACCCATTGCAGAAAGTTATGCGAGCAAACACCCTTGGCGTAATCCGAAATGGCAATGCCGTCAAGGCCGCCGTCAATCAAGCCACGCAGCCATGCGCTGAGGCGCTCCGTTTCGTCCTCGGACATATCGCCGACTTCTTCAAAATCAAGGCGCAGCATTTGCTGCTTGGCGCCCAAAATACGCATTTTGGTAATGGTGGCGCGCTTGTCCGATTTAATCAGGCCGCTGTAATCAATACCGGCTTCCGCCATCATTTTCTCAAGCAGGCGGCGGTTTTCATCGTCGCCAGTCACGCCGCCGACGTAGACCTTGCAATCCAGGTGCGCCAGGTTGGCAGCCACATTGGCCGCGCCGCCCAGCACGGAAGTAATGCGCGTTACCTTGTTGACGGGCACCGGCGCTTCCGGCGAAATGCGCTTAACCTCGCCGTAAAAATAGCGGTCCAGCATCACATCGCCGATAACGGCAATTTTAAGTTGTTGTATTTTTTCTGCTAAAAAATTGGTGCAGCTTAACTGTGACATTATTCACCATCCACCAGTTCGCAAATAATATGGCCGATTAAAATGTGCATCTCCTGCGCGCGCGCCGTAACCGGGCACGGAATGGCGATGCAGATATCGCACTCGTCCTTCATTTTGCCGCCGCCCTCGGCCGTCATGCCGATGCAGGACATACCTTTAGCTTTGGCTTCGGCGATAGCCGCCAGCACGTTTTTACTGTTGCCGCTGGTAGAAATGCCTACCAGAACGTCGCCCGGCTGTCCCAACGCCTCTACCTGACGGGAGAACACGCGGTCGTAGCCGTAATCGTTGGCAACGGCAGTCAGGATGGAAGTATCCACCGTCAGCGCGATACCGGCAATGCCCTTGCGCTCCTTCTGGAAGCGCCCGACAAATTCCGCCGCCAGATGCTGGCTGTCGGCAGCGCTGCCGCCGTTACCGCAGAACAGCACCTTATGCCCGCCTGCCAGCGCTTTTTTGATGATGTCAGCGGCACCGGCAACCTGCTGCATAATGCCGCTTGCTGCAACCTGCTGCGCCAAAGCGATGTGCTCGGCAAAACGCTCTTTAATAATATCCATAAGTCACCTCGTTACCAGTTCAAAAATTCGTACTTAATGGTCCAGTCGTTGCTGCCGCCGTCAAAATGTTCCTGCTCATACTCAAAGCTGATTGCCCAGCAGCAGAAGCGGTGCTGCCATGTATAAACGGTTTCGTAGTTTCTGTGCTGCCCCATGTCATAACGGTTAACAACGGTAAATGTGTTCTTGTCATCAGGCTTGTAGCTGATGCCGTTGCGCAGCTCGCGTTCCATATCCGGCTGATCCAGATCAAACAGGCTGGTTGTTTCTTTTTCACGGTAATAACCAACCCAAGTGTTCCATTTATCACTTATCTGCTGTCCTAATGTTGCATTATAAACCATAGTGTTGGTTGTTTCATCGGTACGGCTTTCATCCGTCCACTTTTTACCAACTCTTAAATCAAGGAAGGTATAAGGCGAATTGAACAGATAAATACGGTCATGGTTTAAAAATACGCCGTATTCCGTATGCCAGCTTTTAATGCCCGTTTCATCGTTCTTCCACAGGCCGCGGGTTGCATACGCGCTGTAAGTAACAGGTATACCGTCAATAAAATAATGCGGTTTATAATGGAAGCCAAATTCCATTTGCTTTCTTACCCATTCGTCGTCTTCTTCATACCAGCCGTTTTGGAAAGTTAAATAATAATTGCGCTGGTCGTGTTTAACTTCGGCAACAGGTTTGAAATGCCCTTCGCTGTAATACGGCAGTTCCGCATGTAAATTTGTCTTTTCATCAATATCATAATCATAGCGCAGGCGGATATACATGCCTTTATCGTCGTCACCGTCATAGCCTATTGTCGGCATAATACGCGACGCGCTATCTTTGCCCAGTTCATTTACCCAGGTATCACGGGAGTAAACATGCTTGCCTTTAACATATACCTTTACGTCGTGCGCTACCATTTTTTCGTGCGGGTAAATTTCAAAGGTATCGGCCGTAATCAAAAGGCACGGCGTGTGCTCCACTGCCGGGCAGCGAGACATTTCTCCGCCCTGGTCAACGACCATTTTATCCGGGTAAATCGTTGCGTGCGGCGCGCGGAAATAATCCTTGCCGCCCTTGCCGTCTATCTTTTTAATCTCACCGGTTTTATTATTAAAATTGTAGTATGCCCATTCACCATTCATAACGGTTTTGGGCTCTACCAAAGTACCGCCCTGTTTCAGCCATACGTCGCCGGTTTTCATATTACCTTCGGCGCGCACTGTTTTTAAGGTTTCGGTGCCCTGCGTAATTACAACATTGCCTTCGGCAACAAAATCGCCGCTTACGGAATCATAGCTGGCATATTCGCCTGTCATCGTTATCGGCAGCGGCGCGGCTTTTTCTTCGCCGTCTTTCGCTTCAGTAACATCTTTATCGTCTTTAACGGCAGCCGCTTCCTCCTGCGTCAAGTTCATATCAAAATTCGGTTCTTCGTATCTGCCGTCGCCGCTGGTGTAATCATCTGCCCAGGCAGTATTTAAAGTTGTTGCCGCAGCCAGGCACACGGCAGCCAGAAGTTTTTTATTCATAATCCCGCTCCTCACCGGTAAATTATTAACAAAAGCCTTGTAAGCATTCTATAACATTATAATTATACCACATCTGCGCTTAAACAAAAACTATTACCGCCGCTTACACGCTTATTTTTAACAGTGTTCACAAATAAAATAACCGCCGACATAAATCAGCGGCGTTTTATCCATTTTCACCTGAACCATTTAAGCATATAGCCACACTCTTTCAGCTGTTTGCGTCTGATAGCGTAATCGGGCATTATGGCGGCGACGCGCTGCCAGAAGGCGGGGCTGTGGTTCATGCAGCCGATGTGGCACAGTTCGTGCACTACAACGTAGTCAATCAGCGCGGGCGGGGCAAAAATAAGCCGCCAGCTGAAGTTCAGCACGTTCTGCGCGCTGCACGAGCCCCACCGTGCCTGCGCTTCGCTCACCTTTACTTCATGCGGCTTTGCGTGGGCAGTTGCAGCAAATTCACTAACGCGCCATATAAAATAATCTTTGGCGAACTGTTTTAAAAATTTAATTAAAGCCTTTTCGCTTATCTCGCAGCTGCATTCCAGTGCCGACTCCGTAAAGCGGGCGTAATTTTTAGGCACGCCGCTAACAAAACGCAGAACTACCATGCGCCCGGCAATGTTCCATTCCGCGCCGTCCTTTAATATCGGCTGCAAGTGCTGCGCTTTGCTGCTTTTTAGCTGCATTTCGCGCTGCTTGGCAAGTATCCACGCCGCCTTTTCCGCCACAAACGCTTCTATCTCGCGCTGCGGCATGCGCATGGGCGCGCGCACCACACATTCGCCCCCGCCGTCTATCGTTATCGCCAGTGTGCGCCTATCCGTGCGCACCAGCCTGTACTGCATAATATCAACTCCCACTGCCTATTATATTCGCTTGCGCGGATTAAGGCAAATTACGTTTTATCGCGCCCGGCGCAGATGATTTTTATGTTATAATATAGCTGTAAAGGGGTGATTTTATGCCATACGTTAACATTAAAATTACGCGCGAAGGCAATGTTACGCCGGAGCAGAAAAAGCAGCTTATTGAAGGCGCAACGGAGCTTCTGCACCGCGTGCTGAACAAAAACACAGCCACCACCGTTGTCGTTATCGACGAAGTTGACACGGATAACTGGGGCATCGGCGGCGTGCCGGTAACGGAAATCAGAAAACAGAAGAAATAAACAAAAACAGCCCGGCGCTATCTGCGTCAGGCTGTTTTTTTATCCGCGCAAGCGTGCTGTTAGGCTGCGCTGCGGGTTATGGTGTTGGTCAGCGTGGCGATGCTTTCGGTCAGTTTGTCCAGCTTGCTTTCCATGCGTACAAGTAAGTACCACGAAAGCACTACCGGAAACCCGAAGTTCGCCAGCTGGCTGAAAATAAGCTCCGCGTCCATGACTTATTTAAGTACGGTTACGTCGGTGCTGCGCAGGCGCGCTTCCACAACTTCGGTCAGCGCATTGCCGTCGGCGCTAAACACACCGCTGTCAACAATGTTCTGCATGGCAGTGCGTGCTTCCTCGCCGTTTACGCCTTCGCGCGGGTCGGTTACGTTAAGCACTTTCTGCTTGCCGTCTGCTTTTTTAAATACAAGCTGCAATACTTTTTCCATCTTCAAATTCCTCCTTCATTACTCAGCTTCGGCAACTTCGGCTTTTTCGGTTACGACGATGTTCACAACTTCGTTTTCCATCAGGCTGCCCAGCGCCGCACCAGCTTTAACAAGCTCATCAGCAGAAGCGTCTTTTTTGATGCCCGAATAGGTATGCGCCTTGGTTTTCGCGCCGCCTTCGTCATCAAAGCCGTCCTCCACGTTGATTGCCATAGTTTGGGATAATACTGTTTTTTGTGCTGCCATTTTACCGGCTCCTTTCTGCGGGCTGATTTTGTTTTTGTTGTTTGCCCTTACACCCATATAAACGTGTTTGCCGTTTTAAAATTAACCTGCGGGTAAAAATTTTGTTTTGCCGCTGCCGTAAAAAAATTTTTGGCGGCAGGGTTAATTTTTTGCCCTTGCCGCCGTTTATGTGGGTGTACGTTTCTTTTCTTTTCTCTTTTTTGTCTGTTTTTTCTCTTTATCTTTTCTTTGCCATCTACGTTCAAACCTTGTTCCAAGTTAATTAAAAGATTATTATATATAATCTACCTTGTTCCCTAACTACTACCGTACGGTAGCAGCAGTACCTGCCGGGCGCATAAAAAAGAGAGGCAGCACGCCTCCCCTTAAGCAAAATCAAAATAAAATTTTGACCAGTAATGCACCTAAAGCCGCTGCCAAAACGCCAAGCAGGCAGCTTAAAGCCGCATATAAAAAGCCGTAAGCCAGATTGCCCTCCGCCAAAAGCGTATAAACTTCATAACCGAAGGACGAAAATGTAGTAAACCCGCCCAAAACCCCAACGCACAAAAACAGGCGCCATACCGGCGGCAGCAGGACCTTATCCACAATCAGCGTCATTAAAAGACCCATTAAAAAGCAACCTGCTATGTTAATAATAAAAGTCCCGTAAGGCAGCTGCGTAAAATACCTTACGGCAGCATTGCCCGCAAGGTAACGCAGCACAGCGCCAATAGCACCGCCCACGGCGATATATAAAAGATTCATCAGCCAATCTCCAAAAAATAAATTAAGCCTTTTAATTATAGCATAATCACCATCAGATTTGTTTGTAAATTTCAGGATTTCATTCCAAAAACTTTATGTTTTCGTGTAATTATTGGAATAAATTCCAATAATTACACTCTATTACAATAACCAGTCGATAACATTCAACTTTTTGATACCGTCATAATCAGCTTCCGCAAAAACTTCGTCCAAAGTCAAAAGATATTTGGGATGATTATCGGCAATATTTTTAAAAGCAGAAAGTTCACGCTTTAAAGTTTCCGGCGCAAGCGTTGTTGCCGCTACCTGATAATACGCAGTCTGTTCGCCGTTAAAAGTTACAAAGTCAACTTCACTATTGTCGTTTTTGCCAACGCAAACAGTTTCACAGCGGCGTAAAAGCTCAAGATAAACAATATTTTCCAGCAGATGCCCGATATCTGTATCAGCTTTTTTTACCAGCAAATTACGCAAACCTGTATCGACAGTATAATACTTACTGAGTGTTGTTAAATACTGCCTGCCTTTAATATTATAGCGCGGCGCTTCATACATCAGCAGGCTGTCGGTAAGCCCTCTGATATAACGCTCTACCGTTTTGGCATCCGTGCTTTTGCCGGCCGATTTTAACGTATTGGCAATTTTATTGGCAGAAATGCCGCTGCCTATACTATCCATCAGCACTTTAGTAATATTTTCCAGCGTTTTCACGTCACCAATTTTTAATCGCGCAACAACGTCTTTCAGCAAAATAGAATTAAAAATATCACGCAGATATTCCGTATTTTCGCTGCTGTTATTTAACCGCAGCGTATATGGGAACGACCCGTTTTGCACATACAGATTAAATTTCTGCGCTTTAGTCAAAGCCTGCCGCGCTTCATCAAGCCCTCCGCAAAATTCTTTAAATGACAACGGCAGCATTTTCAGTTCCACATAACGCCCGGAAAGCAATGTTGCCAGTTCGCCGGACATAAAATAAGCATTGGAGCCGGTAATATATACATCACAGTTATTTTTAATAAATAAACTGTCAACTGTTTTTTCAAAATTGACTACATGCTGAATTTCGTCCAAAAAAATGTAGTTCATTTTATCAGCCAGCAACCGTTCTTTAATATACGCATACAATGTGCGGTAATCAGTTAAATCTTCATAATCAATATCTTCAAAGTTGATGGAGATTATCTGCTCTTTTGTTACGCCCTGCTTCAACAGCTCATTTTTGAACATGGAAAACATCGTCGACTTGCCACAGCGGCGCACGCCGGAAACAACTTTTATCAACTGCTGCCCCTGCCAGCGTTTCAGCCAGTCCATATATTCTTTGCGTTCTATCATAACTGCACCGCCTTTAAATTATTTTATGCTTAATTATAACATAAAATTCAAATTTTGCATATTTTTAGGAGTTTATTCCTAAAACTTTTATATTTCAAGTTTTTTCGGAATGTGTTCCAAAAAAGTTCGAAAAATAAATGGTGCCGCTAAGGTGGCGACTCAGCTAAGAAAAGGCACTGCGGCAATTAAAGCACGCAGTGCCAATGAAAGGTGGAGACTTCAAAGAATTTATTAGTTTTGCTTATAAGTTTTATAAGGACCGTGAATTTTGCTCCCTATTCAGTCGCAAAATTTGCGTAGCTTCGCTGTCACACTTATTGCCTTCGCTTACAGCTCGGCACTAAGTGGCGACTCAGCTATCACTTATGGTCATCAATTATCGCCGCTTCACCCTGTTCGCCGGTGCGTATTTTAACGGCATTGGCCAGCGGGTAAATAAAGATTTTGCCGTCGCCGGGCTGCCCGGTTTTCAGCACCTTCTGCGCCACACGCAAAACCTCGTCCACCGGCACCTCGCACACCACGGTTTCAATCTTCACCTTCGGCACCAGATTAATGTCGTACTCCTGCCCGCGGTACACCTCGCGGTGCCCCTTTTGCAGCCCGCAGCCAAACACCTGGCTCACCGTTATGCCCGTCACGCCAATTTCGGCAAACGCCAGCTTCAGCTCGTCCAGCTTTTCGGTGCGGGTAATAATATCAATTTTGGTAATCGGTCTCATAACTGCCTCCGTTTATTTATCCGCCACGGCGGGATTATTTACAAACACCGGCTGCTGCTGCACAGTAAGATTGGTCAGCGGCGTGCCGTTTATGATGCTTTGCCTGTAAGCGCGTTCACCGTGCTCGACGATGTCAAGCCCGCTTTCTTCTTCGGCAGCGTCCGCGCGCAGGGCTGTTACCGCGCCGACGATTTTTAAGATAACGTAAGTACCCACAACCGCCAGCACAACGGCGACAACAACCGTTACCGCCTGCACATAAAGCTGGTGCGGGTTGCCGTAAAACAGCCCGTCCGCACCGGCGGCATTAGCCTGTTTGGTTGCCCAAAGCCCGGTTGCCAGTGCGCCCCAGGTGCCGCCAACGCCGTGTACGCCAAAAGCGTCCAGCGCATCGTCGTAGCCAAGTTTGTTTTTAGCGTAGGCCACCGCCGTAAAGCACAGCACGCCGCCGATTGCGCCGATAAGCACCGCAGGCACAACGGTTACAAAGCCCGCCGCAGGCGTGATGGCAACCAAGCCCGCAATGCAGCCGCTGGCCGCGCCGAGCATGGTTGGGTACCCGCTTGTAAGCCATTCTGCCGCTACCCACGATAAGGTTGCCGCCGCTGCCGCTGCCTGCGTTACCACAAACGCGCCTGCCGCAAGACCGTTAGCGCCAAGCGCGCTGCCCGCGTTAAAACCAAACCAGCCGAACCATAAAAGCGCCGCGCCCAACACCGTCATCGGCAAATGATGCGGCAGCATGGGCACCACGCCCTTACCGCTGCGCTTACCCAGCATAATGCACGCCACAAGGCCGCTGACGCCGCTTAAAATGTGGATAACCGTGCCGCCCGCAAAATCCAGCGCGCCCAAATCACGCAGCCAGCCGCCTGCGCCCCACACCCAGTGCGCCATCGGGTCATACAACAGCGTCGTCCACAAAAAGCTGAACAGTACAAACGCAGGGAACTTAAAGCGTTCCGCGTAAGCGCCGGTGATAAGCGCCGCCGTTATTACCGCAAACATGCACTGGAACGCCGCAAACGCAAACAGCGGCACTGTCGCGCTGTAATCGGCGTAAGGTACGGCAAACAGCGCGGTATCTGCCAGCCCCGCCCAGCTTAAATCGCCAATCAGCCCGTTTACGTCCGGCCCAAAGGCCAGGCTGAAGCCAAACACCAGCCACTGCACGCTTACCATCGCCACAATAAAAAAGCTTTGCATAATCGTCGTCAGCACGTTTTTGCTGCGCACCATGCCGCCGTAAAAAAACGCCAGCCCCGGCGTCATCAGCATGACAAGCGCCGCACTCATCAGCACCCACGCCGTGTCGCCCGTATCAACGGCAGGCGCGCCTTCCGCCGCAAGCACAGTGCCCGGCAGTCCCAAAAGCACGCCCGCAGCCATTAAGCCATATATCAAACCCCTCATTTTCAGCCCTTCTTTCTGAATATAAAACAAGCGGGGTGTACCGTTTAAGATACACCCCGTTGTGCAAAGTAAAAGGTTATTCAGTTTACGCCAAACAGCAAATCACTGTAAGTCGGGTACGGCAGGTATTTGCCGCCCATCAGAACTTCCAGCTCGTCCGCCGCCTCGCGCAGTTCGCCCATACGTTTTAAAACAACGTCGTGGTAGTAATCTGCCTCCGCCTGTGCGGATGTTTTAACAACGTCTGCCAAAGCCAGCTTTAATTTTTCTGCATCTGTGTAAAGCAGGCTTGAAAGCGTTGCGATTTTACCTGCCAGCTCCGTTTCAAAGCATCCGGCAATGCCGAGAGCCTTTTTGCCCTGTGCCGCTGTGGTCAGGTCCGTGCTGTAAGCGGACGCGGCGGGCAAAATGTCTTTAAACAGCATCTCAAGCATTGCCAGCGCTTCAATGCGGATGGCTTTGCTGTAGCCCTCCAGAGAAATTTCCAGACGGCTGCGGATTTCTGCCCCGGTAAAGATGCCGTGTTTTACAAACAGGCTGATGTTTTTGTCCTTTACCATGTAAGGCAGTGCTTCCGGCGTGGATTTCAGGTTTAAAAGCCCCCTCGATTTGGCCTCTTCAACCCAGGCATCGGTATAACCGTCACCGTTGAAGATGATGCGTTTATGCGCGATGACTGTTTCGCGGATGAGGTTTACCACTGCGGCATCAAAATCGGCCGCGGTTTCTAATTTGGCGGCAAACTCCTCCAGCGCTTCGGCAACAATGGTGTTTAAAATTACGTTGGGGCCTGCGATGGACTGCGCAGAACCGACCATGCGGAACTCAAACTTGTTGCCGGTGAAGGCAAACGGCGATGTACGGTTTCTGTCCGTATTGTCCTTGGTTAAGGCCGGCAGTACGTTGCCGCTTAACTTCAGCTCGCCTTCGCCCTCGGGTTTATATTCAGTACCGGCTTCAACGGCTTTCAGCACATTGGTAAGCTCGGTGCCCAAAAACATGGAAACTATTGCCGGCGGCGCTTCATTCGCGCCCAGGCGGTGGTCGTTGCCCGCGCTTGCCACGCTTACGCGGAGCAAATCCTGATACTCGTCAACCGCTTTGATAACGGCGGCTAAAAACAGCAAAAAACGGTGGTTTTTGTAAGGCTCCTTGCCCGGGTCTAAAAGGTTTTCGCCCTCGACCGTTGCCAGCGACCAGTTGTTGTGCTTGCCGCTGCCGTTTACGCCGTCAAAAGGCTTTTCGTGCAGCAGGCACACTAAATTGTGTTTACGCGCGATGCTCTGCATCAGCTCCATCGTCAGCTGGTTGTGGTCGGTAGCAATGTTGGTGCCCGTAAACACCGGCGCCAGCTCGTGCTGCGCAGGCGCAACCTCGTTGTGCTCGGTCTTTGCCAAAACGCCCAGCTCCCACAGCTTCTCGTCCAGCTCCTTCATAAAAGCCTTAACACGCGGCTTGATAATGCCAAAATAGTGGTCGTCCAGCTCCTGCCCCTTAGGCGGCATTGCGCCGAACAGCGTGCGCCCGGTAAATTTCAGGTCGGTGCGTTTATCGTACATATCCTTATCGACCAGAAAGTATTCCTGCTCCGGCCCGACCGTTGTAACAACCTTCTCCGTATCAGTGCCAAACAGCTTTAAAATGCGGCGGGCAGCCCTGTCCACACAGCACATGCTGCGCAAAAGCGGCGTCTTTTTATCAAGCACATCGCCCGTATAGCTGCAAAACGCAGTCGGTATGTACAGGCAGCCGTCCTTAACAAAAGCGTAGCTCGTCGGATCCCACGCCGTATAGCCGCGCGCCTCAAACGTTGCACGCAGCCCGCCGGAAGGGAAGCTCGAAGCGTCAGGCTCGCCCTGCACCAGCTCTTTGCCGGAAAAATCCATAATCACGCGCCCATCCGCCGTAGGCGTGATGAAGCTTTCGTGCTTCTCGGCGGTAATCCCCGTCATCGGCTGGAACCAGTGCGTAAAATGCGTAGCGCCCTGCTCCAAAGCCCAATCCTTCATCGCGTTCGCGATAATGTTGGCAATCGGCAAATCCAGCGGCTCGCCCTTTAAAACAGCACTTTTAAAAGCCTTGTAGGTTGCGGTCGGCAGGCGGTCCTTCATCACCGTCTCGTTAAAAACCGCGCAGCCAAAAAGTTTCGGAACACTCGTCATATTAAGTTCCCCCTCACAAACAAAACATAAAATAAAAAAAGCAACGTGCGAAGCGGAATGACTTCCACAACTTCGTCGTTGCTTATGCTGTAATTATAAATCGCTTTACACTATTTGTAAAGGGTTTTTGAAAATGTTGTTATTTTCTGAAAATTTAGTGTAAATTGTGCTGTATACATTGGACATTTTTGCAAAAAAATCATTGACAACCACTTTTAAAAGCTCTAAAATATTTACATCACAAACAAAGCACAAACAGGATGCCCGGTACCCCGCCGGGCATTACTTAATAAAAGAAAGAGGTTTTAACCATGGCCGAACTGTTATACGAAGGCAAAGCCAAAAAAGTATTTGCCACCGCAGACCCCAACGAAGTAGTTATTTACTACAAGGACGACGCCACCGCCTTAAACGGCGCCAAACACGGCACTATCGTGGATAAGGGCATTATGAACAACACCATTACAACCTTTTTCTTCGATTTGCTTGCCAAAAACGGCATCCCGCACCACATCATCAAAAAGCTCAGCGACCGCGAACAGCTGTGCAAAAAAGTAAAAATCATCCCGGTTGAAGTTGTCTGCCGCAACATCGCTGCGGGCAGCCTTGCCAAAAAAATGGGCGTGGAGGAAGGCTATGTACTGCACCGCCCGCTGGTTGAGTTTTACTATAAAAGCGACGAGCTGGACGACCCGATGATAAGCCCCGATTATGGCGTGGCTTTCGGCATCGCCACCGACGAGCAGATTGCAAAAATCCGCGAAATGGCGCTGAAAATCAACGCAGTGCTGAAGGACTTTTTGGCAACGCGCAAGGTGCGCCTGATTGACTTTAAAACCGAATACGGCGTCGATAAGGACGGCAACATCATCCTGGCGGACGAAATTACGCCGGACTGCGCACGCCTGTGGGACTGGGACACCAACGAAAAGCTGGATAAGGACCGCTTCCGCCGCGACATGGGCGGCGTGGAAGAAGCCTACCACGAAATCATCAGAAGGCTGACCGGTGAGGGGAAATAAGAGATATAAAAATAAAAACGCTGCTTGAAAAGCAGCGTTTTTATTTTTACCTTTTTGGGATGTTATTATTTTGTTTTCATCTTTATATAAAGGAAAGGACTTTTTAAATTTTTACTATATTATTCATATTTATTCTTTTGACGGAACAAAAGAACAAACATAAGTAATAAACTAAAATAAGGAAGGCTCTATCCTTAACATAAAAGCAAAAGAAAAATCTCCGGCTGCATTCCTCTGCTACAGCCGGAGTAAAAATTTCAGCGGTGTTGTGTTAATTTAAAATTACTTTAGGCATACTCTGCATCCAACCGTTGTAAAATCAAATTAATTTTGTGAGATACTTTGTTCTTCGTAAGATTTGTCTACTCATTAGAATTGAGATTTGAAGAGCCGAAGTATGGATATTTCACTTCCCTGCATTAACACCGCAGAAATTACAATAAAACCACTATATAATAATTTTAAGGAGAAACAATTTGTTTAAACTTATAAACCTAAAACACCAAAGAATACGAAGCAGATAACTGCCGAAACAATTGACATTGAGAAACCCCAAATAAGAAGTTTACGGAATAATTTACTTGCATCTTCATATTCAGCCGCTGCAGCCAAACACATAGCACCCATACCACTAAGCGGAGAAGTATCAACAAGATGTGCGCCTACGTTAATAGAAGAACAAAGTGCAATCGGATCGCAGCCGGTAAGTTCTACAAGGCCAGGAGCCATAGAAAGGAATGTAGGCATTACAACGCCGGAGGAGCTTGAATATGCAGAAATAATAGCCGCAACAAGTGTTACCCAGAAAGTAATACTAACAGGTCCGGAAACCTGAGTCATTACATCAACCAAGAAGTTTAAACCACCGGTTGCATCCATAACTTCAATCAAAATCATAACACCGCAAACCATCATAATAACGCCCCAAGGCATTACTTTAATAGCTTTCTGGCTATCACCAGAACCGGTGCACATTAAAATAATTGAAAGAATAAATGCGACGGTACCAACATCAGTCGTTATGTTAGCAATCCATTTCGGAAGAGTACCTTTAATGCCAGGAAGACCAGGAACTACAACTAAAACTACCAAGGCTACCATAGCAATAAGAGTAATCCATTGATGTTTGGTAAACGGTTCAGGTTTCGGAGCGATGGTATCAATATCAAGATCAGCACCACGTGTTTCACGCAACCATTTTAAACCGCCCATCAGTAAAAAGCCCATTAAAGTAACAAAGCCTTGAGCAATTTCACAATTTAAATGAATTTTCCAACCAAGGGTAGACAAATAATCTGCCGGTATACCTAACGCTTCTGCATTTTGCGCTATAATTGTATTACCAATGATACCAGTAGGAGCAAGCGGTGACAATGCTGCACCGTTAGTAGAACCTACAAGGATAAGCGTCATCAGAAACATCGGCATTTTAATTTTATTAGCAATAGCCATTGTTAAAGGTGCCATCAAGGCACAGGCTGCGATATTGCCAGGACCAATTGTAGCCAAAATATTAGAAAGGATAAAAATCATCAACGGAACAAGTGCAACATTACCGCCACATAACCGTAAAGATTTATCTGTTAATTTTTGTAACGTACCATTAGTCTGCGCCATACCAAACATAAATGTAACACTGGCCAACAACATAAACGTACTGGTAGCAAACATACCAAAAGCTTTATTACCAGGAATATCTGCAAAAAGGCCACCTACCAAAAGCCCTAAACCAATGCCCAAAAAGCCAACATTGATTTTTTCATTAACACAGCTGATAGCAATTAAGAAAATCAACGCAACAATCGACATAAATGCCGGAAAGGTAATATCTAAACCAAACATAATTTCACCTCTTTCCAGACACTAAACAGGCCGATTTCGCCATATTATACATTATAATAATTTGCTTAAAATTTTTATAATTTTCATTTTACGGCCAGTTCAATGTCCGCCTATTATCGTCATAAAAAATTAAGTAAATTTAATAGCATGCCTGCCTTTTTTCCATAAGGCTTAAACGGCCGGTCTGTGCCCATAAAAGCGATGGATGTTTAATTTCCACTTTAGCCGTTGTATTTTCACTACTATACATTACTACATATACAGCTGCACTAATAGCGGCCATTATATCCTGCTGAACATCTGGCGGGGCGGCCTGCGGAGCAGGCGCTACCGCAGGTGCTACTGCATGCTGTTCTTCGGTATGTTCTTTCTTTTTGCTGCCAAAAAGTCCAAAGAATGACATAACTTCCACCCCTTTACATCACAGCGGAATATTGCCGTGTTTTTTAGCCGGACGGTTTTCGCGTTTGGATTCAAGCATACGTAAAGCATTGATAACAACCGGACGCGAATCCTTAGGCTGAATTACCATATCAACCATGCCTCTGCTGGCTGCCTGATATGGAGTTGCAAAATTTTCGATGTATTCTGCTGTTTTTGCTGCAACATCCGGATCCTTACGGAAGATGATGTTAGCTGCACCAGCCGGACCCATAACCGCTACTTCTGCCGAAGGCCATGCAATAACCTGGTCAGCACCAAGTTCCTGAGCACACATTGCAATATAGGAACCACCGTACGCTTTACGGGTAATCAAAGTAATTTTAGGAACGGTTGCTTCGGAATATGCATAAAGCATCTTAGCGCCGTGACGGATAATGCCGCCATATTCTTGGTTAGTACCCGGCAAGAAGCCCGGAACGTCAACCAGGTTCAAAAGAGGAATGTTAAACGCATCACAGAAACGGATAAACCTTGCAGCTTTATCGGAAGCGTTGATGTCAAGGCAGCCTGCCATTACTTTCGGCTGGTTGGCAATAATGCCCACACTCTGCCCATCCATGCGAGCAAAGCAGGTAATAATGTTCATCGCATAATATTGCTGTGATTCATAGAATTCACCATTATCAACGATGCTCTTAATGACTTCTTTCATATCATAAGGATGATTAGAGTCATCCGGAATAATAGTATTTAAGGACATATCCGCTCTCTGAGGATCATCACCAGTTTCCATAATCGGAGCAGTTTCCATATTGTTAGACGGGAGGAAACTTAACAGATGACGGATTTGTTTGATGCAGTCTTCGTCGTTTTCAGCAGCAAAGTGAGCTACACCGGAAGTCTGGTTGTGGGTCATAGCACCACCAAGTTCTTCCTGGGTAACTTCTTCGCCGGTAACGGATTTAACAACTGCCGGGCCGGTAATGAACATTTTGGAAGTGTTCTTTACCATGTAGATGAAGTCGGTCAGAGCCGGGCTGTAAACAGCGCCGGCGGAGATCTGGGGAACAACACCGGATGCGCAGGTGTTTTCGAAGAAGATCTTGCCGTAACCGCCCAGAGCGTCAACTGCTTCCTGGATACGAGCACCGCCGGAATCGTTCAGGCCAACGCACGGAGCACCCATTTTGAGAGCAAGGCGCTGTACTTTAACGATTTTGTTAGCATGCATTTCGCCGAGGGAGCCGCCTTCAACGGTGAAGTCCTGAGCGAATACATAAACCAGACGGCCGTCAACAGTGCCGTAACCGGTGGTTACACCTTCGCCCGGGAG
>CASFZG010000022.1 GCA_949299135.1 uncultured Phascolarctobacterium sp.
CGCAAATTTATTTTATCAAAGGAGGAATTTGTCTTATCATTTCTTTATCGCTTAAGCTTTCCGGAACCCCGCGTCTAACGCGGGGTTTTCTATATACAACAAGGCACTGCGTTTGTGCAGTGCCTGAAAATTTATTTTATTACCATTTCCGCTACCGTTTCCACATGGTGGGTCATGGGGAACATGTCTACCGGCTGGGCTTTGGTTGCTTTGTAGCCGTGTTCTGTTAAAAACACCATGTCACGCGCAAGCGATGCCGGGTTGCAGGATACATAAACAATTTTGTGCGGTTTTACTTCGGCAATAGCCGCCAGCACTTTTTTGTCGCAGCCTGCACGCGGCGGATCCAAAAGCACAACGTCCGGCTTAACGCCTTTGGCCAGCAGCGCAGGCATTTCTACCGCAGCGTCGCCGCAGATAAACTGCGCATTGCTGATATTATTGGCCGCTGCATTGGCGTTGGCGTCCTTAATGGCAGGCTCTACAATCTCAATGCCGTATACCTTGCCTGCTTTCTGCGCCAGATACAGCGAAATTGTACCCGTGCCGCAGTAGCAGTCGATAACGGTTTCACCGCCGCGCAGAGAAGCAAAATTCAGCGCCGTTGCGTACAGTTTTTCTGTCTGTTCGCTGTTCACCTGGAAGAATGACAACGGTGAGATGCTGAACTTTAAATTGCCCAGCTTGTCTTTAATGGTGCTTTTGCCATACAGCACGCGATTTTTGCTGCCCATAATTATGTTGGTGCGTTTTTTGTTAATATTCTGCACAATGCTTTTTAAGCCGCCCACTTCGTTTTTCAGCATCGTCACCAGCTCACCCGCATGCGGGATATCATAGCAGGCGGTAATGATCACCGCCATCACGTCGCCGGTTTTTACGCCCACGCGCCCCATTACATGGCGCACTACGCCCTTGCCAGTGTTTTCGTCGTAAGCGGCGATGTTAAACTGCTGCATCCAGCGGCGCACAACCTGCATAATTTTATTGTTGGCCTGTTTTTGTATGATGCAGTCGTCGATGTCAATTACATTATGCGTCAGAGCGGCGTAGCAGCCGATTTGAATTTCGCCCTGCGTTTTAGCAACCGGGAACTGCATTTTGTTGCGGTAATGCCACGGATTTGCCATGCCAATAACCGGCAGCACCTCGCAGCCTTCAATATGACCGATACGCTCCAGTGCGTCCTGCACCTGTTGGCGTTTAACGGCAAGCTGGCCTTCATAGCTTAAATGTTGTAACTGGCAGCCGCCGCAGGTTTTGTAATACGGGCACGGCGGTTCAACACGCTGCTCCGATGCCTGCTCCACGCTTAAAATATTGCCGGAGGCGTACGATTTTTTGACCTGAAACAGCTTTACCTTAACCGTTTCGCCAGGTAACGCGCCCTTAACAAAAACTGTAAAGCCCTGCTCCTTGCCTACGCCTTCGCCGCTGCTGCCCAGCCCGGTTATTTGCAGCTCAACTATATCATTTACTTTAAAAGGTGGTTGTTCTTTTGCCATTTTATTTAACCTCGTTGTTAAATTGGTAGCCGTCCTGCATCCAGTACAGCCTGATTGGCAGATTGGATGCCCCCGGCGGCGACCAGATAAAGCTGTAAGTGCCCGGCACCAAAGTGCCAAGCTTCAGCAAATCGTCATAGCTGTCGCCAACTGCGACTTTATCCTGCGGCAGCGGCAGTAATTTCTGCTCTCCTGCTTTTTTCAGCACGCCGTAACCGGCAAACAGCCCGCCCAGCGGATTAAGATACATTGCCGCCGGTTTAGTGCCGCTGATTGTAAAATTAACAGCGTAAACCACGCCGTAATTGCCGTAATTAACAGCATCAAGGCCTGTAGTACCATCAACGCCGCACGCAAACCCCTGTTCCTCGGAAGCAAGTTCCAGCATATACACGCCCTCATCGGTATTCAGCGGCTTTTTAACATTATGCGCCCAATCTGACTTTTCAAAAGTACCGCGCAGCGGATGCTCATCCATCGGCTGTACCGGCGCGTATTCGTTGTAAATTTCAAAGTCGCTGTTTTCATCACACATCAGCACGCTTACCTGCACCGGCCTGTCGGTGTGCAGATTAATCGTACCAACCAGAAGCTGGTTCGGCTCAAGCACATAGCCGCTGCCCGTCAAAAGTTCGGCGTTATCGCCCATGCCAAGGCTGCCGCTGTAAGGCTTATGGCCAACATCAAAATATCGCTGCTGCGTTTCCTTGCCAACCTTTAAATAATGCCAGCCCGCGCGGCCGATGCTGCTGTTCGTCACCTCATACGCAGCCGGGCGCATTTTTTCATTGGTCAAAAGCACAGCCAGCTTTTTGTTGCTGTCCATTGCATTGACGTGGTGGAAAAATATCCTCACATCGCCGCTGACGGTATCGCGGTACAGCACGCCGTTTTTATATACCATCTCCGGGCTGTCCGAAAAAATCAGCGTCGGGCCAGAAGTAACCTTCTTGGCTTTCACTTCGATATAATCTTCCGGCAGGCCCTTGCCCGTTATCAGTTCATCCGCGAAAGCGCCGCACGGCATAAGCAAAAGCCCCGCCGCCAAAAGGCTTAAACAAGTATTTTTTAAGTTCAATGTAATTACCTCGCTTGCAAGTTTAACACTTGCCAAATATAGCTTTAACAGCTTATAAAAAACATTATTACGGTAATATTTTAGCCTTTTTGCCCCTAAAAAGCAAATGAAACGGACACAAACCTATCCGCTTCCCATCTATTCCCATTTTAACCTGCCTTGCCGCAAAACCAGCAATACAAAACATACACTGAAGCAATCAACAGTAAAAGACCAAAACTAAATTTAACCTCATAAAAAAATACAATTATTCCCAAAATAATCAAAAATATTCCAAGCATTTTGTTCCCCCTTCTCATATCCGTCAATGCAATAATTAATATGCCGGTTACTATATATATCTTCGCCAAAGCGGATAAACGGCACCTTTTGGCAAAATTTTTATTATGCAAACAGCATGTTTGCACTTTACATGTAAAACCGCATAGCAAGGCGCTGCAGCAAATTTTACTTGCCAAAAAACGTTTGGTTTGTTATAATTTAGTTGTAAATTTTTGGCATAGTTTTTCCAAATCCGCTGTGCGGCTCTCAATCGCTTATAGTGGATTTGTAACAAAATTATGTCATTGCAGGCAAGCGATATTTATTTTTACGGTTGAAAAACATTTGTTTGCTTTTCCAAAATGCCATTTTCAGCCCCTTGTGGTGCTAGTTTTCAGCCCTGCCCTCTAACCTTGTAAAGACTGCTTGCTGTGTTGTGACTGCATCCATGCCGGACGCTTCATCATAATAGTTCCCAAGCTCTAACCTTGTGAAGACTGCTTGCGGCATAAAAAAGACATAACGGAAAACCGTTATGTCTTTTTTATTGCTCTTATGCCGTTTTATCAATTTAATGCAGATAATAAATACAGATAGAAGCATACACAAAGCGCAAGGCTTGTACTAAACCGCTAACTGTGCAGTTATGCTCTAAAATGTATTTTTTTACGAGGTGATAAAATGTCAGGCTTTTTTAAAATGCTGCTGTGGATTACTTTAATTAACATTGTTTTAGAAGTTATTATCCGCATTATTAATTTAAGAAAATACGATGTAATTCTGCTAAGCTGCGTACCATGGGAATTTAGTGTTTTAACACCGATTGTTGCTTTTATCTCAGTTTTAATTTACGAAAAATTTATAGTTAAGTCTTAACAAAAACTTGCAATGCTGTTTTATCAGAAAGGAAAATACGCCATGAAAGATAACAAAAAATGCCCCTATACCACCAAACAGGTTGATGAACTTGTTAACGAAATGTACCCCGGCATGATGAACTTTGTATGCGACCTTAACCTTACACCAAAACAGGAAACCGCTTACAAAAAAGATGCCATTTTTAAAGCTGTTACTTTTATCAATATGACACACCGCGTTTGGGGTATGGCTGCAAGCCACCGCTATTGTATCTGTACCAACCGTGCGAAGGATTTATCATCGGTTGACGAAGAAGGAGTCGGTTGGTGTATGCTGGGGCGCAACCAGCGTTTTCAGGTTTTGGACACTTACAAAGTGCATGATAAAACCGCAATTATCCTGCTACACCTACCGGATGATGCACGCTGGGAAATGTTTAAAGACATATGCCTTAATTTAAATGAAAAAATAGTTGAAATGGTAAAAAAATCAATGGATAATAAAGCATTACTTGATCCTATACCGGAACTAACATCCGAGGACTGGCTAAAAGCCTGTTCCGTCCCTATCGGGCTTGATAAAGACGATAATTTAATATCGCCTGATGACGCTGTTGAGGATTACAATTGATATATTTTAAAACCTGAATATTAAAACAAAAACCGTCAGCTCAATGCTTTATTGCAGTGAGTTAACGGTTTTTTATTATTGGTATTTAATTGTTATACGGCCAAAGCCCTGCCCGGTAAGTGCACCTGCACCGCTGTACACGGCAAATTCAGCCAGCATGATAAATATTAAACGGTATTCTTCGGGCAGCAAATCAAGCCTGTAAGTAAACCTGCCTGTAAAACCTGTTACATAGCGGTCCTTTCCGTGCCTGATGCGTTTGGTTTCACCTGTCCAGTATCAGGTATCAGCACCGCAGCGGCAATTTCTTTTACTTTGGCGCTGTCAAAATATTCCCTGCCGCAAACGCTGTTCCAGCGCTCTGCCAGTGAGCCGAACACCAGCTCTGGCTTTGGAACCGGGTAATCGTTATCAAAATACTTAAACACCGACGGTGTTATAAAATTTAATGTTACACGGCGCACGGGCGGCAAACCGATGCAGGCAGCGCGGATATCTTCAATGCTTGTAAACCCTGCCTCACTGCTTTTATAAACAGCGGCAATTTTAAAGTTTATTTTACCAATCCTTAAAATGCCGCCGTGAGATATGTTAAAAATGTAATTTACAACATCATCCCCCAGCCCGGCAATACGCAGATAGGCTGCATCCGATTCGGCAATCTTATATGCACGCCCTTGTAAATTCTCCCGTGCAAAGCGCAAAAGCCCCAGTGAAAAACTTTTTACTTCGGCGTCATGCATCAGAGCCGAAAAGCTGCTGTCGTCATTACGCACCATTGTTAAAAACGCCGCATGCAGCAGCCTGCCATGATACTGCGGCAGGCTGCCTGCGTTTTGCGCCACAAGTTTTAATACAACTGCACTTAAAAGCATACATTATCCTTTTACTACTTCTTCTATAGAAGGAAGGACGGTACGGTTATTAACAAGTTTTTTAGCACTTCCGGCTAATCCCATATATGCCGTTTTGTTATTCCAACCCTGTTTGTTAATATTTGCCATACTCATAATAATTTTAAGTTCTTTCATTCTTTCATCATAAAGCTTAACCGATGAGCCAAGTTTACTATCCATATAAGTATCAAAATTACCGGTAAAAGGCTGCATATCCGTTTCGGTATAGCCTTTAAACCCATCTTCACCAAAAAGACCGGTATAGTAATCTGCATTTTTAAGATACAGTTTGGCTTTAAGCTCTACGCTGCCCAAACCAAAAGGTTTACCCATGCCAAGTTTATAACAGCAATCTTTTTCTGCACCAAACTCAAACAGTTTAGCTAAAGCTCCAAGTTCTGTTTTGTCAAGATTTTCAAAACGGATACGCCCGTAAAAATGCTGACCGGCTTTTAAAGGCGTTATTTTTTTATTAAATTTATCATTTATTTTATCTCCTTTAGCCGGTTCCGCCTGCCATTGCGGTTGTTTATGCCAATACATTTTATAACCGCGTAATTTGGCGTCTTCAATATCCCAGTGTTGAGCGTTTCCATTCGCATCCGCTTCCAGATAATTTTGGAAAGATGTAGGATTTGGAGTCATAAGGGGTTTCATATAAGCTTCGGGAAGTGCAGTTCCTTTTTCGTTATCACTTAAATATAAATCTTCAAAAAATACTCTGCTCCCCCATGCTTCTTTACTGCCAAAAACAGCATCTGTGAAATCAACACTGTCAAGTTTTAAATTTTTGGGAATGTGATTACCGATACTTGTACGATAAGGTATACGGTAATACGGCCCTGCGCCAAAATGTTCAACAACGCCATTATCAGCTACATAAAAGCAGGGAATTACATAATCATATTTTTCCGCACCTTTTAAAATTGCCAGATTATCTGTTCCGCGTTTGCTATAAGCTTTATTGTCAAGCAGCGATATACCTTTTCTGTTCTTATCGTCACGGTAGCTGTTCAATAAATCATCGGTAATAGTATATCTTTCGTTCCAGTGCGGAGCATTGATGCGATAAAAATGTTTCTTACCGTCAATCTTACCGGTGTATATTTCCGCACAATCATTTTCCCAAACAATCTTTCCGTCAATGCCGCTTCCACGCTGCCGTTGCAAGTTTGCAGGACAAACATAATATTTTTTATCCATTCTTACCAAAAATCCGGGCTGTGCAACAGAAGCATTTACTTTTTGCCCTTTGTTATTTGTAATAAGCTTTGTCATACGGTCAGAATATAATACTCTTAACGGTTTAAACGCACTGGCAAAAGTTCTGAAATATAAAGTTTTATCGGTAACATCAGGATTTGTACCAACCCTCATACTGCCGCAGGTTATAATTTTAAAAACATTTTTTAAACACCCACGCAGGCTGCTGCCGGGTATGCAGTAATTTTTGCCGTCATTAAACGCACCGTTTGCACCTGCAATATACAGCGGGGTTACATTTTTCAATTCAACGTCAAAATAACCGCTGTATTTTTCGCCCTGCGCCATAAAGTCCTTATATGCCTGCTTTAAATCCTTACAGCCGTTTGTATATTCTGCCAAAGGCGGTTGTACTACCTTATCGTTTAAACTTACAAAGTTATAAGGTACGGTAGGTTTGGCACCGCTGTTGCTTTGATTGTTATTTCTGTTATTGGCAGAAGCATTAAACTTATTACCTGCCGGGCGATAATTATTTTGTTTAGTATCGTCTTTGTAATTTTCTTTTTCTAAATTAAACTTTTTCATTAAGGCATCAAATTTGCCGTTGTCTCCAAGTCTCATGCTCTATCATCTCCCTTCGGCAGGAGCTATTGCCAACCAGCGGTAATAGCCATATCCGGCAAGGCCGGTGCTTTTATCATAAGTTACATAGCTGCGGGTTGTAACTGCGTATTTATCTGCCTTTTGGCCACACGGCACAACTATGCTTATTTTTCTGCCCGGTTCTTTTACAAGCGCAAAGCCTTCCGGTAAGTCGGCTTCACACCTGCTGCCAAACATGTCTGACGTACTGTCCGTAACGGTTGTTAAAACGCCGTCATCAGCATTATCACAGATTGCGCGCATTTTATAATCGCTGCCTGTTTTAACAATATAAGCTTCATATTCATCATTAAAAATACGCAGTTCCAGCAGATATTTTTCTTCAACTTCGCTGCCAGCGGTAAATTTAAAGCTGCCATTTTGGTAATAGCCAAGTTTTAGTTCGTTAACCTGCCATACGGCGGCCAGATATTCGCCTGCCGGTATTTGTTTTAAACATTCCTGCAATGATGCAGCATTTTCAACAACAGTTTTAGTTTTTACTTTTTGCGTTTTTAAAAGCGGTTTTGTTGCTGCAAAATAACCGCTGATTTTTTTATTTTCCATTTATCTCACCTGCCAGTGCCTGCACATAAGCTTCAAGCTGAGCTTTGTCGCCTGTAACTTCAAATTTATCAGTTTGGGCAATTTGGTATTTTTGCCCATTGTAGTTAATTTCGCATTTTCGCCCGTACAACACGCCTCGCCCTATGGCTTTGCCGCTGCCGATATTAATATTGCCCAGCCAGATTTCCTTAAGCAGCAGCAAAAGCAAGCCTGCTTCGGCAGACGAACATTTTTTTACGGTAATGCTGATATTAACCGGCGTTAAGCTTTTATCGCTTTGCCATACAGGTACATCGGTAAATAAAGCGCCATCCGCTGTTCCGCCTGTAAAACGGTCAATGCGGTTGCGGCTATGCCTCAGTTCAGTTACGTTGTTGGGTTTAATATAAACTTCATCTACAAACATACGGCTTTTGCTGCCAGTATTGCTGCCTTCGTTGGCAAAACCCATCAGTTTGTTTAAAAGTTCCGTACCGGCTGCGTTATTATATCCGCCCATGGCGGTTACAATTTTGCTTGCTGCATTGCGCAGTACACCTTTAACGCTTGTGCCGGGCACAACAAAATCACCGCCGCTTTGCATTTGCACACTGCTGATGTTTAATTTATTGCCCTGTTCATCTTTTTTATATTTTTCAGGCACATCGGTATCCCTTACAAGCAGGGAACTGCGCATTGCACAGGCTACTGTCATTACAAAATCCTCATCGGCATAAACGGTTTCTTTTTTATCTGCTTTGTAGGCAGGCTGTGTCAGCTTGCCTGTTTGCAGGTAATTAAGCCAGCTATCTGCCGCTTTGCTTTCCGCAAAGTTAAAATCATAAACTTCCGCGGGTTGTTTGGCGGCAATTTTGCCAAAGCCTTTGGCAGTCAAAGCGCCAACGCTAATGCCGCTGGTCAATATATCGGCAAGCGAAGCCAGCATATCGCCGATAACGTCGTTTTTGTCCGCAAAAGCTTTGTGCTTATAACCAAAACCGTTTTGCAGGTTGGTGCTTACGCTGCCGCCGCGCACGGTAACTTCAACTTGCAGCGTCCCTTCCGCACCGCGGTCTATAGCTTCATAATCATATTTTGCACCGTCGATGCCTGTACCGGTAACGTAATCAATTGCAACTCCGTCACGGTAAACCACACCGGCATTTTTTAAAACAATATCACTGATATTAATCAGGCTCTGGTTGCCTGCATCGGTTTTATCTTCTATATAACCAAACAGCAAATCTGCCGCAGTTTCTCCGTACAGCGCTTCAAGTTCTGCACGCAATACACCAGCAAGCGATGTGCCAGGAATAAAGCAGTTGCCCTGCTTATCCTTTAAAATTAAAATATCGGTAATGCCGTCATCTGTACCGCTGCCGATACGCAGCGGAGATTTGGTTTGTATATCGGTATTAAGGAGCAGCTTTCTTACAACAGAAGCAGAATTCTTCACTGATTTTCACCCCTTTTAGCAACTTCTTTTGCGGCGTGGCGCATAAACCACAGCCAGTATTCTTTAAATACAGTATCTTTATCAGGCGTAATGTTTTCTTCGCCAAATAACTGTTTTAATTCATCGGTTACGCTTTCAGCCCTGCTTACCCAGTTAATTTTTGCATATGGCTGCGGCGTGCCGTTTTCTTCCGTTAAAATTTCATAAAGATTATCGCCATTTAAATACAGCTTACGCAGATTATTGCGGGCGGTATCTCTGAAATTAAATTTTATTTCATCCTGAAGTGTCTTTTTATCACAATCGCTGTCCATCAACCATTCAACACGTTTTAAAATATGCTTTCCTGTTTCTTTAGGATTATATTTAAACTCTGCTGCGTCTTTAGCTGCCTGGTGGCTAACTTCCTGCAAAGTAAGATTACGCAATATGACAATCGCTTTAGCTTTTACCTCTTTATTAAGCGATGCTTTTGGTTTATTTGCTTCGCAGGCGTTAATTACCAGTTCGCTTTGCGGCTGCCACAGGCGAAACTGTCCAAAGCCTTCTCCAGTGTTTTTGCCAAAGCCTTTATAAAGTACATTCTGCAATTTATTAAGCAAATAATCCGTAAATTCGCCTTTAAGTTCAACAAGAGAACCTGCTGCCAGCGCATTCTCACGCGCCTTTTTAGTGTGCCATACGTTCATATAGCCGTCAATGCTTTCGGCAGCAGCAAAAATTTTAATGTTTTCTGCCGAAAGCTGCATATCTGCACCGGCTGCTGCCTTAATATCAGCCAGCAGTTCCGCAACAGCTTCGTCAACTCTTTGCCAATCGCCAAAAGGAATATACGGTGTAAGCGCCAGTAAGTACAGGCTTTTGGCTTTATCAAAGGATACAACTGCTTTTGCACCGCCATTTAAAACTTCAAATTTACATTTGCCATACTGTGCGTTTTTTGATTTACCCAAATACAAAGTATCCCTTTTTAATTTCGCAAGCATCATTTCAAAATCGGCTGCAATATCATCATCGGCAATAAACGCGCCTTTAAAATACTGTTCCGGCTCAATATATTCATAGTTAAAAATTTTGCCGTCTCTGCTGCTGCCTTTAATACGTTCACTTTCGCCGCTGCGCGACATATGCATTTCAATTTTTAAGCCAACTTCAGGTTTATAAAATGCACCATTTGCTTTAACCATAAAACCGGTCAGCTTTTTAAATCCGGGCACAATCTCTGCATCTCCGGCAAGGTCAATAATCCTGCTGCCGTCCTTGCTGCGCATTACCGAAAGCGGCACCGCAAAACTTTCAGCACAGGCGTGCTGCCCGCTCCCAAGCGGATAAGCAGGCAGAAACCTTACTTTACCGGATAAAAACAAATCATAAAAGGTTTCATCCTTATAAGCTGTCTCCGGTTTATATTTTTTTATGTATTCCTGCGCCAGTGCCCCGCGCACCGCCGAACCGGGGATATAATTTTTAGTTGCATATAAAATGCTGTCGCTGCTTTTATCGGCAAAAGCAACAGGCGAATCTGTTTTTATTATAAACTCAATTTTTTTCATATCTGCACATCCTTTGATTAACCGGCATTATTAAACAATGCTGCATTTTATGCGGCCGCAGCCCCTGTTGCGCTTGCTGCCGGCAAAACGTAAATTAAGCAGTGCTTTGGTTAAAATATCTTTATTTTTTTCTGCATCATCATTTAAAATAATGCAGCCGGTAAATTTAACGCCGCTGTCAACCACGCGCATATTATGCAGGCTGCCGTCAAGCGTTGTACCGGTCTTTTTATCAATAGAAGTCTGAAAGCGTATATCGGTATAGTTTTCAAACACAAGCTCCGGCGTAAAAATACCCGGGTAACTGCTTTGCAGGTAATCCCATGATTTACGCATATCGTCATAATCCGGCAGGTAAAAATTTTCTACGCGGAATCCGGCTTCTTCGCTGCCGCTGCGCCCAAACAAACGGTCAACATCCTGCACGGTAAACCATTTTTCGCCGCTTATTTCCGCCATTTCCAAAGCGCTTTCGTATAAAAGCCCTTTAAAACGTTTGGCCGGGAACACCGGCATGCCGTATTTATCGTGTGCCGCTTCGGTATCAATAATTATATCCGCACCGCCATAACCAAGCTGCAAAGGCGAAAGCAGTTCAATTTCAACATTCATTTTCATAGGTTAATCCTCCGTATCAAGCCCGGGTATTACAAAATCGGCAATTTCAATTGCATCCATATAAGGCGTTACTCCATTAATCCACAATTTTTCGTAATCATCTCCGCTGCTTTGCTGTTTTAAAATTGCGCGCATTTCTTTGCAGTTTTCCAAAAAAATTACCTGTTCGTGCTTGTTCTGATGCAGCACACTTCTTAATTCTTTGCGTTTATTTTCGGGCAGCAGTTTCTGCATTGTCTGCTGCAGGCTGTAAAGTTTGCCGATGTATTTACCGCTGCCGCTGTCAACAACGTCATACGGGCCAAAATACAGGCCGCCGCAAACTGCTTTGTATTGTTTTTCGCGCAGCCATTCAAGCGATGACGACATTTCACCGTGCAAAATTACATAATCAATCAGGCAGTCATCATTGGCACGCGATTTTTTCTTCGCCGCAGAGCAAAGCTGCTCTGCCAGATCGTAAGCACAGAAGAACGGATATTTGGCAGGTACAATAGCCACGCCGCCGCAGGTGCTTAAGGTTGTTTTCATAACTGCACCCTGCGCACGTTTTTTATCAATGCCGTTTTCAAACAAAACTTCTTCATTAGCATATTTAATAAAGCGGCGTGCATATTCAAGTCCCAGCCTTGCCGGGCAAACAAAAGTAACATCGTCGCCGCCGATAATAATCGGGCGCAACGGCAAATATTTTTTGCCTGTATTTTCATCTATAAGCTTATCCATATCAAGATTTTCATTATACTTACCTGCCTCGTATTGCTCTATAATATCTTTCAGTAATTTTCTAAAAGCATTTTTTACTGCTTTGGCAATGTCAAGAGATAATTTTTTACGCTCTTGCAAATCACGGCAGGTATTAAACTTAACGCCCATATTATTTCCATCGATATGGATAACGCTGATATAGCTTTCGCCGTCTTTATAACCCAGCTTTTCAAACTCATCACAAAAATCATATTCGCCGTTATTAAGCAAGTCCTTATATTCGCTGCGCAGGTTTTCGGCGGCATAAACATAGGCTTCCATTTTAGCCTTAACTTCGGCAGCTATGAGCCTGTGTTCGCTGTTGCCTGTATCAACAGCATCGGCAGTTTTGCCGCTGTAATCACATTCCAGCGTTAAACCGGTGTACGGCAAATCCGTCTGCGGCATAATGTTGTTCTGGTTATTTTTAAGTTGTTTATAAAGATTATTCAACGAATTTTTAACATCATCCAAATCAAGTATGCCGACAGCCGCACCAACTTTTAACCCCGGCGCGGTTAAAAGCACTTTTTCGCTCCATTTACTTACAAGCTCCCTGCATTTTGCCAAAGTTTCTTCACCGGCACGCACCAAAATAAGCATATTGCCGCCGCCGATGTTGGCAATTTCGCAATCAACATCTTTATCTTTGCTAATCAGCAAATCATCGTTATCTTCCCAATCAGTCACGGCTTTCTTAAAACCGCATTCAGCAATAACAAGCTTTGCAGCGTCATAAAAAATCCTTTCAACAAGGTATGATGCCCCAATGTTTGTTTTTAATTTGTTGCTGTAAAACACGTATTTTTGTATAGAACGTGTATCCAGCAGCACAGCTCCGACTAATTCAGCCATAATTGCACCTTCCTTTTTTAGATATTAGCAAAACAAGGTCTGTTCTTATTATATATCTTTATAAAAATTATAACCAGCTATATTCTGTACATTTTACAAACACCTCCGCTATAACCATAAATTTATTACAAGTTTACAGTTATACTATCCTGCTTAATTTTAAAAAACGGCATTTAATTTTTAATATATTTTTCCAAAGTTTCCATGCGTTTAATAATGCTTGCGCTGATGGCGGCGTTATCTTCTTTACCGGCAACAATACCGGCAGCATGGTTAAATGTATTGCGCCAGTTATCTACACATTCCATATAACCGTCAATACATTCAACAAAATCAGCTTTAACCATCTCTGTCGATAATTCGCCCGTTGTTAAAAGATAACCAAGCACATTACTTCTTTTGGTGCTGTTAGCATTATTATCGGCAGCATCAGCAAGTTTAAACTCAAAAATAGTATTTATTTCTTTTTTGCTAATTTGCTTAATACATTCTAATAAAACAACTTCTACATCTTTTACTGTATTACAGCGTTTTTTTATAAAATTCAGCATACTAGTATTCGCAGGGCAAGCTTTTTGCAATAGGGTTTTTACAGCACTGCCGAAAGGCAATGCCTGATACGCAAGGAATAACTTGTAATAATCCTTATCTTTATTGTTTATGCTGAAATCTTTTATCTCATTCAATATAACTAATGTTTTTGTTAAATTTTGATTTTTATACTTTTTAACAGCATTTATAATTTCATCAGTACTCATCCCGGCTTCTACAAGTTCACGCAGGCTTTCATAGCCAAATTCATTGCCGGTATCAGCAATAAACACAGGGCGATTATTGTGTTTAGGCTTAAATTCTTTAAAAAAATAAATACGCCAGTCTGACCAGCTTGGTGCGTTATTCCGGCATATTTCTTTAATATCATTGGTTTTAATAACAATTATGCCTTTGTCAATAACAAAAACCGGCACCCATTCCGTATACAACGTTACCGCCTGCTGCAAAAAACCTTTTTTTACGCACCATTTTATTATCTGCGGTATATTATTCAGTGTATTTATATTGGCGTATTGTAAAATACCGGCATATTCTTTTTCAATTGTCGGCAAAAGCTTTGAAAAAAACTCTTCCTGTTCACTTAAATTCTTTTTATTTTCGGGCTTGTCTAAAAATTTATGATAATCATTTAAAGATTGTGCCAAAAGCTGAATAGATTTTAAAAAGTTTCTGCGGTGGCTGCAAATTTTAAGAATTTCAGTAAAATTCTCCATTTTGTCCAGCAAATTTTCCAAATAAACAGATTTATTGGGAACTGCTGCAAAATATTTTTGAATCTGCATTACATTGCCTAAAGCGGCAAATTCTTCCGCACCGCCAAGCATAGTAAACATAGCAACCAAATCATTGGCATTTTCAACCTTGTGATTAGTGTAATTGGTATAAATAACGCTGCCCGTCTGCGTACCGCTGTATTTAAGCATCTGCAGAAGCGCAAGCATCAGCATATTGGCGTGTCTGAACCCGCCCGTCATATCAGCATGGATTACAAGTTCGCTGCCGTCAGCCTTTTCTTTTTGCAATGCATCAAACAAATTACTGATAGTTTTAAACGAACCGGATAAATTATCTTCGGCAATCATCGGCACATCATTAATCGGGTAATCCCTGTCGGCAAACAAATCTTTAAAACGGCCAAGCGCATCTTCCTTGGCTTTTTTGGAAACTATTGCGTAAACAGCATCTATTTTTTTACCTTCCTGCGCCAGTTTCCACTCAAAATATTTAAGCCCGGTTTCGTTGGTATGGCTGCACACAGCTTTAAATAAACCTGTTTCATCATTATATTCTTCACATTTAGCATTATTATTAAACACGCTCAACAAGAAGATTACTATATTTTTCTCCACTACAGCTTCACCCTTCTATTCATCTTACCTTTGCGGCATAAAAAACTTAACAAAGTTACTTACTTTTTTTCGGGCCGTTTCAGTCTCAACCTGCATATAGGCCGCTAAAACATCAATTTCCCTTAAGTCAGGACTGACTAATTTTATATAATATTCTGCAAAATTCTTATCCGCAAATTTTTGTAAAACAAACGGAATTTTGTCACCAAATTCATTTAAAATCCTGTAAGCAGCTATGCACTTAAACCATCTGCGTGCAGCAGTTGTTTTGCAATTTGCCAGCCCTCGCTCAAACGCATCAGCGATAAGCTGAGTAGTGTTATCGCTCAATTCTTTACGTTTAAAAGCAACAGCATCGCTTAAATATGTACCGCTGTCATCACCGGTTTCCGTGTCGGCAATATCATCGCTGCCAACCCAGTTATTATCAAGCACATATAAAACGATTTCTTTCTTCTCTTTGCTTACCTGCCATTCTTCAAGCTTTTTCTGCAATTTCTCGCTGTTCAGCACATTAAAACTGTCCCTTTCAAAATCTTGCCCGTATTTACCGGCAATTTTGGCAAGCAAATCATTTATTCTGCCCTTTCTTATTTTGTTGTCCGCTCTCTGCTCATTAAATGCCGCAGTTTCAATTCCCTGCTTTTTAAGCTTGTAATGGCTGTTAAACAGCTTTAAAAAAGGTATCAGTTCACCGGTTGCTTCGTCTTTTTTGCCGTAAGCCGCCAAAGCGGATTGAAAAGCCCTTGTAAAAGCTTCGCCGTCGTATTCTTTTTTATTCTCCGTCTGCACAAGCAGATTATCTCCCGTCTGCAAATTTTGAAGCAGATATCTGTTTAAATTTTTATATTTAAGCAGTTCGCTCGAAAAACGAATCATAGCAATATCCGCCTGTGTTCCGCTTAAATTTCCAAATTTTATTTTATAAGCCAGCTCCTCTATCAGCCGGTCCTGTTTATTATCATTTACTGCCGTCATGTTAGCCTCACACCAATTAATGCGAAATAATTAAATTAAGCAAATTATCAAGACCTTCCTTATCGCCCGGCTGTGCTTCGCCCGCAATGGCATTAAGGTAAAACAGCGATGTCAAATCATAAATTTTAGCGGTATTAACTTTCTGTGCTTCTTGTGTACCGCTGTATTTCATTGCATAAATAATACGCTCGGCCGATACACCGCTTCCGACCTTGGCAGCATAAGCCATAGCGATAAACATACTTAATGTATAGGCCTTCATGCCGAAGGTAATATCAGCGTAAAGTTTATCACCACTGCCCAGCAAAAAGGCAATCTGCCTGAAGAACTTATTAAATGTAAGTGAATCAAAATCTTTGCTGATTTCAATTTTTGTAAAATTCAGTTTCGCATGTTTTTTAAGGCCAATTCTTTCCAATTCGTGTTTAAATACCTCATAATTTTTTTCTGCCGTGTTAACAGGGCCTTCGCCGTGTTCAACAACAGTAACAATCTCTACATTATCATTCATTTCAATTTCATCCGCAGCCAGGTAGGACATTGGGAAATAATATTTTTCATCAGCAAGCTTAAAATCATCGCTGATATATGCAGTTTCCTTAAGCTCCTGCAAAAGCATAATTGATAAAAAAACTTTTCTCATAAAATTAACAATCCTTTCCAAATTATTTAATACAAGCAGCAACCTGCAAAATTTAACATCACTATATTAATTATACAGAAAAATCAAAAATATTTAAATATCAAATCTCCCCAGTTAGGTTAAATTTAACCTGCCTGTCTTTTATAAATATCCGCTGTAAAAACGCAATCCGGCATATTTTTATGTTTTTGTTTAAGCTATCCATATGTGGCAGCTTACGCCGAATATTAAAAGTAACATAATTATCACAGCACCTTTTGCACTTTGACAGGTACAGCACAGTGTTTGGCAAACAGAGTTTGTTATTAACCGTAAAGCCGCACAGCAAGGCGCTGCGGTAAATTTTACTTGCCAAAAAGCGTTTGGTTTGTTATAATTTAGTTGTAAATTTTTGGCATAGTTTTTACAAACCCGCTGCACGGCTTGCAGCCGCTTATGGCGTATTTGTAACAAAATTATGTCATTGTATGCAAGCGATATTTATTTTTTTTACGGTTGAAAAACATTCGTTTGTTTTTCCAAAATGCCATTTTCAGCCCCTTGTGGTGCGGTTTTTCAGCCCTGCCCTCTAACCTTGTGAAGACTGCTTGCGGTGTTGTGACTTATGGCAGATTATGATAACGATTAGAGCAATCATCGCTCTAACCTTGCGAATACTGCTTGCGGCATACAAAAAGACATAACGGAAAACCGTTATGTCTTTTTTGTTATTTTTATGCCGTTTTTACAAGTTTAATGGGATATATAGCCTGTACAATTAGAACAACAATATTAAAATTTTAAGTACAGGTGGTTAAAATGCAAAACAAAAATTTTACTGAATTTATAACCAGAGAGGAACTGCATAAGCGTTTTCGCTTATCCAAAAATTTTATTAAAAAGCAGCTGCCCCCCTGCCGTTAAAATCAATATATCAAAATATACTAACCGCACCATTGACGCCTGGCCGGTAAGCGTTGTTGAAGCACTTATGCAGCAGCAGGCTTTTAAGGATGCCTACAACTTAATGCGTTCGTACGAAAGCGATACTGCCGAAAGGGCGGCTGCCCGCCAAAAACTTCTTGAAGCAAGCGATACGGCATATTTGTTCAGCACCGTTGCCAATACCAACCGCCGGTTTGTGCTGCATGTTGGCCCGACCAACAGCGGCAAAACGCACAACGCCCTGCAAAGCCTGCAAAAAGCAGATACCGGGCTGTACCTTGCTCCGCTGCGTCTGTTGGCGCTTGAAATTTTTGACACTTTAAACCAAAACGGCAAACCATGTTCCCTTTTAACAGGTGAAGAACATGAGGAAATACCATTGGCGGGCATAACATCTGCAACGATTGAGATGTGCGATTTTTATGCCCATTACGATGTGGCTGTTATTGATGAGTGCCAGATAATTGCCAACGAGCACCGCGGCGAACTGTGGACCAAGGCTATTTTACAGCTTGACGCAGATGAGATACATTTATGTATGGCACCGGAGGCTTTGGATGTTATAACATCGCTGCTGAAATCCATTAAAGCCAAATACAGCATACATAATTACGAACGCCTTGTGCCGCTTAAATATGCCGGTGTTTTTAAAAACCTTGAAGATGTGCAGCCAGGGGATGCTTTAATTGCCTTTTCGCACAAAAAGGTGCTTTCCATCGCTGCGGAGCTTGAAGACATGGGTATTAAAACCAGCGTTATTTACGGCTGGTTGCCGCCTATCGCCCGCCGCGAGGAAATACGGCGTTTTAACAGCGGCGAAAGCAGCGTTATTATAGCTACCGATGCTATCGGTATGGGCGTATCGCTGCCCATAAGGCGCATTATTTTTTGCGAAACACAAAAATGGACCAATAACAGATACCAAACCCTTTCGCACACAGAAATTAAACAAATTGCCGGGCGCGCCGGGCGTTACGGCAAATTTGACTGCGGGAAAGTTTTAACCATGCTGCGGCCGGAGCTTGTACAAAACGCGCTTGAAAGCACAATTGCGCCGTTAAAATATATTACACTGCCCTTTCCGCGCGAAGTTATTAACGAAGACATAAATTTAAAAAAGTATATTGAAGAATGGGACGCATTGCCGTTAAACCCGGCATTTAAGCGCGAAACACTAAAAATACCTTACAGCCTGCTGCTTACTTTAAAAAACAATGCGCGCAGCTTTAGCAATGAAGAATTATTTAAGCTGATTAAGTGCCCGTTCAACACGTCGGACGTTAATCTTGTTAATTACTGGTACGAGTGCTGCCTGGCTGTAAAATATCACTATCTGCCTGATTTACCAAAATATAATAGTGAAGATTTAACAGAATGTGAAATTGAATACCGCTCGCATGAAATACGTTACCGTCTTGCAAAATCCTTTGGTTATGCCGATAATTTTTTGCAGGAGCGCCTGAACTTATGCTTAAAAATCAACAGCCTGCTGCTTGGCAGCAAGGCAATGTTTATGGCTCGCTGCAAAAAGTGCGGCAAGCGCCTGCCCATTACGCATACAGGTTCACTTTGCCCTGAATGTGAACTGGCTGAAGCTCTGAACATTAAAATAACATCCGGCGGCTATACTTTTACCAATAAGCTTGCCGATGTGGCGCGTTTTAAAAAACAAAACCGTAAATAAGCTGACCAGGAGGATTGGTTAAATGTTTTTTACAGATAAAAGCAATTTCACAGATATATCCAAAAAATTTATCAAAAAAGCATTGGATTCAACCGCGCATGGGCTTGCCGAAGGTGCTAAACTTACCGCTAAAGCCGCACAAAAAGGTCTTGAATACGCTTATGACCATCGCGAGCAGATTGAAGGTACAGTTGAAGGCATAGGCAAAGGCGCTGTGGAAACAGCCAAAGGTTTGTATGGGCATACCATCAGCGAAAGCGATTTAAAAAAGCATATTGAAAAGCTTAAGGAGCAAAGCAGCGAATATGCAAGGCTTAACAAAGTTTACTGCGAAAAAGCGGCACGTTTTAAAACGGAAAAGGAAATTTTAGCCGACAGCCTGTTTATGTCCACAGCGTTTTTGGTTAATTATTTTAATACGGGCGCAATACCTGCCGATGTTGTGCAGGCGTATGAGCTTGCCTACCCCGATTTAGCCGCGCAGCAGCCGTTAAGCAGCGTTATTGAAAGCGCTGCACCTGAACAGGCAGCAGATTTTATCAACGCCATTAAGGGCAAGTTGTTTGAAATTAAGTATGTTGATTATTTAAATGACGGGCATCTGCCGCCGGGGCACACGGCGCAGCTTGCGGAATCGGCCACCAATCCCGGCTGGGATATACAAATTGTTGACGCTTTTGGCAATGTTGCCCAAGATTTGCAGCTTAAAGCAACGGAATCGGCTGCTTATGTGCAGGACGCTTTAGCTAGATACCCGCACATTGATGTGGTAACAACAGAAGAAGTTTACAACCAGCTTGCGCTGAACGGCATGGCCGAACATGTTATAAATTCAGGCATATCAAATGATGAACTGACATCCGTGGTAACGCAAAGCCTTGACGGGGCTGATTTTGAAATGGATTTTGTACCTTCCGTTATCCCCTTTTTAATTATCGGTTATTCTGTCAGCAAAAAAAGCTGGCTTAACGATTACCAGAAGGATAAAGAATTTGGAGCACGCTCGTTTTCATCTTGGGTTTCCTATATCGCGGGCGGCGCAGCTGTTGGTTTAACCGGCTTCTGGCCGATCGGGCTTGCTGCCGTAGTAATTACCAATTACGGGCTTGAAACCGACAGAAGAAAATTACAGCGTTACTATGATTTGCAAAAAACTGTTGAAGACAACGATAAAATTTTAAGAAGGCTGCAATATAAAATCTCTATGATATGAAGTAAAAAATACATAAAAATAAGGCATTGCTGTAAAAGCTTTGCCTTATTTTACTTTATAAATATATTAGTTTTAAGTTAATTTTAATAAATTATTTTCAAACACTATCATTTTGTAAAGCATTTAATATAACCTATTCTTTATCCCTATACCATTCAGAATCAAATTTATAACAAGCATACCAAATTTTATCAATAAGTCCCTTTTCTGTATTAAATAAAATCGGTTTAACCGGCAAACCTTTTGCCAATTTAATAGTACCGCGAACAAGACCGTTATAACTATAAAACCAAGGATAACAAATAATATAAAATGTCCTATTATGATGTTCTGCTGTAAAATCAAAATATTTTTCTGCTTCTATACGTTTAATATGTACATGATCACAAATTGTTTTAGTTTTAAAATATGGTATATATGGCCTGATAGTACTAAAAATTACCCATTCATTATTATTTCTTTCTTTATATTTGCAACGCAAAATAATCGGTTTTCCCTTTGTTTCTTTAATTAAATCAAGCAACTTATCTCTAAAGTAATTTTTTTCAATCTTCTTCATCTTTTCACCATCCAATACTGAATTATAATAAATTAAAACTAAAAAATGTCCTGTTATTATTATCCGTATTTCTGCACAAAAACGGTATTTAAGATAAAAATTTAGCTGTCAAAATTCAAAACAAGGTGCTGATAAGGTGTTAAAAATAATCAAAACCACCGGCGTAGCCGGTGGTTTGTCATTTACCGCCTTAAAGGCTATTCTACTAGCTACGCCTAAAAGGCGTTCCTCGATCTGCCACTCG
>CASFZG010000023.1 GCA_949299135.1 uncultured Phascolarctobacterium sp.
TATTATGGTTGACAGCAATTTGCGCGGGCTTGCGTTTTATGGATTGCTGGAAGATGTTGTAAATGCAGTCGGTTTGCAGGTGGATTTGCTGGACAGGCGGCAAATTATACCGGCGTCAAAAATTCAGGCTGAAATTAAAAACACCGGAGTTGTAATTTATGGATAACAGAGATAAAAAAGTATTGGATTGAAATGACAATAGTTTGGGATACTATTGTTGAAGATTTGCCGGTGTTAAAAGAAGAATTAGAAAAATATTTATAAAAAATTAAGCGCGTTTGCTAAAATGCAAACGCGCTTTTTGTATGTTTTTACAAAATTTCGTCGCGGACAAGCTGGTTAATCATTTTTTGTTTGCCGAGTATCCACAGCAGGTCGTCTTTTTCAAACACCAGCGAGATGTTGGGGTTTACTATGGTGTAACTGCCGCGTTCCAGACCGATGACGAGGCAGTGCCATTTGTTGCGGATGTCCGTTGATTTGATGGACTTGCCCAAAAGCGGGGAGTGCTTGTCAATAGTGATGGCGCAGGGCAGGAAGGCGTGTTCGTGGCGGTTTTCCGCTTCGTTAAGCAGCATAAATTCACGCATGCTGGTGGGTTCACCGGTAAGCGTCCAGCCTAAATTTTTATTTTCAATAGCGGCGTTAAGCAGTTTAAAATGCGCTTTAGTGCCGATGATGAGCAGCGTTGTGCCTGCATTGATGACAAAATCCGCGCCGGGCATGTCGTAAATCTGCTTGGGCGTTTGCGCCTGCAAAACATTGCAGCCGTAGGCTTTGCGCAGCTCCAAATCCAGCAGTGTTTTGCCGATAGTGGCGGAATCATCTTCCACTTTATAATGCGCCAGCTGCAAGTCCTCATCAAACCAGCTGTAGGGCTGATGCTCACCTGCTTCTTTCAAGGCTTCGCGGTGCTTGCGCATGTGGCGTTCATTTAAGTTGACCAGAAAGCGCGATTCCATGCGCAGGTATTCGCCCATCAGCCAGTCGGAGGACGAAATGAAGTAAGCCGTTACCAGCGTGGCGGCGGCGGCAAAAATTTCTGCCAGCCCTAAAATCTGTGCGAACACGAAGAAGATAAAACCTGCGGCGACGATGACTTTCAGCAGAATAAGCACTACCAGCGGAATGTGGTTGCTGCGCTTTTGAAACCACAGCGCGGAAAACAGTTCCGGATGGCTGGTGCGGTTGACGAGCACGGCACGCAGCAGCGGCGCCATGATGATAAAGGTTAGCACGGCGGTGATGATATCCGCGTAGGGCAGCTGCAAATTATTGCGCAGGTAGCCGCTTAAATAGTATTCCGCAAACAGCGCGATGGCTGTCAGCAGGGTAGTGAAAATCAGCATGCGGGTAAAATATTCTTTTAAAAATTCCGTCCAGTCGGCACTGTCGCGCGTGCCGATATTTTTTTCGGTGTAGCGGTCCAGCCAGTCGTTAACGCTTTGCGGCAGCAGGCGGCGGATTACGCGGTAGGCTGGTTCGGCCGCCATAATGCAGAACGGCGTGGTGAAGGTAGTCATAACGGATACGGCGACGATAATCGGGTAGATAAAGTCGCTAATAACGCCGAGGCTCATGCCTAACGAGGCGATGATGAACGAAAATTCGCCAATCTGCGCAAGGCTGAAGCCGCACATAATGGAAGTTTGCAGGTTTTGGCCGCTGAGCAGCACGCCGCCTGCGGAAAAGACGAGTTTGCCGATGATGGTGACGAAGATGAGAATGATAATGGGCAGCCAGTATTCCAGCAGCAGCGCCGGGTCAACCAGCATGCCGACGGATACGAAGAATACCGCGCCGAAGATATCTTTAACAGGCGTAAAGAGGTGTTCGATTTTTTCGGAATTCGGAGCTTCGGCAATCAGCGAGCCCATAATAAACGCGCCCAGCGCTGCCGAAAAGCCCAAATGTGTTGCCAGCACAACCATGCCAAGGCACAGGCCAATGGAGGTGACAAGCATGGTTTCGTTGTTCATCAGTGTAAGCGAGCGTTTGTAAAAGGTAGGCACAAGGTAAATGCCAAGCACAAACCACAGCACCAGAAAGAACAGCAGGCGCATAACGCTGGTTAACAGCTCCGTGCCGGAGATGCCCGCGGACGCCGCCATGGTGGAGAGCAGCACCATCATGATAATGCCGGCGATGTCTTCGACGATTAAAATGCCGAAAACCATTTCCGTAAAGCGCTTGCCTTTCATTTTTAAATCTTCAAAGGCTTTGATGATGATTGTGGTGGACGACATGGAAAGCATACCGCCCAGAAACAGGCTGTTCATGTGGCTCCAGCCCATCAGCATGCCGGTGCCGTAACCCAGCGAGAGCAGCCCGGCAATTTCCACGATAGTGGCGATAAAGGCGGTGCTGCCGACCTGCTTGAGCTTGTTGAAGCTGAATTCCAGCCCGAGCGAGAACATTAAAAAGATAATACCGATTTCCGACCAGGTGTGGATGTTGCTGAAATCCGTCACCGTGGGGAAAAACGAAAAATGCGGGCCGGTGATGAAACCGGCGACGATGTATCCGAGAACAAGCGGTTGATTGAGCTTTTTAAATAAAATGGTAGTGATGCCCGCTACCAGCAAAATCATGGCGAGGTCGGAAACAATAGGTGGTAAATGCGCCATCTGAAGTTCCTCCTTGTATAAATAAGATAAGCGACAAAAAATTTAAAATGTTGTATAATATAATAGGTTTAATGTTTGCATGCGGCGCGGTGCCGCATAAATATTATACAATGGCGCTGTGTTTTTTAACAAGTGATATATTTTAAAAATCTTTCTTAATAAAGATGGAGGCTGACTAATGAATACAGATTTGATTTTGATTAACGGCGATATTGTGGACAGCAAAGAGGCGGTAATTGATTATAACGACCGCGGCCATCAGTTTGGCGACGGCGTGTTTGAAATTGTGCCGGTATATAACGGCAAGGTGTTTGGTATGCTGCCGCACATGGAAAACCTGTTTACTTCGGTAACGCGCTTAAAAATACCGGCAGTTTACATGGTGGAGGAACTGGTGGAGTTTCACGAAGCGTTAATTAAAGCAACCGGCATGGAAAACGGCGAAATTTACACGCAGGTTACGCGCGGCAGTGCGCCGTTTGGGCTGGCTTTCCCGGAGATGAGCGTGCCGCAGCTGGTAATGCAGCCGATTTTTACCGACCGCAGCTATTTGGCAGAGTTGCAGCAAAAAGGCGTTAAGCTGATTACCGAAAAAGATTTGCGCTGGCAGCACTGCGACGTTAACACCTTAAACCGCCTGCCGGAAGTTATGGCACGCCAGAAGGCGGCTATCAGCGGCGCGTTTGACGCACTTTTTGTGCGCGACGGCAAAATTACCGAAACTACCGAAAGCAGCTTTATGCTGGTTAAGGACGAGGTTTTGTGGACTGCGCCTGAAAACGAAAACATTCATAAAAATATTACCCGCAAGGTGATTAAAGAACGTCTGGCGCTTGATTTGGGCATGCCGGTGGTTGAAAAGAACTTTGACATCGACTTTGCCATGAAAGCTGAAGAAGCATTTATCTGCGGGCCGCGCTGCGAAATTGTGCCGGTAACCAAAATTGACCGCAAGCTACTGAATAACGGCGAAGTGGGCAAGGTAGTGCCGCAGCTGTTGCAGGCTTACAAGGATTTTGTTGCCAGAGAATGCCCGGCAAGGTAATAAATAATGGATAAAAATTTAGTGCGCGGGGCGATGCTGATTGCCCTGACGGTTGTATTGCAGTCGCTGCGGCTGGTGATACCTTTGCCGCCGCTCGTCAGCATGTTTTTTATCGGCACGCTGGTTAATATGATGCTGGCCGTTATCGTGCGGCTGGCAGGGTTAAAGCCTGCGCTGATATCGGTCGCGCTGCTGCCGTTTTTTGCTTACTTGCAGGGGCAACTGCCAATACCGCTGTTAATCCCGATTGTTATCGGCGGCAACGCCGTGTTTGTTTTAATCTGCCATTGGGCGTGGCGCAGGGGCTTGTTTTTGGCGCCGCTTGCCAAAACAATCTGCATGTTTACCAGCAGCCTTGTTTTGTTAAAGGTGCTGGCGCTGCCGGATAAAATGGTGTTCGCCATTGGTTTTATGATGGGCTGGCCGCAGATGGTAACAGGCATTTGCGGCATTTTGCTGGCGCGGCTTCTGGTTAAGCGCACGCCGCAGTAAAGGAGTGTATTATGGAAACAAGAGTTGTTTTGCTTGGCATTATCGTTGAAGATACCGCTTCCGTGGAAGCGCTGAACGCCGTGCTGCACGAGTACGGCAGCTATATTATCGGGCGTATGGGCCTGCCCTACCGCGAAAAAAACATGCACATTATCAGCATTGTGCTGGATGCGCCGCAGGATACAATCAGCGCGCTGTCCGGCAAAATCGGCATGCTGCCGGGCGTTAGCGCCAAGGCGCTGTATGCTAAAACACAGGCTTAGTCCTTAACGCCTTCGGGCTTTTTATAGGAGAAATACTGACAGGGAAGGTCCGGCCTGACCTTAAGGAGGAACAACAAATGTATGATGCAAAATCAATGAAAGCAGAAGAATTTATCGACCATGACGAGATTTTGGCGACTCTGGAATACGCTGCGACCAACAAAAACAACGCCGCGCTGATTACGGAGATTATTGAAAAAGCCAAACTGCGCAAAGGCTTGAGCCACCGCGAAGCAGCCGTGCTTCTGGACTGCGAGCTGGAGGATAAGAACAAAGAAATTTACGCGCTGGCAGAGCAGATTAAAAAGGATTTTTACGGCAACCGCATTGTAATGTTCGCGCCGCTGTATCTTTCCAACTATTGCATTAACGGCTGCGTGTACTGCCCGTACCACAGCGTTAACAAACATATTGCGCGCAAAAAGCTTACGCAGGATGAAATCCGTCAGGAAGTTATTGCCTTACAGGATATGGGGCATAAGCGCCTTGCGCTGGAAGCGGGCGAAGACCCTGTAAACAACCCGATTGAGTACATTCTGGAATCCATTAAAACGATTTACAGCATTAAGCATAAAAACGGCGCTATCCGCCGCGTTAACGTCAACATTGCCGCAACGACGGTGGAAAATTACCGCAAGCTTAAAGAAGCAGGCATCGGCACTTATATTCTGTTTCAGGAAACATACCATAAGGAAAGCTACAAAAAGCTGCATCCCTATGGGCCGAAAAGTGATTACGCCTACCACACCGAAGCAATGGACCGTGCGATGGAAGGTGGTATCGACGATGTAGGCCTCGGCGTTTTGTTCGGGCTGGAACTGTACCGCTATGAATTTGCAGGGCTTTTAATGCACGCAGAGCATCTGGAAGCTGTACACGGTGTTGGCCCGCACACCATCAGCGTGCCGCGTATCTGCCCGGCGGATGACATTGACCCCAGTGCTTTTGACAACAGCATCAGCGACGATATTTTTGAAAAACTTGTTGCCTGCATCCGCATTGCTGTGCCTTACACCGGCATGATTGTATCGACCCGCGAAAGCCAGCGCGCCCGTGAAAGAGTGCTGCACCTCGGCATTTCACAAATCAGCGGCGGCTCGCGCACCAGTGTCGGCGGTTATGCAGAACCGGAAAAAGAAAATGATTCCGCGCAGTTTGATGTCAGCGACCACCGCACGCTGGACGAAGTTGTGGGCTGGCTGATGGAAATGGGCTATATACCAAGCTTCTGCACCGCGTGCTACCGCGCAGGCCGCACCGGCGACCGCTTTATGAGCCTGTGCAAGAGCGGGCAGATTCAAAACTGCTGTCACCCCAACGCACTGATGACATTGAAGGAATACCTTGTCGATTACGCATCGCCGCATGTTAAAGAGCTGGGCGACGCTTTGATTGATAAGGAAATTGCCAATATCCCCAACGAAAAAGTACGCGCGCTGGTTGAGCAGCACCTGAAAGATATTGAGCTGGGCGAGCGTGATTTCAGGATTTAAAGATTGACAATTTAAAGCACATACCATAAAATTAATATGTATTGTATTACGGCCGCTTGTTTAAGCGGCTGATATTTTTTTGAAAGGCGCTGATATTTTTGCTGGAAAACCTGTTTAAACTGAAAGAAAACGGCACCAACGTCAAAACGGAAATGATGGCCGGTTTAACGACCTTTATGACAATGGCGTACATCCTTGCCGTTAACCCTACGATTTTATCCGCCTCCGGCATGGACGCGGGCGCAATTTTTACGGCGACTGCTGTTTCGGCGTGCATCGGTACGCTTTTAATGGCGGCGCTGGCCAATTACCCGTTCGCACTGGCACCGGGCATGGGCTTAAACGCCTTTTTTGCCTACACTGTTGTCGGGCAGATGGGCTATTCGTGGCAGGTGGCACTGGCCGCTGTTTTTGTTGAAGGCATTTTGTTCTTTATTTTATCCTTAACCAAAGTGCGCGAGGCCATTTTCAACTGCATTCCGTTTTCGCTTAAATATGGCGTTACCGGTGGTATCGGCTTGTTTATCGCTTTTATCGGCCTGCAAAACTCGCACATCGTTGTCGACGGCGCAACGCTGGTAAGCATTTATCCGTTTAAAGCGTCGCTGGCAAGCGGCGAATTTTACTCCACCGGTATCAGCGCGTTGCTGGCGTTGATTGGCGTTATCATTACGGCTGTTATGATGATTAAAAACGTGCGCGGAGCAATTTTGTGGGGCATTATCTCCACCTGGGTGCTGGGCATGCTTTGCGAAGTAACCGGCTTGTATGTTCCCGACCCGTCCAAAGGCGCGTTTTCCGTAATGCCGGATTTCTCCAATGGCCTTTATATCCCAAGCCTTATGCCGAGCTTTATGCAGATGGACTTTTCGGCAATTTTGACTTTTAACTTTATTACCATTATGCTGTCCTTTATGTTTGTCGATTTGTTTGATACGCTGGGCACTTTAATCGGCGTGGCATCCAAAGCCAATATGCTGGACGAGCAGGGCAGGCTTCCGCGTATCCGCGGCGCGCTGCTGGCAGATTCCATTGCAACTTCTGCCGGTGCGGTGCTTGGTACTTCTACCGTAACGACTTTTGTAGAAAGTTCCTCCGGCGTAATGGCAGGCGGCCGTACTGGTTTAACCGCCGTAACCGTTGCCGGGCTGTTTTTGCTGTCGTTGTTGTTTGCGCCTATCTTTCTGGCAATACCGGCATTTGCAACCGCGCCCGCGCTGATTATTGTCGGCTTTTTGATGCTGGGCACGGTGCTGAACATCGACTTTAACGATTTGGGCGAAGCAATTCCGGCATTTATCGCCATCATTGCCATGCCGTTCATGTACTCCATTTCCGAAGGCATTTCTCTTGGTATCATCTCTTATGTTATCATCAATGTTTTCTCTGGCATGGCCGGCAAAAAGAATATCAGCAGCATTATGTATATCCTGGCAGCGCTGTTTATTTTGAAGTATATTTTTGTGTGAGGAAAATTGAAACTTTGAGAAATAAAAAATCTCCCATAGAATTTTCTATGGGAGATTTTGTTTTATACTTTGTTTATAACGCCGTCCCATCTGCCAGGTAAACGGTTTTTTCTTTGGCGGCGTTGGCGACAGTTTCGCCGATGAAGCCGCGTTTAACCATGGTGTCAAGCACAATGTGCTGGCGTTTTTTGCAGCCTTCCGGGTTTTCGTACGGGTTCAGTGCGGAAGGTGCATAGGGCAGCGAGGCTATAACAGCACATTCGGCAAGGTTCATTTCGGCAGGAGTTTTGCCGAAGTAGCTGCGCGCGGCGGCGGTGATGCCGGTTGCGCCGTTGCCGAAGTAGGTGGTGTTGAAATACATTTCCAGAATCTGGTCCTTGCTGTATTTGTCTTCCAGCATCAGGGCGAACATTACTTCGTAAACCTTGCGGCTCATGGTCTGCTCCTGGCTTAAAAACATATTTTTGGCAAGCTGCTGCGTCAGCGTGCTGCCGCCCTGTACAATTTCACCGGCGTACAGGTTTACAAAGGTGGCGCGCAAAATGCCGTCCAGCGCAACTGCGCCGTGGCGGTAAAAATTGTGGTCCTCAATGGCAACCAGCGCCTGCTGCATGGCGGTGGGGATTTCCGGCAGCGGCGTCCATTCCATGCCTGCGGTGCGTTCCTTAACAGTGTTTCCCAGCGTAAACAGCATAAACATTTTCTGCAAGGGGTCCGGCCATGTGCTGCGCTCCGGCAGGTAAGGCAGCAGCGTCATTAAAGTGCTTTCCGTTTCTTTAAGGCTTTGGGCGCTTGTTGTCTGCTGCTCTGTCTGCGTCTGCGCGGCAGGCAGCGTTGGTTTTGTTTCTTCATCGCCGGTGCTTGCGGGGTAATACATAAACAGCCCGGCAATGACGGCGAAAACTATCAATAATTTAATTAATTTGCTCATAATAACCTCACTTACTTTCCTTATCTACTATTGTACCAAAAATTAAGCGGCTGTAAAATTTAAAAATTAAACTTTTTATATCTTTTTTGCTGAAAAAGTTTTGAAAAACACATATCAAAGTAGTAAAATAATAAATAATAATGGGGGTTTGTTTTCTTTTTCGCAAAAGCAGGCAGCTTCCGTAAAAAATAAGCAAGAATACTATTGAAAAATTATACACGAAAGTTGTATAATTATAAATCATAGTTTTGAAGGAGGTTCGATATGAGAGCAAGTGTTATCGGTGCGACCGGCTTTGCCGGAGCAGAACTGCTGCGTCTTTTGGATGGACACCCGCAGGCTGAACTGGCGTATATTACGTCCGAAAGCAGTACGGGCGAGGATATTGCGGCTATGTATCCGCATCTGCGCGGGCGCATTGACAAAAAGCTGGTATCCATGAATGACCTGCAAAAAATTGCAGAGGGCAGTGATGTGATTTTTATCGCCCTTCCGCACGGGCATGCCATGAAGATTGGCAAACAGCTGCGCGGCAGCGGCGTTAAAATTATAGATTTGGGCGGTGACTACCGCTTTAAGGATGTAAAAGTGTTTGAAAAGTGGTACAAGGTTGAGCATGTTGACCCCGAGGCTAAAGCCGTTTACGGTTTGACTGAGCTTTACCGCAAGGCTGTTGCCGGTGCGGAGCTGGTGGCTAACCCGGGCTGCTACACCACTTGCAGCATTCTGGCTTTGGTGCCGCTGTTAAAGGCGGGCCTGATTGAAACCAAGGGCATTGTGGTTGACGCCAAATCGGGCACGACGGGCGCAGGGCGCGGCTTAAAGCTGGGCAGCCTGTACTGCTCTGTTAACGAAAACTTTCACGCTTACGGCGTTGCAAACCACAGGCATACGCCGGAGATTGAACAGATTTACAGTGAATTTGCCGGTGAGGATGTGGTTATTCAGTTTACACCGCACCTGCTGCCGGTGGACCGCGGCATATTGGCAACCTGCTACGCCATGTTAAAACCGGGCGTGACGGATGCCGATGTTGAAAAGGCGTTTTGCGATATGTACGGCGGCGAATTTTTTATCCGCCTGCTGGGCAAGGGCGCGTGCCCGGAAATTAAAAACATCCGCGCTTCCAATTATGTAGATATCGGCTGGCAGACTGACGCCCGCACCGGCCGCGTAATTGTGATGAGCGCGCTGGATAACCTTGTTAAAGGCGCGGCAGGGCAGGCAGTGCAGAACATGAACGTAATGTTCGGGCTGGACGAAACCATGGGGCTGCGTCAGCTTCCTGTATATCCTTAAGGAGGAATGTTAATGAAAAAGATTGACGGTTGGGTTACAACGCCGCAGGGCTTTTTGGCAGCGGGTGTTAAAGCCGGCATTAAAGCCAGCGGCAACCACGATGTAGCCGTAATTTACAGCACCGTACCGGCGGCAACCGGCGCAGTGTTTACGCAGAACAAAATGTGCGCGGCGCCTGTACTCGTCAGCCGTAAGGTTGCAGCAAAGCCTTATGCGCAGGCCATTGTGGTAAACAGCGGCTGTGCCAACGCCTGCACGGGCGAACAGGGCTTGAAGGACGCCGAAGCAATGCAGGCACAGGCAGCTGAGCTTCTGGACGTGGAGCCGGAAGCGGTTTACGTTTGCAGCACCGGCGTTATCGGGCATTTTATGCCGATGGATAAAGTTGCGCAGGGTATTGCGGACGCCGTTGACGCTATGGACGAGAGCGAAGGCGAAAGCTGCGCCATGGCAATCCAGACGACTGATACTTTTATCAAGCATGCGGCTTATGAATTTGAAATTGGCGGCAAAACCTGCAAAATTGCCGGTATCGCCAAGGGCGCTGGCATGATTCACCCCAACATGGCGACGATGCTGACCTTTTTAACCACGGACGCTGCTATTGCGCCGGATGTTTTAAAACGTGCGGTTAAGGCTGCGGCTGATAAATCGTTTAACATGGTTGTTGTTGACGGCGACACCAGCACCAACGACAGCATGATTGTGCTGGCCAACGGACTTGCCGAGAACGAAATTATTTTGAGCGAGGAGCACCCGGATTACCCGGCGTTTTTTGAAGCGCTGCTGGCATGCGCGCAGGACCTTGCCAAAATGATTGCCCGCGACGGCGAAGGCGCGACCAAGTTTTTGGAAGTTAACGTATGCGGCGCGGCAACGTGGGATGAAGCCAAAACGGCGGCGATGGCAATTGCCAAATCCCCGCTGGTTAAAACGGCGTTCTTCGGCAAAGACCCCAACTGGGGACGCATTGTGTGCGCAGCCGGTTACAGCGGCGCGGCCATGCAGCCGGATAAGGTAAACCTTGAAATCGGCGGCGTGCGCCTTGTAGAACACGGCATGAACTGCAACGTGCCTTTGGAAAGCCTGAAGGACATTATGGAGCAGCACGACATCAGCATGAAAATCGATTTGGGCGCGGGCAGCGAAGAAGCTACCGTCTGGACATGTGATTTCAGCTACGAATATGTTAAAATAAATGGTGAATATCACACCTGATATTAAAATATTAACGGCTTTTGCCGATAACAGGAGGAAAAATCAATGTTACGTAATGAAGAAATCAAAATTTTAGTGGAAGCGCTTCCGTATCTGCGTGATTTCAAAGGCAAGACCGTAGTTGTAAAGTATGGCGGCAACGCTATGCTGAACGATGAAATTAAAAACAAAGTTTTGCAGGATATTATTTTTCTGAAATCTGTTGGCATGCGCCCGGTTGTTGTACATGGCGGCGGCCCGGAAATTACCGCACAGATGCTTAAAGCAGGCAAAAAGACCCAGTTCGTTGGCGGCCTGCGCGTAACCGATGCTGAATCCGTAGGCATTACGGAAATGGCTCTGGTCGGCAAAATCAACACCGACCTTGTTGGCCGTCTGAACCGTCTTGGCGGCAAGGCTGTTGGCCTTAACGGCAAGGACGACAACCTGATTCAGGCAAGAAAACATCTGGCCGACGTTTATGAAAACGGCGAAGTTAATTTGGTAGATATCGGTTTTGTAGGCACTGTTGAACACATCAACACCGAACTTCTGACCGTGCTTTTGGACAACGACTTTATCCCCGTTATTGCACCGACCGGCGTCGGCGCAACCGGCGAAACCTACAACATCAACGCCGACAGCGTTGCCGGTGAAGTTGCAGGCGCACTGAAAGCCGAAAAACTTTTGGTGCTGACCGACGTTAAAGGCATTTACGAGGATTACCGCGACGAAAGCACCTTCCTTTCTACCATGACCTTTGAAAAAGCCCAGGAGCTGATTATTAAAGGCAACATCGACGGCGGCATGATTCCGAAAGTTAAAGCCTGCATCACCGCACTGAGCGGCGGCGCTAAAAAGGCACAGATTATCGACGGCCGTGCCGAACACAGCATTCTTATGGAAGTGTTCAGCGACGAAGGCGTTGGCACGGAAGTTGTTAAAACCTTATAAAATTGCTTTTTGAGGGGGCAAAATAATGGAACATAAACAAATTATAGATCAGACCGAGCAGTATTACTTGCCGGTGTTTGGGCGCTATCAGCTGGCGCTGACGCATGGCAAGGGCTGCATGGTTTATGACGCCGACGGCGAAGGCTACCTTGATTTTCTCGCAGGTATCGCCGTTAATTCGCTCGGCTACGCGCACCCGGCACTGGTAAAAGCCATCAGCGAGCAGGCCGGTAAAATTATGCACTGCTCTAACGTATTTTATACGGATGTGCAGGCACGCGCCGTAAAGCTTATCAGCGAGGCGACCGGTTTTGACCGCGTATTTTTAGCCAACAGCGGGGCGGAAGCCAACGAAGGCGCAATCAAGCTGGCGCGTAAATACGGGCACAGCAAAAGCGAAGGCAAATACCGCATTATTACGGCGGTACATTCCTTCCACGGGCGTACTATGATGACCGTAACCGCAACCGGCCAGCCCAAATACCAGCAGGGTTATGAACCGCTGCCGGCAGGTTTTGACTATGTGCCTTACGGCGACCTTGCCGCACTGAAAGAAGCAATGGATGAGGACGTATGCTGCGTATTGCTTGAGCCTATTCAGGGCGAAGGCGGCGTGCATGTGCCGAGCGATGAATATTTGCAGGCTGCGCGCGCCTTGTGCGATAAATACGACGCGCTGCTGATTTTTGACGAAATCCAGTCCGGCGTGGGCAGGACGGGACAGTGGTTTGCTTATATGCATACCGGCATTAAGCCGGATGTGCTGACTTTTGCCAAGGGCATCGGCGGCGGCTTCCCGACCGGCGGATTCTGCGTGGATGAAAAGCTGGCGCGCGTGTTTAAGCCCGGCGACCACGGCGGCACGTTCGGCGGCAACGCACTTGCCTGTGCTGCCATTGAAGCTGCACTGACTACCATTAAAGAGGAAGGCCTTGTAGAAGCGGCAGCCGAAAAAGGCAAATACTTTATGGCAAAATTGCAGGAATTAAAAGCCAAATATCCCGATAAGGTTACGGAAGTGCGCGGGCGCGGGCTTATTTTGGGCATGGAGCTTGCCAAAGCAGGCGGGCCTGTTGTTGAACACTGCCTGAAAGACCACGTTATCGTTAACTGCACGGCGGGCAATGTTATCCGCCTCGTGCCGCCGCTTATTGTAACCGAAGCGGAAATAGATACGGCAGTTGCGGCGCTGGACGCTGCACTGGCAGAATTTTGATGAGTTGGTGAGGGTATAAAATGGGTTTAAGACACAAAGACTTGATTTCCATCCATGATTTAGAGGTCGGCGAAGTTGCCACCATTCTGGATGTTGCCAAAAAATTAAAACGCAAACAAAAAAGAGGCGAGCCTCACAGATATCTGGAAGGCAAAACGCTGGCCATGATTTTTTCCAAGGCTTCCACCAGGACGCGCGTATCCTTTGAAACCGGTTTTTATCAGCTGGGCGGCCACCCGATTTATTTAAACGATTCGGCTTCGCAAATTGGCCGCGGCGAGCCGGTACGCGATACCGCAAGGGTGCTTTCCCGTTTTGTGGACGGCATTATGATAAGAACCTTCTCGCACGAAAGTGTTATTGAGCTGGCAAAATATGCAACCGTACCTGTTATTAACGGCCTGACGGATTTACTGCACCCCTGCCAGGCGCTGACCGATATGTTTACCATTATGGAGCATAAGGAAGTGCTGAAAGGGCGCAAGCTGGTTTACGTCGGCGACGGCAACAACATGGCACATTCCCTGATGTATGCCTGCGCCAAAGTCGGCATGAACATGGTATGCGCATCGCCGAAAGGCTACCAGCCCGACCCGGAAGTTGTTAAAAACGCACAGGCGGACGCTGCGCTGACCGGCTGCACGATTGAAGTTGATGAGGATTTGTTCCGTGCTGCCAAAGGTGCGGACGTGCTTTACACCGACGTTTGGGCAAGCATGGGTCAGGAGGCTGAACAGAGCATCCGCCAGGAGGCGCTGGGTGATTACCAGATTAATAAAGAGCTGCTGAGCGTGGCGCGCCCGGATGCAATGGTGCTGCACTGCCTGCCCGCACATCGCGGTGAAGAAATTACCGAGGAAGTGCTGGAAGGACCGCAGTCCAAAGTGTTTGACCAGGCCGAAAACCGCCTGCATGTGCAGAAGGCAATTATGGCTTTGTTGATGACCGACGATATTATTTAACAAAGTCTTGCATATTTATAACAAAACGTGTATAATAATACGCATATTGAATTGATAAACAAATCCTGTTGGGAGGCTGTAATTTAATGAAAATCGACAAAAGCAAAATCAAAAAAGTAGTGCTCGCTTATTCCGGCGGCCTTGATACTTCCGTAATCATCCCCTGGCTGAAAGAAAACTACAATAACTGCGAAGTTATTGCCTGCACCGCAGACCTTGGCCAGGGCGACGAACTGAACATCGTTCACGACAAGGCTTTAAAGTCCGGCGCAAGCAAATGCTATATTCTTGATTTGAAAGAAGAATTTGTTTCCGACTATGTTTGGCCGGTTGTTAAAGCAGGCGCTATTTACGAACAGAAATATCTGCTCGGTACTTCTTTTGCGCGTCCGCTGATTGCTAAAAAATTGGTTGAAATTGCCCTGAAAGAAGGCGCTGACGCTGTTGCACACGGCGCTACCGGCAAAGGCAATGACCAGGTTCGTTTTGAACTCGGCGTTAAAGCCCTTGCCCCGCAGCTGGCGGTTATCGTGCCCTGGCGCGAATGGAACATCCGTTCCCGTGAGGACGCTATCGACTTTGCAGCAGCACATAACATTCCGGTGCCTGTAACCAAAGACCACGACTATTCCATGGACCGCAACATGTGGCATTTAAGCCATGAAGGCTCCGACCTTGAAGACCCCTGGAATGCACCGAAGGACGAACTCTTTATCGTTACCAGCACTCCGGAAAAAGCTCCGGACAAAGACGAATATGTTGAGCTGGAATTTGAAGCAGGCGTACCTGTTGCCGTTAACGGCGAAAAACTTTCCCCGGCAGCACTGCTTGAAAAACTGAACGAAATCGGCATCCGCAACGGCGTAGGCATTTGCGACATGGTTGAAAACCGCCTTGTCGGCATGAAATCCCGCGGCGTGTATGAAAACCCGGGCGGCGCAATTATCGTTTACGCACATCAGGAACTTGAAAGACTGTGCCTTGACCGCGCTACCATGCACTACAAAGAAATGGTTGCCATTAAATATGCGGAACTGGTTTACGACGGCATGTGGTTCAGCCCGCTGCGCGAAGCGCTGGCTGCTTTTGTTGACGAAACCCAGAAAACCGTTACCGGTACCGTCCGCCTGAAACTTTACAAAGGCAACATCATGAGCGCCGGCGCTAAATCTCCGTATTCCCTGTACAGCAAGGAATATGTAACCTTCGGCGCTGACGAAGTTTACAACCAGGCTGATGCAACCGGCTTCATCACTCTGTTTGGCCTGCCGCTTACCGTACGTGCCCTTATGAAACAGGGTAAACTGAAATAATGGCCAAACTGTGGGGCGGAAGATTCAGCAAAAATACCAACGAACTTGTGGACGCGTTCAACGCGTCCATTGAGTTTGATAAGCGCCTGTACCATGAGGATATACGCGGCAGTATCGCCCATGCTACAATGCTGGCCAAATGCGGAATCATTCCCGAAGAAGACGCGAAAAAAATTGTTGCCGGTTTGCAGGATATTTTAAAGGATATCGAAGCAGGCAACTTTGAATTTGATGTTGCGCTGGAAGATATTCACATGAATGTCGAAGCGCGTTTGACCGAACGTATCGGTGCTGCCGGTGCAAGGCTGCATACTGCGCGCAGCCGCAACGACCAGGTTGCGCTTGACATGCACATGTACATGAAGCGCGAGGTTGTAGAAATTGCCGAGCTTTTGGTGCAGTTTGAAGAAGCGCTTTTAACCGTTGCCAAAAAGCACGACAAAACCTTAATGCCGGGTTACACCCATTTGCAGCGCGCACAGCCTATTACTTTTGCACATCACCTGCTGGCATATTTTAACATGCTGCAGCGCGATTTCCGCCGCCTTTTGGGCGTGTGGGAAGGTGCGGACATCATGCCGCTGGGCGCCGGTGCCATTGCCGGTACTACATTCTCGATTGACCGCTTCTTTGTAGCGGAACAGCTTAATTTCGGCAGCGTATATGCCAACAGCATGGACGCCGTCAGCGACAGGGACTATATTATTGAGTTCCTCAGCTTTGCGGCGACGTTGATGATGCACATGAGCCGTCTGAGTGAGGAGTTCTGCCTGTGGAGCAGCACGGAATTCGGCTTCATCGAATTGGACGATGCTTTTGCAACCGGTTCTTCCATGATGCCGCAGAAGAAAAATCCGGATATTTCCGAACTTGTGCGCGGCAAAACCGGCCGTGTTTACGGGCATTTAATGGCAATGCTGACAACTGCCAAAGGCCTGCCCTTAACTTACAACAAGGATTTGCAGGAAGACAAGGAAGGCTTCTTTGATGCCATTGATACCTTGAAATTCAGCCTTGCTGTTTACAGCGACATGATTAAAACCATGACGGTTAATGTTGACCGCATGCGCGAAGCTGTCAGCAAGGACTTTTCCAACGCGACGGATTTGGCTGATTACCTTGTACGCAAAGGCCTGCCGTTCCGTATGGCGCATGAAGTTGTTGGCAAATGCGTGGCTTACGCTATCGGCGAAGGCAAATTCCTGCCGGAAATTTCGCTGGACGAATACAAAAAATTCAGCGATTTGTTTGAAGCGGATTTGCTGGACGCACTGAAACCTGAAAACTGCGTGGCTGCCCGTACCTCTTACGGCGGACCGGCGTTTACCGAAAATGACAAGCAGTTTGCCCGCGGCGATGAAGTTATCGCGGCGCAAAAAGCCAAAGTTGAAGAATTAAAGCAAAAATTATAATTGCCAATAAAAAAAGAGGCGGTTCGTTTGAACCGTCTCTTTTGCTGTATAAGCGCTTATTTTTTCAGCAGTGCTTTCAATTCTTTTACTTTTTCCGCAAATTTTTGCAGCGTTACGGCAACGGGCTGCGGCGTGGTTAAATCCACACCGGCGTTTTTCAAAATGTTCAGCGAATAATCGCTGCCGCCGGCTTTTAAGAAGCCAAGGTATTTATCCACCGCACCGGGCTTGCCGCATAAGATGCTTGCTGCAAAGGATGTTGCCGCGCTGTAACCGGTGGCGTATTTGTAAACGTAAAACGGTGTATAAAAATGCGGTATGCGCGACCATTCGCTTGCCAGTTCCTTATCAACCGTAAGGGCAGGGCCGTAATAGGTTTTATTGCTTTCCAGCCAGTAGTTTTCCAGCGTTTCGGCCTGCAGGCTGCGCCCGGCGTCAATTTCACCGTGGGTAAACAGTTCAAACTCTGCAAACTGTACCTGGCGGTAAACGGTGGTGCGCACTGCTTCCAGAAACTGGTTGATGAGGTAAATTTTCTGCTCGTCGGTGGCGTGCGCCAGCGTGTGTTCCAACAGCAAAATTTCGTTGGTGGTGCTGGCAACTTCGGCGCAGAAAATGGAGTAATCGCTGTTGACATAGGTTTGCTCTTTATTGGCAAGGTAGCTGTGCATGGCGTGCCCCATCTCGTGTGCAATGGTGGAAATGCTGTTGTAGCGCGGCTGGTAGTTCAGCAGCACATAAGGGTGTACGCCGTAAATGCCCCACGAATAAGCGCCGCTGCGTTTGCCTTTGTTTTCGTAAATATCAATCCAGCGGCTGGCAAAGGCGTGTTTTAAAGTATCAATATAATCGCTGCCCAGCGGTGCCAGTGCTTCGGTTACGCGCGCGCAGGCTTCGTCAAAGGTGCAGGCAAAACTTTCGCCTGCGGTGGACAGCGGCATGTAAATATCGTAAGGGTGCAATTCATCAAAGCCGAGCGCCGATTTTTTCAGCGCCATGTATTCATGCAGGGGCTGTAAATTGTCGTGTACGGTTTTAATCAGCCCGTGGTAAAGCTCGGTCGGGATATTATCTTCGGCGAGGCTGGCTTCCAGCGTGTTGTTGTATTTGTGCGCCGTTGCATAAAAGCGGCTGACACGGCACTGACCGGTAAGCGTGTTTGCCAGCGTGTTGCGGTAGTTGTGGTAAGTGCTCATCAGCGTGCGGAACGAGTTTTGGCGCAGCGTGCGGTCGGGGCTGGTCATGTTAAGCAGGTAGTTGCCTTCGCTTACGGTGGCAGGGTTGCCGTCGCCGTCGGTGATGGGCGGAAACTGCATATCGGCGCTGACCAGGCTGCGGAAGATAGCAGCAGGCGCGGACGCTGCAAGGCTGGCCTGCGAGAGCAGTGCTTCCTGTTCCTGCGGCAGCACATGCGGGGCAAGGCGCAGCAGATTGCTTAAATAAAATTTAAATTCGGCAAAATCGGCTTCATCAATAAAGCCCTGAATAAAATCATGCGGCAGCGCTAAAATTTCCGGTTCTACAAAGGAAACGGCGTTGTTAAATTCTGCCAGCAGGCTTTCAGCGCGGCCGGATAATGCCTGAAACTGCGGGTCGGCGTTGTCGGTATCAAGCTGCAATCTTGCGTAAGCATAAATTTTTGAAATTTCTTCCGATAAAGCAGATTGTTTTTGCAGCGCTTCCAAAAGACCGGCTTTGGTATTCAGCTTGCCCTGCAAAGCGGCAAAATCTTTTAAAGCGTTCTGAAAATCTTCTGCGGCAGCCTGCCAAGCATCCAAAGTTGCATATAAATCATCAATTTTCCATTTATAAAGGTCGTTTATATCTTTTCTGGCAACATTGCTGCCATGCGCGGGAATATTTTGCGTCATTTTTCAATCACTCCTTGCAAAAATCTTCATACTTTATTATTATAACACAGGAGAGAAATTATAGTCAGAGGCGGTCAACATGAAAATAATTTTAACGGCAATCGGCAGCAAGTACATTCACACGGCGTTGGGGCTGCGCAGCATATGCGCTTATGCAAAGGCGCAGGGCATTGAAACAGAACTTATCGAAGACAGCGCACAGACGCCGCTGTTATCCGTACTAGCGGAAATAACGGCGCAGGAGCCTGACATCGTTGGTCTTTCGGTGCACATCTGGAACAAAAATTACGTTTACAGCCTTATACGCCTGCTGCGCAAGGTTATGCCGCAGGTAAAAATCGCCGCGGGCGGGCCGGAGGTTTCGTTTGACCCGCAGCGCATTTTTGGCGAATGCCCGCAGATTGATTACATTATTATGGGCGAAGGCGAGGAAACTTTTGTACAGCTGGTGCGCGCTTTGGCGGATGGCGGCGAAGTGCCGGAGCATGTGGCTTACCAAAAGGACGGCAAAGTTATCGCAAACGGCGGTACGGCGGTGGTCGGCGATTTGGAGGTGCTTGAATTTCCGTATCCCGATTTGGCGGAGGTGGTCGCCGCTAAAAAAATCGTTTATTACGAATGTACGCGCGGCTGCCCGTTTAACTGCTCTTACTGCCTTTCGGGGATATCGCGCAATGTGCGCAAACGCAGCCTGGCAAAAGTTTATGTCGATTTGGACAGGCTGATTGCCGCTAAAGTGCCGCTGGTAAAATTTGTTGACCGCACCTACAACCTTGACGAAAATTATTTTCTGCCCGTCATGCAGTACTTGGCGCAGGCCGATACCGACGCTACTTTTCATTTTGAAATCAAAGCAGATTTGCTGAGCGAAAAAGTGCTGCAATTTTTAGAAACCGTTCCGAAAGGGCGCTTTCAATTTGAAATCGGCGTGCAGACAACCAACGCGCCGACGCTGGCAGCGATTAACAGACGCGACGACTGGCAGAAGCTGACGGCAAATGTTACACGGCTTTTGCACAGCGGCAATATCCATCTGCACTTGGATTTAATCGCCGGTCTGCCGTATGAAGGGCTGGCGGAATTTGAAAAATCCTTTAACGATGTGTACGGTTTGCAGCCGCATATGCTGCAGCTGGGCTTTTTAAAAGTTCTGCCCGGCACGCAGATGGAGCAGCAGCGCGATGAACACGGGCTTATCTATATGGACGAGCCGCCGTATGAAATTCTGGTGACAAAATACATCAATTATAAGGAACTACGCTTTTTAAAAGTGCTGGAAGATGTGTTTGACCATACTTATAACAGCGGCCGCTTTGCGCATACATTAGACTACCTGACGGCGCTGGAGGGCAGCGCGTTCCGTTTCTACACAAAATTTGCACAGTGGTGGCAGGCGCGCGGCGAATATCCGCTGGGGCATAACGTGCGAGGCGTAACTAAACTGCTGTATGAATTTGTACAGGAATGTTATGCTGAACATTTTGCCCGAATCTGCGAACTGCTGCGTTTTGACGTATTGCTGTATCAACCTGGCTGGAAGCCTGCGTTTTTAAAATGGCATATGGACGAGCTGAACGAAAAAGTAATGGCGTTCTGGCGTGATGCGGAACGTGTGCGCCGCTATGTGCCGGGCTATAATTTTGCCACCTGGCGGCAGATACAGAAAAATTATACGATTGAATATTTTGCCAGCGACCCGTTGGGTGACGGTGCGGCATACTATCTATTTGTTTATAATGATGAAGTGCAGGCTATAAAACTGACGGATTTTGACAAAAAACAGCTGAAAAAGTGGTTGACATAAGCCTTTGCAGATGCTATTATAATAAAGCTGTTTGGCTAAAGCGGCTTGGACAGGGAAGTTAAGCAAAAAACTTTTGCAAAAAAGTGAAAAAACAGCTTGACACCGTCACCTAAAAGTGATAATATATACAAGTCGCCGGAAAACGGCAGCACCTTGAAAACTGAACAAGAACCAAGTTAAAAGCGAATGTGCGGGCGAGTTTCCTTAAAGCGGAAGCGGAAAGGAAGCGAGCCAAAACAAACAAAATTCTGGATTAAATAATTAAGAGCCAATCGGTTCTTCAATAGGTATATTGGAGAGTTTGATCCTGGCTCAGGACGAACGCT
>CASFZG010000024.1 GCA_949299135.1 uncultured Phascolarctobacterium sp.
AATTGGTGGCCCCGGCAGGATTCGAACCTGCGACCTTTTGATTCGTAGTCAAACGCTCTATCCAGCTGAGCTACGGAGTCACGTTTCAGCGCTCTCGCTGCTGACAAATGATATTATACTGGTTATTGGCGCTCATGTCAACACTATTTTTAAAATTTTTTCAAAAAATTTTTTATCCCGCCGAGGCGGGGCGCGGTAAAACACGCAATTTGTTTTTAATGTAACGCTTTTATAAACGTTTTGGCATTTTTATGCAGCTTTTTGCACGGATTATGCAGAGTTCTATTGACTTTGGCGGCGTGTTTGCATAAAATAAAACCGTTACTGAAATTTTGGGAAGCTGCCAAATAAGGGGAGGATTTTATGTCAATTTCGTTAGCAATTTTAATATTGTACATTGTGGCGCTGTTTGCCATCAGCTGGTACGCCAAAAAGCGCAGCGAGGGCGAGGCGGAAAACTACGCGCTGGCAGGGCGCAAACTTTCAACGCCGCTGATTGCCGTTACCATTATCGGCCTTGCGGTTGGCGGCGCGTCCACCATCGGCGTGTCGGAACATGCTTTCCGCGTAGGGCTTTCTGCCGGTTGGTACACCATTGCCTGGGCGCTGGGCGCGATTGTGATGGGCCTGTTTATGGCTAAAAAATACCGCGAGCAGAACATTACGACGATTTCCGAACTAATTGAACGCCACCACGATATGAAGGCTGTTGTGCTGGGCGTGTTCTGCCAGATTGTCATTCAGCTTGTCATCATCTCGCTGCAATACATTGCGGGCGGCAGTATTCTGCACGCCATTATGCCGGATGTGTTCGACTTCCAGACAGGCATGGTTGTAAGCGCTATTGTGTTTATCGGCATTACCTTTATCGGCGGCATGTGGTCGGCGTCGCTGTCCAACGTGCTTAACATTGTGCTTATATATGTAGGTATTTTAATCGCCACCGTGGTGCAGTTTTACCGCGTCGGCGGGATGGAAGGGCTGGCTGCGTCGCTGCCTGCGGGTGTGCCGTGGTTCAGCTTTACCGAAGGCGTCGGCATGATGACGATTACCAGCTGGGTGGTAACGCTTGTTACGGTTAACCTGTCCTTGCAGAGCATTTTGCAGATTTCGCTGGGCGCGAAGGACGCGGCAACGGCTAAAAAAGGCTTTGTGTGGGGCGGCATTATTATGCTGCCGGTAGGTGTGCTGGCGGCGTTTCTGGGCATCTGCGCCAAGGCGATGTATCCGGATGCGCAGGCTGCTTTGGCACTGCCGGAAGTTATTGTAAGCTTGCAGCCGTTGCTTGCCGGTGTAACGCTGGCGGCTTTGTGGGCGGCGGACGTTTCTACCGCGTGCAACCTGCTGTTATCGGCGGGTACGCTGTTCAGCAACGATATTTACAAACGCTTTATCAACCCTGCGGCTGACGGCGCCAGGCAGATTTTGATGACGCGCCTGTGCGTAATGGTCAGCGGCATTATGACTTTGGGGCTGGCGATGACGGTATCCAGCATTTTGGGTACGATTATGATAGGCCTGAGCCTGACGGCGGCGTTCAGCGTTATCGTTATCGTGGCGCTGTTCTTTCCGCAGCACAGCTGCAAGGAAGCAGGCTTTTGGACGCTGCTTGCCGGTTTTGTAATGCTGATTTTGTGGCAGCTTGTACCGGCAGTGCGCATTTTGCCCAACATTATTTACATGGAGTGGCTGGTGTGCATTGTGGCTTACGCGGTTGTGGCCATGCTTAAACCGGGCGCCAAGCAGGCTTGATAAAATTTAAAACGCAAAAAAATAACGGCACAGTTTGTTTTGGCGGTTAGCCAAAACGGGCTGTGCCGTTTGTTTATTTACTTAATTTGTTAATTAAAAAGTGTACGTTGCCTGCACGTTAAAGCTGCCGCCCTGGCGCTCGCCAACGTAGCCGCGCAGGTTAAGGTCAAAGTTCCACGGGCTGTCTGTGCCGGGCTGGTAATTAAAGCCAAGCTCCGCTATGCCGCTGCCGCCGCCAAAGCTTTGCCTTTCCGCACGGATACCCTGCGCCGTCATATCGGCGTCGCCGTTAAACTCGTACTCATAAGCTAAACCGTAGTAGGTGTTTACCTTGGCCTGCTGTTTGGTTACGCGCGCACCGACACGCAGCCTGTCGCTGGTTACGCTGTCAAAATCAAATTTATCGCTGCCCACGGTAAAGCTGTCGCCTTCAACATAGGTGTGGAAGAATTTGCCGTAAACATCAAGGTCGGTGTTCTCGCTAAGCTCAAAAATTTGCCCAACGCCAACGTGCGCGCCGTAGTAGGTGCTTTCGCTGTCGTAGCCGTAGCTTGCACCGCTGCTGTCACGCAGGGCGTTGTCCATTTCGGTTTTTAACATACCTGCGCGCAGGCTGCCTTCCGTATAAACGCCTTTGGCGTTCTCGTACCTTGCCGCAATGCCGCCGCCGTTGTAAACCATGCTGCCGTCGCCGCGGAAGAACTCGTTGTTAAAGGTGTTGTACGTGCGGTAGTTGCCGCTGCCGTTTTCGTAGAATACGCCCCACGCAAAGTCGCCGCCTTTATGCTCGTTCTCTGCGCCGAAGCCTGCGATAACGCTCCAGCCGTTGATTTTAAGGTCGTCCGCCACGTCGTAGCTGCTGCGGTTGCCCTGCACTGCCGCAAAGGTTTTAACGCCGTAAGTGCCGTCGCGCCCAAGTACGTCAAGGCTGTCGTTAATTAAGTCCGTGCCCTGGTTTACAAACGCTGCGGAGGCCGCGCGGGTTTCCGCAACAAGGTAGGTTTGCTGCGCCAAGCCGACGGAATCAACCGTAAATTCAAACGCAGTGCCGTCTTTTGTAATAGTGGTGGTGCCGTTTACTACCTGTGCCACACCGGCGTTAATGTATTCCGCCGTTTCGGGCGCATTATGTTGTTCCGCCGCTATGCCAAGGTCAACATTGCCTTTAATAAAGGTCATGCTGTCGCCGGGCTTAAATTCCTCACCGCTTGCAAAGCTTACAATGTCAATTTTGGTTTTGGCAAGGTCGTTTGCTGCTGCGCCTGCAATCGTCAGCACAGTCCCGCCGGGGTTCCATTCGGTGTTAATAAAGTTGATGTTATCAAACAATTTAGCGGATTTGATGGTGCCGCTCCAATTTTCAATATTAAGATTGTTGTTGGCAGCGGTGATGTTAGACATTTTTAAAATACCATCGCCGCTTATATACTCGCCCTCAATTTCCATACCGTTGATGACCCCATTGGCAAGCGTATCGTTATCCTCAGGGGTATCTTCAGTAATGCCGAAGCCATAGAAGGCTGCGTTGCTTAAATCATGCCCTTCGCCGCCGGCATCGCCGGTAATGGTAACAGTGTTGTCTTGGATGGTGGCAGTTAAAGATGCATAGTCATTCATAACACCAAAAATGTAGGTGTCGACGGTAAATTTACCGCCGCTGATACGGACTTCGTTCTTTGAAAATGTTGCCGTAGTAACGTCTGGACTTATGTACGTTGAATTTGTATAAGCACCGGCGATTAGAGCAGAACTGATAAACTTACCGCCGCTGATGAGGACTTGGTTACCAGTTAATTCAATTTGGCTTTGCTTATCTCTAATATCTGGAAATGCACCGGCACCGTAGATGTATGCGGTGGCGTCATTGTTAGTATTATTTTTAAATTCGGCGTTTGTAATTTCAACCTTGTTACCGGTTAAATTAAAATTGCTTCCCTCGTCAGAATTAGCATAAGCGCCGATGATGTAAGCATTTTTTGAATATTCATCATAGTCAAATGTAAAAGCAGCGCCGTTAATAGTAACGCTGTTGTTTTGCAGGGTAAAATTGCCGGTGCTGTTAGAGTAAGCATAAGCGCCGTAAATATCTGTTTCATCAGCAAAGCTGCCGCTGCTAATATTTACGGCATTGTCATTTAACGTGGCGTTGCCGGCTTCAAGCAAGTCAACATAAGCACCGGCAATTTCCGGGTTGGCATTAGCAAAATCTGTGCCGTTAAGCGTAACTGTGTTGCCGTTTGCCGCAGCGCCTTGACCTTCAACCTCAACTTTTGCATAAGCGCCGTACAGGGTATGATAATAATTATCCTGCTGAGAAATAAATTCAGGCGTGCCGGTAATGGTAAGCTCGTTGCCTTCCTCCGTAGGTGCATGATAAATTGCGGGAACCATAGAAGAGTAAACCTCTATTTCATGCTGCCAGTCCATAAGAGTTCCTTCCGTAGTTTTGTTTCCGTCAACAGTTAAATTCGCCGCGTTAGCGCAGGCGGGCAAATAAAATACGCTTGCCGCCAATAAGGTTAACAAAACCTTGCTTTTTAGATTTTTACGCATAATAAAACCTCCCTCGCTTTTTTTGTTACGAGGGAGGATGTTATGTTAAAACAGGGGTACTCACTTCCCCCCCGCGCGGACATCTTGCCTTTGCTTTATTATAACATTGGCGGGGCGGGGGTGTAAAGGGTTATTTCTGTTTATTGGATAAATCTCGACCGAGGGAATAACCCAGGGAAAAGATTGTTACCGTATAGCCGATAACGGCTGACAAAGTAATTATATCCATATTATTCCCTCTGCTTTTTTATTTCTGCGGCGTATGGTATACTAATATCAGAAATTTTTTGGGAGGCTGCTATGAAAAATACCGGCATCAATCCTGTTGTAATAAAAGAAATACGCCAGATAGCACAGCAGTGCGGGCTTGTGCGGGTAATTCTTTTCGGCTCCCGCGCGCGCGGAGATTTTACCAAAGTAAGCGATATTGACCTTGCCGTTACGGGCGGCAACACTGCGCGATTTGCGTTGGATATTGAAGAAACGTCAACGCTTTTGAGCTTTGATGTTGTTGATTTGGATAAACCGGTACAGAAAGAACTGCGGCAGGCCATTGCTGATGAAGGGATAATATTGTATGAAAAAGTATGAAAATTTCAAAGCCGCACTGAAAAACCTTAAAGATATTTATGATTACGAAGAACCGTACAATAATGTTGTGCTTACGGGGTTGGCTGCATTGTACGAAATTTGCTTTGAACAATCATGGAAAGCAATGAAAGAACTGCTTGTAAACGAAGGCGTTAGCGAAGCGGCAACAGGTTCGCCCAAAAGTATTTTAAAAGCAGCCTATAAGGCCGGGCTGATTGTTGATGAACAGCTGTGGCTGGAAGCTCTTGCCACTCGCAACAATGTGGCGCACGCTTATAACAGTGCCATTGCCCTGCAAATAGTGCGCGATACCAAGGCAAAATATTACGATATGTTCAGCCGTTTGGACGAAGTGCTGGCAGGCAGAATTTAATTAGCACCGCAAAAATTTATAGACACACATAAAAAACGCATCCGTGCCCGGTAAAGGGTGGGATGCGTTTTTGCTGTTAGAACGTATACGTTGCCTGTACGTTAAAGCTTGCGCCTTCACGCTCACCGGCGTAGCCGCGCATGTTCAGGTCAAAGCTCCACGGGCTGTCCGGCGTCGGCTGGTAGTTAAAGCCTACTTCCGCCATTACACTGCTTCCCTGTAAGCTCTGCGTATCTGCCCGCAGTCCCTGCGCCGTCATATCTGCGTCGCCGTTAAACTCGTACTCATAAGCCAAGCCATAATAAGTGCTGAACTTATTTTCCTTATTGCTTGTAATGCGCGCGCCAACTCTTAATCTGTCACTGGTAATGCTGTCAAAATCGAATTTATCGTCTGCAATGGTAACGCTGTCGCCTTCGGTATAAGTATGGAAGAACTTACCGTATATATCGAGGTCGCTGCTGTCACTCAGACTGATGATTTTACCAACACCGATGTGTGCGCCGTAGTAAGCACTTTCGGTTTCGTAGCCGTAACTGCCGTTAACATTACGCATGGCGTTATCAAGTTCGTTTTTAAGCATACCTGCGCGGAGGCTGCCTTCGGTGTAAACACCGTTTTTATTTTCATACCTTGCCGCAATGCCGCCGCCGTTATAAACCATACTGCCGTCACCGCGGAAGAACTCATTATTAAAGCTGTTGTAAGTGCGGTAATTGCCGCTGCCGTTTTCGTAGAATACGCCCCAGCTTAGCTCACTGCCGTTATCGAACTTATCCGCATTACCTACGCCGACAATCGTACTCCAGCCGTTAATTTTAATATCGTCGGCAACGTCGTACTTACTGCGGTTGCCGTGTACGGCGGCAAAGGTTTTAACACCGTAGTTATCGTCACGGCTGATGGTGTCTAGGCTGTCGCTGATTAAATCCGTGCCCTGGTTTACAAATGCAGCGGAAGCCGCACGGGTTTGGGCGGCACTTACTGCCTGGCTGCTTAATTTTATGCTGTCAATATTAAATGTTACAACGTTTCCGTTAATATTGGTACTGCCAAGCCCTTCGCGCGCAACGCCTGCGGTAAAAGTATCCGTAACATTACCTTCAGTTAAGCCAAGGTTGGTATTATTTCCGCTTTCAATAAGCGTCATTGATTCACCAACGTTAATATTGCTTCCGCCTGCAATGTGAATGGTATCAATTTTGGTATTTGTAAGGTCACCTGCTGTAATTGTAAGTACGGGTTTATTTTCATTCCAGTTTATATTTTTAAAAGCAATATCGTTGAAGTTTTGTACAAATTTCGTACTGCCGCTCCAGCCGTCAATGGTAAGGGTGTTGCCTGTGCCGTATACGTCGGAGTTGCGTCCATACAAATTAGCATTTTCAATATCGGCAGAGCCGCTGATGTTAACAGTGTTGTCATTAGCACTATCATATTTTGACCAGCCGCCGTAAACGTTGCCTGTTACTTTAGCATTGCCGCTGATGTTAACAGTGTTATCATAAGCTCGGCCGGTGGCTGACCAGCCGCCGCAAACGCCGTAAACAGTGCTTGATACAGAGCCGCCGCTGATGTTAACAGTGTTGTGGTGAGCTTCGCGGCTGTATGAATTACCGCCGAAAACGTTGCCTGTTACTTTAGCATTGCCGCTGATGTTAACAGTATTGTGGTGAGCTACGCTGTTTTTTGAATAGCCGCCGTAAACAGCGCCTAGAGAACCGCCTACAGAACCGTCGCTGATGTTAACAGTGTTATCATAAGCTCGGCCGGTGGCTGACCAGCCGCCGTAAACATAGCTTGTAACAGAATCGCCGCTGATGTTAACAGTATTGTGGTGAGCGTTGCCGCTGATTGACCTACCGCCGTAAACAGCGTCTAAAGAACCGCCTACAGAACCGTCGCTGATGTTAACAGTGTTGTTATAAGCTTCGCCTTTGCCAGACATGCCGCCGTAAACATTGTCTGTTACTTCAGCATTGCCATTGATAGTTACATTGCCGCCGCTGGCATCTTCACTATAATTTTCATCGTCATTACCAGCGCCGAAAACATCGCCGTCAATTGTACCGCCGGTAATGGTAAAACTGTGCCCGTTGCCGTAAATATTTTCATTGATTGGTTCTTCGGGGCTGATAGTTGTGTTGTCAGATGTAATATCATATGCCAGCATATTATGTGGTACAAATACGTTTACAGCGCTTAACGCCATTACCGCCGCTAAAATTTTATAAGTTAAACTTTTGCGCATAATAAAACCTCCTCCCATTTTTGTTACGGGAGGAGAGTTACGGAGAGAAATTACAGGTACGTAATTCCCCCCCGTGCGAACACTTTTGTTTTTCTTAATTATACCATTGACGGAGATGTTTGTATATAAAACAGATTGATTTGTGTAAAGTTTTAGGGCAATTTAAGTGAATGTTTTATTATTTTATTTGGCTGCGTTTTTGAATTTAGGTTTAATATTTTAATTTGCTTTTTTATTTATGTTACTTTTAATTTTGTTTTCGTCTTTGATTATACGTTATCAATTTTTTATTTCTTTTTATTATTCATCTTCATTCTTTTGAATGAGCAAAAGAACGAAGCAAGAAAACTCACGCGGCTGAAAAAATTTAAACGCGGCACACCGAAAGCAATAAAATTTTCCGCGGAACTCGCTTCGCTCAAACACCGGTAAAATTTTATTGCTTTTCAGTAAATACCGCTAAATTTTTAATGCCGCGATTTGGCGTAAACCGCACTTTTTAACTGCTCGATTTTGTATATCTTGCCTTTGTATTGTACGATTTAAATAATTATCATCCAACATATATGAAAATTATGGCATTTGGCTTATTAAAACCTGCGGCAACATTGCTGTTGTTCATAACAATTTGCCCAAAGTGCGAATTTGGGCGGAGCGCGACTTTCAAAAAATAGGCGAAACTTTCACTAAATAGGCACTTGCAGCTTTTGCCGGAGGATGTTTGAGCGAAGCGAGTTTCCGCAGGCGCTGCAAGTGGCAAACTTATTTGATTCTGAGCCGTTAAGTTTTTTGAGGAGCGAAGATTTTTTTTAGCTGAGTCGCCAATTAGAAACGAGCCAAAGGCGAAGTTTATAATTGTGCCAGCGAAGCTACGCAAATTTTGCGACTGAATAAGGAACAAAATTTACGCTACCTTAATTTCTTTAGCCCATAAAAAGTAACATGAATGAGCGATAAAGAAAATTAGAAGTAATATCGTAACTGCAAAGCCGAAAACTAAAAACAGAAAAAACAAAAACCAACGTAAAATTTTCTCCCCCTTGCAGGTAATATCAAACTTTTGTTAAATAGAATAAATATATTACATTGCATTGGCAGGTGCTGAATATGGCAAAACAGAGCAACCAGAAAGCAAAATTACTATATTTACAAAAATTTTTAATGGAAGAAACCGACGCTGCGCACGGCATTACCATTGCCGAGCTTGTGGAGAAGCTGGCGGCAGTTGGCATTGCTGCCGAGCGCAAAAGCCTGTATGACGATGTGGAAGTGCTGCGCGGCATGGGGCTTGATATTGAAACCGTCCGCGAGCGCGCCAACAGTTATAAGCTGGTCAGCCGCGTGCTGAAGCCGCAGGACGTTGTTAAGGCTGGCAAGGTTTTAAAAGAAACCGGTACTGCCGGTGCAAACGGCATTATCGAAGCACTGTGTTCGCTTTTAAGCAAGTACGACGCCGAAGCCGTTAAGGCAGAACTGGCGGCGGCAAAACCAAAACGTGCCGCCAAAACAGCCAAAGCCGCAGCGGAAGAACCACCGCAGGCAGAGCCGGTAAATACGGAAGCTGCCGAAGCTGTGGAACTGAAATGTGCGGCAGAGCTTAAAGACGCGGTTATGGCATATCTGGGCGCATCGGCGCAGATTGTAAAAGAAAAAGGCAGCAATGTCACCATCGGCGGGCAGGCCGTTTGCGATGAAGCCTTTTATATGCAGCTTATCAAATGGGGCAGCGGCGTAAAACTTATGGAGCCTGCCGCTCACCGCAAGGAATTTGTTAAATACTGCAAAAAAATCATCAGCCAATATAAATAACGGAGAGTGAAACTTTTAATGAAATATATCGAACCCGACCGCAGCGGTTATATTGTATCGGCGCATGAGCCCGGCGACGACGGCGTGCTTGATCTGGGCTTTGCCAAAGGCGCTTTCAGCGACGGCAGGCCATACAAAATAGAATGCTGGTGCATGGAAGAAATTGTTATGGCAACGGTGCTGTTTGACGAAGCGCTGATAACGGCGTGGAAACGTGCGGATTTTGTGCTGCTGCTGGAACTGGAAGAACTTTTTAAATTTAACGGCAGGCCGCTGGTGCAGGCTGCGCGCATGAAGGACGACGCGGGGCGCGGCATCTGGGCTGTAAACGTAATGGTTAAAAATGACAAAGGCTTGCAGGCAGAGATTTTGCGCCCTATGCAGCGTTACAGGTAAAATAAAAACCTGCGTTTTATACGCAGGTTTTTGATTTTATGGATTTATTTTTGTACATAACGCTGTGGTTTCATCACACAGCTTTTTTAATATTGCCGTCGCAAGATGAGAATCTACTGCAATATTGGCAAAAATTTCGTTAATGCGTGCTGTATAATCCGCCGGTGCAATTTTAAAAGAAGCGATACGGAAAACGGCTTTCTTTTCGTTGAGGCACCATTTTTTATTAAGGGCAAACAAAACCTGATTGATCGCGGAAACAGAGCGGAATATATGTCCTGCCAGATAATAAACATCGCTGCTGCTTAAAGATTTTTCTGCAAGCATACAGGAAAATCCGGCTTCAAATAAAAAGAAATCTATTAAAGCTTTCTGCAAAGCAGGCGGATATTCTTCTGCCTGCTGTTTAGTTTTAACAAATTCGCTGTCTGCTGTGTAAAGTATCCGGCAGGAGGCCAGTTCACCGCGGTACATAATATCTAAAAAGGCGTGAGGATGACCTGTCTGGTAATTTAACGAAAAACTGCCGCTTGCGAAACTTTGGACGATGTTTTTAACTTTTTGGTAGTCGCGCATAATTAAATCAACATGCACGCCGTCAATTATCAGCCAGCCTCCGCAGTTAACCCATTGCCCCCATTCGCCTTCATGGCAGATAAGGCTGCTGCGGTGTTCATCGTCCAGACGTTCGGCAGCGTTATTAAGTGCGGCATAATCAATACCGTCATAATAAATGCCGATGTCGATGTCGGAATTGCCGGTTGCCGTACCGGTAGCACGCGAGCCGCCGAGTACGACAGCTTTGACAAAAGGAAGATGTTGTAATTCATCTGTTACTTTTTGCAGGATTTTATTGACAGGCATAACTTCACCGCCTTTATAAATTGTAGTTAGTTATATTATAAATTACATTGACGGATTATAAAACAAAAATCCCCGGTGTGTGCCGGGGATTTTTTACGTAATAAAGAGAAACAGCGCTTGCAGGGGATTAATGCAAGCGCCGCTCTCTAGGAAAGCTGTTTATGATGAATTTGATGGGAAGGGTTTAGCAAGTTCTCACTTGCTATGGTTTTATTATACACATAAATTGTGACAAACAAATAGACGGAATTTGAACAGTTTGTGAAAAAGCTGCTTTATTAAAAATATTTGTGGGCTATGATAAGTTTAATCTCATTATTATTTTTTGCCCTTGCCTGTTTTGGCGGGCTGGGCAGCTTTTTTATCCTTAATGCCGCAGTAAATAAAAGCGGCAAGCGCCAGCAAAAAGAAAATCAAACTCGTCGCCTGGGCGGATTTTAAACCGAACAGGAAGGGTTCGACGTAATCGCCGCGCAGCATTTCAAGCCCGAAGCGCACGGCGGAATAGAGCATAACGTACAGGCACATTACCTGCCCGCGTGCGTGCCCGTAAGCGCGGAAGATTAACAGCAGCGCAAAAATTACAACGTCAAGCTGTCCTTCCCACACTTCGGCGGGCCACAGCGGCTGGTCGCCGTAGGTTTTGTGTGCCAGCGTGCCGACGGGGTATAAAATGCCGAAGTTGCCGCCGGTAGGCGTGCCGAAAGCGTCGCCGTTTAAAAGGTTAGCCATGCGCCCTACCGCCTGCCCGATGAGGATGGACGGCGTTACGATATCGGCAAAGGCAACCCAGTCGATGTTGTGCCGCTTGCAGTACCAGATGCCGGTCAGCACACCTGCGATAATGCCGCCCTGCACCGCCATGCCGCCCTGCCAAACAAAGGGTATTTCCAACAGGTGGTGCTGGTAATAATCCCAGTCAAAAAAGAACACGTCCCACAGGCGCGCGCCGATTAATCCGGCAAAGCCGCCGTAAATGCCGATATCAAGCACATGCTCGTGCCAGCGTCCGTCCTGCTTTGCTAAAAAATATGCCACGCCGGTCGCCAGAAAGATGCTCATACATAAAACCAGTCCGTACATGCGGATGGGGAAGTCGCCGATATAAAAAAGATATTGATGCATAATTACCTCCTGCTTATAATAGAAGCGTTGCTATTATTGTAGCACATGTGAATTTAATTGGCTATGCGTAAATTCCTACAAAAAAAGTATGGAATTAATTTGGCGGCTGTGTTATAATGGTAACGCAATCAAAGCAAATCCCAAAGAAAGAAGGTTACTTACGTGTTAAAAATAGAGCATTTATCCGTGGCTGTCCGCGGACGCAAAATACTTAACGATATCAATTTACACATTAAACCGGGCGAAGTGCATGTGCTGTTCGGGCCTAACGGCACGGGCAAATCCACGCTTATCGGCGCGATTATGGGCTTTGACCGTTACGAAATTTTAGAAGGCAAAATTTATTTTAAAGGGCAGGACATCACCAATATGAGCTGCGACGAAAGGGCAAGGCTCGGCATCGGCGTGATGATTCAGCGCCCGCCGACGATCCGCGGGCTTTCGCTGCGCAAGATGGTGGAAATCTGCGGCGCAACGCCGGAAGAAACCGAAACGATGGCAAAATGGATGGGCATGGATAATTTCCTCGACCGCAGCGTTAACGACGGTTTCAGCGGCGGCGAATTAAAACGCTGCGAGCTTTTGCAGCTGATGGCGCAAAGCCCTGACCTGCTGCTTCTGGACGAGCCTGAAAGCGGCGTCGATTTGGAAAATATCGCCCTTGTGGGCAAGGCCGTAAATTATATTTTGCATACCGAGCCTTGCGGCGGCGCAGGCTGCGACAGGCCGTGCTGCATTAAAAAACAGGGCTTTGAACACAACCCGCTGGAAAGCAAACGCAGCGGCCTGATTATTACCCATTCGGGGCACATTTTAAAATATGTTCCGGCAAGCCATGCGCATATCCTTTACGAAGGCCAGATGACCTGCGCGTGCGGCGACCCGCTGGACGTTTTAAACTGCATCGGCCAGGCCGGTTACGAAACCTGCGTGAAACGCGGCAAATGTGAGGTGAAAAAATAATGGACAAGGAAAAACTGACTGCTGCCCTTGATAAAAAAGCCATGTATGGCAATGATATAGATTTGAACGCTTATAACGACACCAACGAGGCGCGCACCAAAAGCGTGGACGAGCTTTCGCAGGCGACGCGCGACCGTCTGGAATACGTCGGCATTGAAACCGGCGCGGCGGAGGAAGAAAACCGCAGTGCCAGCTTTGTGCAGCTTGATAACAATGCCGTTGAGGTAAAGGTTAAAAAGCAGACGCCGCTGGAACTGATGAGCACCGGCAAGGCTGCCGAAAAATATCCGGAGCTGGTGGAAAAATACTGGTGGAAGGCGGTTAAGCCCGATACCGACAAATACACCGCCAAAACTGCGCTGGAGCAGGAACAGGGTTATTTTATCCGCGTGCGCGCGGGGCAGAAAATTACCACGCCTTTGCAGGCCTGCATGTGCATCAGCCACGACCAGCAATTACAGCATGTGCATAATGTAATTATTATCGAGGACGGCGCGGAGCTGAGCATTATTTCCGGCTGTACTTCCGCCCACGAGGTTGAAAGCGGCATGCACATCGGCATCAGCGAGATGTACATCGGCAAAAATGCCAAGCTGAGCTTTACCATGATTCACAGCTGGGGCGAAAACGTAATTGTGCGCCCGCGTACCGTGGCGCTGGTGGAAGAAGGCGGGCAGTATATTTCCAACTATGTTTCCATCGAAAAGGCGAAGGACGTGCAGATGTACCCGACGGTGCATTTAAACGGCAGGGACGCCGTAGCGCGTTTGAACTCCATTCTGGTTGCGCCGGAAGGTTCGCACCTCGACATCGGCGGCAAGGTTATTTTAAACGCCGAGGGCTGCAAGGCTGAATCCATTACGCGCACCATCTCCACCGGCGGCGAGGTTATTAACCGCGGCTGCATGACCGGCAAGGTTGAAGGCATCCGCGCGCACCTTGAATGCGACGGCCTGATGCTGAGCAACAAGGGTTATATTTACGCCATTCCGGAGCTGGACGCGCAGACCGGCAACGCTGAGATGAGCCACGAAGCTGCCGTCGGCCGCATTAACCCGGAAGAAATTGAGTACCTGATGGCGCGCGGCATGAGCGAGGACGACGCAACGGCGACCATTGTGCGCGGCTTCCTTAACGTCAACATCGAAGGGCTGCCCGACAGCCTTGCGAAAAAAATCGAAGCGACGCTCGACAGCTTTAAATATAATAAGGGTATGTAACATTTATAACAAATAAAGTTCTTGTAACAAAAACATTTGTGTGCTACAATAAATTTGTAAAGCAAAGAAGCTGCAATACAGGTAAAACTGTGTTGCAGCTTTTAGTTTTTACAGTTATTTTATTTTTTGAGGGGATGTGTTATTTATGACAAGGAAGGGTGGAGAATTAACCAAAGAACCCGGCTTTATGAAAAAGTACGGCTTTTACCTTGCGCTGCTGATTTTAGCCGCCATTGTCATTCTGCCGACGCCGGAAGGTCTGTCGGTGGAAGGACAGCGCATGATTGGCATTATGGTGTTTTCGGTAATTGTGTGGGCGACGACGGCTGTTTCCTATCCTGTCAGCGCCGGCGTAATCATGGTGCTGATAGCTCTTTTAATCGGCTTTGCGCCGAACCCGGCAACCGGCAAGCTGTACGGAACGAGTGCAGGGCTTGTCATGGCGCTGAAGGGCTTTTCCGCAACGGCGTTCTGCCTTGTGGCGGCGGCGATGTTTTTGGCGGCGGCAATGACCAAAACCGGACTTGATAAGCGTATCGCCCTGGTGATTTTGTCCAAGGTCGGCGCAAAATCAAACCGCGTTTTGCTGGGCGTTATTTTATGCGGATTTATTTTAAGCTTTTTTGTGCCCAGCACCACGGCGCGCGTGGCCTGCCTTGTGCCGATTGTAATGGGCATGATTAAAGCCTTCGGCGTGCCGCTTAAAAGCCGCTTTGCCGGTATGCTGATGATTACCGTCGCGCAGGTTGACAGCGTTTGGAACGTCGGCATTAAAACAGCGGCGGCGCAGAACATGGTGGCGGTAAACTTCATCAGCCAGACGCTGGGCGTGGATATTTCGTGGCTGGACTGGTTTACGGCGGCAGCGCCCTTTGCCATTTTAATGTCCATAGCGCTTTACAAGCTGATGCTGCATATTATGCCGCCCGAAATTGACGAAATTGAAGGCGGGCAGGCAACGGTAACGCGCCTTTTGAAGGAAATGGGCAAAATCAGCGCCGATGAGCTGAAGCTTCTGGTAATTTCCGTTTGCCTTTTGTTTTTCTGGACGACGGAAAAAGTTGTGCATAATATAGATACTTCTACCAGTACCATGGTGGCGATTACTCTTTTAATGCTGCCCAAAATCGGCGTAATGCACTGGGAAGAAACCGTGCATAAAATTAACTGGGGTACGGTTGTGCTGTTTGGCGTCGGCATTTCGCTGGGCTCTGCGCTGCTTTCAACCAAAGCGGCAACATGGCTTGCCAACCAGATTGTCACAATCTTCGCACTGGAAAACTCCACCACGCTGGTGGTGCTTGCCATTATGGCGATATTCTTAATTGTAATCCACATGGGCTTTGCCAGCGCCACGGGGCTTGCTTCGGCAATTATACCCATTATCATATCCGTTTTGCAGCAGCTTAAAACGCCCGGCGTTAACATTGTAGGCATGACGATGATTTTGCAGTACGTTGTCAGCTTCGGCTTTATCCTGCCGGTAAACGCGCCGCAGAACATGATAGCTTACGGCACCGATACCTTTGAAGTTAACGACTTTGTAAAATCCGGCATACCGCTTACCATTATAGCCTTCGGGCTGATAATGCTTTTGGGCGCAACCTATTGGAAATGGATGGGTTTGGTGTAAGATAAAATAAAAACTACCGGTCAGCTTTTGGTTAACCGGTAGTTTTTTACTTATTTTTTATCAGAAAGTATACGTCGCCTGCACGTTAAAGCTTGCGCCTTCGCGTTCACCGGCATAGCCGCGCATGTTCAGGTCAAAGCTCCACGGGCTGTCCGGCGTCGGCTGGTAGTTAAAGCCAACTTCCGCCATGTAGCTGCTGCCCTGCAAGCTTTGCGTGGGCGCTTTTAAATTCTGCGCACGCATGTCGGCGTCGCCGTTAAACTCGTATTCATACGCCAAGCCGTAATAAGTGCTGAACGCATTAGCTTTATTAGTGGTAACGCGCGCGCCAACACGCAGGCGGTCGCTGGTGATGCTGTCAAACTCAAACTTATCCTTCGCAACCGTAAAGCTGTCGCCTTCGGTGTAGGTGTGGAAGAATTTACCGTATACATCCAAGTCGCTGCTGTCGCTTAAGCTGATGATTTTACCAACGCCGATGTGCGCTCCATAGTAAGCGCTTTCGCTGTCGTAGCCGTAATAATTGCCGCTGCCGTCGCGCAGGGCGTTATCCATTTCGGATTTTAACATACCTGCACGCAGCGAACCTTCCGTATAAACGCCGTTTGAGTTCTCATACCTTGCCGCAATGCCGGCGCCGTTATAAACAAGGCTGCCGTCGCCGCGGAAGAATTCATTATTAAACTCATTATAAGTTCTGTAATTGCCGCTGCCGTTTTCGTAAAAAACGCCCCAGCTGAACTCATCGCCGTCAGCAAATTCGGCGGCATTGACAACGCCGACAATCGTACTCCAGCCGTTAATTTTAAGGTCGCTGTTCACGTCATACTTGCTGCGGTTGCCATGCACGGCGGCAAAAGTTTTAACGCCGTAACTACCGTCGCGGCTTAAAGTGTCAAGGCTGTCGCTGATTAAATCCGTGCCCTGATTTACAAACGCTGCCGCAACGGCGCGGTTTTCAGCGACAAGGTCGATTTGTTTGTTAGTTTTTACTTCCTGAACAGTGTAAATTACATTACCTTCACTGTCAATGGTAAAATTACCATCGCCAGATATGGTAACACCTGCTAAAAAGCCGCTATCAACAGTTAAATTAGCTTCCGTTATGCCTAAATTAATCTTATTTTCTCTTGCAACAAAGGTCATGCTTTCATCTTTGTTGATTGTTGTGCCACCAGCAAAGCTGATTAAATTTAGTGTTGTATTTGCAAGGGCATTTTCCGGGCTTTCGGTAATAGTTAAAACTGTGCCTCCGTTGTTCCAGTCGATTTCTTTAAAATCAATATCGCTGAAATTTTGTACTGATTTTACATTGCCGCTCCAGCCGTCAAGGGTAAGGGTATTATTGCTGATTGTGGCTGTGTTACTATTGGCATAACCGCCGTATAAATTAGCGTCTGCAACATTGGCAGAACCTGTAATGGTAATATCATTCTTATCTATTAAAGCATTACTGTTCAAGTACCCATAACCGCCATAAATGTTGCCTGTTACGGTACCGCTTTGGATAGTTACTTGATTTTCGCTGACTGTACTGTCACTGCTTCCGTATCCGCCGGCAATGTAGGAAGTAGCACTATCTTTTAATGTGATGGTGCCGGTTATTGTTACTGTATTGCCGGTTGCTGTGCCTGAGCCGGTATAACCGCCTATAATAATATCAAATTCTTTGGCAGTCTTTTCAGTATTTGTGATTAAAACTTCATTGCCGGAAGCATTGCCGTTTTCAGATTCACCGCCGCAGACATTCTGAATATTACTGTTGTTTATGGTAACTTTATTACTGTTAGCAGTGTCTTTATCTATAGATGTATAAGCACCTTTAACTTGCGCTAACGTACTGTTGTTGATTGTAATTTTATTATTATCGGCATTGTTACCATAAGCAGGAAATTGGCTATGGCAACCATAAACTGAGTCGGTAGGTTGTATTTGTTCGTTCTTATCGTTATAGTTGTTAGTTATAGTTCCGTTGCCTATCCATAAATTAGTGTTTCCATTAACATTTTGTATCTCCGCCCATGCGGCGGGCGCGTTGTAAAAATACAGTCCGGCTATTGCCAAAACGGAAGCTAAAACTTTATAGTGCAGGTTTTTACGCATAATAAAACCTCCCTCGCAATTTTTTACGAGGGAGGACGGGGGTTTCTGCCAAAAATTAACTAACGAAGTCCCCCCGCGCGGAAACTTATGTGCATTGTTGTTAGTTTAATTGTAACATCTGCGCCGCGGCGGTGTAAAGTGCAAAGGGTGTGAAAATTTTTATTTTCGTTTAAGTAAAGCACATTTTATTTTTGTTTTGGCGCAGGGTGTTTGCTTTTATTGTTAAGGGGTGTTATAATAGGGGTACAAAAGGTGGAAATGCTATTGCGTTGAGCATGGCATATAAAAAACCGGGAGTTGCCGCTC
>CASFZG010000025.1 GCA_949299135.1 uncultured Phascolarctobacterium sp.
GCCGAGGGAGCCGCCTTCAACGGTGAAGTCCTGAGCGAATACATAAACCAGACGGCCGTCAACAGTGCCGTAACCGGTGGTTACACCTTCGCCCGGGAGTTCTTTTTTGTCCTGGCCGAAGTTGGTGCAACGATGGCTTACGAAGCGATCCAATTCAACGAAGCTACCTTCGTCAAGTAATAATGCGATTCTCTCACGTGCAGTCAATTTGCCGCTTTCATGCTGTTTAGCTACTTTCTTTTCGCCGCCAGCAGCGATAATATGCTCGGAGAGTTTGAGCATTTTCTCAATTCTTTCTTGAGTAGACAAATCTTACACCTCCATATTATTGGGGAGAACTTATTTATACATACAGGCGGGCGTAGTTATTTGCGCCCGTCTGCCTGTATCAAAAATTTGTTTTGCTGCATCAGCAGCAGTAATTTCCGCTTAAGCAGAAATTATTTTTTTGCAGGAGCGCAGAGTTCGAGCAAAATGCCAACAGATTTCGGATGAACGAAAGCAATGTCCATTCCGCCTGCACCGCCGCGAGGTGCTTTGTCAATCATGATGCCGCCTTTTTCCTGTACGCCTTCGATTGCAGCTTTGATGTCGTCAACACGAAGAGCAATGTGCTGGATGCCCTGGCCGTTTTTAGCAATGTATTTGCCGATCGGGCCATCATTGTTTTCGGTAATATCAACAAGAAGCTCAAGCAGAGTTTCGCCGCAAGGAATGAAAACGGTTTTTACGCCCTGTTCGGGAACCGGTTCTTCACCAGTGCATTCCAGACCGAGAACTTCGGTGTAGAATTTTTTGGATACATCCAAATCTTTGCAGGCAATACCTACATGGTCAACACAAATTACTTTGAACATTTTTAATTCCTCCTTAAAGAATTATTTGGTGGTTTTATTTCAAAACTTTACCAACAATGTCATTAACTACAGAGTACGGTTCAATGTCGCGTGCCTGCAGTTTTTCTACCAATGCGTCAAATTCATCGGTAGATACAACGTTTTTGTCAATGTAGCGGTTAACTTTGTCGTTAAGCATCGCGGTAACCTCGTTTTTAATACGAGCTTTGCGGATTTTAACGATTTCGCCGCTTTCGGTCAGATATTTCTGATGATCCTCGATGGAATCAACTACTGCCTCTATACCTTCACCCTTGCTGGCAATGGTCCGGTTGATCGGCGGACGCCAGCTAACATGTTCGGGATTTAATTCCAACATCATTTCAATCTCTATGTTGAGCTTGTCTGTGCCCTCACGATCTGCTTTGTTAATTGTGAACAAGTCACCGATCTCAAGTATACCTGCTTTAATAGCCTGGATATCATCACCCATGCCGGGGATTACAACAACCATGGTAGTATCAGCAGTTTTAACGATGTCAACTTCGGACTGGCCTACGCCTACGGTTTCAATAATGATGATATCAAAACCGAATGCGTCCATCAGTTTAACTGCATCGCCTGCTTTTTGGGATAAGCCGCCAAGGCTGCCACGGGTAGCCATAGAACGGACAAAAATGCCTTCATCTGAAGACAGGTCCAGCATTCTGATACGGTCGCCAAGAATAGCGCCGCCGGAGAACGGACTGGTAGGGTCAACTGCTATAATGCCAACAGTTTTGCCGCGTTTGCGGAATTCTTTGGCAAGTTTATCGGTCAAAGTACTTTTGCCAGCACCCGGAGGTCCGGTTATACCAATGACATAAGCATTGCCGGTGTGGGAATATAAAGCCGTCATGATTTCAACGGCATTGTCATACTCGTTTTCAACGGCCGTAATTGCTTTGGCCAGTGCTAAACGGTTGTGGTTTAATACGCCTTCAACAATGTTCAAATTTCACACCGCCTTGTTGAGGTCTGATAAAAATTTAATGGTTGCAAGGCGGACGAGCCGCCTTGCAAATTTTTAAGACCTAAATTATTTTACGTTTGCGTTGATGAAGTCAACGATAGCGCTGGTCGGGGTGCCCGGAGTGAATACTTCGGCAATGCCAGCAGCTTTCAGGCCCGGGATGTCAGCGTCAGGAATTACGCCGCCGCCGATAACCAGAACATCGTTCAGGCCTTTTTCTTTCAAAAGTTCTACAACTTTCGGGAAAAGGGTGTTGTGAGCGCCGGAGAGCAGGCTCAGAGCAACAACTTTTACGTCGTCCTGCAGAGCAGCTTCAGCGATCTGTTCCGGGGTCAGACGGATACCGGTATAAATTACTTCAAAACCAGCGTCGCGCAATGCACGAGCTACAACTTTAGCACCGCGGTCATGTCCATCAAGACCCGGTTTTGCTACTAAAACTCTGATATTAGACATTATCTACTTACCTCCCTATTATTGTTGGCTAAGTGTTTATTACAGCTGGGTATGAGCCTGGTATTCGCCGAATACTTCTCTCATTACGCCGCAGATTTCGCCTTCGGTTGCATAAGCTTTAACAGCGTCGAGGATCAAAGGCATCAGGTTAACGCTTTCATCAGCGCAGCCTGCTTTAAGAGCAGCCAGGGTTTCGTCAACTTTAGCCTGGTCACGACGAGCTTTCAATGCAGCGATTTTTTCAGCCTGCAGTTTGCCTACGGAACCGTCTACGCGGAGCAGGTTTTTCGGGGGTTCTTCTTCCTGCTGGAATTTGTTAACGCCAACGATAATACGGTTGCCTTTTTCAACGTCCATCTGCCATTTGTAAGCGGAATCCTGAATTTCTTTCTGGATGTAGCCTTTAGCAATAGCTTCCGGAGCGCCACCGAGTTCATCAATTTTCTTGATGTATTCCCAAGCTTCAGCTTCGATCTTGTTGGTCAAAGCTTCTACATAGTAGGAGCCGCCGAGCGGATCGATGGTGTCAGCCAGGCCGGATTCATAAGCAACGATCTGCTGAGTACGCAGAGCGATGGTTACGGATTCAGTGGTCGGCAGAGCCAGTGCTTCGTCTTTGGAGTTGGTGTGCAGGGACTGGGTACCACCCATTACAGCTGCTGCAGTCTGCAGAGCAACACGAACGATGTTGTTGTTCGGCTGCTGAGCGGTCAGCATGGAACCAGCGGTCTGAGTATGTACGCGGAGCATCATGGATTTCGGTTTTTTAGCGCCGAAACGTTCTTTCATAACTTTAGCCCATACACGACGGGAAGCGCGGAATTTAGCAACTTCTTCGAGTACGTTGTTGTGTGCATTCCAGAAGAAGGACAGACGGCCTGCGAAAGCGTCAACATCCATACCAGCTTTGATAGCAGCTTCTACATAAGCAATGCCGTCAGCGATGGTGAATGCGATTTCCTGAGAAGCGGTGGAACCAGCTTCACGGATGTGGTAACCGGAAATGGAGATGGTGTTCCACAGCGGTACATTTTTGGAGCAATATTCAAAAATGTTGGTGATCAAACGCATGGAAGGTTTCGGCGGGAAAATGTAGGTGCCGCGAGCAGCATATTCTTTCAGGATATCGTTCTGAATGGTGCCGCGGAGTTTGTCAGCGGAAACACCCTGTTTTTCAGCAACTGCGATGTACATGCAGAGCAGTACGGAAGCAGGAGCGTTGATGGTCATAGAGGTGGAAACTTTGTCCAGAGGAATACCGTCGAACAGGATTTCCATATCTGCCAGGGAGTCGATAGCTACGCCTACTTTACCAACTTCGCCTTCGGACATCGGATCGGTGGAATCATAACCAATCTGGGTCGGGAGGTCGAACGCGCAGGAGAGGCCGCTGCCGCCGTTAGCCAGCAAATATTTGTAACGTTTGTTGGATTCTTCAGCAGTGGAGAAACCAGCATACATACGCATGGTCCAGAAACGGCCACGATACATGGTCGGCTGTACGCCACGGGTGAAAGGATATTCGCCAGGGAAACCGAGGTCTCTTTCATAGTCGAAACCTTCGATGTCAAGCGGAGTGTAGAGTCTGTTAGGCTCCAGGTTTGCGCGTTCAGGGGTTTTAACCAGTTTAGCTTCTACATCTTCATGATATTTAGCTAAGCCAGCTTTCAGAGTTTCAATTGACATTCTCAAATCCTCCTTAAAATTTTTGTTTTCATACTATGGTTGGACAGCCACAGTACGGTGAGAGTGTCCGTCAAAGACGGTCTATGGCAAAGCCTTTTGGCTTCGTCAACAAATTATATTAAGCTGTGCCGGAGGACTTGCTACCGCCGGCACAGGCTTAAGCCCCAATTAATATGGGATTATTTTTCCATGCTGCCGGTTTTGTTGAAACGGTTATGGAAATCGAAAGCTTCGTCGAGCAGATGCGGGGTCTGGCTGTTGCCGCAAGCTTCGCAAGCTCTGTGGAAGTAATCCAGCAGCAACGGCTGATATTTCGGGTTAGCAATCTGATCGATGATGATCGGAGCTTTTTCTTTCGGGGTCAGGCCACGGAGGTCAGCAACGCCGCGTTCGGAAACGATAACGTCAACGTCGAGGGTTGCATGGTCGATGTGGCTGCAGAACGGAACAACGGAGCTGATTTTGCCGCCTTTAGCAAGAGAGTTGGTGAAGAATACGGTGAGGTAACCGTTACGAGCGAAGTCGCCGGAACCGCCAACGCCGTTCATCAACTTGGTGCCGCAGATATGGGTGGAGTTTACGTTGCCGTAAATATCAACTTCAATAGCGGTGTTCATTGCAATAACGCCGATGCGGCGAGCAACTTCAGGGCTGTTGGAGATTTCCTGCGGACGGAGAATCAGGTAAGGTTTGTAATGGTCAAGGTTTTCATAGAATTTCTTCTGGCATTCCGGAGACGGAGTCAGAGCGGTGCCGGAAGCAACACGGAGTTTGCCTGCGTCGATGAGATCAAACATACCGTCCTGGATAACTTCGGTGTAAACGGTGAGGTCTTCAAAGTCGGAGTTTACAAGGCCGTTGATAACAGCGTTAGCAACGGAGCCTACGCCGGACTGCAGCGGAAGCAGGTTTTTCGGCAGGCGGCCTTCTGCAACTTCTTTTTTGAAGAAAGCAACAAGGTTTTCACCCATGTGTTTAGCGTCTTCGTCGATTTCGCCGAGCGGACGAACTTTATCGGTGATGTCGCAAGGAACTACAGCAACGATTTTGTCGAGTTCGCAAGGAATGTAAGTGGTGCCGATACGGTCTTCCGGTTTGGTGATAGGAATCGGCTGACGGTTCGGAGGATCAAGAGGTACATAGGAGTCATGCATGCCTTCCAGGCCTGCCGGTTGGCTGGTGTTAACTTCTACGATAACTTTTTTAGCGCCAGCTACATAAGAGGAGCTGTTGCCCATAGAGGTGGTCGGTACAAGGCCTACTTTGCCGTCGCCGAGGTCTTTGATTTTGCAGACTTCAACGATTGCTACGTCTACGCCTTTGCGGTTTGCCATGAAGCCATAGCGAACCATTTGCGCCATATGGCTCAGATGGATGTCGGCATATTTTACTTTACCTTCGTTGATAGCTTTGCGGAGGGTGCCGTTGGTCTGATAAGGAAGACGGCGGTCCATAATGCCGGCTTCTACCATTGCCTGGTCAATTTCAGGGCCTACAGAAGCGCCGGTCCAAACGTTAACTTTGAAGTCGGTGCCTTTGTATCTTTCAGACAGGGCAAGAGGTACAGCTTTCGGATAGCCAGACGGAGTAAAGCCGCTGACACCCAAGTTGTCACCATTTTGAATAAAATCGGTTGCGGCTTCGGCGCTCATAACTTTGCCCGCAACCGCATCACAAATACGATCTTTAATATCGATCATGTTCCTTCCTCCTTGAAGTTTAATATATATGGTTTCTGCCTTGCGGCACTCAACTTATCCGGCGAAAAATACCTTACAACGCGCAGGCGTTTAACATACTGTCCGCCAAATAAGGTAAACCCATAACATAAAAAAGGAGCACTTTAGTGTTATCCCGAAATTTAAATAATTACTTAAATAACGCCAAGTGCCAGCTCACGCTTTTCCGTGGCAGGCACGCCCGGACTGTAAGCTGCCGGCCTGCGGCTTTCATCGGGGCTCCGCTTCCCTTTTGTCTGCCCAAGCCTTAATATACCTTCTTCTTGTTCTATATATACTTCGACATCTCAAATAAAATTCCTTCTATGGGAACTTAATTTGTGATATTTTTTTGAATTTTTCTATTCTTATTATACCACAGAATGCAAGAAGATATTTTCTGAAATTTCAAGTCAATTTAATTCTGCGGATGGCTTTTTTGACCCATACAATATAATAACAGCAAAATTGTAACATGGCAAGTGTTTTGTTTACAATTTTAAAAGAAATACCCTTCGGACTCCAAAGTCCAAAGGGTATTTTATAGCATTTAATTAGTATTTTTAACGTATTTGCTGATGATAGTGCGTGTGCAGTAGACTATGTGCTTTTTCTCCAAGCGGTTTGCCCAGCCAAGTTTTATAAAGCTCAATAATTTCAGGGTTTTCGTGTGATTTTCGTAACTCATTAGCCCTGTCACAGTCAAACAGTCCCTCTCTGCGCAGTTTTCTGATTTCCGCATTGACGGGTACGGGCTGTCCGCCGCCGCCTATGCAGCCGCCGGGGCACGCCATTACTTCAATGAACTGGTAATCGGCCGTGCCGTTTTTAACGCGTTCCATCATCGCCATGGCAGATTTAAGCGTATGCACTACGGCAATTTTTACTTTTTTGCCGGCAATTTCAAGTTCCGCCTCGCGGGTATATTCCATGCCGCGTACTTCGTTGTAATCGACGCGCGGCAGATTCTCGCCCGTTAAAACGTCGGCCACGGTACGCAGAGCTGCTTCCATAACGCCGCCGGTAGTGCCGAAGATAACGCCTGCGCCAGTGCCTGTACCGAGCGGGGAATCGAACTGTTCTTCGTTAAGATGTTTGAAGTCGATGCCTGCTTCGCGGATCATGCGGCCCAGTTCGCGCGTGGTGATGACGATATCGACGTCGCGGTAACCGGAAGCGCACATTTCCGGCCTTGCTGCTTCCGCTTTTTTAGCGGTGCAGGGCATAACGGAAACGCTGACGATTTTGGCAGGGTCGATGCCTGCTTTTTCGGCAAAGTAGGTTTTGGCAACCGCGCCGAACATCTGCTGCGGCGATTTGGCGCTGGAAAGATGGTCGAGCAGTTCAGGATATTTCAGCTCAATCATGTTGACCCAGCCCGGGCTGCACGAGGTAATCATCGGCAGCACGCCGCCGTTCTGCAAACGGTCGATAAATTCGTAACCTTCTTCCATAATGGTAAGGTCGGCAGAAAAATCGGTATCAAAAACTTTGTCAAAGCCAAGGTGGCGCAGGGCTGCAACCATTTTGCCGGTTACAATGCTGCCCGGCTCCATGCCAAGCTCCTCGCCGATAGCGACGCGCACGGAAGGCGCGGTCTGCACGATAACAACCTTATCCGGGTCGTTGATGGCATCCCAGACTTTTTCGGTATCGTCGCGTTCCACAATCGCACCGGTCGGGCAAACGCTGGCGCACTGGCCGCAGAAGCTGCACGCAACCTGTCCGAGGTCCAGCTCAAACGCGGTGGAAACAATGGTATCAAAGCCGCGGTTGGCAAAGCTGTAAACGTTCATGCCCTGTACATCGCGGCAAACGCGGATGCAGCGGCCGCAGAGGATGCATTTTTCCTGGTCGCGCACAAGGCTCGGGTTGCTGCCGTCAATAGTGTGGGCTTTGCGCGCGCCGCCTTCAAAGCGGATTTTGCGCAGGCCGAGGTCGGCGGCAATTTTTTGCAGTTCGCAGTCGCCGCTTTTCTGGCAGGACAGGCAGTCTTTAGGATGGTTGGCAAGCAGAAGCTCCACCACCATGCGGCGTGCCGCACGGACTTTGGGAGTGTTGGTTTTAACCACCATGCCTTCGGCAACCGGATACACGCAGGAGGCAACAAGGCTTCTTGCGCCGCTTGCTTCTACCACGCACAGGCGGCAGGCGCCTTCGGGTGCAAGCTCCGGATGATAGCACAGGGTCGGGATGTAAATGCCCGCACTGCGTGCGGCTTCTAATATAGTAGAGTTTTTAGGGGCCTGTACAGTCTGCCCATTGATTGTCAAGGTAACCATTTCCATTTTTATGCCCCCCTTAACCCTTTACGATAGCCTTAAACGGGCACGCTGCCATGCAGGAGCCGCATTTAATGCATTTAGCTGCGTCGATAACGTGCTGGCTGCGCGGCTGGCCGCTGATAGCCTGAACCGGGCACTGGCGTGCGCAGAGGCCGCAGCCTTTACATTTATCGGTAATGAAATAATTGGAAAGTTTTTCGCAAACGCCGGCCGGGCAGCGTTTTTCTTTAATATGCGCTTCGTACTCATCGCGGAAGTATTTAAGCGTGCTGAGTACCGGGTTCGGCGCGGTCTGGCCGAGGCCGCAAAGCGCGGTTTCCTTAATGTTGCCGGCAAGTTCTTCCAGAAGCTCGATATCGCCTTCGCGCCCCTGCCCTTCGGTAATGCGGGTTAAAATTTCCAGCATACGCTTGGTGCCTTCGCGGCAGGGCGTACATTTACCGCAGGATTCGGACTGCGTAAAGTTAAGGAAGAATTTGGCAACGTCAACCATGCAGGTGTCCTCGTCCATAACTACAAGGCCACCGCTGCCCATCATCGCGCCGACGGAAATCAGAGAATCATAATCGACGGAAAGGTCGAGCATGGATTCCGGCAAACAGCCGCCGGACGGGCCGCCAATCTGCACGGCTTTAAATTTTTTGCCGCCGGTAATGCCGCCGCCGATATCGAAAATAATTTCGCGCATGGTAATGCCCATCGGCACTTCCGCAAGGCCGGTGTTGTTGATTTTGCCGGTAAGGGCAAAAACCTTGGTGCCTTTGGATTTTTCCGTGCCGAAGCCGCAGTACCAGTCTGCGCCGTTGGTGATAATGGCAGCCACGTTGGCAAAGGTTTCTACGTTATTGATATTGGTAGGCTTGCCCCACAGGCCGCTAACGGCCGGGAACGGCGGACGCGGGCGCGGCATGCCGCGGCGTCCTTCGATAGATGCCATCAGTGCGGTTTCTTCGCCGCAGACGAAAGCACCGGCGCCTTCTTTAATGTGAATTTTAAAGCTGAAATTGGTGCCGAAAATATTTTCTCCGAGCAGGCCCATCTGTTCTGCCTGCTCGATGGCGATGCGCAGGCGTTTAATGGCCAGCGGGTATTCGGCACGCACATAAATATAAGCTTCATCCGCGCCGATAGCGTAGCCGCAGATTGCCATGCCTTCCAGCACCTTGTGCGGGTCGCCTTCAAGCACGCTGCGGTCCATAAACGCACCGGGGTCGCCCTCGTCGGCGTTGCAGATGACGTATTTTTTATCGTTGACGGAATTAGCGGCAAACTGCCACTTCATGCCGGTCGGGAAACCGCCGCCGCCGCGTCCGCGCAGGCCGGATTTTTTAACTTCGTCGATAACCTCCTGCGGGGTCATGGTAGTGATGGCTTTGGCAAGGGCTTCGTAGCCGCCTACCGCGATATATTCTTCAATCTGTTCCGGATTAATCGCACCGCAGTGCTCCAAAACAAGTCGTTTTTGTTTTTTGTAAAAGTTGATTTCCGAATAGGACGGAATCTGCTCATGGGTCAGCGGCTCATGGTATAAAAGGCGCTCTACGATGCGGCCTTTAAACAGATGGCTTTCCACAATTTCTTCAACGTCTTCCGGTTTTACGCGGCAGTAAAAAGTACCTTCCGGGTAAATAATTACCAGCGGGCCATGCTCGCAAAAGCCGTGGCAGCCGGTTTCTACAATCATAACCTCGTCGCTCAGCCCTTTTTGTTCAAGCTGTTTGGCAAACTCAAGCTGTACTTCTTTGCTGCCCGCAGATTTACAGCCCGTGCCGCCGCAGACAAGTACATGTGCTCTTATATGCTGCATAAAAAACCCTCCCCGATTTTATTCCTGCTCAATCTTGCCTACAACAAGGTCCTCTACAATCCTGCCGTTAACAACATGTTCGGCAATGATTTTTTTAACGTCGGCAGGTTTTACCTTACCGTAGGTAATGCGCGGTTCGCCCGGACGCATAACATCTACGAGCACTTCTTTTTCGCACATGCCGATACAGCCGGTCTGCTGCACCTGCACGTCGTTCAAATGGCGCACGGCCAGTTCGTCCAGCACGGCCTTCATTACCTCGCGCGCACCGGCAGCAATGCCGCAGGTGCCCATGCCGATAATGATTTTTGTGCCGCTGTTCTGGCGCACTTTAATATCGCTTTTCAGCTTTTCGCGTAAGGCCTTAAGGTCCTCCAAAGTTTTCATGTCAATCCTCCTGCCCGGCATGCAGCGCGCTCAGCTGCTGCCTCAGATATTCCTCCGTCCAGCGGTAAATTTCCGGGTGGGCAAAATCGGTATCCTGCCCCAAAACTTCACGCACTTCCCGCGTGTCAAACGTAAATTTGCCGCCTGCGGCGCTGTAAGTAAAAACAAGGTCAATTTGCGGCGCACCTGCAAGCAATACGGCAATGCTGCCCGCTATATCGCCCAGGGGCGGACGGTCAATATTATCCGCCTTAAAGGCGGCCTTAACCGTTGTGCCTTCGTGCGGTTTGGATTTGATGTCGAAATAGCCGCCGCACTGCGCCGTGACCATATCCATAAACGGTATGCCCATGCCTACCTTGCGGGTAATGCGGGTGGTTACAAACGGGTCGCGCACTTTTTTAACCATTTCTTCGGTCATGCCGCGCCCGTCGTCCGCAATGGCAAAGGTAAAATAGCCGTCTTCGTTTTCGTTGATATCTATCTGTACATGGTGCGCGCCTGCCTCAATCGAGTTCTGCGCCAAATCCAGTATATGCAGTGAAAGTTCTCTCATAATTACTGGTATTTTGCCAGAATGGCCGGTAATTTATCGGGCGTCAGGCGTCCGTGGGTGTCTTCATTTACCTGCATAACCGGTGCCAGGCCGCACGCGCCAATGCAGGCAACGGTTTCCAGCGTAAAGCGCAGGTCGTCCGTAGTGTGGCCGGCTTTAATGCCCAGCTCTTTTTCCAGCGCCAGCAAAATGTTTTTGCCGCCGCGCACATGGCAGGCAGTACCCTGGCATACGCGGATGATGTTGCGCCCGCGCGGATTAAGATGGAACTGGGAATAAAAAGTTACAACGCCGTAAATCTGCGAGATGGGCGTGCCGGTTTGTTTGGCAACATATTCCAGCGCATCCTTCGGCAGATAATTGTACAGGGACTGTACTTCCTGTAAAATCGGAATCAGCGCGCCCTTAACGCCTGCGTATCTGGCAAGGATAGCGTCGATGCGGGCCTTTTCCAGATTTTCGCCGCCGCAGCAGCTGCATGTTCTCTCCACAAAGCTCATGGTACATTCTCTCCTTATCTTTAAATTTAAATGTACAAGTATAACTATATCAAAACGCCGCTATATGTGCAATACTATTTGGCATGTATACTTTAAACAGTGTATACTATTTAACCATCACGTCTGGTGATAAAACAGCCCGGCTGCCAGCTGCGCCCTTCCGTGCCTTCGATAGCAAGCCGCAGTTCCGCCACCGTTAAATCCTTAACGGTAATCAGGTTTTTGGGCCCGCTTATAAAGCTGTCCATCATGTGCGCGTCGCTGTCGGTAACGTAGTTTAAACCGCCCAGCGGCATTTTTAATTTCTGTTCTTTCAATTCCTTAAGCCCCATCGGGCTGATTTCCGCCGCCGCCAGCCCCATATCGGAGGGCAGAAATCCCAGCTGCATCAAAAGACTGTACGATGGCCTGTCCACGTGCGCGGCAATGGCAATACCGCCCATGGCGTTGACGCGGCTGATAACCTCGCGTGCCGGTAATTTTAACGGTCCCAGCAGCATGCGTTCTTCTTCGGCTATGAAGTTATCATCGTCATCGACAATGAACTGCGCGCCGAAACGCTCGGCATTGTTTTTCAGCCCGCTCATGTTGGCGTCGACAACCTTCTGCCAGTCCGCAAGCTGCCCCAGCGTATCAAACAGCACCACAATGTGCGCTTCCTCGCGGCATTCAACCTCCATGCCGGGGAACACTTTTATGCCGTACTGCTGCGCCGCCTTAACGGCAGCCGCCGCATTGGCCGAAGCGTTATGGTCGGTAATGGCAACGGCATCCACGCCGTACTGCGCCGCACGCAGCACAATATGGTGGGGCGTCATTTCAATTTCCGCACAGGGCGAAAGCAAAGTATGGATGTGAAAATCCGCCAGCAGCGTTTTCATTTTCCGTTGGTAATGCCAAGGGCAAGCTGCCCGGCTACAACATAAGCAGGCAAATCAGTAACGGCAATGTTTATATTGTTGGCATCGGCTTTTTTCAGCGTTTCTTCTTCAACCGGGGCGCCGCCTGCCACAACCACTGCCGAAAGGCCTATTAAAGATGCCACTGCAGCAACGTTCTGATGCCCCTGCATTGTTACCCATACCATGCCGGGTTCAGCCTGCCCCATAACATTGCTTAAAAGGTCAGAAGCATAGCCGCCCGTAACCTCGGCCTGCATGTCGCCGGTATGCGTTAAAAGCTGCAAATTCAAGCTGTTAATTACTTCCTTTATCTGCATTGTTTTATTCTCCGTTATCGTTAAAATCGTTATTGTCAATAGGTATCTGCCGTGCAAGCTCCAGCATGCCGTGCGCAAGTTTTTTAACGCTGGCACGCAGTTTAAAAATGCAGTCTATTTCCGTTGCCTTACCCTGAACAATATCTTCCGCAAGGCACTGGCAGTTTGGCGCGCCGCAGGCACCGCAGTCCAGCCCCGGAAGGGAATTCAGCACTTCTTCCATTTGTTCAAACTTCTTCATGGCTTCTAAAATATCGTCGTCCAGCTGCATCATCGGGCGAGGCACCAGTTTTTTTACATAAGCGCCGGATTTAGGGAAGCCCTCGCAGACCATGCTCTGCTTCATTGCCTTCACCCTGTCTGCCGGTTCGTGTTCACGCATCCGCGCAAGGCGCAGCTTAAGGTTCTTTTCCGCCACAAATTTATTTTCAGCCGTCAGCGGGCCGCCGATACAGCCGCCGCTGCACGCGCTGCATTCCACATAATCAACGTCCGGCATTTTTATTCATGGAAATCTGTTCCAGCACGTCATATACGTTTTCTATGCCATGCACAGCCAGCCCTTTTTCCACGCCTACGGCCGCAAGTTCGCCGCCGTAACAGCCCCAGCCCATACCGTAGGAAGAAGCCGCGGTTATTTTTTTACTTTCTTTAACGCTGCCGATAGAACGCATCAGCCTGCCGTAAATTTCCGAAATGGCAATGCTGCCGCTGAGCTGCGTATGCACTACGTCTACCGACTGGCGGATATTGGCGTCTTTCGACGGGCAGGGAGCCAGAAACCATACGCCAATCTGTGATTCTTCAAGCCCCAGCCGTTCCATGGCTTCTTTTTTTACATAAATTGCGGCAGCCTCCACAGGCGGCAGCACCGGCACCACCTGTTTGATAAGTTCCGGAAACTTAACCTGAATAAGGCGCAGTACCGCCGGGCAGGTACACGAAATTAAAGGCTTGCGCCCGCCATTGTAGTTTTTAATGTAGTCTGCAATTTCCAGGGAAATATATTCCGAAGCAACAGCCACGTCAAAAATTTCATCAAAGCCAAGGTTGCTTAAGCCCCCACGTATTGTTTCCTCCGAAATATCGGCCGGAAACTGCGCGTACAGCGAAGGAGGAGGCAAAACGATATTATATTGGTATTTTTTTATTTCTTCCAGTTTGTCCGAATATGCTTCTACCGCGTGATACGCACAGCGGCGCATACATTCGCCGCAGTCTATGCAGCGCGCTGCTATAAGTTCGGCCTTGCCGTTGCGCACCCTGATAGCATCGGTAGGGCACGCCTTAACGCATGTCACGCAGCCTTTACATTTAGAAGGCACAAAACGGACGGAATGAATATAGCCTTCTGCCAATGGGCTCACCTCTTTTACAAGTCTTCGCTGATATGCTTAAACTCCATTGTGATGGAGGTTCCTTCTCCTATTTTAGATTGTATGTCAAATTTATCACTGCATTTCATCATGTTGGGCAGGCCCATGCCGGCGCCAAACCCCATCTGGCGGATATAATCCGGCGCTGTCGACCAACCCTCCTGCATGGCAAGCTTAATATCCGGTATGCCGGGGCCGTGGTCGGTAATGTTTATTACTGTATGGTCCTGAAAAATTTCCGCAGCAACCTTGCCGCCGCCGGCGTGAATAAGCACGTTCATTTCCGCCTCATAAGTGCCGATGGCTATGCGGCGCACAATATCTGCCGGTATGCCTATTTTTTGCAGCATACGCTTAATGCCGCTCGAGGCTTCCCCCGCACGGTCAAAATCGCCGCCCGCCACATCGTAGCTTATTTTTACAGATTTAGCCTCCGTCATAACCCGCAGCCCCCTTTTTCCTGCGAACATCCGCGCAGCCCGGCCACATATAACAGCCCGCAGGCTTCAAACAGAGTGCAGTTTGTTGAAAGCACCGGCATCTGCGCTTCACGCGCAAAGTCCAGAAAATCAGGCCCGGGCAGCTTGCCGCGTACTATAATAATGCCGCACAAATCGGTAATGCCCGCCGTACGGATAACCTGCATATTTGTAAGGCCTGTACACAAAAGGGTATTGCATTTGGTAAAAGCCAGCACATCACTCATAAGGTCGCTGCCGCAGCAGGTTTCAACGGGGCGTTCCATCAATTCTTCTCCCACAAGGATTTTTGCTTTTAAAACCCTCTGTACATCCTTTAAATTCATTTTTCCCTCCATAAAATTTAAATTTTCAGAATTCTATAAGTTTATTGTATCTTTTCTGCTCCGGTATGTAAAGCAATTTTCTGCCGTTCGTGTGCGGGCAGCCTGTTGACGAGGCTGCACTGCATCATTACCATCGACACGCACCAGAACAAAAGTCCCATATCCATATTAAAGTATACATGGTCGGTAAGGCCGCCTGCCAAAATGCCAACCAACGCCGCCAGATACCCCTGCCCTACGGCGCGCAGCCACGGGCGCACACCTTTTACTGCCAGCTTAAAGGCATGCCAGGCAAAAACGGCAAGCACCAGCACAAAAACAACCAGCCCGTGCCAACCGAGTTCTGCCAGAATATTAAGCATCAGATTATGGCAGTGGTACATAATTACATTGGGGTTGTTCAAATAAAAATCGTATTCCGGGTAGATGTATTGAAACCCATACCAGCCTACGCCGAAGGGGTGTTCTTCAATAATAAAAAGTGTGCTGTTAAGATAGGCAAAACGCAGGGCCACGCTGGTATCCTGCGTGCCAAAAATGCTCATCAGCCTGTGCCACACCGCACCGTGCATTAAATACACGCCTGCCGCCGCGCCCGCCGCCAGCGGGATGAGCCATTTGCGCCAGAAGAACAAAAAGTAAAAACCAAGGGCGCAGGCACACGCCACCCAGTTGCCGCGCGAGAAGGTATAGATAAGGCTTATGCCCAGCACCGCCGCCAGAACAAGCAGCGCGTAACGGATTTTGCCCGCCGTTATTTTTACAAACGGCAGCGTAAAGCTTAATAATAAAACAAGGTAGCCCGCAAAAATATTGGGGTTAATAAGTGTGCCGACAACGCGCGTTTTCAGCTCCGGAAACTGCGACGGGTCAACCCACGGGTCGGTGGGCACCACGCCGGTAAAATGCTGGTACACACCCAAAAGCCCGTTGGCAAAACCAACTGCCAGCAGCGCCGCCAATATCTGCAAGGGGCGCGGCCAGTCTTTCGGGTTTGCCCAGTCAAAATCCAGTTTGCCATCGCCGCCGTAATGCAAAACCAGCCACACAAAAAGCACGTACTTCCCCACAACGTAGCCAAAGTTGTAGGCAGATACCGCTTCATCCGCTGAAAAGCGCAATGAAAACCATGTTATGGCAAACAAAAGGTACAACAGCATTTGCAAGGGAAGCGGCAGTACAGGCACACGCTTAATTTTGTGGTATTTAATGGCAACCGCAAAACCTGCCACAAAAGTTACCGCCACCATCAGCAGCGTAAACACCTGGTTTAAGGGTATTACCGCCGCCGTAAACAGCAAAAGCAAATACACATATTTTTCTGCGCTGTGGTATTTGGTAAGCGCGCCCATCAGTGGCACCGTGCCTTTTCTTCCAGCAGGCGCGCCTTAAACGTACCCACAAGGTACAGCGAACCGCAAATTACAACTACGCCGTCCTCACCCGCTTCTGCCAGCGCGTCAAGGTAAGCCGCGTAAACATCGCTGCGTGGTGCGGCGTTAGCGCCGATGATATTTGCCAGTGCTTCCGGCTTCGCGGCACGCTCGCCGCCGTCCGCCGGTACGGTGTAAACCAAATCCATCGGTCGCACAATGGTATGCAGAACCTGCTGCATATCCTTGTCGCCCATCATGCCGATAACGAACACTCTTTTCTGATTGGGGTAATATTTATCCAGCGCCTTGCGCAGTGCTTCCGCGCCGTTGGGGTTATGCGCGCCGTCCAATATAACGTCCGGCTTTTGGGCAATGCGTTCCAAACGCCCGGGCCAGAAGGTATTGGCAACGCCGATGTGCAGCGCCAGCTCGTTAATGCGGTCATCCTGCTTGGAAACCAGCTTCGCCGCCACAATCGCCACACTGGCGTTGGCAATCTGGTGTTCGCCGGGCAGCTTAATTTCGTAATCGCTGCTGTACACATCACCCGCGTGCAGCGTAAAGGTCTGCCCGTCCATCGTGCTCTCTTTTTCCTCGCCCCAAAAGGCGCGGCCGTAAATGTATAAACGCGCCTGCTTAAACATGCTTACCGCGCGGATAGGCCCGATGGCCTCGTCGCCCTCCACCGCCGTTACCACCGGCACGTTGTCTTTAATAATGCCTGCCTTCTGCATGGCAATGCGTTCAATGGTGTTGCCCAGCTTGTCACAGTGGTCCAATGCCACGTTGGTAATAACGCTTACCACCGGCGTGATAATATTGGTGCTGTCCCATAAACCACCCAGCCCGACTTCGATAACGGCATAATCAACCTTTTCCAGCGCAAAGTGCAAAAAGGCCGCCGCCGTTAAAATTTCAAACTGCGTGGGCTGCTCGCAAACACCTTTTTTAACAATGCTGTCCGCCGCCTGCTTAACGGCAGTAAGCACCAGCGCAAAAGCATCGTCCGTAATGTCGTTGTTGTTAATGCTGATACGCTCATTGTATTTTACAAGGTGCGGCGAAACAAACTTGCCCACTTTTAAATTGCTGGCCAGCAAAATATTGGCAATCATGCTGCTGACACTGCCCTTGCCGTTAGTGCCCGTTACATGCACTGTTTTAATTTTGTCCTGCGGGTTGTCAAGCTCCTTCAACAATGCTTCAATGCGCTCCATGCCAAGCTTGATGCCGAATTTGCCAAGGCTGTCCAAGTAAGCCAAACTTTCAGTATAATTCATTGTTCTTCTCCCGGTTGTTTAATATGTAAAACGGCGCGGTCAAAATGCCGCGCCGCAAATAAGACCTTTATTTAATTTTACTTTAATTCTGCCAAATATGCCATACGTTTTTTTACGGCTTCAATTTTACCGGTCAGTTCATCGGATTTGGCACGTTCTTTGGCAATAACGTCCTCCGGTGCTTTGGCAAGGAAGCCCGCGTTGTTCAGCTTGCCGCTTACACGCTGCAAATCTTTTTCCATAGTTGCAAGTTCCTTGCTTAAACGCTGGGTTTCTTTTTCAACGTCAATCAAACCTGCCAGCGGCAGATATACTTCAATGCCGGTAACAACGGCAGCCATGGCGTTTTCCGGTTTTTCGGCGTCCATAGCGCGCAGTTCAAGGTTGTCAATACCGCCCAAAAGTTTAATGTAGCTGTCGTTGGCGGCAACCACTTCGCGCAGGTCGTCTGCCACAAGCAGCACTGCCGGTATTTTTTTGCCCGGGTTGGCGTTAACTTCGGCGCGCATGTTGCGGATAGCTTTAATGCTGTCCATAATAGCGTTCATGCCGCGTTCAGCTTCGGGGTCGATGAGGCTTTCATCAACCACCGGCCATTTGGAAATCATAATGCTTTCCGCTTCGTGCGGCAGGCACTGGTAAATTTCTTCGGTAATAAACGGCATGTACGGGTGCAATAGCTTCATGGCAGATACCAGTACGGTTGCCAGTACATGCTGCGCTGTTGCGCGTTCTGCCGCCGCTTCCTTGTTGTAAAGGCGCGGTTTGGCAATTTCAATGTACCAGTCGCAAACTTCGCTCCAGATAAAGTCGTAAATCGCGCGTCCCGCTTCGCCAAGCTCAAAGCGTTCAAGCAAACCGGTAACGTCCTTAACGGTATCCTGCAAACGGGAAAGAATCCATTTATCGGCCAGTGTGTAAGGCGCAAGCTCGGCGTCCTTATCGTAGCCTTCCATATTCATCAGCGCAAAGCGCGATGCGTTCCAGATCTTGTTGGCAAAGTTGCGGGTGCCTTCAACACGCTCCCAGTAGAAACGCATATCGTTGCCCGGGGTGTTGCCGGTAATCAGCATAAAGCGCAGGGTATCGGCGCCGTATTTGTCGATAACTTCCAGCGGGTCGATGCCGTTGCCGAGGGATTTGCTCATCTTACGTCCCTGGCTGTCGCGTACAAGGCCGTGGATAAAGACTTTTTCAAACGGAATGTCCTTCATGAATTCCATGCCCATAATCAGCATGCGCGCAACCCAGAAGAAGATGATGTCGTAGCCGGTAACAAGCACGCTTGTCGGGTAGAACTGTTTTAAAAGGTCGGTGTTGTCCGGCCAGCCCATGGTAGAGAACGGCCACAGCGCGGAGCTGAACCAGGTGTCCAGCGCGTCCTCATCCTGATGGATATGCGTGCTGCCGCAGTGCGGGCATTTTTCCAAATCGGTGCGGCTGGCGCTCATCTCGCCGCAGTCATCGCAGTACCATACCGGAATGCGGTGGCCCCACCAGATCTGGCGGCTGATGCACCAGTCGTGGATGTTTTCCATCCAGCCGGTGTAGTTTTTGGTAAAGCGTTCCGGCACAAACTGGGTGCGCCCGTCGGTAACGCAGTCCACAGCGGCTTTAACCAGCGGCTGCATTTTTACAAACCACTGAGTGCTTACCAGCGGCTCAACAATGTTGTGGCAGCGCTGGCAATGGCCTACGGCGTGGCTGTGTTCTTCTATTTTAACAAGATAACCTTCTTCTTTTAAGCGGGCAACAATCTGTTTGCGGCATTCGTAGCGTTCCATGCCTGCAAACGGGCCTGCTTCTTCGGTCATAACGCCATCCTTGCCGATAACGACAATCTCCGGCAGGTTGTGGCGCAAGCCCATTTCGTAGTCGTTGGGGTCGTGCGACGGCGTAATTTTAACGGCGCCGGTACCGAATTTGGTATCAACATAGCTGTCGGCAATAACCGGAATTTCGCGGTTCAAAATAGGCAGGCGCAGCGTTTTGCCGATGAGTTTTGCATAACGCTCGTCCTCGGGGTTAACGGCAACGGCCGTATCGCCGGGAATGGTTTCCGGACGGGTGGTGGCGATAGTAAGATAGGTATCTTCCTCGCCCACTACCGGATAACGCACATACCACAGATGACCCGGGGTATCCTCGTGTTCAACTTCGATATCGCTCAATGCGGTGTGGCAGTTTACGCACCAGTTGGTAATGCGAGTGCCTTTATAGATAAGCCCTTTTTCATACAGGCTTACAAAAACTTCGCGCACGGCACGGCTGCAGCCTTCGTCCATGGTAAAGCGCTTGCGTTCCCAGTCGCAGGAAATACCAAGGCATTTTAACTGGTTGATAATACGGTCGCCGTATTCTTCCTTCCATTCCCACACGCGTTTTACAAACTCGTCGCGGCCAAGGTCAAAACGGGTTTTGCCTTCTTCCTTTTTCAAAACTTCTTCTACTTTAATCTGCGTGGCAAGACCCGCATGGTCGTAGCCCGGCATCCACAGGGTGTTGTCGCCCATCATGCGGTGCCAGCGGATTAAAATATCCTGCAAGGTGTTGTCCAGCGCATGGCCCATGTGCAGCTTGCCCGTAATGTTCGGGGGCGGGATTACAATGCTGAACGGCTTTTTGCCAGGTTCAGCCTCGGCATGGAAATACCTGTTCTTTTCCCAAAATTCATACCATTTCTTTTCAACAGAAGCGGGGTCATAAACCTTGGGGATGTTGTGTTCTTCTGTCATGTTTATTCCTCCAGTCCTTAATCGGCATTAGCAATAAAAAACGTCCTGTTCAAAACGAACAGGACGACAAAAATCGCGGTACCACCTATCTTCCCGGCCTTGGCCGGACACCTTGAAACGCTTAACGCACGCCATGCGGGCAGGCTTACTTAATTTCACCCTGCCAACTCCCGGACTACTTCAAAACAATCGCTTTAGGCACGTTGCAGCCATGCGCGCCCTCTCTGAAAAAGCTCTGTGCTTTTACTACTTCCGTTCATAGTTGTTAACGGTATTTTGATAGTTTATATCTTATCAATTTACGCGCGTGCTGTCAAGCAAATTAGGTTACGGCGGTTATTTTGTTTTGGGCGGTATTTCGTGGCAATGGCAGCAGCCGCCTTCGGAGCAGCTTCCGCAGCCGCCGCTCGGGCAGCCCACACATTCGCCGCGGCGGAATTTTTTCCAGCAGTAGCGTGCCGCAACTACAATCGCTGCCAAAAGCAGCGCGTTAATAATCCATGCAGCCATAGCTGTTACCCCTTTCCTTAAAACGCCGCAAACTGCGCAGGTTTTGCCCGCGCAGCTTATAACGGCTTATGTTTATTATATCACATTTTGGTTAAGCATTTACAGAGCGCAGCGCAGCTTTTGCTTTCGGCGCGGGGCGGAACATCATGTAAAGCATGATTACCGCAACCACGCAGGCAATAGCAGTCATGCCGCTGAACGGTTCGCCCATGATGAATACCAGACCGAACTGGTAGATAAGAAAGGTCATCGCGTAAGCAAACACGTTCTGGAAGATGATGGCGAACCACAGCCATTTGCGGCTGCCAAGTTCTTTGTTCATCGTGGTAATCGCTGCCAGGCACGGGCTGTCAAGCAGGTTGAATACCAGGAAGCTGAACGCTGCCATCGGGTTTTGGAACATGCCCATTGTTGCCTGCCACAGGCTTGCGTCGTCCTCGGCCAGTTCGCCGACGCCAATCAGCACACCGATGGTGGAAACGATTGCTTCCTTGGCAACAAAGCCGGAGATGGAAGCCGCCACAGCCTGCCATTCGCCGAAGCCCAGCGGTGCAAAAATCCAGGCAATTGCTCCGCCCATAGCAGCGATAAAGCTGTCTTCCGGTTCAACCATGCCGTAGCCTTCAGCGCCGATGCCGTAGGTGGACAGGTACCACATTACCACGCAGACGAGGAACAGCACGGTCGCAACTTTTTTAATAAAGGCGAAGCAGCGTTCCCAGGTGTGCAGCAGCACGTTTTTAACAGATGGGAAATGGTACTGCGGCAGCTCCATAACAAACGGCGCCGGGTCGCCGGCAAACATTTCGGTTTTCTTTAAAATCAGGCAGGCAAAGATAACGGAAATAACACCGATGAAGTACATAATCGGCGCCATGTACCAGTCGCCGCCCATAATAGCACCGGCAATCAAAGCAATAACCGGCAGTTTTGCGCCGCAGGGGATGAACGTCGTCGTCATAATCGTCATACGGCGGTCGGTTTCGGTTTCAATGGTACGCGTTGCTAAGATTCCCGGCACGCCGCAGCCTGCGGAAATCAAAAACGGAATAAAGCTTTTGCCGGACAGGCCGAATTTATGGAAAATACGGTCCATAATGAAGGCGATACGCGCCATGTAGCCGCAGTCCTCCAAAATCGCAAGCAGGAAGAACATTACAGCCATCTGCGGCACAAAGCCAATCGGCGCGCCCAAACCGCCGATAATGCCGTCAACAACAAGCGATGTCTGCCATTCGGCAGCACCGGCGCTTTCCATTGCTTCCTGCACGCCCGGCATGATAATTTCGCCGAACAGCACGTCATTCGTCCAGTCTGTCATATCCGTGCCGATAGTAGTAACGGCAAGGTAATAAACAATAAACATTACAAACGCAAATATCGGCAGCGCCAGAATGCGGTTGGTAACAATACGGTCAATCTTGTCGCTGGTGGTCATGCCGGTTTTGGCTTTTTTAACGCAGCTTTCCATCAAACCGGTAATGTAATCATAACGCGCGCCCGTGATAATGCTTTCGCAGTCGTCGTCAAGCTTATCCTCCACGCCGCCGATGATTTTTTCCAGCTGCTTCTGGATAACGTCCGGCAGGTTGTATTTTTTCCAAACCTCGCGGTCGCGTTCAAACAGTTTGATTAAAGTCCAGCGTGCGCCGTTTTCCGGCAATGCGCTGCCCATAATGTATTTAATTTCGTCCAGCGCCTTTTCTACATCGGCGTTAAACTCCAGCGGTTTGGCGTTAACCTGTCTTGCTTGGGCAAGCTCAACTGCTTTGGCAGCGGCTTCCTTCAAGCCCAATCCGCTTAATGCGGAGGTTTCCACAATCGGGCAGCCCAGCTTTTTGCCAAGCGCTTCAATGTCGATTTTATCGCCGTTTTTGCGCACAATATCAATCATGTTCATAGCGATAACAACCGGCACGCCCATCTCCAGAAGCTGCGTCGTCAGGTACAGGTTACGTTCAATGTTGCTGCCGTCCACCAGGTTTAAAATAACGTCAGGATGTTCGTTTAAAATATAATTACGTGAAACAACCTCCTCCAAAGTGTACGGAGAAAGCGAATAAATACCCGGCAGGTCGGTAACGATAACGTCGTTGTAACCTTTTAACTTGCCTTCTTTTTTCTCTACCGTAACGCCCGGCCAGTTGCCAACGTACTGGTTTGCGCCAGTTAAATTGTTAAACATGGTCGTCTTGCCGCAGTTGGGGTTGCCGACCAGTGCAATCTTTACAGCCACTTTAATCCCTCCTCAAATCATTCCACCAAAATATTTTCAGCTTCCGCCTTACGCAGCGAAAGCTCGTAGCCTCTTACGGTTACTTCAATCGGGTCGCCCAGCGGCGCAACCTTGCGCACATAAATTTCCGTACCCTTCGTAATCCCCATGTCCATAATGCGGCGCCTTACAGCGCCTTCTCCGCCAAGGCGGGATACTTTTACCGTCTGGCCTGTTGCGATATCTTTAAGTGTTCTCATGCCTGACCTCCGTTAAATCATTATTTTTGAAGCAAGTTCTTTGTTTAAAGCAACCCGCGCGTCTTTAACATTGACGATTAAGTTTCCGGCAAGTTTTGTTACGACGGTAATAGCTGCCCCTTCCACAAACCCCATGCTTTCCAGATGCCTTACAGTTTCAATTTTGCCGCGTATCATTTTAATGGTGTTTACTTCACCCGCTGCGGCTAAAGTTAACGGCATAATTTAAACCATCCCCTTCTTTAATAGCGAACGCTAACCTTCTTTTGATTTTTAAGTTAGTCCAATCTAACTTCATCTACATTCTGTAGTTTACTACCGCTAACGTATTTTGTCAATAAGTTTTAGTAAACTTATGTTAAATAAACTTTTACAAAACAGGCTTGACAAAAAATCAAAGCCTTATTACAATTTAAATAAACTTTTTGCACTGCAAGCTAAAAAGCAAACTGAACAGGCCATTAACGGCCGGGCCTTACGGCAGCAGAAACTCTCACATCTGCGGGACAAACAACATCCGCAGGTGTGTTTTATTTTAAGGAGAACCTATATGCAAAACCATAATAACCAAAGCCTCGCGCTTGATACCGTAAAAAAAGGCATTGCGCTGAACGTGCTTTTGGCGGCGTCCAAATTTGCGGCAGGCATTCTGGGGCACTCCGCCGCCCTTGTTTCCGACGCGGTTGATTCGGCATCGGATATTTTCAGCAACCTTATCGTCATGGCGGGCATTAAAATTTCCGGCAAGGATTCCGACCCGGAACACCAGTACGGGCATGAACGCATGGAATGTGTCGCCTCCATCATCATGTCGGCATTGCTCGCGGTTGCGGGCGTCGGCATCGGCTTTGCCGGTGTACAGAAAATACTGCACTTCAGCAGTGAAGGCGAACTGGCCGTGCCTGATGCCATTACCCTTGCCGTTGCGCTTTTGGCGATTGTCAGCAAGGAAGGCATGTACTGGTACACCCGCGGCGTTGCCAAAAAAATTAACAGCGGCGCGCTTTTGGCGGATGCCCTGCACCACCGCAACGACGCTTTAACCTCCGTCGGCAGTCTTATCGGCATCAGCGGCGCCATGATGGGCTACCCCATTTTTGACCCGCTGGCTGCCATCGTCATCTGCCTGATGATTATTAAAGGCGCGTACGACGTGTTTACCGATGCCATTGACCGCATGGTGGACCGCAGCTGCGACGAAGAAACGGTAGAAAAAATGCAGCAGCTTATCGCCGCGCAGCACGGCGTTGACCATGTGGACAAGCTGCAAACCCGCATATTCGGCTCGCGCGTTTATGTGGACGTGGAAGTAAGCGCCGACGACCATTTAACGCTGTACGAAGCCCACGCCATTGCCGAAAACATCCATGAGCAGATTGAACAGAACTTCCCCGAAGTCAAACACTGCATGGTACACATCAACCCCTGCAGCGAAACACATCATAATTTTTAAAATAAAAAGCCTGCATGGAAATCTTTGCGATAACCATACAGGCTTATAGTTTGTTCTTGAAATTTTACGTTTAAACAAGTATAATAAAAGCACGGAGTATTGATGTTTGGTCGCATCGGTTCTCCCCATGTGATTTTGAGTCAGAAGGAAACCGTGTAACCGTGTTATGCGGTTTTTTTCATGCCGTTATTTTTTTCAACATTCTTTAAACTAAAAAGCAATACCAGTTTTACAGATTATGTGAAACCGGTATTGCTCTTTTTATTTTTTGTTGATAATTATTGATATAGCGGGTTGGGACATACCGAAAAAGTTTGCCAGAAACACCTGCGATAAATTCTTTTCGCTGTATAAACGGCGAATTTCCTCATTGCGTTCTTCCTTGCCGCTAAAGCCACGCACTTCAATTTCTTCACCTTGTACGTTCACTGCGTAATCGTGCAGCACTATTATTTTGCGTGTGCCATCGTCATAAATTGCCTTAATTTCCAAATCACGTGCGCCGCTTTTGCTGCGTGGCATGTAATTGACAAATTCAATTTCACCGTCACCGACATATTTTTTAATTACCGCCTCGCTGAAAGGCATTTCTCTTTTAATCATTTTTTCACCACTTTGCATATTATAAATTGATATGATTTTACTTTTTTAAACAAAAGGGAGCAAAAAGCTCCCTTTTGTGTTTTTTGTTTTATTTATCGTGAAAGATTGCACTATTGCGGCGTTGCAAAATTCCTGCGCCTCCTCCGATTCCGTCCGGGCAACGCGCCGGACTCCCGAAGTTTTATGCCTTAAATTTTGCCGGCGCAGTTTTTGTCTGCCGCCTTATAGCACAAATCTTTCACTTTCATTACTCAAACTATAATCCGGCGAAGCCTTAGAATGTCCACTGAATACCGGCGTTAATCTGATAGGTTTCGTCATTGTCATGCCCGAATGATTTTTCAAAATCCATGAAGGCATAGCTGTTTTTACCGGTTTGTGTTGCAAAACCGAAACCAACATCATACCAGGTGCCTTCGTTTTCATAGCCAATGCCTACATAACGTCCATTGGTAGTGTCGTCCATTACACTTACATCCTGGTCGCCAAGGAATTCGTGCAGCACGTCGGCTTTGATATAAACAGTACTCTGTTTCTGTTCGCCAAAATCTTTACCAATGCGGAAACCTGCGCGGCCGATTAAGCTGTTGATGCCATCAACGCTTACTTTAGTACCCTGGCTGGTTGTGTAATCAGCGCCGGTTACACGCGCCAGCTGTACTTGCGCCTGCGGCTCAAAATACCAGTCGCTGCCGATATCTTTCTTACGTCCATATTCTGCGCTTACGCTGAATACGTTGTTGCTGTAATCGCCGGTTACTTTTTTGCCTTCGCTCATGGTATAAACTTCAAAATCGTTGTCAAGGTGTCCCCATTTAGCAACATAATCTACATAATGGCCTTTGTCGCCCATCCATGTATCATACAGCCACAGGCCGTAACGGTCCAGTTCGCCCTTGCCTGCAACATCACTATAACCCGTATCGCCATGCATATAGTCAACAGCAAAGCCTATGCGGCGTTCGCCATTATCGCATTCCTGTTTAACATCATAGCCCAGCTCATACATGGTATTCTGGCTGCGGTAAGCATCAGTTTTGCCAATGCGGTCATGACGGATACGAACCCACATGCCTTCATTTTCTTCGCCGTTAATATAGCGTACTTCGCCAAGGCGTTTGTTCAAACGGTCCATATAAATGGCGTTACTGTAGTTGGCGCGGCTCATATTCAGCATAGTTTTGCCTGCATCAGAAAGACCGTCCTGTGTAGCCCTTACAATTGAAAGCGTATCTGCTAAAGAATTAACCGTCGCAGTATTGTCATTTTCCTGCGACTCTGCTGCAAGCATCATAATTTCAGGATTTTCTTCCTGTTCTTGCGTTAAGCCGAACATATCCTCAACAGTACTACTGCCCGGTTTATGCTGAGTAAAACCTTCTCCGTTAAATTCATCATTATGGCTGTTATTCACATCATACGCTTCACGTTTAACATACAAATTAGTGTTAAATGCACCACCATCAACACCCTTTATTATACCGTAACCATCTAAACTGATTTGCTCTAAATTAATACCACTGCCAACAGTAGCAAAGCGCAAACCATCTTCTTCTGTTACATTAGATAAACCATTTATTACACCGGTAACTACTACATCAAAAGTTGCACCGTTTTCACCGCCGTCTTTAATATAGAGCATATCACTACCTATACGGTCATTATTATCAAGATTCATATAGAAAGTATTGCCGTTACCATTCATTTCGTTAATTGTAACAGCATTGGTAACATTATCTTCATCTGTCATGTAAATTTCCGTATCATTAGCTTTAAAAGTATTAATCCAGCTTTGTCCCGTTACATGCCATGTACCATTATTCATTGTAACTTCAATATCGCCACCGGTAATAATATCACTGCTAAATGCCGGGCTGTAAAAATTTTGGTGGTTTTTATAATCATCAGCAGTACCAGCATCAATATAGCTGTCACCGCGGCCTGTCCATGTACCGCCATTACCAAAATCAACGCTTAACGTACCGCCATTACCGGAAAGCAGGTCGCCGTGAACATCAAGTCCTGCGTCACTATCTTGTACAGCTTTTATGTCCACATTACCAGCATAAGCTGCAAGGATATCACCAGTAATACTGCTATGCAGTTCGCCATAATCGTTATAAGTAACATTTACATTGGCCCATTCATCTTGCGCAGGATAGTTTCCTCCAAAGCTTTCATCAGCAAGGTTAGTTGCCGTTCCTGCCGCAATTGCAATATCCTTGTTTAAAGGAGAATCAGCATATTTGCTTGTACTGATATTAGTATAACCATCGATATTAATATCACCATTGTTATATGCCCATATAACACGTTCGGATGTAGTCTTATCATTAGGGTCAGAATAATAAGTAGATATGATATTAGTGCCTGACAAATTAATTGTTGCACCATCTTCAGCATACAAAGCAGCAACTACTTTTAAGTCTTTCATATCTTCATCTTTACTATTTTGCAAATCGCCTGCATTTTCAATAACAGCAGCAGAATGAATATTATTTTCTACAGAGCTATCTTTACCAATAATATTAACAACAGTATGTGTATCTTTGGCAGATACAGCACCACCAATATTGTTAATACCGCCAATCTCTGCTTTAATATCTACATAAGCACTTTGTTCAGCACTTACCGCTAAACCTTTTATACTTTTATCATAAAACCCATCTTCATTGCTATTAATATAGGTTTCTTTACCCGATACTAAAACTATACTCCCCTTTCCATCAGCTTTAATTGCAATGCTTTCACTATCTTTATCATAATTTTCAACATATGCATTAATATAGTTATTTTCATCGCTTGCAATATTAAGAGCTGAACCATTATTTACAAATACACCATAAGCATTTCCATTTTTTGAATTAGCTTCTATTATGTTGCTTTGGCCAGCTTCAAATCTATTTTCTATGCTCCCGTTATCAACTTTAATGCCATACGCGTCACCATCTACAGCTTCAGCATAAACATTAATTTGTTCTGATTCAACTTTATTTTCTTTTCCACCCCAAGTATCCAATCCATAAGCATTGTTTGTATTATTAGCATATGCTTCTAAACAGATTTCATTTGCGGCATTTAAAATAATATTGCCGTTATCATTGGCAGCGGCATAAACATGGCTGCCAGTTAAGTCTGTCGATTCAGTTTTAGCAGTTACGCTAATACTGCCATTATCTGTTGTAATATTTATTTCAGAACCATTGCTTTCATCATTAGGGTCATACGAAGCAGCATTTCTGTCATTGCTTGCATTTAACCCATATACTGCGTGCAAGGTTCTGTCTTCTTCACCGACGTCTTTATAGCTTAAATTGCTTCCGGCTGTTTTGGTTACATTAACAGTAACATCGCCATTTTTGCTGTTTAATTTAATACTATCGTCAGACTGCGCCCAAACGCCAACAGCAGCATAATTATTTTGTGAATCAACTTTTACATTAATGCCTTCATTGGTAGTTAAAATTAAATTAGCAGTTTTTTCCGCATTAAGGCCATCTACCATAACACCGGCAATATAATAGTTATTGGCAATATTCGTACTACCTTCAGCTAATTTTGTAATATCAATATTTAAACTGTTTAATATATAATTAACATTATAATTATATGTATGACCATTATCTGGACGCGTAGAAGTAACTAATATTGCAGCATCGAATTCGCCGTCATTCGATTTATCAATTATTTTTAAATTTTGCTTTGGAGCATCCATAACCGTTGTATCTGTATCAGAAGGACTTTCTCCACGATAAAAATGCATATCATTACTTAATTCCGCCCACGCGCTGCCGTAAACGCTGGTGCTTAAAAGTAAGCCTAATACAATTGCCCTTTCTAAATTTTTTCTGCGTTTCATCTTAATCACCTCATAAAAAATTAAAACAAATTACTAAAACTTTATTTAATATTAGTAATTATTGTTAGTTATTTTTCACAATTATATCAAATTTTACTTTTATCCGCAAGGCGAAAGGCTGTCCATCTGCCTTGTTTTTTTATAAAATCCGATAAAATAAAAAACGCCGTAAGCCTTATTCCACACAGGTTTACAGCGTTTTATGCTTCAATTTTAAGGTGATTAACATCGAAGTGCAAATTTTTTATTTGCACTTCTGGACAGAATATCAGTAAACGAATGATTGAAATCATTAAATGGTTATACAAAAAAATAAACCCCAAAGCCACAGGGCCTCGGGGTTTTGGTTTCGCACAATATCCAAATATTAGCGTTTGGAGAACTGGCTTGCTTTACGAGCTTTCTTCAAGCCATATTTACGGCGTTCTTTTTCACGCGGGTCACGAGTAAGGTAACCTGCTTTTTTAAGAGCCGGACGGAATTCTTCGTCAACTTTCAAAAGAGCGCGGGCAATGCCGTGACGGATTGCGCCTGCCTGGCCGGAGAAGCCACCGCCGATAACATTTACGAGTACATCGTATTTGCCTTTGGTTTCGGTGAGTTCAAGCGGCTGGTTTACGATTAATTCCAAAGTTTTCAATCCAAAATAATCGTCAAGCTCACGCTGGTTGATAATGATTTTACCTTCACCCGGAACCAGGCGAACGCGTGCAACTGAAGATTTGCGACGGCCGGTCGCATTATAAGTAACTACTGCCATTTACGTTTCCTCCTCCGGTTATTATCTTACGTTAATTTCAAGTACTTCGGGTTTCTGTGCTGCATGCGGATGTTCAGCACCTGCATATACATGCAGTTTGGTGAAGATTCTGCTGCCAAGACGGTTATGCGGAATCATGCCTTTAACGGCGAGTTCAACCATTCTTACAGGGTTTTTGGCAAGCATTTCACCTGCGGTAGTGAAGGTGGTGCCGCCAAGATAGCCGCTGTGACGGAAATAAGTTTTCTGAACGAGTTTTTTGCCGGTCAGAACTACTTTATCTGCATTGATTACGATTACATGATCTCCGGTATCCATATGCGGAGTGAAAGTCGGTTTGTGTTTTCCACGAAGGATTTTTGCTACTTCTGCGGCAAGACGGCCGAGAGTTTTATCAGCTGCGTCAACAACGTACCATTTGCGTTCGATGTTGGACGGGTTAGCCATAAAAGATTTCATCCTTATGTCCCTCCTAAATTATTTCCTGTTCAGTGTGCTTTGTTAACTTCTCTTGGGGCTAATAAGATACGTCACAAAATCACGTATATATATTTTATACACCTGCCGGGCGTTTGTCAAGCCTATTTATCGCTTTTTTGCGGCAAATATTCGC
>CASFZG010000026.1 GCA_949299135.1 uncultured Phascolarctobacterium sp.
AAAGAAAAGCAGTCAGCAACTTTACTGCTAACTGCTTTTAATCATTTATTATTTTTACAAAGAAAGCTGCACAAATTTCTGCACAGTGCTTTCAATATCATTTGCACTTAAAATGGCACTGACGATGGCTGCGCCGTCTGCACCGGCGTTAAGCACATCGCAGTAATTGGCAAGCGTTACGCCGCCGATGCCAACAAAGGGCAGCTTTGTCACCGCGCGGACGGCTTTTAAACCTTCAACGCCGATAACGGATGTATCCTTTTTAGTACCGGTCGGATACACTGCACCACAGCCAAGGTAATCTGCCCCTGCCGCTTCCGCCGCCAATGCTTCTTCGGCGTTGTGCGCCGATACGCCGATAATTGCGTCTGTGCCAAGCATACGGCGCTGCCCGTTTAAAGGAACTGGAAGCCGACGAGGATGAATTAAAAAATAATATCAGCCGCTTATCCGCGCGGGAATCTGCCGGTAAGCTTTCGGTCGAAAATATACAAACCTTTTTGCAGGCTTTTAAAGACGAAAAAGTTAAAAGTGAAATATTTGTGAAATCGTTATTTCAAGAGCTTGTTACCAAAGTTTTCCTGTTCCCGGACCACATCACGCTCGTTTACAACCTAAAAAATAACCCCGCCGAAAGCATTACTTTAGATGAACTTTTGAATGTCGAGAGCTCTGAAAACCGCATAAATACTGACTTTATGGCAATAAAAAAGCTCCACACCAAAAGTGTGAAGCTGGGTTTGCTTGGCTCCCCGAGTAGGACTCGAACCTACGACGCCCTGATTAACAGTCAGGTGTTCTACCGGCTGAACTATCGGGGAATTTGTTGACAAAAGTTATTATAATCTTTTATCGCAGTAATGTCAATAATTTTATCGCGTCAGCTTGTAAATAAGCGCGTTGCAGATTGCCGCCGCCACATTGCTGCCGCCCTTGCGCCCAACGGCTACGATGTAAGGCACGCCGGTCTGCATGATGATTTCCTTGGATTCCACAACATTAACAAAGCCAACCGGCACGCCTATAACCAGCGCCGGTTTGATTCTGCCTTCCTTTACCAGCTCGTCAAGGCGTACCAGCGCGGTGGGCGCATTGCCAACGGCGATGATAACAGGGCCTTCAACGGTGCAGGCTTTTTCCATGCAGGCCGCCGCACGGGTGCTGCCCGCTTCTTTGGCACGCGCCGCCACGTCCGGGTCTGCCATAAAGCAAACTGCTTTTGCGCCCAGCTTTGCCAGCCCCATTTTATTGATGCCGGTGCAGGCCATGTTGGTATCGGTAACAATCGTTGCGCCGTTTTTCAAAGCCTCCAGCGCTTTTTCAACAGCGCCTTCAGAAAAGCGCATGTTGCGTGCGTAGTCAAAATCTGCCGAGGTATGGATAACGCGCTTAACAATGCTCAGTTTTTCCGGGTCGATTTGCAGCTCGCCCAGTTCTTCACCGATAATTTCCATGCTGCGTTTTTCAATATCCGCAGGCAGTACGTTTTGTAATTTCATAATTTCCTCCTGTTACTTTTCAATGCCTTCGCGCGCCATAATGCCCCTGTCCATCGGGTGTTTTACCTTGCGCACTTCCGATACGTAATCGGCAAGCTCTATCAGTCCGGCGGACGGATTGCGCCCGCTCATAACCACTTCCAGGTTTTCCGGCTTGTTCAGCAAAAATTCAATCAGCCTGTTTTCGTCAAACACTTTAGCGTTAATTGCGCCGATGACTTCATCCAGCACCAGCAGCGCATAATTGCCGCTGCGTACTTTTGCCAGCACTATGTCAAACATTTTGTTATGTTCAAGCAGCAGTGCGTGTTTTTCCTCGTCGTTCATCTGAAAGGTGAATTTTTTGCTTTCCTTGCCGCGCATAACTTCAATATCCGGCAATTTGGCCAGCGAATACAGTTCGCCGCTGTCGCGGCTTTTTAAAAACTGCACCAGCAGCACTTTGTTTCCGCGCCCGGCGCAGCGCACCGCAAGCCCGACGGCAGCAGTTGTTTTGCCCTTGCCGTCGCCGCAGTAAATATGTGTTAAACCAAACATCTTAAACACCGGCCTCTAAAATTTCGTAAACCTTCTGCATATCGATATTCTTTCTGATGTTGTCCGCCAGAATATCGTACTGCTGTTTTTTGTACTCGTCAAAGTTGATGACTTTGATATCGTCGCTGCTCATGCCTTTTTTGGCAAGCAGTGCTTCCACAACGGCTGCTGCCACGCCTTCGCTGTCAAAAATGCCGTGTACGTAAGTGCCGTAAACATTCATCACGCCTTCAACATGCTGCGCGCCCTCCGGCATTACGCCGCCTTCTTCGTAAATCGGCTGCATCTGCGTCAGCGCATTGGCTTTATCAAATTCGGTTACGCCGGAATGGATTTCGTAGCCGTAAAATTCCTTGCCGCTGAGGTTTGCAAAAACACCCTGTACTTTACCGAAATGGCCGTCTACGCGGATGGTGCGTTTCTTTTCGGCGAAGATTGTTTCAACGTCCAGCAGGCCAATACCGGCAGTGTCGCCGCCTTCTTCAACGCCGTACGGGTCGCTGAGGTTTTTGCCCAGCATCTGATAGCCGCCGCAGACGCCGAAGATAACCGTGCCTTTGCTGGCGTGCTTCAGGATTTCTGCTTCAAAGCCGCTCTGGCGCAGCCATTTAAGGTCGCCGATGGTGTTTTTGGTTCCCGGAATGATAATCATATCCGGATTTTTCAGATCCTGCACTTTATCTACATAGCGCAGCGATACGCCCGGGATAAGTTCAAACACGTTAAAATCGGTGTAGTTGGACATACGCGGGATACGCACAACGGCGATATCGACGGCTTTAACCTCGGTATGCTCCGTCAGGCGTTCGGACAGGCTGTCCTCGTCCTCGATATCGACATGCAGCATCGGCACAACGCCGATAACAGGCACGCCCGTTTTTTCTTCAATCATTTTCAAGCCGGGGCGCAGAATTTCCACGTCGCCGCGGAATTTATTGATGATAACGCCTTTTACCATGGCGCGTTCTTCCGGCTCAAGCAGCATCAGCGTGCCGTAAATGGAAGCGAACACGCCGCCGCGGTCGATATCTGCCACAAGCAAAACAGGCGCGTTAGCCATTTTTGCCATGCCCATGTTGACGATGTCGTCCGTTTTGATATTGATTTCCGCCGGACTGCCCGCGCCTTCGATAACGATGATATCGTTTTTATCCGCAAGACCGTTAAAAGCTTTCATAATTTCCGGCTTAAGGGTATGCTTCATTTTAAAATATTCTGCCGCCGTCATCGTGCCAATCGGCTCGCCGTTGACGATAACCTGCGAACCGCAGTCGCTGGTCGGTTTCAGCAGAATCGGATTCATGGCAACGTCAGGCTCAATGTTGGCAGCTTCGGCCTGCACCACCTGTGCCCTGCCCATTTCCGCGCCGGTGCGCGTTATAAAAGAGTTAAGGGCCATGTTCTGCGATTTGAACGGCGCCACCTTATAGCCGTCCTGGTTGAACACACGGCACAGCCCCGCCGTTACAAGGCTTTTGCCCGCATTTGACATTGTTCCCTGAACCATTATTGTTTTGGCCACGTTAATCACTCGCTCCCATTAAAAATTTGTGTATATCATGGTAAGCGCCAATTTCCGGCGCATTGTCATCACTGTTAATTACGGCCGCCACCACCGGCACACTGCCTGCGCTGTGCTTGCCGGTTACGCAGCTGGTTACATGGTCGCCGCAGATAAGTATTTTCAGCGGCTGTTTTACGTTTTGCAGCACTGCGCCGATAAATTCCTTATCAATGCGCGCGATAAAATCCTCTTTACAGTTGTAATCATAACGGTGCGCAGCTTCGTCGCTGCCGTTAAAATGTGCAAGCACAAAATCATAGTCCTGCAAAAATTGCAGCGTCTGCCATGCCTTGGCGCTGATATCGGTATCAATATCGGCTGTCGTGCCCGGCAGCACCGGCGCAGGCATGTTCAGCGCACGGGCAATGCCGCGTACAATCTCCGCCTTGCACACCACCGCCCCGCGGATATTATGCAGGCTTTCAAACGAAGGCAGCACTTTGCGCTCCGACGCTCCCCACGGGTAAATTCGGTAGCTGACGCCACCTCTGGCAAAAGGTTTCAGCTTCGCCGTGGTTTCATCTATAAAAGTTTTTAAAAGCAGCGATTTGCTTTTTAAATCGCTCAAAAGCTCATCAAAATTCTGCCCCATGCTTTCATGCGGCGGCGCGATTTTGCAGTTATGCAGAATCTGCGGGTCGTTGTCTAAAATCAGCAGGTTGCGGTATTCCGACAGGTGCATGAACTCAATGCCCTGCCACAGCTCGTTGCAGATTGCGGCGGCTTCGGCCATTTCATTGGGCGTAAGCCCTATGGCGTTAAACGATACCAGCCTGCCTTCGGCGTCAACCGAAGCAAGGTTACAGCGCAGCACCATTTCGTATTCGCTTATGTCGCGCCCGTTGGCCAATAGCTCCAGATACGCGCGGTTCAGCGGAAAGTCCTTCTGTTCCACGCCCAAAAGACGCAAAATACAGCCCAGGCTTTCTGCCGCAAAGTCATTGCCGCAGATGCTTATCTCGCTGTAAGTACCGCGTTCCAGCAGTTTATCAATATTCGGATGTGAGGCAAATTCAAACGGCGTTTTGCCGCCAAACTGCGGTATCGGGTCGTCTCCCAAACCGTCAATTATCACCATCAATGAGTGCATTGTGTACTTCCTTTAATGCTTTTGCAAATCTCATGTTGTCCGCGTGCCTTTTAACGGCAATGCGGTAGTAGTTACCCTGTAAATTATGGTAATTGGCGCAGCTACGGATTAAAAAGCCCTTTTTGGCAAGCTGCTCCTTTAAATCCAGAGGCTGCGGCATTTTAAAAAAGATGTAGTTCGCTTCCGAACCGTAGGTTGCTGCGCCGCATTTTTGCAGCACATTGGTTAAATAACGGCGTTCTTTAACAATCAGTGCTTTGGCTCTGGCAACGTATTCCGTTTCGTCAAGCGCGGCAATGCCTGCCTCCTGCGCCGGTGTCGATACGTTCCAGTCCTGCCCTACTTCGTGCAGGCGCAGCACCAAAGCTTCATCTGCCGTAAGGCAATAGCCAAGGCGCAAGCCCGGCATGGCGTAGGTTTTGGTAAACGCCTTTAAAATAACAAGCTGTTTGTTGGCGGCAAGCTGCGGTATCATGCTGTACGCTTTTTCTTCCGCTACAAAATCCATAAAACATTCGTCAATTAAAATGCGGATGTTAAGCTGTTTGCATTTTGCAATAAGCTGTTCCAGCAGCGCCTTGTCAATCAGTTTGCCGGTTGGGTTATTGGGGTTACAGATAACAACCATGTCCAAATCCGCCGTCAGCTGTTTTAAAATATCGGGCTGCGGCTCAAAGCTGTGCGCTTCCTGCAAAAGGTAATAGCAAATGTCACAGTCCACACTGCGCAGTGCCTTTTCGTAATCGGCAAAGGTCGGTGCCAAAAGCAGTGCTTTTTTGGGGCGCAGCGCCAGTGCCAGTTTAAAAAGCACATCGGCAGCGCCGTTACTGAAAAATATATAATCCTGCGGCACGGCTAAAAATTTGGCTAATTTAGCGCTTAAACGGCGGCAAAACGGGTCGGGGTAATCCACGCAGCCGTTAAGCGATTTTACAATCGCCTTTTTAACGGACTGCGGCAGCCCCAGCGGGTTAATGTTTGCCGAATAGTCCACTATGTTGTTTTTACCGCTAGCGGTGTAAACATCGCCGCCGTGCACATAGGTATACATGCTTTACTCTCCAATTAAAAATATCTTAATCAAATAAACAAGCGAAAAACTTAAAATACTTAAAATGCAGGTCATGTACATCAGGCCGTTCATTTTTACAATATCACCGGCGTCGGTCTTTTTCAGCTCGTCGCCAATGGTATCCTTCGGCACCCATTTGCCAAAGTAAAAATGCCCGCCGCCCAGCTTAATGCCAAGCGCACCGGCTGCCGCCGATTCCGTCATGGCCGAGTTGGGACTTAAATGATGCCGCCTGTCGCGTTTAAAAATGCGCCACGAGCCTGCCGCATCCATATTGAGGAAATACGCCGCCGCTACCATTAAAAGGCCGGAAACGCGCGCCGGTATAAAATTGGCAACGTCGTCCAGCTTGGCTGCGCAGCGCCCGAAATACAGATACTTATCGTTTTTATAGCCAACCATGGAATCCATGGTGTTGATTGCTTTGTACAAAAATGCCAGCGGCGCACCGCCGACAAACATGAACAACATCGGCGCAATTACGCCGTCGGAAGTGTTTTCTGCCACTGTTTCCACAGCGGCCTTGGCAACTTCTTCTTCCGTAAGTTCAGCCGTATCACGCCCTACAATCCACGACAGTTTTTTACGTGCTTCCGGCTGGTCGCCTGCCTGCAAAGCATCACAAACCTGCATGGCCGCTTCCTTCAGCGAGCGCATGGCAAAAATCTGGTAGAACATAAAGGTTTCGATGATAAATGCCAGCACCGGACTGTACATTTCCGCAAAATGCAGGATAAAATACGGCACGGCAAAGCTTATGCCCAGCACAATTACCACCAGCATAAACCCGCCCATTAAAAGCCCTTCCGGCTTTTCGCCGGTAAAGCGGCGCAGCACTTTTTCCGTTACGCTTATCAGCTTGCCGATAAAGCAAATCGGGTGCGGCAGCCAGCGCGGGTCGCCAAAAAGCAAATCTAAAACAAACCCCAAAATAATCGCAGTTAAAAGAACCATACTACAAACCCTTCATCATCAAACAATCATTTATTTTTGTAAGCCTCGCAGGCTTTGACAAAATTTTGCGCAAACAGCGGGTTGCCCCACAAATGCACATGCGGATAACCGGCGTAAAGGTTCGGCGTTGTATAAATCGCCTCCCACGCTTTAGTACCGGACGCCTTGGCAACGGCAAAGGTATCGCCGTTATTGGTACTGTCGGAATAATGGAACTCGTGCCCGTTAATCCCTTCGCCTGCCTTGCAAAGCAGGTTATCACGTCTGGCTGTTAAAGTAACGTAGCCAAAACGGTTCAGGCGCTCCGTCATGTAGGTTTCGCCGCTTACGGCACCCACCCACGCAAATTTTTCTCCGCTTTTAGTGCGGAAGTAATCCATCAAATACATAAAGCCGCCGCATTCCGCCATACAGGGCAAGCCTGCCGCCAGTACAGATTTAATGCTTTGGCGCATGCTTTCGTTATCCTGCAACTCTTTAGCGTAAAGCTCGGGATAGCCGCCGCCCAGATACAAACCGTCGCAAGCAGGCAGCTTGCTGTCCGTCAACGGGCTGAAAGGCACAAGTTCCGCGCCGAGGTTTTCCAGAAGCTCCAGCGCGTCCTGATAATAAAAACAGAAGGCTTTATCCTCCGCCACGGCGATTTTTACATCGGCAAGGCGCTGCTGCTGCATATCGGTATAAGCCAGTGCAGGCGCGCTGTTTGCAATTTTCAGCAGCACGTCAAAATCAATGCTCTTTTCCGCCTGTTCCGCCAGGCGGCTGATAATCTTCTGCAAGTCTTCAATTTCAGCTGCGGTAACAAGCCCCAGGTGGCGGCTTTCAAAATTGCAGTTTTCCATGTGCGGCATGTAGCCCACCAGCGGGATGCCGGTTTCTTTTTCGATGGCTTCTTTATAAAACAGGTAGCTCATCGCCGTTACGTTGTTTAAAACCGCACCGGCAACGCGCACATCGCTGCGGAAGTTTTTAAAACCGTTAATCGTCGCTGCTATGGAAAGCGCCGCGCCCTTGGCATTGACAACCAGAATTACCGGCGTCTGCGTCAGGCGTGCCAGATCGTAAGCACTGCCCTTCAGCGTCGTGCCCATGCCGTCAAAAAAGCCCATTGCCCCTTCCAGCACGGCAATGTCGCGGTCCCTGCCGTTTTTAGCCAGCAGGTATTTAGCCGTTTCCTCCGGCAGCATGAACAAATCCAGATTGCGGGACTTGGCGCCGATAACGCGCGAATGGAACATCGGGTCGATATAATCCGGGCCGGATTTAAAGGCCGCCGTTTTCAAGCCCTTGTTCATCAGCGCTTTCAGCACCGCGCAGGTTAAAGTTGTCTTGCCGCTGCCGCTGGCAGGTGCAGCCAGCATAAAACGCGGCAAAGTCAGTTCTGCCATGTTACTCACCCTTTTTTAACGCCGTCATAATATAAACGGGGTTCTGGGACATCATTAAATTATACGCGCCCAGCTTTTTGGCGCGCGCCGCAAATACGTTCACAATATCCAGCGCATAACCTTCACGCTGTTTGTAATACTCAACAACTTCTATCAAAGTTTCCACGGTAATAGCGTTAACCACAACGCGGCAGTTTGCATTTTTGCTGTAAATGCAGTCCAGCATTTTGCACAGGTTGCCGCCGCTTCCGCCGATAAACACACAGTCCGGCACCGGCATTGCTTCAAGGTTTTCCGAAGCCTCTCCTGCTACAACCGTCAGGTTTTCCACGCCGAACAGTTCTTTGTTCTTCTCAATCAGTTCCAACGCTTCCGGATTACGTTCAAACGCATAAACCATACCGCGTTTTGCCTGCAAGGCAAGCTCAATAGAACAGGAACCAGTGCCTGCTCCGATATCGTAAATAACGTCGGTTTCCTGCGGCATCAGCTTGGATACGGACACCGCGCGGATTTCCTGCTTCGTCATCGGCACTTTGCTGCGGATGAACAAATCATCGCTCAAGCCATGTACACTATGCGCCAAGGCTTTGGCGTCATCATTAATAATCATCATTACGGAAAGAGAGCCGAAAGTTTTTTCCGCGCCTTCCTCCGCCGTCAGACAGGTTACTTTTTCATCATCGTAAGAAAGGTTTTCGCCGACGTAAACCGTCACGCCGCCAAGCCCATGTGCGCATAATTTGGCACACAGCGCCTGCGGGGTGTTTTCGCCGCCGGTAAGGGCAAACACTTTTTTATTATGGGCAACGGCTTCAATAAAGTTCTGCCTGCGCCCGTGCATACTGACGATTTTGGCATCGTCCCAGCTCATCTCCAGCAGCTGCGCAAAATAAACCAAACTGCTGATGCCGCAGTAACGCACGCACTCACAATCCGGCAGCTTGCCGCTGATGGTTTTGGCAAGGCTGAAAAAGCCCACGTCGCCGCTGACGAGTACGCTGACAACATTCTTATCCGCATCGGCTTCGCTGCAAATCTTGCATATTTCCGCCGTCTTAATGGTGTCATAAGTACGCTTGCCTGACGCAAAATTTGCCAGCATACGCTTGTCGCCGATTAAGATTGTACTCTGTTCTATTGCTTCGCGTGCTGCACCGGTTAACAGCTTGGGGTTGCCCGGCCCGATGCCTACGATATTAACCCTTAACATTTTTTCACCTTCATTCTGCGGTCTGATAGCGCCGCTTAATCTCCGCCGCTATCTCGGCATAACCGCTGCCGTGTTCGTTTTCGCTTCTGGCGATAATCACAAGTTCGGCACCGGCTTCGTGCGCAGCGGCAATTTTTTCTTCAAAGCCGCCGGCCTTGCCGGAATCCTTCGTCACCAGATATTTAGCGCCAAAATGTTTAATCATGGCTATGTTCAAATCTTCTTCAAACGGTCCCTGCATGCAGACGATGTTGGCAGGCTTGTAACCAAGCTCCACCGCTTTCGCCAGCGAGTCCTGCATCGGCAGGATGCGCAGCGCAATACGTTCCGCATAATCCGGCACTGCAGTAAAATCAGGCAGGTTTTTGCTGCCCGTCGTTAAAAATATTTTGCCTTCGGTGTGGCTTAATACTTCGGCTGCTTCGGCGGCGTCATGCACCACCACGGCACTGCCATAGCCTGCTTCCGCCGGGCGTACCAAACGCAGGTACTCCGTGCCCGTTGCCGCGCAGGCATCTTTCACCGTCTGCGTTACAACCGTTGCATAAGGGTGCGTCGCGTCGATAACGCAGTCCGGCTTGTGCCCGGCAATAAACGCCTGCATCGCAGCCAAATCCATGCGCTCGGGCAGCACCTTTACATTGCTGTGCTGCTCAATCAGCTTTGCGCCGTAGGTTGTCGCCACACTGACAAAAATTTCAATATCAAGCTGCGCCAGCTCTTTTACAAGGCCCCGCCCTTCGCTGGTGCCGCCGATAATCCAGATACGCCTGTTCACAGCTTGTAGCCTCTGGGCGTAACCAGTTTGCCGTTAATAACTTTGGTCTGGGAGTTGCCGATAATTACGGTCGAGAACATGTCAACCTGTTTATCGCGCAGCTCCTGCAAAGTAGTAATTTCATAGCTTTCGCCCTCACGGCCGATATTGCGGACAATGCCTGCCGGTACGTCGGGGCGCTGGTTTTTCAGCATAATGTCGCACGCCTTTTGCAGATAGTCATGGCGTTTAAAGCTGGACGGATTGTACAGGCAGATGCAGAAATCAGCCTGAGAAGCGCAGTCCAGACGTTTGGCGATTTTTTCCCACGGAGTAAGCAAATCGCTTAAGGAAATCAGGCAGAAATCGCTGATGAGCGGTGCGCCTAAAACTGCCGCGCCGGAGCAGGCAGCCGTAATGCCTGGCACTACTTCAATTTCCAGTTCCGGATGGTCCGCCGCAACCTGGTACATAATGCCTGCCATGCCGTACACGCCTGCGTCGCCGCTGGAAATCATCGCTACGGTTTTACCCTTCAGCGCTTCTTCCACGGCAAGGCGGCAGCGGTCAACTTCCTTACGCATGCCGGTGCTTAAAAATTCCTTATCGGCAAAATCTTCTTTAATCAAATTTATATAAACATGGTAGCCCGCAATAACATCGCATTTTGCCAGCGTTTCCTTAGCGCGGGTAGTCATCTGCTCCACGCCGCCGGGGCCTAAACCTACAACATAAACTTTCTGCATTTTTGCACCATCCTAATTTTAATTTTCAAAATCTATCGTCAGCGGTTCTTCGGCAACAGCCAAAGTCATGCCGTTGTGCGCAATTTTTTTAACGGTTAATTTACCGCCGCTTGCCAGCACTGCCGCGCGCTCGCAAACATTGTCCACGCCCGCAATGCTTTTTACAAATTCGCTCGGCGTAAAATCGCCCTGCGCCTCCTGCAATTCTTCCGCGCTGTAAAACACGCCGGGCAGGTTGTATTCATCCATAAAAAGCATCAGGCAGCGCTCATTCATCTTTAAATTTACGGAAGCGATATTTTTTACGCTGCGCAAATCATAGCCGTGTTCTTCAAGCTGCGAAAGCACAAACGCTTCCAGCTTTTCAAACGGCGTATCGCGGCGGCAGCCGATGCCCAAATGCACAATCTGCGGAATCAGCGTCAGCGTTGTATCAAACGGCTTTTTAGTGCTGTCCGTGCTAATGGCCACGCCAATTTCGCCGCTGTCGGCACGCTCCACATTTTTCGGCAATGCGCCCGCAAGCGGATAATCGCTGTAAAAGCCCACGGTTTTACCGTCAACCAGCGCTGCGGCAAATTCCTTGGCAGCGTGCATATCGCCGATAACCATATCGTGATTTGATGCCCATTCGTCAACGGCAAACAGGCTGTTCACGTCCGTAGCTGTTGTAACAACCGGCTGCGCTTCAATTTCATCCGCAATTTTGCGCGCCAGCACGTTTGCCCCTCCGATATGCCCGGAAAGCAGCGAAATTACAAAATTTGCCTGTTCGTCGATAACCAGCACCGCCGGGTCGGTGGTTTTGCTTTTAACAAACGGCGCAATGGTGCGCACCGCAATGCCAGCAGCGCCTACAAACACCAACACGTCGGCAGTTGCAAAGGCTTCTGAGCATACAGCTTTGTAATCGCTTGTGGCAATCAAACTTTCATCTGCGTCGGCAAATTTCGGCAGCGTATAGCACTCTGCCTCGTAGCCCAAAACCTCTAAAAACTTGCCCACGGCGACGCTTAACTGCCCGCCGCGGTTACTGAACGAAAATAATACCGCCTGCATTATTTAACCTCTGGTTTAAGGTTCAGCTTGCTCGGGTCGGCTTCACGGTAGCCGTGCGCAAAAGTCGGGTTGTAAAGCTCGCTTCTGTCATATTCGCTGCCGAGGAAGTAACCAACGGTAATCAAAGCGGTTTTGGTAATGTTTTCTTTAGCGGCCGTTTCGGCAATGGTGCCGACGGTGCAGTGACAAACCTTTTCATCCGGCCAGGACGCTTTATAAACAATCGCCGCCGGCGTATCTTCTTTATAGCCGCCCGCAATCAGTTCTTTTTGCAGTTTATCCAGCATGCTGCTGCTTAAAAAGATAACCATGGTTGCATTGTGCGCTGCGTAATCGGCAATTTTCTGGCGGGGCGGCACGGGGGTGCGTCCTTCCATACGGGTAATAATTACCGACTGGCTGACATTCGGCAGGGTGTATTCTGCTTTTAAAGCAGCCGCTGCTGCGCAGAAGGAGCTGACGCCGGGAACAACCTCGTAATCAAGGCCGTAGCTGCGCAAAAGGTCAATCTGCTCGCGGTGAGCGCCGTAAATGCTGGGGTCGCCGGTGTGCAGGCGCACAACCAGTTTGCCTGCCTGTGCTGCCGGTACCATGGCTGCAATAACTTCTTCCAGCGTCATTTTAGCGCTGTCCATAATCACGCAGTCAGGTTTGGCATATTTTAAAAGTTCGGGGTTAACCAGCGAACCTGCGTAAATAATCAAATCGGCCTTTTCCAAAAGTTCTTTGCCTTTCACCGTAATCAAATCAACGGCACCGGGGCCTGCGCCAATAAAATAAATCATTTGTCAAACTCCTTTTCTTTTACAAGTATAATAGAAAAATAACTGCTTTTTTCGTCTATTGCATTCAAATCGCGGTAAACCTGTTCACCCGGCAGGCCGCAGCGTTCCACCATGGCCGCATGGGTCAGAAGCCCGCGTTCTTTCAGTTCGTCGCGCACGGCGGCAATCTGGCTGGCCGATTTCATCAGCACCTTGTTGCCGGGGGCGTCCAAAAATTTGCTGCTTTCCTTATAGCTGCCGGGCAGGATGATTAACGGCTCTGCCTTTTCGCACAGCGATACGTTAAGCCTTGCGGCAACTGCGCAGAAGCTGGTTACGCCTGCAACGAGCTCTGCCTCGTATCCTGCTTTAAGCACTAATTTATGCACATAAATGCAGGTTGCGTAAACCGTCGGGCAGCCAAGGGTGATGAACACCACGTTTTTGCCTTCGTCCAGCAGTTTAATAATTGCGTCCGCGCCTTCCTGATGTGCTTTCGCCAGCGCTTCCTTATCCTTCGTCATCGGCATATAAACAATCAGCTGTTCCTTTTCGTCGATGTTTACCACCTGATTGACGATGTTTTTCGCCGTCATAATATCGCCGTCGCCTTTGGGCAGCGCCACAACGTCGCATTCCTTCAAAAGGCGTACCGCTTTCAGCGTCAGCAGTTCCGGGTCGCCGGGGCCGATACCCACGCTGTAAAGTTTACCTCGCATTATCTTCATCCTTCCTTTTCTGTTGGTGCAGCCTGATAAGTTCATCAGCATGGGCTGTTTTGCCCAAAATACCATATACGTTACTGAACATCAGCGCGCCGGTTTTTAATTTGCCGTGCACGCGGTGCTGCATGTAATAATCTATTTTTTCCGTCACGGCAGGCATAACCTTGTCAAACAGGTTCTCCGCCTTCAGGATTTTAATAACTTCGTCGGTAGTTAAAGCACTGTAAATCTTTTTGCCTGTTTCAAGGCTTGCGCCGTTAAACAGCGCCTGCAGGGCAAACAGCTCCGTGCGGCAGTCCGCATATTTGCTGTGCGTATTCATAACGCCCTGCGCCAACTTCACCAGCTTGCCGCTGTGCCCAATCAAAAGCAGGCTTTCAAAGCCCTTGTAAACGGCGTAATCCAAAAGCTCGCCCACAAAATTACTGCACGTAACGGCGTTATCAATATCTACCATTAAATTATCGCGCGTAAAATCTTCGCCGTAGTTGCCAAAGAACACCAGCAAATCCTTATTGCCCTTTTCGGCCTGCACGTTAATTTCCGCGTACATCGTTTCAATCAGCGCCGTGTCGCTCATCGGCTCCACAATGCCGCTGGTGCCCAAAATGCTAATGCCGCCCACAATGCCGAGGCGCGGGTTAAAAGTTTTTGGGGCAATTTCAACGCCCGCCGGTGCGGATATTGTAACCTTTAAGCTGCCGCTGTAACCGGACTGCGCCGCTGCGTCCGTCAGACTCTGCAAAATCATTTTGCGCGGCACCGGGTTTATCGCCGGCCCGCCAACTGCACAGGCAAGGCCGGGCTTTGTTACCCTGCCGACGCCCTCGCCGCCTTCCAGCACATGCTCCGGCGCGTCGGTTTTTTCCACGCGCGCGTAGATTAAAATGCCGTTGGTGTCGTCCGGGTCGTCGCCGCTGTCCTTTTGGATGGCGCAAACAGCGTAATCCGGCGTCAGCTCCACCTCGCGCGTTTCCAGGTGCAGGCGGATGCCCTTCGGCGTATCAAGCTCAACCGCATCGACGCGCCTGCCGCTTAATAACATCTGCGCCGCCGCTTTGGCTGCTGCCGCCGCACAGCTGCCCGTTGTGTAACCGCAGCGCATCTCTTTGCCCTGCGAAAACGTATATTCTTCCATGCAAATCCTTTCCAAATCCGGCAATATCTGCCAGATAGTAATTTATGCTGATAATAAAAAAGGCTCCTGCCCTACGGCAGAAGTCACAAATACTAAAGCACTGCCAGCGGCAGCACCGTTTTTGCTCTCTCCATCGCCCGTAGATACAGCCAAATCAGCCATGCTTCCGGCTTAAAACCGGCGGCGGGACCGCTGCGGGCTTGCACCGCAGTACACAGGCCGATTTATTCACTTACCGTATCATTATATCATACAATCTATAAAAATCCAATAAAAAATCATCCTCCGCTGCGTAAAACTTGCCCGCGGCTGCCGCCCCTGCTATAATAAAACCGATACAGGAGGAATCGCACCATGGAAATGAAAGAAATGATTGCGCGCATTAACTTTCTGGCACGCAAAAAACGCACTGTCGGCCTAACCGAAAGCGAACTGATTGAACAGAAAGAACTGTACGAAATGTACCTCGGCAACATCCGCGCGCAGGTAAAACAAAAGCTGGACAGCATCACCTTTGTGGATAAGGAAGACCCGGTGCAGCACTGATGTTTACTTTAGGACGCGGCACCATTTATTACGAAGACGATTACCTGCTCGTCATCAATAAACCGGCGGGCATGCTGGTGCACCCCACCGTTAAAGAAGACGGCAATACGCTTTACAACCACGTTAAACGCTATTACGAAGCAAATAACATCGAAAGCGGACTGCACCCCGTATCGCGGCTTGACCGCAACACCTCCGGCCTTGTCATTTTTGCCAAGCAGCCGCGCGTGCAGTTTTTACTGTCGCAGCAAAACGTAATCAAAAAATATCTCGGCATCACAGCCGCGCTGCCTCCCGCCTTAAGCGGAAGCATTGAAGCGCCCATCGCCCGCAAGGAAGGCAGCATTATTGAACGCTGCGTCAGCGAAAGCGGCAAATACGCCCGCACGGATTATGAAGTGCTTGCCGTAAACAAAAACAAAGCGCTGCTGGAGCTTACACTTTACACCGGGCGCACGCACCAGATACGCGTACACCTGGCGCACATCGGTTGCCCGCTTTATAACGATAACCTTTACGGCACGCCCGGCCCGCAAAGCCGCCACGCCCTGCACGCCAGCTATTTAAAATTTACGCACCCGGCGGACGGCAGGCTTTCGGAAATTTCGTGCGGCTTGCCGGAAGATTTGCGCAAAATTATATACTAATTCTGAATATAGTATGCTATAATTAACTTATAAAGTTTTTGTAAAGGAGTTGTAGTAAATGCCATTAGTAACATCTACCGAAATGTTTAAAAAAGCCTATGAAGGACATTACGCCGTTGGTGCGTTCAATGTCAACAACATGGAAATCATACAGGGCATTGTTTCTGCCGCTCAGGAAGAAAAATCCCCGTTAATTCTTCAGGTATCCGCGGGCGCGCGCAAATATGCCAGCCATATTTATTTGATGAAACTTGTTGAAGCAGCCGTTGAAGACACCAGCCTGCCCATCTGCCTGCACCTTGACCACGGCGAAGATTTTGAAATCTGCAAAGCCTGCGTTGACGGCGGCTTTACCTCCGTTATGATTGACGGCAGCAAGCACCCGTTTGAAGAAAACATCGAACTTACCAAACGCGTTGTTGATTATGCACACAACAAAGGCGTTGTTGTAGAAGCCGAACTCGGCCGCCTTGCCGGTGTTGAAGACGCTGTTAAAGTAAACACGAAAGACGCAACCTACACCGACCCCGACCAGGCTGTTGAATTTGTAGAACGCACCGGCGTTGATTCCCTTGCTATCGCAATCGGCACCAGCCACGGCGCATATAAATTTAAAGGCAAACCGGAACTTGACTTTGCCCGCCTCGAAAAAATCACCAACCTGCTGCCCGGCTTCCCGCTGGTACTGCACGGCGCTTCCACCGTTATCCCGCAGTTTGTTGAAGAATGCAACAAATACGGCGGCCAGCTCGACGGCGCTCAGGGCGTGCCGGAAGACATGCTGTTAAAAGCAGGCAAATTCGGCGTTTGCAAAATCAACATCGACACCGACCTGCGCCTTGCCATGACTGCTTCCGTCCGCAAATACCTGTGCGAACACCCGGCAGACTTTGACCCGCGCCAATACTTAAAACCCGCGCGCGAAGCCATTAAACAAATGGTAATCCACAAAATGCGCGACGTACTCAACAGCAGCAACAGGCTGTAATCCCCCAAGCCTCACGGCTGATGAAAAGTGAATAAGTAAATTAGAAAATCTCCTGCCCTTGTTTTATGTTCTGAAATGTATAACAGCCTTTTACCTGCGCTTGTAGGTAAAAGGCTGTTTGTATTTTATTATTATTTACTTTTGCCGTTAACTATCAGTGAAATTGACGGCTGGCTGATGTTGAACAAATTGCCGAGAAAGACCTGCGACAAGCCTTCTTCGTGGTACAGGCGCAAAATCTCTTTGTTGCGTTCTTCACGGGTTTTAAACGGTTTAATTTTTACCTGCTCGCGTTTTACTTCAAAACCGTAATCGCGCACTATAACTATTTTACGTGTTCCGTCACTGTTCAGCACTTTAAGCTCCCATGTCTGCATGCCGCTTTTGCTGCGCGGGTTATGCAGGCAAAACTCCACTTTGCCGTTGCCGATA
>CASFZG010000027.1 GCA_949299135.1 uncultured Phascolarctobacterium sp.
ATGGCATTTTGCAAAGCCCGCACGCAGGCACATCATTTAACTATCATCAAACATGTTCGCTAAATATTTATTACGTTTTTAGTATACTATATCAGCTTTTGCCATGTCAATAAAAACAGCCGCGTCTCTCTTTGCAGATTAACGCGGCTGCTATCGTTTTTCTCCTTTCTTCACTTACACTATTCCTTTCTTTTGTTACTTTTTATTACAGCAAAATCGGCCAACCGGGCCCCGGTAATACAATAATCATAAGTTTCACCTCGTTTCATTAATCATGCCTTAAATCAATTTATTCTTTCACTTTCTTTTAATCACCTAAAATGCAAATATCCGGTCCCATAATGTCACCTCCTTCAAAATTTGATGTCCCGCTGCAATCGCAGCCAACCAAACTGCTACCGGCATTTTCCTCACCTCCTTTTTACATTTTTATAATCCTTTCTGCTTCAGTATACAACAAACGGGTTTGCAAGCCATATCCATGAACCAATCATTAAGTACATCTCCTTTCAGTAATTAAATAATTTTATTTTGCAACTTTTCATAAAAGTTTTATCAGCTTTTAAACTTATCCTCCTTTCTGTATTAAATAACAATTTTATTCAATGATGCCACATCGGCCATCCTGCTATCATCATAACGCCTGCCCCCTTTCATTAAATTTACGGTATTTTTTCTTTTTCGTCTTCATCATCAATACCAATGATTACCACTCTATCAGCTCCTTTCCTTTTGCTTGATTATAGTATAATCAATTTTAATATCATTAACATTTCAAAATCCGTGCGAACATAAAAATAAAGCGCGGCTTAATTTGCCACGCCTTATTTTTTAAATTTGAGGGTTTGCCAAAATTTTAAGTTCTTCGCTGCCTGGCTGCGGCCTGCGGTATAACGGCAAATAGCGGCTTTCCACATAATAAATATCCAGCCCCAACACGGCAGCCATCATAGCGGAACTGCTCGACATCGCCTTTGTACCGCCGGTGATATCCACGCAAATCTTTCCGAAAGTTTTCCATTCATCATAACACGCTTTCATCTCACGGTAGATGTCATCAGGTTTGCTGCGGTCAACAAATACACATTTTATTAAATCTTCTTTAATTTGCAAAAAGTTTTTCAGCCGCTCCAACAGCGGATATGTGTCTTCCGTACACATTACCAGTATTTTTTGCGGATGCAGTACAGCAATGGATAGTGCCAACGGCTGCCATGATGTGCCTAATGTCAGCATCATACCATAATAATTATCTTTTACTTTCGTTTTTTGCGTTTGCAAAAAACGTTCTAACGACAGCGGCATTAGTTCATAATCAAAAAAATCATCAGCAATTTGCAGTTCCTGCAAGTTGTTGCGCGGCAAACTTTGCCAGCAATTAATTTTTTCTTCAAGTTTACCCATTTACTTTTTTCTCCATCTCCATCAATCTGTTTACTGCTGATTTTATTCTTGCTTCTACTACTTCAACATCTGCATAATGTTCATCTTCGCGGGCATGGTTGCTGCTGTTGCGGATATTTCTTATCCAAGCAAAATCGTCCATGCTGTCAAGCAAATCTTGCTTAATGTCTTCACTACAAATAAAAACTTTGTTCGTTATGCTTCTTTCCATCGCCATACGCGGCAGTTTGGCATCAACCACGCCAATATTGATATCAAAGAACTTAAACAAATCATCAGGCGCAATATTATTGCCTGCAAAATTACAAAAATCTTTAAAGTAAATTCCTAAATTATCAGTTTTTTCAACATGTTGTTTTTCAATAAAATTTAAAAATAACGGTGAACTTATAACATAATTTAGTGCATTTTTATCTGCCTGTTCTTTCCCTTTTTTGCACAAATCCATCATTTGCAGAAATTCAATATAATGTTCGGAATCATAATCAATTTTATAATCCGAACTATTATTTTTTATAAAATCATCAATGTTTTTTACAGCTGCATCTGTATCAAAAAATTTTTTCTTAAACGGAGCGGTAAAAACATCTTTAAACTTTCTTCTTATTGATTTAAGCACCTTATCATCAGGATTTTGCGCATAACCAACAACAGCATAGTATTGTTCACTGCCTTTGCCGCCGCCTTCAAAATAGTCCTTATAATTTTCTTTAAATTTTGATATTTTGTCAGCATCATCAGTAAATTTTAAGAACCCTTTTTCAAAAATAAATTCCGGAACACGCTCTGTATAAAGCGTCATTGCCTGCTGCAAATAATCTCTTTCTACACACCATTTAATAATTTCCATATCATTATTTGCCGCAGTTGCCGCCAGCAATTTTTTGTATGATTCTTTTATTATTGGCAGCATTGTTTTAAAAAGCTTGTCATTGGCGTCCATTTTTTCAACCGGCAAGCTTTCAAAGGTTTCAATGCCTTTTTTTAAGCCATTAACGGCATTTTTAAACTTGCCATATTGGCACAATTTAATACTGCCGGCAAATTCCGTCATGGCTGTAAGTAAAGCAGCAAGTTCTTTACTTGTACTTTCATTTTTAAAATAACTGTCTAATTCGCGCACACTGCCGTAATTTACAAATTCTTTTGCTCCAGCTACCAAATCAAAAAATCTGTATACATCTTTAGAATCCACAACAGTATTGTCATTATCTACGCCCTGATAGTTAGCATAAATAACGCTTTCTATATCGCAGCGGCTGTATTCCAAAAGGCGCATTACCCCCAGCATCATCATGCTGGCATTACGCAGCCCGCCGGTCATATCGGCATGCAGCACAATTTTAACATCTTTTTGCTGCTCTTTCATTTTATTAATTTCAGTTATTATCAGCTGCGCCATAGCGGCAATATTATCAAGCGATGATTCTGCGTTGTCTTCATCAAAACTACTAATAATTATATCTTCCGAAGCTACATATTTTTTTACGCGGTCCTTAAAAAAGTCCAGGGTTGTTAAATTGATATCTTTTATAGATTCGCTGGTTACTTTTTTAGTTGCAAACGCAAATATCTTATCTATTTTTATGCCGTTTTCCGCCAATTGATAGATGCTGGTTTCATTGGTTTGAATGGCTTCCACACTTTTGCCGCTGTTCATTAACTTAAATTTAATTGCATCTTTAAGCTTAGGTAATCTGCTTAAAAACATCAATACAATATGCTTTTGCTTTTTTTCAGTCATCTTCGTTACCTCCTATACGGCATCTACTTGTTTTAAATTTTCTATTATTATCAATTTCATCTATGCATCTGTTTCATATTTTTCAGCTCCGTAATAATGGTACTAACTGCCGGCTGTTTTTGTCCGGCCGATAGGGGCTTAAAAACGATATCATTATATGTTTTTCCATTAAAATCACCACATCATAAAATAATATATTGTTTTATTCGCTAATTATCAATTAATCCCTGCCTTTACTGTACAACTACGATTATACATGTTAAATTATATATATGGAGGGAAAACTATGGCTGAAAATAAAAATTACACCAAAACAGTAAAAAATTATGAACGTTACCGTGAATTTTTGCGCAATATATATTTATACAGCTTCCGCAGCAGAAACGATTTTGCCGAGCTTGGCATAAAAGGGCGTACTTATGATGAATATAAGCGTTCTATTTTGGATTGCATAAACAACAAATTTATAGAAGAAGATTACTGCGGCAAAACAAAATATATGCGTTTTAACGCCGATATGTACCAAAATTATTACAATTTTTTAGTTGATACATTTTTTAATAAAAGCTTAACCGGTTATACTTTTTATTATATTTTTATTTTACAGCTGCTTTTTAAAAGCCAAAAGACCCTTACACAGGAAAACATTACGCAGGCTATAATAGATTATTACGACGATGATATTTCCGAAAGCAGCGTATACCGAATATTAAAAGATTTAATTTCGCGTGGAATAATTGAAGAATCCAAAATTTATCCCAAGCAACGCTCTCACAGTTATAAACTAAAAAGCAATATTCTTGACATTTTATCTTCAGCTGAATTGCAGGAACTTTATACCGCCGCTTCGTTTTATACTAACATCTCCATCCTTTCCGTACCCGGTTATTACTTTATGAACACATTGGAAGAATATACCGAAAGCAAATTTAAGCAAAAGCTTTTAAAACCTGCCGTGTGGCAATACCGCAGCTGCAATTTTTGCAGTATTATAGATGATGAAGTTGTTTATAACATTTTAGAAGCCATCCGCCATAATAAGCAAATTGCTTTTACATATGAAAAACAAAAATCAGCCATTACAGCAGCGCCGCATTATGTTGCGGCAGATTATCCATACGGAAGAATTTACCTGCATACCAAAGACGGCAATACATACCGAATTGATAAAATCAGCAATGTTAAAGAAATAAAATCAACAGCCAGCATTAATAAATCTGTTAATTCAACAAAGAAACAAACGCTTGAATTGATTTTTACTTTTACTCCGCAAGACGATAAAAAAGAAGTTACAGATATAAAGAAGCGTTTAAATGAAGAAGCTGCATGGATGACTTGCAGCATAATTAACGATAACTGCCGTAAATATACGGCAAATGTTGAAGACGCACTGAAATTTGCACCGTGGATACGCAGTTTCGGCAAATATGTAACGCCTGGAGCAAATTGCAGCAAAAAACTTACCAACCGCCTTTATAACGATAAGAAGGAGGCTTTGGCTAATTATGGAATTATTTAATGAATTACAAAACAGCAGCCTTCGGCTGATAGTTAAAAGCATCAATAAATGTATATCCGAAAACAAACCGGCCAGCAAAACCGAACTGCAAAATTTACTTGGCGCCCGTGCGCCCATAAGCGATGAAGAAAAAAAGCTTATAGCAATGCTTTTTACTGCCGATAAACAAAATAATAATTTATTGTGGCCCGTAATAAATGGCTATGTGCCGGTAATGCCAGAAAAAATTGAATTGCAGTGGCTTTTGCAAATGCTGCAGGACCGGCGGATTAACGGTATGCTTGATAATAATTTGCGGCAAAAATTGTTATCGGCATTGCAGCTTAAACCTTTGCCTGAAGATTGCGTGCGCGACTACGGATGGAACGGACCGATTGAAAAAAGCTTAATAAATTTTAACGACAGTAACTATTCTAAAATTTTTAAAACTGCATTGCAGGCTATTTTATCGCAAAACTATGTTTATTACGAAAGCCATGACATTTACGGCAGGGAATATGCCGGTGAAGCCGCGCCTTACAAAATTGAATATTGCACTGGAAACCATACGTTTAATTTAATTATGTGGAATTTTGAAAAAAACTGGACTTTTAAAAGTGATTTTAGAAATATTACTGCGTTAAAAATACTGAATAAAAATTATGACGCGGCAATTACAGCCAAAGCAGATGCCTATGTGCAAAATATGCAAACTAATGCAGAACCTATAATTTTACAGTTAAAAGCAACTGAAAATAATGCTTTTGACAGGTGCTTTAATATGTTTGCTAATTATAATAAAGAAATTCAAAGAACCGATAAAGATAAATATATCCTTAAAATTTACCACCGCGACCATTTTGACCAGCAGGAAATAGAACAAAATATTTTATCGCTTGGCAGCAAAATAACAGTTTTAGAACCTGCTTCGCTAAAAGAAAAAATTATATCTGCCATACGGCAATCTTTTACAAGATAACAAAAAGCGCTTTAAACGTACATAACAAAGTACATTTAAAGCGCTTTAGTTTTATTCCGCATAAGCGACGGCAACACGCCCGAGTCCCTGTGCAGTTAAACGCCCTACACCTGTAAACACGGCAAATTCTGCCAGCAAGATAAATACCCATCTGTATTCCGCATCAACTCTGCTTAAATCATAAGTAAATTTACCGGTAAACCCCGTAATGCCACGCCGCGGCGTTATATTATAACGCTTGCTTTCGCCCTGCCAGCACACAGGGTTTAACAACGCGGACAGTTCTTTAATTTTATCTGTATCAAATTTTGCTTCCGTGCTGAAAGCGTTCCAGCGTTCAGCCAAAGAACCGAATATTAATTCCGGTTTTGGAAAAGCATATTCGTAATCGCCAACTTTAAATTGCGCCGGCGAAAGAAAATGCAGTGTTAAATTACGCATAACGGGCATTTCACTGCAGCACTGCCATAAATATTCCATTGTTGTAAGCCCTGCTTCAGTGCATTCCTCCTGGTTGCAGGTAAAATCTTCCAGAACAAATAATGCTTCCCCTATTTGCATCTTACAGCCTTCGGGGAAATTAAGCATAACATCAATAAGCTCCTGCCCAATACCGCATATCCGCAAAAATGCCGTATCTCCGCGCTTTATAAAATAAGTATTATTTTTGTAACGCTTATTAAATTGTAAACCTGAAATTGAAAAGCATTTAACCGAAGCATCATGCATCTGTGCGGATAAAACAGGATTTATATTTTTTATCATGGTTAAAAAAGCCGCATGAAGCAGACGGCCATGGCTGACAGGGATTCTGCAATCTGAAACTGCTTTAAGTTTATAAACAACTGCGCCGATAATCAATTTTATAACCTCTCATTATAGAAATTTACTCATATAAAATTCTGCGTTTATTTTCTTATTCCTCTTTTATAAAATGCTTATACATAAAAAAATACCGCGCTACTCCGTAAAGTTTCGCGCGGCTTATAAAAAACATCAGTTCACCTCCTTTTTAATTTTAACCTCCAGGATTACTCCTTGCTCTTCTTAATGGCTACTGCTGCGGCATGGCCTGCGAGGCCGATTAAACCTACTGCTACTATCGGTAACATATTTCCACCTCCTTTCTGTACTTTTATTATAATCTTAATCTGCCATTTAATCTTTTCAAATTTCCTGCGAACATTTTCCCTCCTTATCTTTATCTTTCGTTTTGTTTTTCTGTTTGATTATATTATAATCAAACTTACCGGCATAAATATTTCAAAATCCATGCGAATATAAAAAAAGACGTAACGCAATTTAAGCGTTACGTCTTTTTTGTTTTAATACCGCAAGCAGTTATCTACGTTGCAACCGATAAAATGGTCGAATGGGAATAATCTGGTTTAGCTACTGTTACAACACCGCAAGCAGTTATCTACGTTGCAACAGCAGTACTCACTGAGAAGAACATTAAGAATTGGATTGACTAGTTACAACACCGCAAGCAGTTATCTACGTTGCAACCTTGATTTCTGGTAACCAGAAGATTGGTGTTATTGCTAATAGTTACAACACCGCAAGCAGTTATCTACGTTGCAACAATGAAGTTATTCTGGGAGTATGGATTCTTTAAAGTTACAACACCGCAAGCAGTTATCTACGTTGCAACTTTCACATGTAGTTCTTAGAATCTACTATGAAATCGTAGAGTTACAACACCGCAAGCAGTTATCTACGTTGCAACGCAGGGCTTAATTCCTGCCTGCCTGTATACCGGCGCGGCTGGTTACAACACCGCAAGCAGTTATCTACGTTGCAACAAATCGGGAAATATTATATGTTTCGTGCAGATGACAGTTACAACACCGCAAGCAGTTATCTACGTTGCAACGCAACATAATTTCGAGAAATTTTGTTGCAGTATAATGGTTACAACACCGCAAGCAGTTATCTACGTTGCAACCTGCATTTTGCTATCATATCGAACATAGGTATGAGTTACAACACCGCAAGCAGTTATCTACGTTGCAACGCCAATCATAGCAATGGTGGCAGTGGCGGTGCTGGGTTACAACACCGCAAGCAGTTATCTACGTTGCAACAGCACATTCGAAAAAGCGCATCAGTACTGAATAAAAAGCCTTACTTTGGCAAACCATACATGTTTTTGCTGTATTTTTTACAAAACTCCAGTAAATTTGCCGTTTTTTATTTTATAAAAATCATGCAAACACACTCTGCAAGCGGCCTGCGCCGTTTTTGGCAAACCTGACACATTATTTTGCTTAAAATACGAACATAATACGCTTTTTCAATAATCACTAAAGCCCGCACGCAGGCAATTTCTCAAAAAATCCAAACATGTTTGGCAAACAATTATTATATTATTAGTATACTATTGCCGGTTATACCCTGTCAATAAGTATTATCAATGTATTTATTTATAAGTGAAAAGCCCTCCCCGTAAAGGAAAGGGCTTTTCACTTATTCCGCCGCTAAGGGCAGGTTGTTTTCCGTTGCCCATTGCGTCCAGGATTTTTGCAGTTTGGGGTTGGCTTTTACATACTGGTAAAAGTCTTTTAAAAATTCAATGCGTTCAGTAACGGCTTTTTGCCGCCACACTGGTTTGTTGGGGTTATACGCCGTCAGGTTAATGCCGCCGATGGCGAACTGGCGCATAATGATATCGTCAAAGCTTACCTTGTCCGCATTTTTCAGCATGTCATACATCACCATAAAGGTTGTGGTACGCCCTTTGCCCGCAAAGCAGTGAAAGTGCAGCCACGCGCCTTCGGGCAGGGTTTTATAAAAACGCACAAAACGGTCAACCTCCAAATGGTGTGGCGTTAAATGGTCAGTTAAGGTCAGGCGCAGATATTTTGTGCCGTGCTTTGCCGTCATAATCTTTTCCGTAACGGCACTTTCCACCGGCCATGTGTAGCATTTATCCGGCACAATTTCTTTATTCGCGCCCAAAATGCCGACATTCACAAACGGCACAGCGGCAATTTCATCCAGCATCTGCTTCTCGCTTGCCACAATTTCGCCGTGCGCGCGCCCTTTGTTACCCCAGTCGTTGGGCTTGTACCAGCTTACAGCGCTGCCGTTAATGTAGCCGTGGCTTTCGCCGCGCAGGTCAACATCATAAATCAGCTCCGGCTCAGCCGGGATATGCTTTAAAATCTCTGCGTATTCCAGTTCGGAAAACGCTTTGCTGCCGGAGATGCGCAAATTCTCCATGCCGGTGCGCGAAGGCGCTTTACCGTCAAGCAGGTCTTTTTCAAACACATAATCCGACGTGCGGAAATTGTCCGGCAACATGTCGATATTTTTGCGGTCCAGCTTCAGCACGCCGTGTTCGTTATCCGTTACGGACGCGGCAAAACCGGTCGCCGCAAAGCACAGCGCCATCAGCACCGCCAAAATTTTGTAAATTGCTTTCATTATACCGCCACCTTATCAGCCGCGCACAATAACTTCCAGCCTGCCGCTGTCCGGGCAGAACAGCAGCCCATGCACAATAATATCTTTGGGCAGCAGCGGGTTGCTTTTTATTTCGGCAACCGTTTTTTTTCACGTTCTCGCGCGGGTGATGGAACGCGTCCACCCATTTGGCAAACTCGCCTTCCACGGCCGCTATTGCCTCCGGCTTAACGCCGCGCGCCAGCATACGCTCCTTCAGCGACGCCGATGTGGAATGCTGCATACCGCAGTCCTCGTGCCCTACAACCATAATTTCCGTTACGCCCAGCTCGTACACCGCCACCATCAGGCTGCGGATTACCTCGTCAAACTGGCCGGTAATCATGTTGCCCGCCGCCTTAATAACCTTGGCTTCGCCGCGCGCAATACCCATTGCAGGCTCTAAAAAATCTACCAGCCGCGTATCCATGCAGGTGTAAATTGCCAGCTGCCTGGCAGGATATTTGCTTACCTTTTCGTTGCGGTGCAGATAGCTTTCCGGCAGCTGCGCCACAAAGCGGGCGTTTTCTTCCAAAATCTGGTCCAACAATGCCATAATATGGCCTTCTTTCATCAATATTCGTCAAAAATTTGCTGCAACTTAGCAGGGTCTTTGGTTTCGGTCAGCGCAAGCTGCAATAAAATGCGCGCCTTTTGCGGATTTAAATTGCCGCCGCTGATAAAACCTGCCGCATCCCATTTGGGGTTGGCGGGCAAAACGCGCCCTTCGCTGACGCGGGTGCTGCGCACAACGGCAACGCCCTGCGCCGCCGCATTTATCAGCGCCTGTTCCGCACCCTTGTGGATGCTGCCCATGCCGCTGCCTGCGTACACAATGCCCTGCGCGCCTGCTTTCAGCGCCGCTTCAACAAACACGCCGTCATCGTCGCAATGCGTGTAAATAATATCCACGCGGGGCAAAGCCGTGTAGTTTTTACCCGCAAAAGCGGATTGCACGGTATGCCGCTGTTTAACCTGCGCCTCAAAATAAACCCTGCCGCCTGCGATTGTACCCAGCTGCCCGTAAGGCTGCGCCTGAAAGGCTTCCACCTTGAACGCGCTGGTTTTGGTGGCATAGCGCGCCGCCATGATGATATCGTTCATCACCACCAGCACGCCCTGCCCTCTGGCGTCGGGGCAGGCCGCAGTTTTAACGGCATTCAGCAAATCCAGCGGTCCGTCCGCGCTGATAGCCGTTGCCGGGCGCATGGCTCCGGTAAGCACAATGGGCTTGTCGCCTTTCACCGTCAGGTTCAAAAAATAGGCGGTTTCCTCCAGCGTATCCGTGCCGTGCGTTATAACAATGCCGTCCACGTTAGCGTCAGCCATCAGCTCATTGCAGCGCGCCGCCAGCTTAAACCACAAATCGCCGGTGATATCGCAGCTGTCAATATTGGCAAGCTGTTCGCCGCTGACTTCGGCCACATCTGCCAGCTGCGGCACGGCGCCGATTAAACTTTCCACGCCCATAGTGCCTGCGGTGTAGCCTGTCAATTTGTCGGCTGCTTCCGCACTGCCTGCGATTGTGCCGCCAGTTGCTAAAATTTTTATTTTGGGCAAGTTGTTACGCTGCATTTTGCCCCTGCCTTTCTTCCATAAAAGTTTTTACGCGCAAATTTACGTTCTGCTGCAAATTGCGGTAAAAAAACTGGTAATCATACAAATGGTAAACACCGTCCGTAAAAACGGACAGCACCGGCGGATAATCTTTTTTATCCACGTCCGTTACTTTCAGCACGCCGCGCTCGGTATCGATATAGCAGCCCGTAAGCTGCGGCACTTCGCGCGTAATGCTGCCGCCGTAATCCGTAAAGCACGCACCGGCGTTCAGCGTTTTTGCCGCCGGTTTCGCGTCCGTGCGCCAGTTCAGCGGGTTTATGCAAAAACTTTTCAGCCCCTGCGGCACCATCAGCGATGCCGTTACCTCCGGCGCTTCGCTGTTAAAAATAATTACCGTGCCCAAATCGTCAGCACTCTGCGCCGGGCGGATATATGGGTACTGCTCCGCCTCCTGCGGCGTAAAACGCCAGCCGATCGCATAGCAGGCAATCATGTTATCCTGCACAAAATCAGTCTTGCCAAACTCCTTCAGCAAACGCAGGCACATTTCCGCGCCCTGCGAAAACCCGCTCAGCACAAACGGACGGCCGTTGTTTTCGTGCTGCATGTAGTGCATAAACGCCGCGCGCACATCGCTGTACGCCAAATCAAAATAAGGCGCTGCTTCCTGCGCGGGCAGGGTGTAATCCGCAAGCGTAGCCTGGCGGTAATACGGCGCGTACATGCGGCAGGCAGCGTCATAAATGCTGCGCTGCATATTCAGCGCGCCCACAAAATTGGCTTTGGTTGCCTCATCGGCAAGGCTCATGTTGGTGTGCCCGTCCGTGCCCAAATCCACCGTCGGGCAAATAATAAACAAATCTGCCGCCTTGCCCTCGCCCACGCGCCAATATGCCCAGCTGCCGCTATCGTTGTAATCCGGCGTTTGCGCCGCCGCCAAGTTGCAAACGGCCAGCAGCACAAGCACCAGCACTAAATTACAAAGCTTTTTCATTTCACATCACTGTTCAAATAATCGTACGCAAACTGCGCGTAAATTGCCGCGCCGTATTTAAGCTGCTCCTCGTCCACCGCAAATTTGGGGTGGTGGTGTACGCAGTTAAGCCCTTTGGCAAGGTTGCGCACGCCGATAAAGCCATAAACGCCTTTGGTCTTTTCCATAAAGACGGAAAAATCCTCCGCGCCGGTCATTTTATCCAGATGGCACAGCGCGTCCTCACCCATAATTTTCACCGCCGCATTGCGCGCGATGGCGTTAATTTCGCAGTGTTCGTTAATCAGCGGCGCAGGGCCGAAGAAATAGGTGCTTGTAACCTCGCAGCCGTACACTGCCGCTGCTTTTTTAGCTGTTTCTTCAATCAGCTGCGGCATGCCGTTGCGGAACGCTTTGTTAAAGGTGCGCACCGTGCCGACAAGCTGAGCTTTATCTGCCACGGCAGGCTCGCCGTTGCCGCCGTTCATCATGCCGGTTGTTACAACAAGGGTGTTGTTGGGGTCGTTTACGCGGCTGACGATGCTTTGCAGCGCCATAACAACCGCCGCTGCCGCCAGCACCGCATCCCTGCCCTGCTGCGGTTTATCCGCCGGTGCGGATTTACCGGTAATGTTAATGGTAAAACGGTCGCTGCATGCCATGCGCTCGCCGTCTTCAATATTCACCTTGCCGCTGTCCATCAGCGACCACACATGCTGCCCAAAAATGGCGTCCACATCATCAAGGCAGCCGTGCTCCACATAATGGCGCGATTCCGTGCCGATTTCCTCCGCCATCTGGAACAGCAGCTTAACCGTGCCGTGCAGCTCGTCTTTATGCGCCATCAGCATTTTGCCTGCCGCAAGTAACATTGCGGTGTGGCAGTCGTGCCCGCAGGCGTGCATTACGCCGTCGTTCTGCGAGCAGAAGCTGCAATCGTTTTCCTCCTGTATCGGCAATGCGTCGATATCGGCGCGCAGCATAACTGTTTTACCGGGGTGTGCGCCCTTAATCGTGCCGATGCAGCCGGTAATATCGTCAAAAGTCTGCACCTCAATGCCCATTGCCGCAAGTTCCGCAGCAATATGTTCCGTCGTTTTAAATTCTTTGGTGCCCAGTTCCGGATGTGCGTGCAGCCAGTGGCGCTGCTCCAAAATGTAATTTTCAAGCGACGTCGCCTGTTCCTTAAAATTCATTCTGCCGCACCTCCTTCACACTCGCCAAAGTTAACTTCTGCCGTGCAGCCCAACGTTGCCGCCGTGCTTTCGCAAATCGCAGCAAGCTGCGGCTGCATTGCCGTTAAATCTTCTTTGGCTTCGGCATATAAATACGCCGTCATCTGCACCAAATCGGTAATAATGTTAAACTGCGTGCCGCCGTTTACGCCGCTAAAAGTCAAAACCAGCGGCTTAAGCGGATTATTAACACGGCTTACTAAAGTCTGCGCATTTAAAATGATGGCAGAAGCAGCCACAATGGCATCCTTGCCCAGATGCGGCGTAGAGCCGTGCGCCGAGCTGCCATGAACGGAAATTGCAATTTTTGTGTAATACATAGCCATACTCCTTAAAAGCGGCCGCCATCAAGGCAGCCGCTAAATTAAATAATCAGTTCAGGAAGATACCGCCGCCCGGTCCGAGAGGCAGGTCGAGGAAAATCCATACCAGAAGCTGGATAATCCAGATAACTGCAAAGGAAACAGAGAACGGAACCATGTTGGCGATAACGGAGCCAAGCCCCATCTCCGGCGCATATCTGCGTACAAAGCCCAAAATAACCGGGCAGTACGGGAACAGCGGGGACAACGGGTTGGTGATGGAATCGCCGATACGGTAAGCAACCTGCGTAACCGCCGGGTCAAAGCCCATCAGCATCAGCATCGGCACAAAAATCGGCGCAAGGATGGCCCATTTTGCGGAAGCCGAACCGATAAGCACGTTAACAAGGCAGGAGATAAAGATAAGGCCAATAAGCAGCGGCGCGCCGGTAAACTGCATGCTCTGCAAAAATTCCGCGCCTTTAATAGCCATAACAATGCCCAAATTGCTCCATGCAAAATAGCTGGTAAACTGAGCAATAAAGAAGCACATAAAAATGTAACCTGCCATATCCTTAAAGCCCAGCGTAATATCGGCAAACAAATCCCTGTCGTTTTTGTATTTGCCGCAGCCAAAACCGTAGCACGCACCCATAACAAACAGCGCAATGGTAACAGTTAAAATAATGCCGCTCATAAAAGGCGAGCCGTTCGTCAAAACGGAATTGGTTTTCGGGTCTGCCAGCAGCGGGTCGTCGCCGATGCAGGCAGCAACCAGCGCGATTACAAATACAACAAGGCCGATAACCGACCATTTCAGCCCGCGTTTCTGCTCCGGCGTAACCTGCCCTTCAGATTCGTCAAAATCATATTTCAGCAAATCTTCGCGGGTTGTCGGGAAGCGTTTTACCAGAAACTTTTCCGTCAGCAGCGTGCCGAAAACGGAAAGCAAAATGCACGAAACAATTAAAAAGTACCAGTTAATCGCCATGGTGGCTGAATAATTCGGGTCAATCATGCGTGCGGCGTTTTCCGTAAAACCGTAAGCCAAAGCGTCCGTCATGCCCAGCATAATGTTGGCACTAAAACCGCCCGCGCAGCCTGCGTAAGCCACAATCATACCCAAAACCGGGCTGCGCCCAAGCCCCATGTAAATAACCGCAGCCAGCGGCGGCATAACAATGTAGCCCGCATCGCCCGCAAGGTTAGCGTTAATGGCAACAAACAAAATCGCAAAAGTAACCATCCACGATTTGGCGTCGCCCATAACCTGTTTCATCATCGTAACCAAAAAGCCGCTCTTTTCCGCAACGGCCGCGCCGATAATGCAAACCAGCACCATGCCCAGCGGCGCAAAGCTTGAATAATTCGTAACAGCCTTGCTGTACATATCGCGGAAGCCTTCCTTGGTTAAAAGGTTAACCACCTGCACCGTTTTACCCGTGCCGGGATGCACCGCACCGTAACCCATGCTGCCTAAAATTGCGGAAAGAATTACAACCGCAACAGCCAGTATAATAAACAGGCTGACCGGGTCCGGCATTGCGTTGCCGATTTTTTCGATAAAGTCCATCGCTTTATCAAAAAAGCCCTTTTTCTGAACTTCGTTCTTTTCCATAAAATCACTCTCCTCCCCATCGGGATATTAAAACAAAAGACCCCACAGATACCCTGTGGAGTCTCCGCTCGTCACCTTAATTATAACATCTTAAGGCCGTAAAATAAACAGATTTGCATTTATTTTTATTAACGCAAAATTAGTAAACCAAAATATCGCTCAGGCTGTCAGCCGGTACGATAAAGCTTACAACGCCTGCTGCATACGGTGCAACTTCGTACGGTGCGTAGGTTACAACCAGCACTTTGCCGTCAAAGTAGAATTTGTCGCCGTCTTTTACTTCAACAGGGCCGAAGAAGGTATCGGGCTGTGCAGCAACTTTTTCAGCAACAACTTTGTTGATGCGGGCAAGGTAATCGCTGCCGGGTTTGAACAAATCGCTCAGCTGCAGTTCTTTGCCGCTGGTCAGGTCAAAAGTGGATACGTCGTAAAGAGTGGTGCCGTGAGCGCCGCCGGTGAACAGATAGCCCTGCTGTTCAACGCACAGCAGTTTTTCGCCGTTGTACAAAACGTCATATTTGCCTTCGAGGCCGTAGCTGTCAACCATGCTGCCGCCCAGTGCTTTAGCTGCCTGCCAGTCGGTGTGCAGGGTGTAGTTTACAAAGCCGCCAACGTCTTCCAAAAATTCGTGTGCTTCTTTAACGCCGTCTTTGCCGCTAAAGTTCTGTTCAAAAGAAGCAAGCATAGCGTCAGCGCTCTTATCGCTCTGCGGCAGCGGGGAATACAGCTGCATCAAAGCGTTGAAGCTCAAAGCGTTGTTAATTTTAGCGTCAACATCAGCGCCTGCGCCTTTAACCTGCGGAACCTGCATTTTTACCCAATCTTCGTTAACATCATAGCTTTTAACGGATACGCTTGCAAAAACAGAAGCGCAAACAGCCATAGCAGCCATAGTTAAAGCAAGGGTTTTCTTTAATTTCATATAATATCCTCCTTAAATAAAACTACCTTATTATATCATAAAAATTAAAGAACGCAAACTTTTATAAATTATCCGCCTTAAGCGGGATAAAAAACACCGCCCGGCAAATTTACAGAGCGGTGTTTAAATTAAATTATTTTAAAAAGCCCTTTGCTTCAAGGTATTCCGCCAGAAACTTCGCCATGCGGTTAACCAGTTTCAGGCAGTTCAGCAAATGCTCGCGCGTGTTAAACTCGTAAGGCATCAAATCCTTACATTCGGACGAGCCAAACTCCTTAACAAACAAATCGTGGTATTCCTTGCTGTACGGGTAAACCTCCGCCAGCGGCTTTTCCTGCGGGCTGGTGCGCCCCACAAAATAGCTGATGACCATAATAGAACCGACCAGCGCACCGCAAACAGCACGGGCGTGCCCCATACCGCCGCCAAACGCCGTCGTCATGTGCAGGGTTTCATCGCTTATTTTTAAACCTCCCTCGGTGCGGAACGCCTGCAAAATCGCCTCGCCGCAGTTAAACCCGCTTTTAAAAGCATTACCGGCAGCCATGCCGATTCTTTCACTCAATTCACTCATATTATCCCCTCCTGCGCGGAAAGTTTTATAAATATATACTTCGGCACAGAAAAGGTAAATCCTTTAAAAATAAATGAATTTGACTTTTACGCTACGTTTGTTATAATAGTTATAGAAATACAAATGTGCTGCCGATAGACGGTCAGCCCACATCGTTTAGTTAAATCTTATTAAGAAATAACCGCCCGGTTTTGCAGACACGGCGGTTATTTCTGTTTACTGGCAAAATCCTTGCCCAAGGTATAACCAAGGGCGAATATCGTTACAGTATAACCTGTTACGGCTATGAACGAAAGGATATCCATTTTATCCCATCCTTTCATATCTGCTTATGCAGATTACTTTCGGAGGGTCACAGTCCCTCCGTTGGAGGGCTAACCGCCTACCGTTATGGCAGCACATTTGCTTTATTATAATAACAGAAAAATATAAACCTGTAAAGACGCACTTCTGCAAGTACAGAAATGCGCTTTGTTTTTTTATTTGCCGTTAACGATAAGCGAAATTGATGGCTGGCTCATATTGAATAAATTGCCGAGAAAAATTTGCGATATTCCTTCTTCCTTATACAAACGTAATATTTCGGTGTTGCGTTCCGCACGTGTTTTAAATGGGTGGATTTGTATTTCTTCGTGGTCGATTTTATAACCGTAATCGCGCACGACGATAATTTTGCGGGTGTTGTCTGTGTTTCTTACCTTTATTTCCCATGTTTGTATGCCGCTTTTGCTGCGTGGGTTATACAGGCAGAATTCGGCTTCGGCGTTACCGCATATTTCTTTTAAGAATTTAGGGTTTAATTCTGTGTTCATATTTTTACCTCATTTGCTTTTTATTTTGACTACGTCTTTGTATGTTGGATAGTGCTTTTTTATTTTTACTTACTCATTCATCTTCATTCTTTTGACTGAGCAAAATTTACGCTACTTTAATTTTCTTTGGTTACAAAGAATGAACATGAGCGAAAAATCTGCAAATTAAAAAGCTGCTTTCTTCATACAAAGACGCTTTCTAAATTTAATTCAAATAAAATTTATAACTTAATATTATTAGTTGTTTAAACCAAAAGGGAGCAATGCTCCCTTTTGGTTTTTAATTAAAACGTATACGTTGCCTGTACGTTAAAGGTTGCCCCTTCACGTTCTCCGGCATAGCCGCGCATGTTCAGGTCAAAGCTCCACGGGCTTTCCGGCGTCGGCTGGTAGTTAAACCCTACTTCTGCCATGTAGCTGCTGCCCTGCAAGCTCTGCGTCGGTGCGCTCATGCCTGCCGCACGCATTTCTGCGTCGCCGTTAAATTCATATTCATACGCCAGTCCATAATAGGTGCTGAATTTGTTTTCTTTGTTGGTAGTAAGCCTTGCGCCTACGCGCAGACGGTCGCTGTTAATGCCGTCAAACTCAAATTCGTCTGTGTCTACTTTAAAGCTGTCGCCTTCGGTGTAGGTATGGAAGAATTTACCATATACATCCAAGTCGCTGCTTTCACTAAGTGGGATGATTTGTCCGATACCGATATGTGCGCCGTAGTATTCGCTTTCGCTGCTGTATCCGTATTTGTTTTCGCCGTCGCTTAAGGCGTTATCCATGTCGGATTTTAACATGCCTGCACGCAAGCTGCCTTCGGTATAAACGCCGTGGGCGTTTTCGTATCTTGCTGCGATACCGCCGCCGTTGTAGACAAGGCTGCCGTCGCCGCGGAAGTATTCGTTGTTGAAGCTGTTAAAGGTGCGGTAGTTGCCGCTGCCGTTTTCGTAGAATACGCCCCAGCTGAAATCGCCGCCATTATGTTCGGTTTCACTGCCTACGCCGACAATGGTGCTCCAGCCGTTGATTTTAATATCGCTGTTAACATCGTATTTGCTGCGGTTGCCATGTACGGCGGCAAAGGTTTTAACGCCGTATTTGCCGTCGCGGCTCAAGGTGTCAAGGCTGTCGGCAATTAAATCCGTACCCTGGTTTACAAAGGCCGCAGCAACGGCGCGGTTTTCGGCAACAAGCATCGTCTGGTCGGCAAGTTTAATGTCTTTTACTGACATAACAACATTATTAGCATCAGTTTGTTCTACAAGACTTTCTATCACTTTTGCCACACCGGAATTTGCATTAACAGTTTTGCCGCCATTTGCCAAATCATCAATTGTACCTAAATCATTATTACTATGAATAAGCGTCATGTTTTCGCCAACAGATACTATACTATCAGACGATATTGTAATGTTATTTATATTTGTATCTTTTAATTTGTCCTTTTCATTATCTTTAATTATTAAAACCTTTTCTTTATCATTCCACTTTATGTTTTTAAATTCTATATTATCAAAATATTGAACTGAATTTACCGTGCCAATCCAATTATCTACTATCAAATTATTATCTCTTACATTATTTTTATTTATTTCACTATTAGCAATATCAGCAACAGTATAAGCATCATAATAACCATATAAATCTGCTTTCTCAATATTTGTTCCTTCACCACTATCTTTCAAAATAACAGTATTTTCTATTGCTTTTCGTTCTTCTTCCTTCGATGAAATATAAGCACCTGCAATAACTAAAGGTCCAGCTACTGAAATATCTGTATTACCATCAATCATAACAGAGTTATTAATTGCATTTAATCCATTAGCTATTACAGCCCCATAAATTCTATTATTATTTGATTGATAATAATTTTTTCTAAGTTCAGAATTTATTAATTCAACTCTATTTCCTTCACAATTTCTTCCATATCCTCCAATAATAAAATAATCTTGATATTGATAACTTTCATATCCAATTGAAGAATTATTAATTTCTACAAGACAATTTTTAACTTGACTTTCATGAGAAGCATTCCATCCACCAACCATACTTGCATTAAAAACCTTATTATCTAATTTTAGATTTGAATTTTTAATAATTACTCTACTATTGTCTATTACTCCGCCATGACAATCTGCAGCACTCGCAAACCTCACTAAAGCCCCATAAATATTACCAATTCTACCAGTTTCCCCATCAACTCCATCAAAAAGAACTGTATTATTTTTTAAATTAAAATTTACATCATCTTTTATATTACTGGTAATATGTAAGCATGCGCCAATTATATCATTTCTATCAAAATTCCCTCCTGTAACTTTTACCGTATTATTAATCCCATTTACAGTCTGACCTTGCGATTGTTTATCATAAGCAATATATGCACCAACGATCGTTGTATCTTCATATCTTGAATTTCCAGAAATTTCTTGATTTATAATATCGCCGCCACTTATATCAACATAACCACCTGAATATGAACCACCGGGCTCCGCTTCTACTGCTAAACCAGCAAATCCACTAAAGCGCTCGTCTTTATTATCTTCTGAAATATTTGGTATAAATTCAGAAGTTCCGTTAGTTATATTCAGTTTTCCAGCATTTTCATTACCTGTATACAACCAACGCGTCCCACTGGAATAAATACCAAACTCAAATTTATTTTTTTCTTCAGCATTAACAGTACTTGGCAAATCGCTCATACCTATTAAAGAAAATGCTGTCAATACACTCAAAACAATCTTTGTTCTGTCTGCCTTTTTCATCTTTCGCCATTCCTTTCCTAAATCAGCACAAAATAATACTATAGAATTTTGCCTAATACTGATATTGTACCATATACCTCCCCCCCATCAAGACATTTTGGTTGGCGTAAGTCTAACTTTTTCCGGTCTTGATTACTTTTCCCTACCGGTAGTGTACGTTTGCTGCGCAGTTTAGCGGCAATCTGCACGTTTGCGGCAGCATGTTAAGTTATTTATGGCGTTTTTAAAAAATTGTTAATTTTTTTCACCAAAGGGCTTGCCAAAATTTTTATTTTCAGTTATAATCATTTTCACGTCGCTTTTGCGTGGCCACAATTAAGCGGATAAAAATTTATTACAGGAGGCTTTTAATTTGAAAGCGTATAATCACTTTATTAACAACCCCCTGCCCAATGAGGCAAGCAAAACCGATTATGAGGCGCAGGCTGCCTTAACGCAGCAATTAGTTACCGCCGCACAAAACGGCGATAAAGCTGCTTTGGAACAACTTTGCATTTTTTATGAGCCGCTTTTCCGCCGCGAGATGAAACGCGAGATTTTTTATAAAGGCTTAGGCTATGAGGAAGGCTTGAGCTTAGCACGTTTAAAATTTATAGAGTTAGTGTTAAACTACAACGGTGCAGATTTTACGCACTTTGCCGGTTATGTTAGATGCAGAATTCATTACGCTTTATATGATGCAATGCGCAAAATTTGGAAGGAAGAAGAAAACACCGCCCCCTTGCCCGCCGGTGACGATGCGGATTTGCCGGCGCTTGCAGATAACATTATTGAGCGCGAGGAACTTGCCATTTTGCTGAAACTCGCGCTTAAAAAACTCACAGAAAAACAAAGAAACACCATTAAAGCCCTGTACTTTGATGGTTACAGCGGCAAGGAGCTTGCCGCCCACTTAAAAATAACGCCTGCCATGGTAACAAAGCACCATAAGCAGGCGTTAAAAATTTTACGCGGTAATATTGCGTAACTGATTTATAAACATAAAAAGCTCTCATACAAAAGTATGAGAGCTTTTTGGTTTATTTGACTTTTTGGTTTTGTTTGCTATAATAAATATAGAAATACAAATGTGCTGCCGATAGACGGTCAGCCGCAAATTTTATATTAGAATTACAAAAAGTAAACCGCTACAAACTTTGCAGACGCTGTGGCGGTTTACTTGT
>CASFZG010000028.1 GCA_949299135.1 uncultured Phascolarctobacterium sp.
ATGCGTTTTTTATTGACAACTTACCATGCTAATGGTAAACTTTTAGTAATTACAAATTAGCGGCCTATGATGGGGGAGAGTACTTTTAATACGCAGCCCATAGCGAGCCGGGGGTGGTGCAAGCCCGGCGGTGTGCGGTAAAGGGAATGGGCCCCGGAGGTGTGCTGCGAGCCGCAAGGGGTAGCAGCGCCGGGATGGCTTTGCCCGTTACCATAAAAGCGGATATCGGCTTTGGCCCGTATCTTAAAGTTGGACTTTGTAAGTCAAGCAGGGTGGCACCGCGAAAGTTTACAGCCTTTCGTCCCTACAAGGGATGGAAGGCTTTTTTATTTACAGCTTAAGGAGTGAGCGGCATGGAAGAATTGCAAAGAGAGAAAAAAATAGTAACTTTAACAGAAGTTAAGCCGACGCAGGACGGTTACCGCTGGGTAGCGATAACGGCGATGCTTTTGGCCATCGGTATTATTCTGCACACGGTAAGCCCCAACGTGGGCGGCGTTACGCCGAACTGGACGATTGCGATGTATTCCATTGTCATCAACCTTACCAACCCGTCGCTGCCGCAGGCGCTGGGCATTGGTTTTATCAGCGGCATGACGCTGGTGCCGTCGTCTAAGTCGGCCTTTCCGCTGGGCAATTTAGCCAGCGAAGTGTGCGGCGCGATTGTGTGCTGCCTTTTGGTTAAAGCCATGCTGAGAGTTAAGCTGGACAAGTGGAAGCTGCGCCCGTTTATTACCGGCTTTGCGGCGACTATTATGAGCGGCGGCGTGTTTACGTTTATTTTAAAAATCGTCATGGGGCTGCCCTTAAGCGTGTGGATGTACGCCATGCTGCCGGTGGTGGCGGTTATCGGCGTATTGAACGGCAGCATTACCTTTTTGCTGTACGGTCCGGTACGCAGGCTGTTTTTTGTGCAGGAGGAAGATAACTGATGGAAACGGTTGTGGAATTACAGCATTTTTACTTTGCTTATAAAAAGAATAATCTGGTGCTGCACGATATAGATTTTAAAATTGAGCGCGGTTCGTTTACGGTTATCGCAGGACCGAGCGGCAGCGGCAAAACCACGCTGTGCAAGGCTATGGCGGGCATTGTGCCGTTTTACATGGGCGGCGCGTACAGCGGCGACGTGATGGTGCTGGGCGAAAGCACCAAGGGCAAAAAGGTATCGGACATTGCCATGCGCCTTGGGCTGATGCTGGAGGATTACGAAAGCCAGCTTGTTTCGCTGACGGCGGGCGAGGAAGTTGCGTTCAGCCTGTTAAACCACGGCTTTAAGCCGGAAGAAGTTGAGGAGCGCACGCGCCGTGCGTTGGAGGACGTCGGCCTGCCTGGGCGCGAAAGCTACCAGCTTGATGAACTTTCCGGCGGTCAGCGCCAGCGTTTGCTTTTGGCTTCTGTGCTTGCCGTACACCCGGAAATTATCGTGCTGGACGAGCCTGTATCGGCGATGGACCCGGACGGCGCAAATTCGCTGTACGGTCTGTTATATAAAATCCATAAGGAATACGGCACGACGATTGTAGTGGTTGAACACCGCATCGACTACCTGCTGCCCTACATGACGGATTTGATTGTACTGAAAGACGGACGGCTGGTAACGGCCGATAAATACGAAAACGCCGCCAGAAAAATGTACGGCGACGAGGTTCTGCGCCAGTTCATACCGGCGCTGTGGCGCATCAAGTTGGGGCTTGAAGAAAAGTTTGACATCGCGCTGGGCGATTGGCGCACGGAGGAAGAAGCCGTGGCAGAACTGAAGGAGAAGGGCTTTACAGGGGGTGAGGCGTAATGCTGGAGGCAAAAGAGGTTAACTTTGCGTACCTGCGCGGGCAGCCGGTGCTGCACGATATAGATTTGAAAATTGAAAGCGGCGAGTTTGTGGCTCTCTTGGGGCACAACGGCAGCGGCAAAACCACGCTGAGCCGCCTGTTTATGGCGCTGATTCATCCCCGCAGCGGGCAGATTTTAATTGACGGCGCGGACATTGAAAAAATGGAACCGGCGGATCTGGCCGATAAAATCGGTTACGTGTTCCAGAACCCGGATTTACAGATTTTAGAGGACACCGTTTTTGACGAGGTGGCATACGGGCCGCGTGCCAAAAAGCTGACGGAGGAAACTGTGAAGCGCCAGGTGGAAAAAGCGCTGGCAGCCACTGGACTGACGGATTTGGCTGACGCTTACCCGCGCCTTTTATCCTTTGGGCAAAAACGCCGTTTGGGCGTGGCGGCGGCGCTGGCATTAAACCCGCGCACGCTGATTTTGGACGAGATAACCAACGGGCAGGACGCCGTGGAAAAAGAGCGCATGATGAGCTACTTAAAGGCGCTGAACGAGGAAAACGGCATTACCGTTGTGCTGATTTCGCACGATATGGACACGGTACGCCGTTATGCACAGCGCACGGTGGTGCTGCACAACGGCAGCCTTGTGTTTGACGGCACGCCGGAAAAACTGTTTGACGGCAGCATCAACGTGGAGCGCTGGGGGCTGCGTTACCCGACGGCTTCGGCTGTGGGCAACGCGCTGGGCCTTACGGCGACAAGCCCGGAAGATTTTTGCAGTAAAATTACGCGGAAGGGGGCGCAGGCATGAAAATATCGGCTTTTACGCAGATTATTGTAACGGTTGCGGTAACGGCGTGGGTTTTCATCCTGCCGGTAATGGCCGTTGCTACGATTTTGGTGCTGGAACTGGCGCTGCTCCTTTCCATTAAGCACGACCGCATGACGATGGCGGCGATTGGCGGCCTTGCGGTTTTCACCGGATTGATGGTGCTTTTGCAGCTTTTGTTCGGTTCGCCGCTGGAGATTGCACTGGTCGGCGGGTTGCGCATGCTGGTTATGACGATGGCGTTTTTGTGCATGCTGGCAGCGACGAGGATTCAGGATATCGCGCAGGCGCTGGTGACAAAGTTTCATCTGCCGTGCGAATATGCTTTTATGCTGACGACGGCGCTGCGCTTTGTGCCTAACTTTCTGGCAGACAGCGCGATTACGCTGGACGCGCAGAGCTGCCGCGGCTATTCCAACCGTGGTAATGCTGTTAAGCGCTTAATGTCGTACGTCGTCGTTATCCGCCCGTTGGTAATGCGCGCGGTCGCCAAAAGCGAAACGCTGGCGTTGAGCATGGAGTTGAAAGGCTTTGGCGCGAACACCTATAAAAACATGCCGCAGCAAAAGCTCGGCCTTGCCGATTATCTTGTACTGCTGGCGGTAGTGGTTTTAAGCGCTTACCCCTTCTGGCAGGAACACTTAATGAACATGATGTGAAGATAAATAAAAAAACTTCCACCGATTTGGTGGAAGTTTTTTGTTTGCGTTTTTTAATCTTTATTTAAATGTTCGTCAAGCATGCCCTGGTTAACGCTGTCGAGCGTGCCGATGATTTTGATTTTCAGGCGGGTAATGCGCAGGGCTTCAACTTCTTCAACGGTAATTTCCGCCTTGGGCAGTTTAACGCTTTGCCCAACTTGGGGCTGCGTGTTAAGCTGCGTGTAAACCCAGCCGCCGATGGTGTCGCACTGGCTGTCGTCCAGTTCCAGCCCAAACAAATCGTTAACGTCCTCCAGCAGCATTTTGCCATCGATGGAGTAGGTTTTGTCGGTTTCTTCTTCAACTTCGGGGCGTTCTTCGTCAAATTCGTCCTGAATTTCGCCGACGATTTCTTCAAGAATGTCCTCAATCGTTACCATACCGGCGGTGCCGCCGTATTCGTCAATCAAAATGGCCAGCTGCTTGCGTTCCTTCTGCAATAAGCGCAGCAGGTTGCTGATAGGCATGGAAACAGGCACTTCCAGCACGTCGCGCGCCAGTGTGCTTAAATCCGGCTTTTTGCCGTCGTTAAGGGCACGCAGCAAATCCTTGATATGCAGGAAGCCGATGATGTGGTCCTTATCTTCGTTGCAGATGGGGTAACGCGTCATGCGTTCGCTTAATGCGGTTTTGATGTTGTCGTCGAAGCTGTCTTCAAGGTACAGGCAAATCATGTCGGTACGCGGTACCATGATTTCACCGGCGCTGCGGTCGGAAAAATCAAACACGTTGTCAAGGTAAGTCAGCTCGCTTTTGTCAATGTAACCGTATTTGTAGCTTTCTTCCATCAAAATGCGGATTTCTTCTTCGTTGTGCGCTTCTTCTGCTTCGCTGGCAGCGTTGATGCCCATGCGGCGCAGCGTCCAGTTGGCGACGTGGTTTAAAAACCATACGGCCGGGTACATCAGCTTATCAAACATAATCAGCGGGCGCGCCACGAATAAAACGATGGCTTCCGTTTTCTGGATGGAAAGGGATTTCGGCACCAGCTCGCCCAGTACGATATGCAGGGCGGTGATTACGGAAAAGCCCAGTACAAACGCCAGCGTGTGTTCAAGCTGCGGCGGCAGTTTTAAAAGCGCAAATACAGGCGCCAGCATTTTGGCAACGGCAGGCTCGCCAATCCAGCCAAGGCCGAGGGAGGCCAGCGTAATGCCAAGCTGCGTTACGGAAAGATAAGCGTCTAAGTGTTCCGTTACCTTACGGGCGTAAACGGCGCTTTTGTTGCCTTCCTTAATTAAGGTGTCAAGCCTTGAAGGGCGCACCTTGACGATGGAGAACTCCGACGCTACGAAAAAGCCGTTGAGCGCTACCAGAAATAAAATAACAACAATGTTAAAAACTATGACAAGATAATCCAAACAATTCGTTTCCGCGAGGGAAACAGTCACCTCCGTTAAAAGTATACTTATCTAATTTTATCATAAGCGGCGCCTGCATAAAAGAGGCAAAAAAGTAAAAAAACAGTCTTTTGCGGTTAATTTAAGGCTGTAGTTTGCCAATGCTTCCCTGACTGTAAGCGTAAAGGGGCGTGGCGTTAATTTTAGCCGTTTTTCGCCCGATTGGCATAAAAAAACACCCGGCAGCTGTGTTTGCCTGCCGGATGTTTGTAAATTTTTGGTTAATAACGCCGCTTATTTAACGTAGTAAACGTAATTTTCCTTGCGCGCCGCTGCTTTCGGTTCGGGGCAGTCGGCATAGCCTAAAATGCAGTGACCGATGCCTTCGTAGTCGCCTTCAATGCCAAGCTCTTTTAAAATCGCCTTGCCTTCGGGCAGCTCAAATTCTTCCTTGGCGCGGTGAATCCAGCAGCTGGCAATGCCGCTTGCGTGTGCGGCCAGCATCAGGTTGCCCATAACAAGGCTGCCGTCGTAAACGTAAGTCGGGAATTTTTTATCTGCCAGCACGATAACGACAACCGGCGCGCCGTAAAACGGGTCAAAGTCCGGCTTGCCGAAAATTTTGGCGTTGAGCCTGCTTAATTTGTCGCGCAGCTCTTTATTGGTAACGGCAATCATAATGGGGCTCTGGTTGCCGTGGCCGGTGGCGGCGTAGGTGCCGGCCTTTAAAATTTCGTCCAGCACATTTTGCGGAACCATATCGGGTTTATATTTGCGGCAGCTTCTTCTGGTCAGTAAATTTTGCATTGCTTCATTCATGGTAAAACCTCCTTTGGGGGCAGCGCCCTTACAAGTTAAATATAGCACTTGGCCAACGCTTCGTCAAATATCCGCTTAGGCGGGATAATTTAAAAGCCGCTGTAAAAAATATTGCGTTTTATGATATAATTAATAGATGTAAATTTTTATAAAGGACGGTAGTTATGCGTTTAAGAAAAAAGCCGTGGATTGAAACGGCAATGGAAGAATTAAAGGATAAATACGTGCTGATGCACAACTTAGAGCAGTACAAAGGGCACTGGCAGGAGCGCTTCCCCGGTAAGCGTCTGTGTCTTGAAATCGGTTGCGGCAAGGGGCGCTTTTTAACCGGCATGGCCGAGCTGAACCCGGACAAGGCATTTATCGGCGTGGAAACGCAGCATGATATTTCGTACTATCCGGGCAAATATATTATGGATAACAAGCTGGACAACGCCGTTGTTATCTGCGCCAACGCGGAAAATTTGGAGGATTGGTTTGAGCAGGGCGAGATTAAGGAGCTGTATTTAAATTTCAGCGACCCGTGGCCGAAGGCACGCCACGCCAAACGCCGCCTGACGCACCGCAACTTTCTGGCAAAATACCAAAGGCTGCTCGGCAGCGGCGGGCACTTGCGTTTTAAAACGGATAACCGCGGGCTGTTTGATTTTTCCGTGGAGGAGTTTAAGGAGTTCGGGCTGGAAATTATTGCGCTGAGCTACGATTTGCACCATTCGGAATACGAAAACGCCGTGCAGACGGAGTATGAGCAGAAGTTCAGCGCTTTGGGCACGCCCATTAATTTTTGCGAGGTTGTATTTAAGTAGGAGCTTTTATGCAGAGGCACTTTTTAATTTGGGAAAACCCGCGTGACGCCGTAATATGGATTACGCTTTTGCTGCTGGCGATTGGCTGCATTAACGTGTTCAGCGCCAGCTTTGTGGAAGCGACGGATATGTTCGGCGACGGGTATTTTTACTTAAAACGCTATATTATTTTTGCCGTTATCGGCTTTGCCGTAATGCTGTGGCTGGGCCTGCGCGGTCCTGATTACCACCTGTGGCTGAACAGGCACTGGCTGAACATAATTTATTTTACGGTGCTGGTGCTATTGATTGCCGTTGAAACAGTAGGCGTAACGACCAAGGGCGCGCAGCGCTGGCTGTATGTCGGTCCAATCAGCATCCAGCCTTCGGAGCTGGCAAAGCTGGCGGTAATTATGGTGTGCGCCGGTGAGCTTGGCAAGCGGCTGAAAAAACACTTGCGCCCGGCATTGTTTGATTACCCGGGCAACAAAACGATGGTAATGGCGCTGATATACGGCGCTCTGGTTTTGAAACAGCCGGATATGGGCACGGCGGCGATTGTTGTTGCGCTTTCCGTGGGTATGTATATTTTGGCAGGGCTTCCGCTGCGCATGCTGCTGCTTTTAATGGCAGGCGGCTTCGTAGGCGTTGTGGGGCTTATTGCCATTGCGCCGTACCGCCTGCAAAGGGTTCTGGTGTGGTACGACCCGTGGAGCGACCCTTCCAACGCGGGCTACCAGATGGTGCAGTCGTTAATTTCTATCGGCAGCGGCGGTGTTTTGGGCGTGCCGTGGGGGCAGGGAAGCGGCAAATTCTTTTATCTGCCGGAGGCACATACCGATTTTGCCTTTGCCATTTACTGCCAGGAATGGGGTTTTGGCGGCGCCGTGTTTTTAATTTTTCTGTTTGCGCTTTTGGGCATTGCGCTGTTCCGCATGGCGGCTGCCTGCCGTGATGAGGAAGGCTTCATGCTCATCAGCGGCGTAACGCTTCTGGTTGTGGGGCAGGCTGCGGCCAATATGCTGATGGTATGCGGCTGCCTGCCGGTTATCGGCGTGCCGCTTTCGTTTATAAGTTACGGCGGCACTTCCATGGTGGTATCGCTTACGGCGCTGGGGCTGGCGCTTTCGGTTTATAAGGCGGAGGTTAAGCGCGAAAAGCGCGAAGAACTGCTGCGCGATGCCGGTATGCCGCCCATTATGCCAACCTCTGATTTAAGGCGCAGGGGGTGGCGCAGATGAGAAAAGAATTTAAGTTTTACAGCAGCAAAAAACGCTTTTTTGGGCTGTTTGCATTAATTTTTACCGTTTTTGCCATAGTTATCGGGCGCCTGGTGTGGCTGCAAATTGTACGCGGCGACGCAATGGCGCAGCAGTCGATGGCACAGGCCATGGGCACGGATGTAATGTATTCGCCGCGCGGGGCGATTGTGGACTGCAACGGCGAAGAACTTGCCGTAAGCATTATGGCAAAATCGCTGTATGTTGACCCTGTTGAAATGGAGGACCGCCCGGACAGTGCGGCTGCCAAAAGCGGGCGCAACGTTAAGCGCCTGGCGGCAGATTTACTGGCAGGGCCGCTCGGCATCAGTGCCGAAAGCCTGTACAGCGATTTTACTACGGAAGCACGTTTTATATGGATTAAGCGAACGCTGACGCCGAAAGAGGCGGACGAGGTTACGCGCATAGTTAAGGAAAACAAACTGCCGGGCCTGCACTTTTTGGAAGAAAGCAAGCGTTACTACACCAAAAAGAGCATGGCCGCGCAGATTCTGGGTTTTGTAGGCACGGATGACAAGGGGCTCGCCGGTATTGAGCTGGCGCTTGATTCCGTAATTAAAGGCGCCAAAACCGAGCAGGAAGAAATGGTGGACGCACTGGGACGCCCGATGGGCGAAGCGGGCATGAACCATTCGCGCCCGCAGAATATGCCGACGGTGTACCTTACCATCGACAGCAAAATTCAGTTTGTGCTGGAGGACGCGCTTGACCGCGCCATGAAGGAAACAAAATCGCGTGCGGCGGCAGCCATTTTGATGGACCCGCATACCGGCGCGGTACTGGGCATGGCTTCGCGCCCGACCTTTGACCCTAACGATTTTGGCGAATACCCCGTTTCTACGTGGACGAACAGGGCAATTTCCATTATTTACGAGCCGGGTTCTGTTTTTAAACCGATTGTAGGCTGTATGGGGCTGAGTGAAAACATCATTACGCCGCAGACCATGTTTAACGATGCGGGCAGCATTAAAATTGCCGACCGCGTTATCCGCAACTGGGACGGCGAAGGCCGCGGCTATGTCCCGTTTGAGGACATCATCAAATACTCCATCAACACCGGCATGGTGCAGCTGGGCATGCAGCTCGGCGCGCGCCAGATGACCGATTACAGCAAAAAATTCGGCTTCGGCCAGCCGACAGGCATTGAACTGCCGGGCGAAGAAAGCGGCATTCTGTACAATCCGGAGGATATGTACGAGCCTGATATCGCCACCATGGCAATTGGGCAGGGCATTGCCGTTACGCCTTTGCAGATGCTGCGCGCGATTTGCGCCATTGCCAACGGCGGCGAGCTGCTTAAGCCTTACATTATTGACAAGATTGTAATGCCGGACGGGCGCGTGCTGCGCGAGGGCAAAAAAGAAGTTGTGCGCCGCGTTATCAGCGAGGATGTTGCTTCGCAGATGCGCACGATGATGGAAAAAGTAGTCAGCGAGGGCGGCGGTAAACCGGCGCATATTGCAGGCTATCAGATTGCGGGCAAGACCGGCACGGCGGAAAAACTGGCCGAACAGGGCGGTTACGCGCCGGGCGAATACATTGCTTCCTTCGTCGGTTTTGTACCGGCGGCCAATCCGCAGTATGCGATGCTGGTAATGCTGGATACGCCGCAGGGCGCTTTCTACGGTTCGCAGGTTTCCGCCCCGGTGTTTAAGGATACCTTGCAGCAGATTCTGGTTGCCAAAGGCGTGCAGCCCAGCACGCATGAAGGGCTGCCTTCGTTTGAAGAACACGGCAAGGACACCAAAGCTGCCAAAGTGCCGGTAATGGAATTTTTGCCGGACGGCAAGGTAAAAGTGCCGGACTTTACGGGGCTTGACATGCGCCAGACGGCTGAACTTGTGCAGCGCGGGCATCTGGTGCTGGTGCCTTACGGCAGCGGGCGCGCCAAAAAGCAATCGCTGGCGCCGGGCACAGTCGCCGCGGAAGGCACAAAACTGGAAATCTGGTTTGAATAATATTTTATCTCTACCGGAAGGAAAAACGGAGCCTCGCAGAGAATTTAAATAAGATACGGTTATTTTTTGCAGTGTAAATAAAGGGAGGTACCAAGATGTTATCGGATATTGAAATTGCTCAGCAGGCACATATGCTGCCTATTACCGAAGTTGCCAAAAAGCTCGGCATCGGCGAGGAGGATATTGAACTTTACGGCCGTTACAAAGCCAAACTTTCCATGGATTTGATTAAAAGGGTGCAAAATAAACCCGACGGCAAACTGATTCTGGTTACGGCCATTACGCCGACGCCTGCCGGTGAAGGTAAATCCACCACTACCGTTGGTCTGGCACAGGGCCTTGCCAAAATCGGGCAAAGCGTTATCGTTGCCCTGCGCGAGCCTTCGCTCGGACCCTGCATGGGCATTAAGGGCGGTGCTGCCGGCGGCGGTTATTCGCAGGTAGTGCCGATGGAAGACATCAACCTGCATTTTACGGGCGATTTCCACGCCATAACATCTGCCCACATGCTGCTTGCAGCGATGCTGGACAACCACATCCAGCAGGGCAATACCCTTAACATCGACCCGCGCCGCATTGTGTGGAAACGCGTTGTCGATATGAACGACCGCGAACTGCGCAACATTATTGTCGGGCTTGGCGGCAAAGCGCACGGCGTACCGCGCCAGGACGGCTTTGACATTACCGTTGCGTCCGAAGTAATGGCTATTTTGTGCCTGGCAACCGGCCTGCATGATTTGAAGGAACGCCTGAGCAAAATCATCGTTGCTTACGATTACAGCGGCAACCCCGTCACCGCAGGCATGCTGAAAGCACAGGGCGCTATGGCTGCGCTCCTGAAAGACGCAGTTAAACCGAACCTTGTACAGACTTTGGAAAACGTACCGGCCATTATCCACGGCGGGCCGTTTGCCAACATTGCGCACGGCTGCAACAGCGTAATGGCAACTAAAACTGCGCTTAAACTGGCCGATTACACCATTACGGAAGCAGGCTTCGGTGCAGACCTCGGCGCTGAAAAATTCTTTGACATTAAATGCCGTTATGCCGGTTTAAAACCGGATGCGGTTGTACTGGTTGCAACAGTCCGCGCGCTTAAAATGCACGGCGGCGTGCCGAAAACCGAACTTGCTACCCCCGATGTGGAAGCAGTTAAACGCGGCATGGTCAACCTTGAAAAACACATCGAAAACATTAAACAATACGGCTTGCCGCTGGTTGTTGCCATCAATGCCTTCGCGCAGGATACGCCGGAAGAACTGGAAGCTGTCCGCGCCCATTGCGCAAACCACGGCGTAAATGTCGCGCTGTCCGAAGTGTTTGCCAAAGGCGGCGAAGGCGGCGTTGAACTGGCCAAAGAAGTTGTGCGCCTGGCAACTGAAGAAAAAGCAGACTTTAAAGTGCTGTACGGCGACGAACTGAGCCTGAAGGAAAAAATCGAAACCATCGCCAAAAATATTTACGGCGCGGTGGGCGTAAACTATACCAAAGAAGCAACCAACGCTTTGAAAGACTTTGAAAAAATGGGCTACGGCCATCTGCCTGTCTGCATGGCCAAAACCCAATATTCCTTCTCGGATGACCCGGCGCTGCTCGGCCGCCCGGAAGGCTTTGAAATTACCATTAAAAACTGCCGCATCGCAGCAGGTGCAGGCTTTGTGGTAGTATTAACCGGCGACATTATGACGATGCCGGGGCTGCCGAAAGTTCCTGCCGCCGAAAAAATCGACGTCAGCGACGACGGCGTTATCAGCGGACTGTTCTAAGGAGATTTGTATGGAAACTTTGTTGATGAAAGGCAAGCCTGTGGCTGACGCCTACCGTGAAACGATTATCGCCCGTGTGGCGCGCGCGCTGGAAAAAGGGCGCAAGGTTACGCTGGCAATTATCGTCGTGGGCGACGACCCGGCTTCGCACGTATATAAGGACCGCCTGATGAAGCTGGCGGACAGCATGGGCATTTACGTGAAGGAAATTTTGTATCCTGCCGATGTGAAGCAGGAGGATTTGCTGCGCGACATTGCCCGCATGAACCACAACCGTTATATTACCGGCGTTCTGCCAATGATGCCGATGCCGGAGCCGTTGAGCAGCGACGCTGTCGGCACTGCTGTTACCGCCAGCAAGGACGTGGACTGCCTGAACGTGAAAAACGTCGGCGATATGTACCTTGGCTACGGCACCATGTCGCCCTGTACGCCGCGTGCCTGCATGGCGACGCTGGAGCATTACGGCATTGAGCTGGAAGGCAGGCACGCCGTTGTTATCGGCCGCAGCAACGTGGTGGGCAAGCCCGTTGCCAACCTGCTGTTAAACAAAAACGCAACCGTTACCGTCTGCCACAGCAAAACCAAAAACCTTGCGGAAATTACCCGCACGGCGGATGTTATCGTGGCGGCTGTGGGTAAACCCTGCTTTGTAACGCCCGATATGATTAAAGAAGGCGCGGTTATTGTCGATGTCGGCATTAACGTCGTTGACGGCAAACTGGTGGGCGATGTTGACCCTGCCGTTGTCGGCAAAGCCGGCGCGTATACGCCTGTGCCCGGCGGCATCGGCGTGGTAAGCAACATGATGGTTATGGATTTGCTTACGCGCAAAGAGTAAGGCGGCGCGCAAATGAGAAAGTTTTTGTGGCTGCTTTTGCTGGTGCTGTTCACCGGTTTTATCTTCTTTAACTCGTCCATGTCTGCGGAAACTTCGCACAACGCCAGCAGTCTCTTAGCCCAGTGGCTGGACAGCTTTTACAGCGCCATCGGCGACCCGATGCCGGTGGACCGTCTGGAAGCACGCCTGCGCAAGCTGGCACACCTGGCAGAATTTGCCATGCTGGCGGTGATAATGGTTAATACTTTTATCGCATGGCGCATTTCCAACCGTGTGGCTTCCGGCTACATCCTGTTTTTAGGCTTAGCTGTCGCCGTGGCGGATGAATACATCCAGCTTTCCGTGCCCGGCCGCAATGCGCAGATTACGGACATCGTGCTCGACTTCTGCGGCATCTTCATCATCTGGTGCTGCCGCCAAATATGGCTGTGGAGCAAGAAGTAGTTGAATAAAGGCAATAAAAAACACCTGCTTTACGGCAGGTGTTTTTGTTTTATCTTACATTTCTTTTATAAACTTGCAGAATTTATCAACGGCATCCTGCGAGGTGGACCAGCTGGTGCAGATACGCACGGCGACTTTGTTATCCGGCAGGTTTTCCCACAGGGCGACGGTAAAGTGCTTGCAGATTTCTTCGTAAACTTCCCTCGGCACGATGACAAACTGCTGGTTGGTGGGAGAATCTACCAGAAATTCAAAGCCTTTTTGCTGCAACGCCGCTTTAATCTGCATGGCGGTGTCGATGCCCTGCCGGCAAACTTTGTAATACAGACCGTTGGTGAACATGGCTTCAAACTGGATGCCGAGCAGTCTGCCTTTGGCAAGGATAGAGCCGCACTGTTTTGCCAGCGGGATAAAGTCTTCTTTAACGGCAGGGTTCAAAATAACGGCGGCTTCGCCGAACAGCAGGCCGCATTTGGTGCCGCCGATGTAGAACACGTCGCACAAATTTGCAAGGTCGGCCATGGTAAAATCGCAGGCGGGGCTGGTTAAGCCGTAGCCCAAACGCGCGCCGTCAATGTACAGATACAGACCGTACTGCTTGCAGACGGCGTACAAATCTTCCAGCTCCTGTTTGCTGTACAGCGTGCCGATTTCTGTCGGCTGCGAGATGTACACCATTTTAGGCATTACAATGTGTTCGCGGCTGGGGTCGTGCAGGTATTTTTCCTGCTCTGCGGCAATCTGCGCCGCGGTAAGTTTGCCGTCAACATCCGGCAGGGCAATTACTTTATGGCCGCCGCGTTCAATCGCTCCTGCTTCGTGCGTGTTGATATGGCTGCGCACGGTGCCGTATACGCCGTGGAAGGGGCGCAGCGCCGCCGCGATAATAGTCAGGTTGGTCTGCGTGCCCGCCATTAAAAAGTAAACGTCGGCGTCGGGGCGCGCACATTCCTTCTGAATCAGCGCCTTTGCTGCCTCGCAGTAAACGTCTTCGCCGTAGCCCGGCGTTTCTTCAAGGTTCGTGGCGCTCAAAGCCTCTAAAATTTCCGGCGTGCAGCCGGTGGTGTAGTCGCTGGTAAAATAATGCATGTCTAAACCTTCTTTCGTTAATTGCCGCGCCTGCTGCGGATAACTTCAAAAATAATCGGCGTCAGCGAAAAGAGCACGATGCCCATGGTAACGTACGAAAAATTTTGTTTGATAAACGGAATGTTGCCGAAAAAGTAACCGCCGCCGAGGAAAATAAATACCCAGGTGCAGGCGCCGGTAACATTATAGGTGGCAAAGGTGCGGTAGTGCATGCTGCCGATGCCTGCCACAAACGGCGCGAAGGTGCGCACAATCGGGGCAAAGCGCGCCAGAAAGATGGCTTTGTGCCCGTGCTTGGCGTAAAAATCTTCGGCCTTTTTTACGTATTCAGGCTTGATAAAACGCGAGTGCGCCTCAAGCATCTTATGCCCAAAGTGCTTGCCAATCTCGTAGTTGCAGGCATCGCCGGTAACGGCAGCCACTAAAAAGATAACCGTCAAAAGCGGCAGGCTCAAGCCATCGGCGGTAGCCGCCAGAGCGCCGCAGGCAAACAAAAGTGAGTCGCCCGGCAGAAACGGCGTTACAACAAGCCCCGTTTCGCAAAAGACGATGATGAACAAAAAGGCGTAAATCCAGTGCCCGTAGGCTTCCATAACCACAGGCAGGTAACGGTCAAAGTGTAAAATAAAATCGGCAATATGGGAATAATAAGCTTCCATCGGCTCCTCCTTATACAAAAACTAACAATATTTTACCACAAAGGCGCGCAAAATAATAGAAAAAATAATTTTGTAAGCACTAACTAACTTTGGGCTGTATTAGCGCCCGTTATGTGTTATAATATCAGTGTTAAATTAAATCAGCGTTAAAGGGAGATTTATATGGATATTAAACTGATACAGGAAAAAATTGCCGAATACAAAGCCAAAGGCTGCGAAGTGCCCGAGCCGGAAATGATTAAAACGCCGGAGCAGATTGAGGGCATCCGCGCGGCGGCGAAGATTAACAACGCCTGCCTTGATTTGATTGCCGAAAAAATTAAAACCGGCATGACGACTGAGGAAATTGACGCGCTGGCTTACGATTTTATTACCAAAAACGGCGGCATTCCCGCGTGCCTCGGTTTTTACGGCTTCCCTAAAAGCATCTGCACTTCCGTTAATGACCAGGTTTGCCACGGCATTCCGGATAAGACGGTGCTGAAAAGCGGCGACATTATCAATGTGGACGTTACGACTATTTATAACGGCTTTTACGCCGATGCTTCGCGTATGTTTATGATTGGCAAGGTCAGCAAGCCCAATCAGGATTTGGTGGCAATTACCAAAGAATGTATGCGCCGCGGCGTTGAAGCCTGCAAGCCGTGGGCCTTTATCGGCGATATCGGCGCTGCCATTGCCCCGTTTGCGCGCAAGCATGGCTACAGCGTGGTGACGGAGTTCGGCGGGCACGGCGTCGGCGTGGATTTTCACGAAGAACCTTTTGTATGCCACGACAGCAAAAAGAACACCGGTATGCTGATGGTGCCGGGCATGGTATTTACGGTTGAGCCGATGATTAACGCCGGCCGCCGCAATGTGTTTATCGATTCTACCAATGACTGGACGGTTTATACGCAGGACGGCAGCATGTCCGCCCAGTGGGAAAACACCGTGCTTATTACCGACACCGGCGTGGAAGTATTGGCGTGGTAAAAACAATTTAAAAGTGTATAACAGCAAAATAAAAAATCCCGCTTTGGCGGGATTTTTTGCGTTATAAGTAAATTATTTAGTTTCGTCTTTTTTATCCGCAGCTTCCTGCGCTGCTTTTTCCGCTTCCTGCTGCTCTTTGATTTTCATCTTTTCATCGTAGCGGTCGTATTCGTCCCAATCGGGGTGCGCTTCGGCA
>CASFZG010000029.1 GCA_949299135.1 uncultured Phascolarctobacterium sp.
TTTTGAAAAAATAGTATATAATTAAGTTAAGGTTTAATGCCGTTTTGGTTGGTTACAGTAAAACTAATATTGTTGCCTGCTAAAACGGCATTTGTGTTAGATTTGATGAGAAAAAATTATTGGTTTATATTTTATACATTACTTAATTAAATGGTGGTGATTTATTACTATGAAGCAGCAAATTATATCTGGAATAAAATTAGGTTTTGTTATAGCCTTTTTGCTCACAAGTTATGTAATGTATGATGGTATTTGGGGAGCAACATTTTTTGGAATACAAGTACAAGAATATACCGAACCAGCGTATAAGATTAAGATTTACGAAAAGTTTCAAGATATACGTGACCCATCTTATTCTAAATGGATAACTAATAAATATATTGAAAAACAACGTACAAGATTATTTTGTTTGGAAAGAAAAGTTGAATTAAAAAATAGTAACGCTAGAGAAGCAATAGATTATTATTATGAAAATTTAAAAAATAGAAATTTATTTGATAATATAAAATTAATTAAAGATAAAAATATAATCTATTTTCAAGATTATTTTGTTGATGGGTCGATAAAAGTGATTAATAATATTCCAACAGTTGTATTGATAAGTGTAGAAGAGAGGCGTTAAATTTGACATTTAAACAATTTAAATATGAATATTGTAATAAAATTACATTTATTAGTTCTATAATTTCAACTATAATAATTTATTATATTATGTTTAATTTTATACTAAATTTTCTAAATTTATTTTTACTTTCAGAAAAACAACCGTATATAACAAATAATATACCAATGTGGAACGAATGGTATAAAGTTTATCCTGATGAAAAACATGAATTAATAGATTTGAGAGAGCCGCGTTTTTTTGATTATGCTATTAACAGTAAATATAAGTATGAAAAACCATTTGATGAAATTGTTGAAGAATACAAAAAAATATTAGAAAAAGAAAATTGGCAGTTTTTGCAAAAAGATGAGAATACCATTACTTACGTTAAAGATGGGTTATTGTTTTCCATAATTAAATTGCCGGATGGTTTTTTACAAACTAAAGTGTGGTTGAAATGTGATTTATAAAAAGATAAATCAGCTACTGTGCAGAAATTTGTGCAGCTTTCTTTGTAAAAAAGTAAACAATTTTGTGCAGCGATTGATAAAAAATTGAATTTTTATGAATTTTTGTTACACTTTATTTGACAACAGTTGTAATGGGTTATATAATTATTCTATAAAATTGTTTGATAGAGGAGCGGAACACATCAGTATGACGCTGAGCGGGAGCGATGAAGCGTTTGAAAGGGCAACCGCCGAAGTTTAAAAAGCAGCCATGTTTTTTATGCTGGGCCGTCGGTGAATAACTGCCGGACTGTCGCCACAAAGGCGGAGGGCTATCTCAATGATTTTGCAGAATGTAATGCCGTTGGGAAGTCTTTCTCAACGGTTTTTGTTTGTAGAAGAAAGGGGCTGGCAAAGTGATAAGAGTTTTGGTTAACGGTGCTTTGGGCAGAATGGGCACGGAAGTTTGCAAAACGGTTATGCAGCAGGATGATATGAATTTAAGCGCTGTTGTTGATATTAACGGCGCGGATAAAACAATTCCTTATTATGACGGCGGCGTGATGGGCGTTGATACCGATTTGGAAAACGCCATTACCTGCGCCCGCCCGGACGTGGTAGTTGATTTTACCCGTCCGGACGTTGTAATGGACAATCTGCGTAAAATTATCGGCATGGGCGTAAATGCCGTTGTTGGCACAACCGGTTTTACCAAAGAAAATTTGGATGAAATTGACAAACTGGCAAAGGAAAAAGGCGTTGGCGTTTTAATTGCGCCGAACTTTGCGCTGGGCGCAGTGGTAATGATTAAGCTGGCCTGCGAAGCCGCTAAATATTTCAGTAATGTGGAAATTATCGAAAAGCACCACGATAAAAAGCTGGACGCTCCTTCCGGCACAGCTGTTTTAACGGCGCAGAAAATTGCCGAAGTGCGTGCTGCCATGAAGCAGGGCCACCCCGATGAAAAGGAAACCATGCCGGGTGCGCGCGGCGCAGATTTTGAAGGTATGAAAATCCACAGCCTGCGTTTGCCGGGTTATGTTGCCTCGCAGGAGGTTGTGTTCGGCAGCCAGGGCGAAACCTTAAAGATTATCAACGACCCGATTAACCGTGAATGCTATATGCCGGGCGTAATGCTGGGCTGCCGTAAAATCGGCGGCGTTAAGGGCCTTGTTTACGGTTTGGATAAATTATTATAATTTGGGGGATGTTTATGAAAAAGTACAACGTAGCAATTTTGGGCGCAACCGGTGCGGTGGGTGCAGAATTTTTAAAACTGATAGAAGAAAGAAATTTTCCGTTTAACGAGCTGCGCTTATTGGCATCCAAACGCAGCGCGGGCAAGGTAATCAGCTTTATGGGCAGGGATTACACCGTTCAGGAAGCAACGCACGATTCCTTTGAAGGCATCGACATCGCGCTGTTCGCGGGCGGCAGCATCTCCAAGGAGTTTGCGCCGTATGCCGTTAAAGCCGGTGCCGTTGTAATTGATAACTCCAGCGCTTTCCGCATGGACTCGGAGGTGCCTTTGGTTGTGCCGGAGGTTAACCTGGAAGCTATTTTGAAACATAAGGGCATCATTGCCAACCCTAACTGCTCTACCATTATTATGTTAATGGCGTTAAAGCCGATTCACGATCTGGCAAGGATTAAACGCATTATCGTTTCCACTTATCAGGCAGTAAGCGGCGCGGGCAAGGAAGGTATCGACGAGCTGACGAACCAGACGAAGGATTATCTTGACGGCAAAGAAATGGTTGCCAACATTTTACCTTCCGCCAGTGCGGAAAAGCATTACCCGATTGCCTTTAACCTGATTCCGCAGATTGACGTTTTCTGCGACAACCTGTACACCAAAGAAGAAATGAAGATGGTGAACGAAACCAGAAAAATTCTGGACGATTACGATATGCGCATTACCGCGACGACTATCCGTGTGCCGGTATACCGCAGCCATTCGGAATCCGTTAATATTGAATTGGAGCATGACCTGACGCTGGACGAAATTAAAACAGCGCTGGCCAAATTCCCCGGCGTTATTGTGCAGGACGACCCGGCAACGCAGACCTACCCGATGCCGCTGTATACCTCCGACACCGACGAGGTTTATGTCGGCCGTATCCGCCGCGACGAATCCGCACCCAACAGCTTTAACCTGTGGGTAGTGGGCGACCAGATCCGCAAGGGCGCTGCGCTTAACACTTTGCAGATTGCCGAAACGATGATTAAAAACGGCTGGATTTAACGGAGTGCGGCGCTGATGAAAATACTAATCCAAAAGTTCGGCGGTACTTCCGTCGTTGATGAACAGGCACGCACCGCCGTTAAAGACAAGGTGCAGCACGCTATCCGCAGCGGTTATGCGCCGGTGGTAGTGGTTTCCGCAATCGGCCGCAAGGGCGCGCCTTACGCAACCGATACGCTGATTGACTTTTTAAAGCAAGCTAACCTTTCCGTTAACGTGCGCGAGCAGGATATGCTGATGTGCTGCGGTGAGATTATTTCGGCCTGCATTATGGCGGCGACGTTGCAAAAATTTGGTTTTAACGCTATGGCGCTGACGGGCGGACAGGCCGGTATTATTACTGATTCGCAGTTTGGCGCGGCGCGCATAAAAAACATTAAAACCGACGATTTGAGGCATTTGCTTGAATCAGGCGTTATTCCCGTTATTTGCGGTTTTCAGGGCATGACGGAAAACCATGGCAAGTTTACCACACTGGGGCGCGGCGGCAGCGATGTTACCGCAGCGGCTTTGGGCGTGGCGCTGAACGCCGAAAAAATTGAAATTTACACCGATGTGGAAGGCGTAATGACCGCCGACCCTCGTATTGTTAAAGAAGCGACGATTCTGCACAAAATTTCCTACGCCGAAGTGGCGCAGATGGCGCAGCAGGGTGCGAAGGTAATCCACCCGCGCGCGGTGGAAATTGCCATGCGCAAGAATATTCCGGTTGTTGTTAAATCCACCTTCAGCGATGCGCCGGGCACGCTGATTACCAGCGATATTTCCGGCATGGAAGTGGAAAACTCCGTTGCCGAGCGTAGAATCAGCGGCGTAACTTATCTGAAGGATTTGGTGCAGTTCCGTGTAAGGCTGGATAACGCCGATGCTAGCAGCGGCCGCATTTTGTTTGAAGACCTGGCGGCGGCGGGCATCAGCGTAAGCTGTTTGAATTTGTCGGAAAGCAGTTCTATGTTTGCAGTGTTCAGCGGCGATACGGACAGAACCGTTACCGTTTTGGACGAGGCCGGTTTTGATTACGACGTTAACAGAAACTGCGCCAAGGTTTCCGTTGTGTTTGCAGCGGTTCGCGGCTTCCCGGGGCTGATGGCAAAATTTGTCAGCGCGCTGGCCGATAATAAAATCCATATTTTGCAGACCGTCGACTCCGATACGACGATTTCCGCAATTATTAAGGAAGAATGTGTCAACGAAGCGGTAACGGCGCTTCACAAGGCTTTTAAATTATGAAAGAGGGGCTTACTATGAAAAATCCGTATTTTGGCAGATTGCTTACCGCTATGGTAACGCCGTTTAACGCAGACGGCAGCGTCAATTACAAAAATGCCGCCGATTTGGCAGACTGGCTGATTGCGCACGGCAGCGACGGCCTGGTTGTGTGCGGTTCCACCGGCGAAGCGGCAACCATGACGCTTGAAGAAAGGCTGGAGCTGTTCCACGTTATTTTGGAGCGCGTTAACAAACGTGTGCCTGTTGTTGTGGGCGCAGGCAGCAACTGCACTGCCGATACCGTAAAAATGGTTAAGCTGGCCGAAGAAGCCGGTGTTGACGGCGTGCTTATCGTAGGCCCTTACTATAACAAACCGACGCAGGAAGGTTTTTACCGGCACTTTGCAGCTGTTGCCAAAGCAACCACGCTGCCTGTTATTGTGTACAACGTACCGGGCCGCACCGGCAGCAACATTGCACCGGCAACCGTGGCACGCCTTGCGGCGGATTTTGAAAACATTGTCGCCATTAAAGAAGCGGCAGGCAATGTAGGACAGGTTAATGAGCTGTTTACCGTACTGCCGGAGGATTTTACCATTTACAGCGGCGACGATATCGAAATCCTGCCGTTTATGTCCGTAGGCGCAACCGGCTTAATCAGCGTACTGAGCAACTGCGGCGGTGAAATGCTGCAGGAGATTATGCAGGCTTATGAGGACGGCCGCGTTAAGGAAGCTGCCCGCCTGAACACCAAAATGGTTCCGCTGGCCAAAGCCATGTTTATGGAAACGAACCCGATTCCGGTTAAAGCCGCAACCACAATGGTAACCGGCATTGACTGCGGCGACCCGCGCCTGCCGCTGACCCCGCTGGGAGCAGCGTATAAAGAACAGCTGGCAGCCATGCTTAAAGAATACGGACTGATGAAATAATGGCAAAGACAGCTTTAGTAATACAGTGCGACATCGTCGCTAAAAAATGCGTTGGCTATGCCTGCATGAAAAGCTTTGAAAACCGTACCGGCAAGTTTGAAGGCGTTGAAGAAGGCGTAAACTACCTTACCACAACCTGCGGCGGTTGCTGCGGCATGGGTGTTGCAGCCAAGCTGGAAGATTTGAACCGTAAGCTGAAACGCTGGGGCGACAGCAAGGACGACGTTACCGTTTACCTTGCCAGCTGCATCGTGTCGTATAACTACCACAACCCGCCCTGCCCGCATAAGGATTACATTAAACAGATTGTGGAGCGCAAGGGCTACAAAATGGTTTTGGGCACTTACATTTCGCAGACGGCGCAGAAAAAACGCGAAGCCGGCATTTACAAATCAATTGAATAATTTACATGACCGTTCCAGAAGGGACGGTCTTTTTCTTTTATCCCCGGCAGGATTTTAACGAAAAAAATAGAATTTATTTACGGTAAAGGAGTGAGTAAAATGCGTTTGAAGGAATTTTTTGCCTGTTTGGCTTTATGTGCGTGTTTGATTTTGCCCGGCTTTAATGCAGAGGCGGCCGGTGTTACCAATTACGAAAGCTTTGTAAGCGCCGATTATTGGGTACAGAACAACCCGGCGGGCGAGCAGCTTATTTTGGATGCGGCCGGTGTTAAGGCCTATAACAAACGTATTGTTGATAAATCACCTTCGGTTTACGATTTAGCGGCGTACCCGCAGGCCATGAGCGGCAGCACCGTTAAAAATTTTTTGAGTAATTATGATATTTTGAACGACCCCTTGTTCCGCTTGGGCAAGGAAGTAAGCCAGAACTATAAAAACATTCTGATTAAGGAAACCAACGTGGATAAAATCCCGACGGACATTAAGGTGCGCTACGGCGTTACCGTAAGGCGTGCCAACCTGCGCGCGCTGCCGACCAACGAAGGGCTGTTTTACTATGCCACCGACAATAATTTTGACGCTTTGCAGGAAACCGCCATTGCTCCGTGCGAGCCGTTAGTTATCCTGCATCAGAGCGCCAACGGCTTTTTCTATTATGTGCAGAGCTACAACTACCGCGGCTGGATAAGCCGTTTTGACGTTGCCACCTGCGGCCGCGATGCATGGCTGAAATATGTTGACCCGCAGAACTTTTTAGTGGTTACGGGGCAAAGCTTTAACGTAAAAGTGCCGGGCGAAAGCGTTTACTGCGACGAAGGCACGCGCCTGCAATTAGTAACCGAAGGCAGCAGCATTTACACCGTTAAAATGCCGCTGCGCGCGCAGAACGGCACTTTGCAGGAGGTTAACAGCAATGTTGCCAAAAACGCGGCGCTGCACAAGGGTTACCTGCCTTACACCAGCAATAACATTTTACGCAGTGCATTTAAATATTACGGTTCGCCTTACGGGTGGGGTGGCATGCACAAAAGCGTGGACTGCTCCAGCCTTGTTGCCAATGCTTACCGCACCGTCGGTATCTTTTTGCCGCGCAACGCGGATGAACAGGAACTGACGGCAGGCGCAGCACAAATGCTGACCGGCAAAACTTCTGCCCAGCGCATGGAGATTGTGAAGGGCTTAATGCCGGGCGCATGCCTTTACATGGATGGGCATACCGTTATGTATATCGGTACTTCCAATGACGTGCCGTATGTAATCCATTCGCTGGCAACGCATTACACCGGCGGCGTGCGCAACACGGAAATGCGCGTGGTTGTAAGCGATTTAGCTTTGCAGCGCGCCAGCGGCAACAGCTTTTTGGATGAGTTCAATACAGCAATGACTTTTAAATAAAAGAGGGACAATAATGAAAGATTATCAGAATTTGTTTGCGGTCAGGGAAAACAACCTGACTGCGGAAGAAATTGCCGGTGCGGAAACGCTGGTGCTGCTTTTGTGCAAGGACTGCATCCCGGCTTTGCCGAAGATGAACGCGCCGGAATATCTGGTTAAGGCAGTGGACGAACTGCTGAAAAAGAACGATAAACTGGCTGACTGCGGCAGCATGACGCATTTTGCGATGCTGGGCGACAACGGTTTGCAGCAGGTTGTTATCAGCGGCTTTGGTGGCAAGGATGCCTGCAAGCCTAACGATTTGCGCAAGGCGGCAGGCGAAACCGTGCGCGTACTGAAAAAGCTTAAAGCTGACAGTGCGCTGGTAATTGCGCCGATACTTTTAAACGCCGCACGCCCACATTATCTTTCCGCTTTGGTGGAAGGGCTGATTTTGGGCGGCTACGAATTTACCGAATGTAAGGGCAAGCCGGAAGCGGCCAAAGATATTAACTATTCCATTGTTACCAACGTAACGGATGCAGCCAAAGTTTGCAGCGATAGCTGCCTGGTAAGCGCCGCTGTTTGCCACGCACGCGATTTGGCGAACCGCCCCGGCAACCTGCTTACGCCGCTGGGCATGGCGCAGGAAGCACAGGCGCTGGCCGAATGCTGCGGCATGGAATGCGAAGTGCTGGATGCCAGTGCCATGCGTGCCAAAGGCATGGGCGCAATACTTGCCGTTGGGCAGGGCAGTGTTAACCCGCCGTATATGGTAACACTTAAATATAATGGTGCGGGCGATGCACTTTACACTGCTTTTGTAGGCAAGGGCATTACTTTCGACAGCGGCGGCATTTCCATCAAGCCGGAAGCCAACATGGGCGAAATGAAAGACGATATGACCGGTGCAGCCGTTGTGCTTGGCACCATGCAGGCCATTGCGGATTTAAAATTGCCGTGCAATGTCATCGGCATTATGGCGTGCGCCGAAAATATGCCGTCCGGCAGTGCGCAGCGCCCCGGCGATATTGTAAAAGCTGCTAACGGCAAAACGATTGAAGTAATCAGCACAGACGCTGAAGGACGCATGGTACTGGCGGACGCAGTATGGTATGCGTGCCGTCAGGGGGCTGTAAAAGTTATTGACATTGCTACGCTTACAGGCGGCGTTATCGTCGCGCTGGGTAACGAAACAGCGGGCATTATCGGCAATAATGACGAACTGATTGCGCAGGTTATCAGCGCAGGCAAAAAAGCGGGCGAGATGTACCATCATCTGCCTTCGCTGCCGGAATGTAAGGAGGCCATTAAAAGCGACGTTGCCGATTTGCTGAACAGCGCCGGTCGTGCGGCCAGCACTATTACCGGCGGCCTGTTCATCGGTGAATTTATCGACGAAGGCACGCCGTGGGCGCATCTCGATATCGGCGGCACGTCCACCGCGGAAAAGGCAGCCGGCTTTAAGCCGAAGGGCTGCACTGCTTTTGGCGTGCGCACTTTTGTGAATATTGCAAAGGAATTATAAAATGCTGGTAGATTTACACACGCACAGCACTTTTTCGGACGGGCGCTATACGCCGACGCAGCTTGTAAAAATGGCCGCCGCGGCGGACATTAAACTGCTGGCGATTACCGACCACGATTCCGTTAACGGCATGGAAGAAGCCATGCAGGTAGCGCAAACCATACCAAACGCCCCGCAGATTGTAAACGGCGTGGAGATGGGTTCGCAGGCCGGGGAATACAGCGTCCACATTTTGGGGTATAATATAGATATCCACAACGAAAATTTGCTGAACAAAATACAGGAAATGCGCCATGCGCGCGAAACACGACTGCACAGGATGCTTGATAAAATTAGCGCGCTCGGTTACCATATAACTGTGGAGGACTGCGACCCCAAAAACAGGGCGGTCGGCAGGCCGCATGTGGCAAAGGCGCTGGTGGCGGCCGGTTATTTTCAGTCCGTCGATGAGGTGTTTGAGGTTTTGTTAAAACGCGGACGCCCGGGCTATGAGCCGCAGCCGAAATTATCGCCGGAGGAAGCTGTAAGCCTGCTGCATGAAGCGGGCGGTATTGCCGTTTTGGCGCATCCGGCGGAAATTGAAAATTTAAATCTGGTCAACACGCTGCTGACAAATATTGCTTTTGACGGGCTTGAGGTTTACCACCCCAGCGCGGACGAAAAAATGCAGCAGTATTTTGCACAGCTGGCAGCAAAGTACAAACTTTTAACCAGCGGCGGCAGCGATTTTCACGGCGTGGAAGGGCGCTTCCCCGAACAGCTGGGAGTTTTTAAGGTTGACAGCGATAAGGTAAGCATTATCCAAACTATGGTAAAATAAATTGCCGGAGGAAGATTTATGGAGGTTGTTGCATTTGTAGGGCCGAGCGGCACGGGCAAAAGCCACCGCGCAATCGGCGTGGCGCACAATAATAACTGCGACGCCATTATCGACGACGGGCTTTTGATTAAAGGCACCAAAATATTAGCCGGTACGTCGGCCAAAAATGAAACCAACAGAATACAGGCGGTTAAAAGGGCGATTTTTACGGAGGACGACCACGCCGACGCTGTCCGCAGCGCGCTGGCGACGGGCGGTATACACAGGCTTTTGATTCTTGCTACTTCCGATAATATGATTCAGAAGATTGTTTTGCGCCTTGGCCTGCCGCAGCCGGAAAAAACGGTTTATATTCAGCAGATTGCCAGCAGGCAGGAGATGAAAAAGGCCAAGCAGATGCGCCTGAAAGACGGTAAGCATATTGTGCCGGTGCCGACGGTGGAGTTAAAGCCGCATTTTACCGGCTATTTTGCCGATTTGCCTTACAATCTTTTTTCCAAGGAGCGCAAGCACGCCGAGCCAGACCGCTCAATTGTGCGTCCGGCGTTCAGCTATTACGGCAAAATTTTTATTTCGGACTACGCCATTCAGGATATTATCAATATCATCGCGCAGAAAATGCTGGGCATCGACAAGGTAAACAGCATCCGCGTAAGACGGCGCACCAGCGACACCAAAGGCATTGCCATTGCGGTGGAAGTGGTGCTGTTTTACGGCGTGAAGGTTTTTGAAGTGACGAAGGTTTTTCAGAACAAAATAAAAGAAAAAGTGGAGTACATGACGGCGATGCAGGTTAAAAAGGTTGACGTTTCCGTGCGCAGCCTGTCGGTACGCAGATAGGGAGGAATTTATCAATGCTTGATGCAACGCAGCGCAACAGTGTTATATTTTCTGCTTATGCCAAGCTGCCGGCCGGCATAACGGCCTACGAGGTGCATAAGGTTATTGGCGTGGTGGTTGAAATTGACATGCACACCGGCTGCATTTTGCAGGCGGAATGTACTTTGGCAACCAAGCTGGCCAGTGATTTTATAGCCCGGATGCTGGTGGGCTACAACATGAACGACGGACTTGAAGCGCTTAACGCGCAGATTGAAAAGCATTATCAGGCCAGCGCCAAAAAAGCCGTGCTGACGGCGGTAAGGATGCTGAACGATAAATTCATCAGCTACAAAAACGGCGAAGGCATTGATTATTACGACTGATAAAAAATTAAAACCCCTTTTGCATAACGCGGAAGGGGTTATTTTTTGTACAAAAACGCATTTGGTATTTTGCATACAAGTATACTTTTGTTAAAGTCTTGCAAAGTTACAAACTATTCTGTAAAATAAAAAATGTGTTTACATAATAATGCAAAAATAACGGTGACTTTCATCAAGTTGTTAATTTAAGCATTTGTTATGATTTTATTTGCAGAAGGGGAGATACTATGCTGGAATTTTTTAGTGAGATTGATGCGTTTGTGTGGGGGCCGCCGCTGCTGGTGCTGCTGGTTGGCACAGGTATCTGGCTTACCATCAGGTTAAACCTGATACAGGTTTTGCGTTTGCCGTTGGCGTTAAAACTGATTTTTAAGGCGAAGAACGAAGGCCACGGCGACGTTGACAGCTTTAAGGCGCTGTGTACGGCGCTGGCAGCGACGGTCGGCACCGGTAACATTGTTGGTGTTGCAACGGCTATTAAGGCAGGCGGCCCGGGCGCGCTGTTCTGGATGTGGATGGCGGCGTTTTTCGGCATGGCTACCAAATACGCCGAAGGCGTGCTGGCTGTTAAGTACCGCACGATTGACGCTAACGGCAATATCGGCGGCGGCCCGATGTACTACATCGAAAAGGGCCTTGGCAAAAGCTACCGCCCGCTGGCAATTTTCTTTGCTGTTGCCGGTACGATTTGCGCCTGCTTTGGCAGCGGCACTTTCGCGCAGGTAAACTCCATTGTTGAGATTACCAACATCGGTGCAGGCATTCCCATTATCTACACCGCAGCAATTTTAACGGTGCTGGTGGCTGTTATCACGCTGGGCGGATTGCAGAGTATTGCCAAAGTTGCCGATAAAATTGTGCCGTTTATGGCAGTGCTGTACGTTGCAACTACGGCGGCAATCCTGTTCGCGTTCCGCGATGCGCTGCCCGACGCTGTTGCTATGGTGCTGCACGATGCGTTTACCGGCACTGCTGCTACCGGCGGCTTTTTAGGCGCAACGATGATGTATGCAATGCGCAACGGTATTGCGCGCGGCCTGTTCTCCAACGAATCCGGCCTCGGCAGTGCGCCGATTGTTGCGGCAGCGGCTAAAACCAAATGGCCTGCCGAACAGGGGCTTATTTCCATGACCGGTACTTTTATTGATACCATCATCATCTGCACCATGACCGGCTTGACGATTATCGTTTCCGGCGTGTGGAGCGGTGATTTGAACGGTGCTGCCATGACGCAGAGCGCGTTTACGATGGTGTTCCCGGTGTTCGGTAACCTGCTTTTAATGATTGGCCTGGTGCTGTTTGCCTTTACCACCATCCTCGGCTGGAACTATTACGGTGAACGCTGCGTGGCTTATCTTTTGGGCGTTAAGGCAATCATTCCGTACCGTCTGTTCTTTATCGCCATGGTTGGCTGCGGCGCGTTTTTAAAACTGGAAGTAATCTGGGTTATCGCCGATATCGCCAACGGGCTGATGGCGCTGCCTAACCTTATTGCGCTGCTGCTCTTGACGGGAGTTATCGTAAAGGAAACGCAGTTGTATTTTAAACATCTTGATGAAAACAAGGACTATTTAAAATAAAAAAATTAGCAAAAGTGTAAACAAAGCACTTGTAATTGGTGTAAAAAGTGCTATAATAATTAGAAATGAACATCAACGTGGATGAAGCATGCGGGAGAAGAAATTTTTCTACCGAAGGAGTAAACTCTCAGGTGCCGGCTTGCCGGTGAGACCGTGTGCGGACACAACTCTGGAGAATCCCGGTAAATGGGTGCCGAAGGTGCACGGGGCTTTGCCCCTAATCTCTCAGGCCAAAGGACAGAGCTTTAAGCGCATTAATAACATCGCTGTTTATTTTTGCATGCTTATTTCGCCGCCGGATTTGGGATTTGTCCGGCGGTTTTAGTTTTTATTACACAAAGAAAGAGGGAAGCAAAATTGTTTAACAACGAAGAAGTTATTGCGCTATTGAACACGATTGATACTTTTGTATGGGGACCGCCGCTGTTGGTTTTGCTGGTTGGCACAGGCATCTGGCTGACTATCCGCCTGCGTTTGTTGCAGGTGTTTAAACTGGGCGATGCTTTAAAACTTATCTTTTTTGCAAAAAACGACGGGCACGGCGATGTAAACAGCTTTAAAGCATTGTGTACCGCCCTTGCGGCGACTGTCGGCACGGGCAACATCGTTGGCGTGGCAACCGCTATTAAAGCAGGCGGCCCTGGCGCGCTGTTCTGGATGTGGATGGCGGCGTTCTTCGGCATGGCTACCAAATATGCGGAATGTCTGCTGGCCGTTAAATACCGCACGGTGGACGGCAACGGCAATATCTCCGGCGGCCCGATGTATTACATTGAAAAGGGCATGGGCAAAAAATACAAACCGCTGGCAATTTTGTTTGCGGCTTTCGGCGTGCTGTGTGCATACTTCGGCATCGGCACTTTTGCGCAGGTAAACTCCATCGTTGAAATTACGCAAATCACCGCAGGCATCCCGGTAACCTACACCGGTATTGCCATTACCGTTCTGGTTGCGGTTATCACTATCGGTGGCCTGCAAAGCATTGCTAACGTTGCTTCCAAAATTGTGCCGTTTATGGCGGTGCTGTACCTGCTTACCACCGTTGGCATTTTAATTGTGTTTGCCGACCAGCTGCCGGGCGCTTTTGCCAGCGTTATCGACGGCGCATTTACCGGCACTGCTGCAACGGGCGGCTTTTTGGGCGCCAGCGTGATGATGGCGATGCGTAACGGCGTGGCCCGCGGCGTATTTTCCAACGAATCCGGCCTTGGCAGTGCGCCGATTGTTGCGGCAGCCGCTAAAACCAAATGGCCTGCTGAACAGGGGCTTGTTTCCATGACCGGTACTTTTATTGATACCATTATTATTTGCAGCCTGACCGGTTTGACTTTGATTGTTACCGGCGTATGGCAGGGCGACCTGAACGGTGCGGCAATGACGGAGCAGGCGTTCAGCATGGGCCTGCCGACCTTTGGCAGCCTGCTGCTGTTGGTTGGTCTGGTGCTGTTTGCCTTTACAACCATTCTTGGCTGGAACTACTACGGCGAACGCTGCGTGGAATACCTCGTCGGCGTAAAAGCAATTTTGCCGTACCGCATTATCTTCATCATCCTTGTTGCCTGCGGCCCGTTCTTAAAGCTGGAAGCAATCTGGATTTTGGCGGATATAGTTAACGGTTTGATGGCGATACCGAACTTAATCGCGCTATTGGCGCTGAGCGGCGTGGTTGTTGCCGAAACCAAACTGTATCAGCAGCACCTTAAAGAAGTAAAAGCAAAGGAAAATGCTTGACTTTTAAATAGTTAAACGGTATAATATACGTTGTGTTCGGGGCGTGGCTCAGCTTGGTAGAGCACCTGTCTTGGGAACAGGGGGTCGCAGGTTCGAATCCTGCCGCTCCGACCAAGGTAAAAAGTTAATATTGCGGGTGTAGTTAAGTGGTATAACCTCAGCCTTCCAAGCTGATGTTGTGGGTTCGATTCCCATCGCCCGCTCCATAAACGGTTCAGTAGCTCAGTTGGATAGAGCAACGGCCTTCTAAGCCGTGGGTCGGGGGTTCGAATCCCTCCTGGATCACCAGTAAATATGCGGGTTTTCAAAATTGAAAACCCGCTTTTTTGTATATAGAAAACCCCGCGTTAGACGCGGGGTTCCGGAAAGCTTAAGCGATAAAGAAATGATAAGACAAATTCCTCCTTTGATAAAATAAA
>CASFZG010000030.1 GCA_949299135.1 uncultured Phascolarctobacterium sp.
TAAGCATTGTGTTATTGATAAAGGCAAAGAACGGGAACAGGCCACGGCAACCGGCAAAGAGAGGCGGCGGATGGTGCAAGCCGCAGCGGTTAAATGGCAAAAGCTCGCCCGGGAGCCGCGCTTTTGAACTTTAGTAGGAAGCGCCGCCGATGCAGCGTTACGCAAAATGAAGACCCAATCAGGGTGGTACCGCGGTTAATAATCGCCCCTGTCTGCATTAGTGCAGGCAGGGGTTTTTTATTTAGCTTTATGGAGTAAAAAATACAGGAGGCAGTTATTATGGGAATGACAATGACGGAGAAGATACTGGCAAAACACGCCGGACGCCCCGAAGTATCGGCAGGCGACCTTTTGGTATCGCAGGTGGATTTGGTGCTGGCTAACGATATTACAGGCCCGCCGGCAATTAATGAGTTCAAAAAAATCGGCAAACCGGTTTTTGATAAAAATAAAATTGCGCTTGTGCCGGATCATTTTTCTCCCTGCAAGGATATTAAAGCGGCAACCATGTGCAAAACCATGCGCGATTTTGCGCGCGCGCACGAAATTAAAAACTATTTTGAAGTTGGCCGCATGGGCATTGAGCATACCCTGCTGCCGGACAGCGGGCTTGTTGCGCCGGGCGAAATTGTTATCGGCGCGGATTCGCACACCTGCACTTATGGTGCGGTAAACGCGCTTTCTACCGGCATGGGCTCTACCGATATAGGCTGCGCCATGGCGAGCGGCACCAGCTGGTTTAAAGTACCGGCTGCCATTAAGGTTGAACTTACCGGCAAGCTGCCGCGTTTTGTAAAAGGCAAGGATGTTATTTTAACTTTAATAGGTATGATTGGCGTTGACGGCGCACGTTACCAGTCGCTGGAATTCTGCGGCGACGGCGTGGCTGAACTGGAAATGGCAGACCGCTTTACCATTTGCAACATGGCGATTGAAGCAGGCGCCAAAAACGGCATTTTCCCGGTGGACGAAAAAACAAAAGCTTACCTTAAAGGCCGCGTAGACCGTGACTGGCAGGGCTTTGAGGCTGACGCCGACGCAAACTATGTGCGCGAAATTAAAATTGAACTTGATAAACTTGTGCCTGTTGTTGCTTACCCGCACCTGCCGGAAAACACGCACCCGGCAGCAGAAGGGCGCGATATTAAAATCGACCAGGTTGTTGTGGGCAGCTGTACCAACGGACGCCTTGAAGATTTGGCGCAGGCTGCGGAAGTGCTGAAGGGGCGCAAGGTTCATCCTTCCGTACGCTGCATTATCATCCCTGCAACGCAGGAAATTTATAAAGAAGCCATGATACTTGGCTATATTGATACCTTTATTGATGCCGGTGCGGCTGTTTCCACCCCGACCTGCGGGCCGTGCCTTGGCGGGTATATGGGCATTCTGGCTGCGGGCGAAAGGGCGGTTTCAACAACCAACCGCAACTTCCGCGGGCGTATGGGCCATGTAGACAGCGAGGTTTACCTGGCAAGCCCGTACACGGCGGCTGCAAGCGCAGTAACCGGTTATATTACCAGCCCCGAGGAGGTAATGAAATGAGTAAAGTTTGGCGTTATGGCGACCATGTAGATACGGATGTTATCATTCCGGCAAGATATTTGAACATCAGCGATTTTAACGAACTGGCAGAACATGCCATGGAAGATTCCAAAGAAAATTTAACCGTTAATTTTGCCGCCAACGTGAAGCCGGGCGACATTGTTGTGGCAGGCAAAAACTTCGGCTGCGGCTCCAGCCGCGAGCACGCACCCATGGTGCTGAAGGTTAAAGGGGTTAAGTGCATTATTGCCGACAGTTTTGCGCGTATTTTTTACCGCAACGCCATTAATATCGGCCTGCCGGTGCTGGAAATTGGCACCGACGTGAAAAAAATTGAAGCCGGCGACGAGCTTGACATGGATATGGCAAAAGGCGAAATTAAAATCGTTAACAAAAACATTACCATTAAAACAAAACCGCTGCCGGAATTTATTCAGAAAATTGCCGACTGCGGCGGGCTGATTAACTACCTTAAAGGAGAACAATAATATGAAGATAACTTTACTGCCGGGCGACGGTATCGGCGTGGAAATTGTTGACGCTGCCGTTGAAGTGCTGGACGCAGCGGCTAAAAAATATAACTTTACCGTTGAATACGATAAAAAACTGATTGGCGGCGCGGCTATTGACGCTTTCGGCACGCCGCTGCCGGAAGAAACACTGGCAAGCGCCAAAGCAAGCGACGCAGTGCTTCTGGGTGCGGTAGGCGGCCCGAAATGGGATAATGTTGACCCTTCCATCCGCCCGGAAAAAGGCCTGTTAAACATCCGCAAAGGGCTGGGGCTGTACTGCAACCTGCGCCCGATGAAGGTTTCCAAATATACGGCGCATCTCAGCCCGCTGAAAACAGAACGTGCCGAAGGTGCTGACCTTTTAATTGTACGCGAACTGACCGGCGGCATTTATTTTGGCACGCATAACGAAGCACATCTTAACGCCGACGGCGTGGAAGAAGCAAGCGACATTGAAATGTACACCCGCCCGGAAGTAGAGCGCATTGCCCGTTTTGCCTTTGAAGCGGCTCGCAAGCGCGGCGGCAAGGTAACAAGCGTTGATAAAGCCAACGTGCTGGGCAGCAGCCGTATGTGGCGCAAAATTGTTACCGAAATGCGCGACAAGGAATACATCGATGTTGAACTGAACCATTTTTATGTAGATAACTGCGCCATGCAGCTGGTGCTGAACCCGAAACAGTTTGACGTTGTTTTAACCAATAACATTTTCGGTGATATTTTAAGTGACGAAGCAAGCACCATTGCAGGCAGCATCGGTTTACTGCCTAGTGCAAGCCTTGGTGACGGCGCAGGCATGTACGAGCCTATCCACGGCAGTGCGCCGGATATTGCGGGGCAGGGCATTGCCAACCCGCTGGCTACCATTTTAAGCGTTGCCATGATGCTGCGCTATTCGTTGAACCAGGACGCAGCGGCAGACGCAGTGGAACGCGCCGTTGACGAAGTGCTGGAAGCAGGCTACCGCACGCCTGACCTGTGGGCAGAAGGCCTGAAGAAAGTAAGCACTGCCGAAATGGGCAAGCTTGTAGCGGAAGCAGTAAAATAAAGCAGCCGTAAAATAAGGGAAACACAGACAGATTAGAGATATTATAAACAGTTATAAATAAGGGAAAGAAAAAGGGCGCAGACCGTATGGTTTGCGCCTTTTAAACTGATGTTGCCAAAAAATTTTTAATGTGCTATACTTACATCAATCTGTTTAACGCCGGTTAAGCAGGTGCCTTTATTTATGTATCGCAGGTCTTAGAAGATACATAAATAAGGGCATTTTTTGTTTTAACCGCATTTTTAAGGAGGTTTTTAATTTATGGCATGGTTCGATTTATTTATAGCGGGTATTTTTGAGGTTGTATGGTCTACCTGTTTAAAGTATTCGCACGGATTTACCAATGTAATGTTTACGGTTTTAACCTTTATCGGCATGGGTTTCAGTTTCTGGTTTCTGGCGCACGCGGTTAAATCGCTGCCAATGGGCACGGCTTATGCCATCTGGACTGGCATTGGCGCGCTGGGCGCCGTTATAGTGGGCGTTATTTTGTTTAAGGAACCGGTTACGCTGGTGCGTTTATTTTTTGTGGCAATGCTTTTAACAGGCATTATCGGCTTAAAATGAGTTCAGGGCAGTAGGCAAAAGTTTATTAAAGGGCGGGCTGTGTTGTGCCGCCCTTTGTTATTTGTATCATTTGATACGCCGGTGGCGGAGGGTTAAAAACAAATGACGTTTTTGTTTGCTTTTTTCAGAATTATGTGTTAAATTAAAGTAAAATATTAGTTAAATAAAAGTAAAGGTTTTGTTACTTTTTGTTTAACGGCGCTGATAATCTGCCCGGCAAGGCAGCAAAATTAAGGAGGTTTTAAAATGCTTAAGAAAACAACTGTATGGCTGCTTTCTGTAATGATGCTCATGATGATGCTTGTTGCAGGCTGCGGCGGCGGTGAAGAAAAACAGGCCGCAGGCAATGACAGCCAGAAACTCATCGTGTACACCTCGATGAAAGAATCCCTTATTAAAGGCATTGTTGACGGCTTTAAAAAGGCTAACCCCGGAATTGACGTTGACTATCAGTCCGCAGGCGCAGGCAAACTGATGGCTAAAATTGCGGCTGAACGCCAGAGCGGCAAAATTTTGGCCGACGTTATCTGGACCAGTGAAGTTCCTGACTTCTACAACATGAAAAACGAAGGCATTTTGCTGAACTACAAGAGCCCCGTTGAACCTGAAACCGTTAACCCGTTCAGCGATTATGACGGCTCCTTCCATGCTGCCCGTCTCGGCACCCTCGGCATCGTTATCAACACCGATAAAATCAAAACCGCTCCTACCCAGTGGTCCGACCTGATGGGCCCGGATTACACCGGTAAATTCGGTATTGCCAACCCGGCTCTTTCCGGCACCTCTTACATGAGCGTTGCGCTTTTGGAAAAACAGTTTGGCTGGAAATTCTTTGAAGACATTAAAGCTAACGGCGGCCGTATCGGTAAAGGCTCCGGCCAGGTTATCGACGATACTGCTTCCGGCGAACTTGGCGCAGCACTGGCAGTTGACTACATTACCAATGCTAAAATCGAAAAAGGCGCTCACCTGCAGCTTTGCTATCCGCCCGAACTGCTCGTAGTTCCGAGCCCGGTTGCAATCTTTAAAGACAGCACCAAAGCTGACGCGGCCAAGAAATTTGTCGACTACCTGCTCGGCAAAGAAGCCCAGACCCTCGTTGCACAGCAGGGCACCATTCCTGTTCGTGAAGACGTAGAAATTCCGGCTAAATTCAATCTGCCCGCTCCGAAAGAAGCTTTGGAAAAATCCATTAAGATTGACTACATCGAAGCAATTAAAACCAAAGAAGACACCATTAAAAAATTCTCCGATATTATGCAGATTAAACAATAACAGGGCATAACCGGATTGTAATGGTTATTTAAAACTGGCGGCGGAACGGGGTTTCCCGTTCTGCCGTTTTTGTAATATTAAAGGTTGACAGGAGGTAACCTTATGGAAGATATCATTAAGGTTGAGGGCGTCGCCAAGGCCTACGGCAAGCATCAGGTGCATAAGGGGCTTGACCTGGGCATTAAAAAAGGCGAATGCTTTACGCTGCTCGGCCCTTCCGGCTGCGGCAAAACGGTTTTAATCCGCCTTATTGCCGGGCACGAAGTGCCGGACGAGGGGCGTATTATTATTGATAACACTACCGTTGCCGACAGCGCAAGCGGCGAATATATCCCGCCTGAAAGGCGCGGCTTGGGCATTGTGTTCCAGGATTATGCGGTGTGGCCGCACATGACGGTGTATGACAATATTGCCTACCCGCTGAAAATGGAAAAACGCCCGAAAGAAGAAATTGATAAATTAGTAATGAAGATGATTGACATCGTCGGCATGAAGGGTTTGGATAAACGCCTGCCGTCCGAACTTTCCGGCGGCCAGCAGCAGCGTGTTGCCCTTGCGCGTGCGCTTGTAGCCGACCCTTCGGTTATGCTTCTGGACGAGCCGCTTTCCAACCTTGACGCTAATTTGCGCGAGGAAATGCGTTTTGAAATCAAGGCTTTGCAGCGCCAGTTCGGCATTACGGTTATGTATGTAACGCATGACCAGGAGGTTGCCCTTGCTATCAGCGACCGCATCGCGATTATGGACAACGAAGGCCATATCCGCCAGATTGGTACGCCTTACGAAATTTTTGAAAAGCCTGCCGATTTGTTCATTTTTAAATTTATGGGCATCGCCAACTTCCTCGGCGTGCGCGCCGAAAACGGCAGATTTCTGGTTGGCACCGGCAATCAGGAAGTGCCCTGGGAAAAACCGCAGGACGCTGCGATTACCAATTGGGTTGCTGCTTTCCGCCCGTCGGATGTTGCAATCAGCCGTGACGGCGAGGGTCTCTGCGGTGTTATTAAACGTGCCAACTTCCTCGGCGCTACGATGGACTATATGATTGAGATTGACGGCGAGCACCTGCGTACCGAGATTGTTACGCATGAAGCCATCAGTGAAAACCTGATGTTTAAAGAGGGCGAGGAGTGCGTTGTCAACTTCCGCGCGCTGCACTGGTTTGACGCGGCACAGCTTAAGGAGGTGGAAGAATTATGAGTACAATTAAAAAAGACAGCGGCTTTGGTGTTGCACAAATAATTCTGTTAATCTCCATTGCCATTCTGGTAATTTTTGTTGCGTGGCCTGTACTTTTAATTTTATTTAACGCCTTTTTTGTTGACGGCAATTTTAACAGCACGGACTTTTACAATGTTTTAACCGAGCCGGAAACCTTCCAGGCGCTGAAAAACTCGCTGATCATCGCCAGCATGACGACTATCGGCAGTACGATTGTCGGCACGTTTTTTGCGTGGCTTGTTACCCGTACGGATTTGCCGTACAAAACCTTTATGAAGAGCCTGTTCCTTGTTCCGTTCATGCTGCCGAGCTTTATCGGCGCGTTGGCGTGGAAGATGCTGCTGTCGCCTAACTCCGGCTACATCAACACCTTCTTTATGGAAACCTTCGGCCTGAGCGAACCTGTTTTTGATATTTATACTTACTACGGCATCAGTGCGGTTGAAGTTATGTACTTATTCCCGTTTGTATTTATTCAGGTTTGCGGCGCGCTGGAGCGTATGGACCCGACTTTGGAAGAATCTGCGCGTATCAGCGGCGCGGGGCTGTTTACCATTACCCGCAAAATCACCATTCCGCTGGTGCTGCCTTCCATTATGTCCGGCGCACTTCTTATTATGCTGTACTCCATGGCACATTTCGGCACTGTTGCGGTACTCGGCATTGAGCAGGGCATTTACAACATCCCGACGCTGATTTACGAAAAAATCCACCAGAGCGGCGGCAGCTTCGATTCTATCCGTACCGGCACCGTACTTGCTACCGTGCTTGTTGTAACCGCCGCCATGATTATCTGGGCACAGCAGAAGGTTTTAAGCCGCGGCCATTACCAGATTATCGGCGGCAAGAGCTTCCGCCCGATGGAACTTAAACTGCGCGGCCTGCGTTACCCGCTTTTGTTCTTCTGCCTGGCTTATATCGGCTTTACCATTTTACTGCCGACTGCGGTTATCTTTTTAGTTGGCGGCGTAAGCACCTACGGCCTGCCGCTGACATGGGAAAACCTGTCGCTCGACAACTACAAATACATCCTGTTTGAATACGAAGTTACCAAGGACGCTATCTTCAACAGCGTAACGCTGGGCCTTGCGGCGGCAGTTATCACCATGTTTGCCGGCGTTATGATTTCCTACGTTATAGTTAAGATGAAAGTCCGCGGCAAAGGCATCCTCGAGTTCCTCGGCATGCTGCCGTTCTCCGTACCGGGCTCCGTTATCGCGCTGGGCGTTATCCTTGCGTGGAGCGGTAAATTCGGCATCAACCTGTACAACACGGTATGGATTATCCTCGTTGCCTACATCGCGCGTTATATGGCGTTCAGCTTAAAGGCTAACTCCGCCGCGCTGGAACAGGTACATGATTCTTTGATGGAAGCTTCCCGCTCCTGCGGCGCAACGATGTGGCAGTCCTTAAAAGACATCGTTATTCCGCTGGTGCGCCCGGGCATGATCAGTGCGTTCTTCTTAATCTTCCTGCCGGCGCTGCGTGAGCTTACCGTTTCCATCATGCTGTACGCACCGACGACGAGGACCATCGGCGTTGCCATTTACACGCTGAACGAAGACGGCGAAACCGTTATGAGTACCGCGCTCGCAGGCATTGCGCTGATTCTTATCGTTATCGGCCAGATGCTGATTAACCATTTTACCAAGAAAGTGAGTGAGTAACCGTCATGTCTTATATACGCTTAGTTAACGTTACAAAACGCTTTGGCAATGTTACTGCCGTAGATAACCTGAACTTTGAAATCGGCAAAGGCGAGTGCTTCTCCATGCTTGGTCCCTCCGGCTGCGGTAAGACGACTACCCTGCGCATGGTTGCAGGCTTTGAAGATTTAAGCGACGGCGAAGTTTGGGTTGGCGACCGCCTGCTCTCCTCGCCGAAAAAGCACCATTATACACCGCCCGAAAACCGTAACTTCGGTATGGTTTTTCAGGCCTTTGCCGTATGGCCGCACATGAGCGTCTATGAAAACGTTGCCTTCCCGCTGCGTCTGCGTAAGCTGCCTGCCGCGGAAATTGAACAGCGTACCAAAGACGCGCTGACAGCGACCAACCTTTTAAAAGCGGCTGAAGAAAGCCCGGCCAGCCTCTCCGGCGGCGGCAAACAGCGCGTGGCACTTGCGCGTGCGCTGGCCATTAACCCGGACGTAATGCTGCTGGACGAACCACTTTCCAGCCTTGACCCGCATCTGCGCGAGGAAATGCGCTTTGAAATTAAGGACCTGCAGCGTAAATACGGCTTTTCCATTATTTACGTTACGCACGACCAGTCGGAAGCAATGGCGCTTTCGGACCGCATCCTTGTTATGAAGCTGGGCGTAATGCAGCAGATTGATTCGCCGCTGAATGTTTACAACCATCCGGCCAATAAATTTGTTTTCAGCTTCATCGGCGTGTCCAGCTTTACGGACGTAGTATGGAACAACGGCGCTGCCTACATTAAAGGCGACAACCGCCCGCTGCCTTCCGGCCTTGTAGTGTCCGACCGCATGAACGGCGAAGCCATGTTCAACCTGGCCAGCCGCCCGACCGAAATCCGTTTTACCAACGAAAACGACATCAACGGCGTGCGCGGCGTGGTACTGCGTAAAGCCTTCCTCGGCGAAATTATCGACTACCTCGTTAAAATCGGCGACCAGGAAGTGCGCGTACAGATTGGCCGCCGCGACCCGGGACCGGAAACCGGCGAAGTATGTTACCTGCACTTCCTCCGCCCGTTCTGGTACAAAGTTGATGAATGAGAAGTAATAATAAAAAAGCATAATTTGAACAAAAATAGGAATACCAAATTTGGTATTCCTATTTTTTTATTATACCGAGTTAAAAAATAGTTTTATCTGTAGCAAAATTTATAAAAGATTTAGTTACAGATGACAAATTAGCATTTTTTAATATAACAAAAGATCTTTGCGCTATGGTGTTAATTCCAGTTATGGGACGACAAATTATAGTGGGAGTTATTTCTAAATTTTTAAATGATGAAGTTGTTACCAAACCTACCGCTTTACCTAAACGTGTCCACATTAATGTAGTAGTACGTGATGCGTTAACACTAAGAATTTTAGGTTCGAAACCTGCTTCATTAAACATTTGTTGTACGCGTTCTTTAAAGCCGTGGGAAATACTTAAAGGTACATTCCTTAATTGATTAATTGAAATTGACTCTACGTCTTGAGGTAACCAGGGATTATTTTTATGGTAAACAGCCATAAAATTTTCTTCAATGCCACCAAATGATTGAAAAATAGGATTTATGTGGAGCGGAGTTCTAATAAGAGCAACTTCAATAATGCTTTTTCTCAGTAAGTTCATTAACTGGTCTGATGAATCTTCGCGTATATCATAAGTGATATTTGGATATAAATCAGAAAAATTTTTAAATAAATCTTCTATGTACCAATCGGGATAAGAGATGGTAATACCAATTTTTAGTTTACCTTTGTTTCCAAGAATATTTGAGTGTATTTCATCGTAACAAGTGTTATTGATTTCGCAAATTAATTTTGCTTTTTGGTAAAAAATTTCACCGGCTGTTGTTAATTCTACATTTCTGGCATTCCTTTTTAATAAAGGAGTGCCAAATTCTGTTTCTAATGTTTTTATTTGCTTGCTTAAGGATGGTTGTGCTATTAATAAAGTTTTTGAAGCGGTAGAAATATTTCCTAATTCTGCAATTTTTATGAAGTTTTTGTAATAATGAATATTCATAGTTTTATTCTCCGTTTTGATATAGCTAAAAGTAATAATAGCAATGAAAATCTGATATTTTTATTATACATCAAAAGGTGCTATAGTACAAGTAAGAAGAGAAGTTATCCTTAAAATAAAATGAGTAGTTTATAAAAAATTAAAAATTTGCTGCTTGCTTCAAACAATAATAAATGAAAATTTATTTTAAGGATTAACTTCTTAAAAAGAATAGGCATGGAGGGATGAAAATGCTTGATAAGACAAGGCTTAGAAATCCTAAGCTGTTTGACAAAATTGTTACTCCGGAAGAAGCCGCTGCCATGATTAAAGATGGCATGAATGTTGGCACCAGCGGGTTTACTCCTTCCGGATATCCTAAAGAAACAACTTTGGCTCTTGCTAAACAAATTAAAGCAGGCAAAAAATGCCGTATTAATTTATGGACAGGCGCTTCTGTTGGACCGGAAATTGAAGAAGCTCTGGCAGCTGTAGATGGTATTGCAAGCCGTGTGCCGTATTATGCATATTCTAATAGATCCATGCAGAAAGGCATAAATGATCAAACCATAAAGTATATAGATATTCATCTCAGCCATTTTGGTCAAATGGTTAATTATGGATTTTTCGGTGACGTTGACGTTGCCATTGTTGAAGCTGTTGCTATTACGGAAGATGGCAACCTGATTTTGGGACCTGGCGTTGGCAATACACCTATTTTTGTGAAACATGCTAAAAAGGTAATTGTCGAAGTTAATACCGCGCAGCCATTAGAATTGGAAGGAATGCATGATATTTATATTCAGCCCAAACCTCCTTACAGACGTGAAATTCCTATTTACCATGCTGGTGACCGTGTAGGTACAAATTACGTAGAGTGTGGGCTTGATAAAATTACTTGCATTGTGGAATCTAATATTCCTGACCATGTAAGAAATCTTGCTGCTCCTGAAGGCGCAACGATTAAGATTGCTGAAAATTTAATTGACTTTTTGGAAACAGAACAAAAACGTGGACTTATTCCAAAAGAAATGCTGCCGATGCAGTCTGGTGTAGGTAGTATTGCTAATGCGGTACTTTCAGGTTTTAAAAATTCAAAATTTGAAAATCTGGAATTATATTCTGAAATTTTACAAGATGCGGTTTTTGATCTTGTTGAATGCGGTAAAGTTAAATTTGCTTCCGGATGTGCATTCACTCCTTCTCCATATGTATTGGAGAAATTTAGAGCTAATCCGGATTTATATCGCCGCTCCATTGTTTTGAGACCGCTTGATATCAGTAACCATCCGGAAATTATTCGCCGCTTGGGTGTAATTGCACTTAATACTCCGGCAGAATTTGATATTTATGGACATGCAAATTCTACTCATGTTATGGGTACTAAAATTTTGAATGGTATCGGTGGTAGTGGCGATTATATGCGTAATGGCTATATTTCAATTTTCTCAACAGAATCTACAGCTAAAGGCGGAGATCTTTCGAGAATTGTACCGTTTGTAACTCATGCCGACCATACCGAGCATGATACAATGGTATTTATTACTGAACAGGGGGTTGCGGATATCAGAGGCCTTGGACCTGTTGAAAGAGCAAAACTTATTATCAACAAGTGCGCACATCCTGATTATCGTCCGATGTTGTTGGAATATCTTGAAATTTCTCAGAAAAAACATATGGGTCATATTCCGCATGATTTGGCACAGGCATTTAAAATGCACTTGGATTGCATGCAAACCGGCACGATGCGTAATACCCATTTTAAATAATTAAAAAGTAAAGGAGAGAAAAAATATGTCTGAAGAAAAGAGACTTCAAGAAGAACTTGAATTAGGTAAAGAACTTGAAAAGGAATTTGCTGAAGATCCTAAACAGAAACTTGTTGAGGAAAAAGAGGCTTATGAAGCAAAAGTAGCAAAAGCAATTGCTAAATTCCCTGAACGTAAAGAAGTTGAGGGACAGCGTATTTACACTCCGTTGGATGTTCAAGACTTTGATTATTGCGAAAAATTAGGTTTTCCTGGACAGTATCCGTTTACCCGTGGTGTTCAGCCGACTATGTACCGCGGCCGTCTGTGGACGATGCGTGCTTATGCAGGCTTTGCAACTGCCGAAGAAACCAACGCACGTTATAAATATCTGCTGGAAGCAGGGCAAACCGGCCTTTCTGTAGCAATGGATTTGCCGACGCAGATTGGCCTTGACAGCGACCACGAACTGAGCCACGGCGAAGTTGGCAAGGTAGGCGTTGCTATCGATTCCCTTGCCGATATGGAAGCTTTGTTTGAAGGCATCCCTCTGGATAAGGTAAGTACTTCCATGACGATTAACGGACCGGCTGCAGTGCTTTTGGCTATGTATGTTGCCGTTGCCGAAAAACAGGGTGTTAAACCCGAGCAGCTGCGCGGCACTATTCAGAACGATATTTTGAAAGAATACATCGCCCGCGGCACCTATATCTTCCCGCCGCGCCCGTCTATGCGCCTTGTAACAGATACTTTTGAGTATTGCTCCAAGAATATTCCGAAATGGAATACCATCAGCGTAGGCGCGTACCATATCCGCGAAGCTGGCGCGTCCGAAGTACAGGAGATTGCTTTTGCGTTTGCTAACGCTATGGCTTATATTGATGCAGCCATTAAAGCAGGTCAGAAGGTTGACGACTTTGCACCGGGCATCAGCTGGATTTTCACGGCCGGTCTTGACTTCTTCAGCGAAGTTGCTAAATTCCGTGCAGCCCGCCGTCTGTGGGCACGTATTATGAAAGAACGCTATGGCGCAACCGTTCCGAAAGCACAAATGCTGCGCGTACATGTTCATACTGCGGGCAGCGTGCTTACCGCACAGCAGCCTTTGATTAACGCTATCCGCATTACCTGGCAGGCAATGAGCGCCGTGCTTGGCGGTATTCAGTCCATGGCATGCTGCGCTTATGACGAAGCAATTGCTATCCCGACGGAAGAAAGCGCAACTTTGGCATTGCGCACTCAGCAACTGCTTGCTTATGAAAGCAACATTGCCAACACCATCGACCCGCTGGCTGGTTCCTATTATGTAGAAAGCCTGACCGACCAGATTGAAAAAGAAGCATATGAATACATCAAGAAAATTGACGAAATGGGCGGTGCTGTTGCAGCAATTGAACAGGGTTACATGCAGCAGGAAATGGCACGTAATGCTTTTGCCGACCAGCGTGATATCGAAACCGGTAAACGCACCGTTATTGGTGTTAACAAATATGTTGACAACAAAGAACAGGCTAAAGAGCAGGATGTACTTACCGTTGACCTTGCAGTTGGTGAACGCCAGATTGCAAGGGTAGAAAAGATGAAAGCAAACCGTGACAATGCTGCGGTTAAAGCTTCCCTTGAAAAACTGCGCGCGGCAGCTAAAGGCACCGAAAACCTGATGCCGTATCTGATTGATGCTGTTAAAACTTATGCAACGCTCGGCGAAATCTGCGGCGTACTGCGCGAAGAATTCGGCGAATTCAAACCGTCTATCTATTATTAATGAGTAATAGGTAAAATATAAAATTTTTAGACAAAGAGGTGAATGATATGGAGTCTATGACCAGGCATTTGGCAAACCGAGTTGCTAATATCAAATTTGAAGATTTGCCGCAAGAAACTATTCAAATGACAAAACAATATATTCTGGATTATCTTGGCGTTAGTATTAGAGGCTGGACCCAGAAAAACATGGATATTATGAGTGAAACACTGGGTAATAGTGCAGACGGCACAAAAGCGATTATGTTAAATGGTAAAAAAGGTGCTTCGAACTCTGTGCTTTACTCAGCGATGCTTAATGCCGCTGCTTCTCATTCTCAGGATTTTGACGATTTGCATAATCCGTCAATTATTCACATGGCTTGCGTAACCGTTCCTTCCGCGTTGGCTGTGGCAGAGGATGAAGAACTGAGTGGTAAAGATATATTGGCGGCTCTTGTTGCCGGATATGAAGCAGGTGCCCGCATCGGTGAATCTGTCAATCCCGAAGCATACTATTTTTGGCATACTACATCAACCTGCGGCGTATTTTCTTCGGCAGTAACAGTCGCCAACCTTAAAAAATTCAATACTGATCAAATGGTACAGTGCCTTGGGACAGCAGGTACTCAAGCAGCCGGTTTGTGGGAATTTGTAATAGACGGTGCAATGAGTAAGACCTTGCATGTAGGCAAAGCAAATTTCGCTGGCATTTTATCTGCTAAACTCACTGCAAACGGTTTTACAGCAGCAGAAAAAATTCTTGATGGCGATAAAGGATTTTGCCGTGCAATGCTTACTAATCCGCATTGGGAAAAACTTACAGAAGATATTAAGGGTTTTAAAATTGATAACAACTCTTATAAACCATTTTCTTGCTGCAAGTATACCCATCCGTCAAGTTATGCAGCTCAGTTGTTAAGAAACGAGCAAAACTTAAAGCTTGAAGATGTAGAAAAAGTTACTATCAGAAGTAACCGCATTGTAAAACAGCTGGTTGATAATTCTCATCCTAAAAATCCTTATGGTGCTAAATTCTCCATTCAGTATTGCGTAGCTACAATGATTAAATACGGAAAACTTGGCATAGACCAGTTTGTTGATGAAAATCTTAATAACGCTGAAATTCAGCGTGTAATGCAAAATATTGAGGTTATTGTTGATCCGCAGCTGGATAAAGAATATACTGAAAAACCTGATCGTTGGGCGGTTGAACTTACCATTGCTTGCAAAGATGGTAAAACTTATACCAAATTTGTTGAATATCCAAAAGGTGATCCTCCTAACCCGATGACCTGGGATGAAACTGTTGAAAAATTTATGGATCTTTCTGTTCCTGTATATGGAGAAGAAGTGTGCAAGAAACTTGTTAACCTTGTTGCAACTTTGGATGAACATGATAACTTTAAAAAAGCATTGGCAGAATGCTTTTAATCAGGAGGAATAAACATGGAAAATAAAATTAGAGTTTTGGTAGCTAAACCCGGACTCGACGGACATGACCGTGGAGCTAAAGTAGTAGCTCGCGCTTTACGTGATGCAGGTTTTGAAGTAATTTACACCGGTATCAGATTGACGCCTGAACAGATTGCTGAAGCCGCATTGCAAGACGATGTTAAGGTTGTAGCATTAAGCTTGCTTTCCGGTGCTCATAATACGTTGTTCCCGAAAGTTGTAGAACTTTTAAAGGAAAAAGGGATGAAAGATGTTCTGGTTATTGGTGGCGGCGTAATTCCTGATGCTGATATTCCCGGATTGAAAGCTGCAGGTATTGCTGATGTATTTACTCCTGGCACTCCGACTGCGAAGATCGTTGAATTTATCAACGAACATGTAAAATAATATTTTAACCGGGAAAGCTTTTGATTAAGCTTTCCCGGGAAATAAAAATATTAAGGAGGCATATATATGTTTAAAGTGATTTGTGTAGATCATGTAGGTATTGCATGTAAGGATTTGGATATTTCCAAAAAGTTTTATACGGAAATATTAGGACTTCCTTGCTCTGGTGAAGAAACTGTTGAAGAACAAGGCGCAAAAACTGTATTCATTCCTTGCGGTGAAACTTTGCTTGAACTTTTGGTAGATATTACTGAAAATGGCGATGGACCTATCGGCAGATATATCGCTAAAAACGGTCAGGGAATTCAACATGTAGCTTTACGAGTTGATGATATTAAAGCTGCTATTGCTGGTGTACAGGAAAAAGGCGGTATTATGATTGATAAAGCTCCGCGCGGTGGTGCCGGCGGCATGGATATTGCTTTTGTACATCCGAAATCTGTAGGCATTTTACTTGAACTTTGTGCTCCTGCCAAAAAATAAAATTTCACTCAAGTTCTTAAATTTTGATGGAGGTGGCAAAGTTGTCTACACAAGAAAGAATTGAGAAAATGCTCAAACTTTCTGAGCATATTATCGCTGCTGGCGGCGAAAAGAAAGTAGCTAAACAGCATGAAAGCGGCAAATTGACTGCACGTGAGAGAATCGCATTATTACTTGATGAAGGTAGCTTCGTTGAATTGGATCGTTTCGTAAGGCATCGTTGCACCAACTTCGGCCAGGACAAAAAAGAGCTCCCGGGCGAAGGTGTAACCACCGGTTACGGCACTGTTGACGGCCGTCTGGTTTATGTATTCGCTCAGGACTTCACCGTTGAAGGCGGCTCCCTCGGC
>CASFZG010000031.1 GCA_949299135.1 uncultured Phascolarctobacterium sp.
TTTTGAAAAAATAGTATATAATTAAGTTAAGGTTTAATGCCGTTTTGGTTGGTTACAGTAAAACTAATATTGTTGCCTGCTAAAACGGCATTTGTGTTAAATTTGATGAGAAAAAATTATTGGTTTATATTTTATACATTATTTAATTAAATGGTGGTGATTTATTACTATGAAACAGCAAATTATATCTGGAATAAAATTAGGTTTTGTTATAGCCTTTTTGCTCACAAGTTATGTAATGTATGATTGTATTTGGGAGCCATTGAAGTTCAACGCTGTAGTTTACGCTGCAGCGTTTTTTATTTTGCCCGTTGTTTAATATTTTGATATAATATTATTATAAGTGTTTTTTCGGAGGTGATTGGATGTCGCTGGATACGGTGCTGCTTGTGGCAGGTGTTGTTTTGATTGGGCTTGAGCTTGTTGTGCCGGGCGGAATTTTAGGCGCGGTCGGCTTTGTGTCGATGATGGCAGGCTTTTATTATTTTCTCGGCGGCGGTTGGGATGCGTTCGTAATCGTCGGCGGTACGGTGGCAGTGCTGGCTGTAATCTGTGCGCTGCTGTTCTGGCTTGTGCCGTCGTCATTAAGCTGGAATCCGTTTGTACTGCGCGAAAAGCAGAAGAACAGCGAAGGCTATACCGGCGCCGGTGATTATTCCGCTTATCTCGGCAAAAAGGGCAAGGTAATTGCGCCGCTGCGTCCGGCAGGCACCGCTATTATTGACGGTGAGCGTGTGGACGTTGTCAGCTTTGGCGATTACATAAACAAGGACGCTGAAATTGAAGTTGTTAAAATTGAAGGCAGTAAGCTGCTTGTTAAGCAGATAAATAACTGAAAGGATGTGCATTAAATGGATTTGTTACTGAGCTTTTTATTCAGTGGCGGGATAATTTCCGTAATTATCATCATCGCCGTTATTGCGTTGTTTTTTAATTTTGTGCCGCTGGGATTGTGGATTTCGGCTATCGCTGCCGGTGTCAACGTCGGCATTTTCAACTTAATCGGTATGCGCCTGCGCCGCGTTCCCGCTTCGCAGATTGTGCTGCCGTTGATTAAGGCGAACAAGGCAGGCATGGACGTTAATGTCAACCAGCTGGAGGCGCATTATCTGGCAGGCGGCAATGTTGATCGCGTTATCGACGCTTTAATTGCCGCGCATCGTGCGCAGATTCCCCTGACTTTTGAGCGCTCCTGCGCTATTGACCTGGCAGGCCGCAACGTGCTGGAAGCAGTGCAGATGAGCGTTAACCCGGAAGTTATCGAAACGCCGGTAGTTTCCGCAGTTGCCAAAAACGGCATTGAACTGAAAGTTAAAGCGCGTGTTACAGTGCGTGCCAATATCGACAGGCTGGTCGGCGGCGCAGGCGAAGCAACCATTATCGCCCGCGTAGGCGAAGGCATTGTTACCAACGTAGGTTCTGCCAGCAGCCATACCGACGTTTTGGAAAACCCGGATTACATTTCCCGCACCGTACTGGCCAAAGGTTTGGACGCCGGTACTGCGTTTGAAATTCTTTCGATTGATATTGCGGACGTCGATGTAGGACGTAACATCGGCGCAGCTTTGCAGACCGACCAGGCGGAAGCCGACAAACGCATTGCACAGGCCCGTGCGGAAGAACGCCGCGCCATGGCCGTTGCCAAAGAGCAGGAAATGAAAGCCTACACGCAGGAAATGCAGGCTAAAGTTGTGGAAGCAGAAGCCAAAGTGCCTGCCGCACTGGCGGATGCACTGCAAAACGGCCGCCTTGGCGTGATGGATTATTACCGCATGAACAACATCAACGCCGATACCGATATGCGCAAAATGATTGCCGGTACGGAACAGGACATGGAAGTTGACAAAAACCCCGTTCAAAAATAAATGAGGGATAACTATGGATTTTGAAGATTTAAAGGGCTTATTCCCTTTACTGATATTCATTTTGACGATTGTCATTGATAAATCGTCGCGCCGTAAGCGCAAAAAAGAACGCGGGCATTTCCCGCCGCTGCCGGATATTGAGCAGCCGCAGGAAGCAGAGCCGCAGCCTGAAATTAAGGCAGAGCGCAAAACCGGCAAAGTGTATGAGGAAGCCGCGCAGCCCAAAAAGCAGGAAGAAAAAATCCCGTGGTATGTGGAGTTTCCCGAAGATAAAAAAGCAAAACAGCAGGGCAGGGTTTACCAAGAACAACCCAAGCCGCAGTCAAAAACATTTCCGGTTTACAAGGAACCGGTGTTTGTGCCACAGCCGGCGCAGGCCGCGTTTAAACCTGTGGCTGCCATGCCTGCCGCCAAACCAAAAAAGCCGCTGTTTGACGGGCGCATGACCCGCAAACGCGTGCTGGACGGTTTTGTAATGGCGCAGATACTTGATAAGCCTCGCGCCTTAAAGCCTTATACCGACCCGTATTAAGCATTTATATAAAACTGAATAGAGGCGATACTATGCTGGAAAAAATTGATTTGAAGCAAAAATTAAAAAAGGACGAGTACGACAAAAAGATGGACCAGTACGGCGATTTGCTTGGCAAATTGCAGCGCGAATGCCGTGAAGCGAAAATACCGGTTATCATTCTGGTTGAAGGCTGGCGTGGAGCCATGCGCACGGATATCATCAACGAGATGATGCAGAAAATGGACTCCCGCGGTTTTAAGGTTTTCTCTGCGTCCAAAATGACGGAAGAACAGCGTAAGCAGCCGTTTTTTACCAGCTTCTGGAAACAGCTGCCGTCCTATGGCAACATCGCCGTTTACCACCGCAGCTGGTACTTTTTGAAAAACGAACATGTCGTTGCCGACAAAAGCCAGGTAGGGCACTGGCTGCAGAAGGAAAACATGGAGAAGCTGAACAAAATCTACGGCAAAAACTGGAAGAAGCTGGACGTTGAGGAACACGACGATGCTGATTACGATAAATTCATCAACGCTTACGAAGAAATGTTTGCCGAAACGGATACTGAAAACGCGCCGTGGCATTTAATTGCCGGTGACGATGAACGCTTTGCCACCGTGCAGATTGTGGAAAGCATTGTTAAAACCTTGCAGAACGCACTGGCAGCGGCAGAAATCAGGGCGCAGCACCGCAACATAATTTTGCCGCCGCGCCATGTAGCGCTGAACAATGTGCTGGAAAAAGTTGACCTTACCAAATCGCTGACGAAGGAAGAATACAAGGCGGAATTTGCGAAATGCCGCGAAAAATTAAAACAGCTGCAGCTGGATTTATACGAAGCGCAGCGTTCGCTGATAGTCGCCTTTGAAGGCTGGGACGCAGGCGGCAAGGGCGGTGCAATTAAACGCCTGGCAAGGTCGCTTGACCCGCTTGGCTACGCCGTTAACCCCTATGCGGCGCCGAATCCGGTTGAAAAACAGTTCCACTACATGTGGCGTTTTTGGATTAAAATGCCGCGTGCCGGTGAAATTGCCATTTTTGACCGCACCTGGTACGGGCGCGTAATGGTGGAACGCATTGAGCATTTTGCTACTGATGCCGAATGGCAGCGCGCTTACGGAGAGATTAACGAAACGGAAGCGCAGTGGGCGGAACACGGCACTATTGTGTGCAAGTTCTGGCTGCAAATTGATAAGGACGAACAGTACAAACGCTTTAAAGAGCGCGAAAACGACCCTGAAAAAGAATGGAAAATTACCGAAGAAGACTGGCGCAACCGCGATAAATGGGATGCTTACGAAGCGGCTGTTAACGAAATGCTTATCCGCACCAGCACGGACTATGCGCCGTGGACTGTGGTAGAGGGCAATTCCAAATACTACGCCAGAATCAAGGTTTTGAAAACCGTTATCGACGCCATTGAAAAAGCTATAAAATAAGAGGTTTTACGTTTGACTTGGGAATTAAAGAATAAAATTTTAGAAACGCTGGCAAAAGAAACAGGCGCGCAGTGCTTTGCACCGGGGGCAAGGCGCGCCTTTGCCTTTGTGTACCCCAACAGCTATAAAGTAGGCATGTCCAACCTTGGCATGCACATTTTATATCAAATTATCAACGCGCGCGGCGATACGGCCTGCGAGCGTTTCTTCCTGCCGGATAACAAAACGCTGGCAGAATATAAACGCACGCGCACGCCGTTGATGAGCATGGAAACGCAGCGCCAGCTGAATGAATTTGAAGTTATCGGCGTAATGATGTCCTTTGAAATGGATTACGCCAATCTTTTAACGATGCTGCAAATGAGCAACATCAAGCTGCGCGCCGCAGACCGCAATGATAAAGAACCGCTGGTGGTTATCGGCGGGCCGTGCGCAACCTTTAACCCGGAACCGCTGGCGGAAGTCGCCGATGTTTTTGTTATCGGCGAGGGCGAAGAAGTTATTAACGATTTGCTTGATACCGTTTATGCCGCCAAGGCGGAAGGTTTAAGCAAAGAAGCAATGCTTATGCGCCTGGCGCAGATTGAAGGTTTGTATGTACCGCGTTTTTATTTGCCCCAGTATGATGCCGACGGCAATTTTTGCGGCATGGAGCACGACACGCGCGTACCGACAGTTGTAAAACGACGCTGGGTGCGTGATTTGGATAAATACCCCAATACATCTGCGATCCTGACTTCGGAAACGGAGTTTCAGAATATGTTTATCGCCGAAGTGGCACGCGGCTGCGGCAGGCATTGCCGTTTCTGTATGGCGGGGTACTGCTTCCGCAAACCGCGCGCACGCAATTATGATTTACTGCTGCAAAAAATCCTGAACCGCCCGGCAGTTTCTGCCAAGGTTGGTTTAATGGGCGCGGCGGTGTCCGATTATCCGCAGATACACGAGCTGACGGCGGCGCTGATTGAAAACAAAGTGCCGTTTACCTGTGCATCCCTGCGGGCAGATACTTTGGACGAGCTTTTGGCGCAGGCGCTGGCGCAAAGCGGCCAGCAGACAATGACCGTTGCCCCGGAAGCAGGCAGCGTAAAAATGCGCAACATTATAAACAAGGGCATTACCGAAGACGATATTTACAAAGCGGTAACGCTTGCGGCGGCCAGCGGCATGAAAAATGTGAAGCTGTATTACATGATAGGCCTGCCGCAGGAGGACGACGCCGATATTGCCGAAATGATTGAAATGGTGCGGCGCATCCGCCAAAAGATGGACGAAGTGGGCAACAAGGGCGAACTTATAATTTCCGTCAACGCCTTTGTGCCGAAGCCGTTTACGCCGTTTCAGTGGTCGCCGCTGTGCAATACCAAAGTGCTTAAAAAACGCTTTAAAATGCTGGAAGACGCTTTCCGCAAAGCCAAACACATCAAGCTGCTGACGGAATCCTTAAAAGAAACTGTTTTGCAGGCAGCACTGGCGCGCGGGGACAGGAACACCGGCCACTATTTGTTGCAGGCTTTTGAAGACGGCATTACCTTAAAACAGGCTTTAAAAAATGACCGCATTGATATAGAAGATTTGGCGGAAGCTGAATACGAACCGGGGGCGCCGCTGCCGTGGAAGCACCTTGACATGGGCTTTAAGGAAGCCTATCTGATTAGAGAATGGGAGAACGCCAAAGCGCAGCGTTTTACGCCGATGTGTTTTGACGGCTGCAAGCGCTGCGGCGTATGTGGAGATTAAAATGGACGGATTTACACTGCAAAATAAAAATAACGTCTGGTTTGGCAGTTTTAACGCTTTTACGCAGGCAGGTTTCGGCAACGCTTTCAGCTGCCGCCTGCATGGCGAAAGCAGCCTTGTGCCGGGTGGGTTTAACCTTGCCTTGCACGTCGGCGACGATGCCGATAAGGTTTTAAGCAACCGAAAAAAATATGCCGCTGCTTTGGGCGTTGCTGCCGGTAAATTTACCTGCTGCGAGCAGGTACACGGCGACGTTGTTGCCGTTATTGAGGAAAGCACGAAAGGCAAAGGCGCACTGGCTTACGCCGATGCCGTTAAGGGTACGGACGCGCTGGTAACAAACATGCCTGATGTACCGCTGCTGTTATTTTTTGCGGACTGCGTGCCGGTAATTTTTGCCGACCCGGTTACGGGCTGCATTGGCCTTGCACATGCGGGCTGGCGCGGAACGGTTGCTGATATAGCGCAGAAAACGGTGCAGAAAATGCAGGAAGCTTTCGGCGCCAGGCCGCAGGATATTATTGCAGGCATCGGCCCCTGCATCGGCAGCTGCTGTTACGAAGTGGACGATACCGTTTACAATGCCGGTAAAAAACATGCAGAATGCTTTACGCCCAAAGGCAACGGCAAATACATGGCCGATTTGCCCGAATGGAACAGGCAGTCGCTGCTGGAAGCTGGCGTGCTGCCGCAGCACATTTACCGCGCCGGAATCTGTACGGAATGCAATAAGGAGCTGTTTTTCTCCTATCGCGCCGAGGACGGCAAAACCGGACGCATGGGCGTAACTATTTGGAAATGCCAAAAAGGATAAATTATATTAACGGCGAATATAAAACCTTTAGGGGGTCTTTATATTGTTACAGGAAAATTTAAAGAATGTACAAGCCAAAATAGATGCAGCGCTGGCAAGGCGCAGCGAAGAAAAAATTACAGGCAGCGCCGTAACGCTGGTGGCGGTAACCAAAAACCACCCGGCGGACGTTATTACCGAAGCGTTAAGCCTTGGCGTAACCACAATCGGCGAAAACCGCGTGCAGGAAGCCAGAGCCAAACGCGAAATGCTCGGCGCAGTGGGCAGGTGGCATTTAATCGGCCACTTGCAGACCAACAAAGCCAAACAGGCAGTTGCCATTTTTGATATGATTGAATCGGCGGACAGCCTGCATTTAATGCAGAAGCTGGACGAAGAAGCCGCCAAAGCGGGCAAGGTGCAGGAGGTTTTACTGCAGGTCAACATCGCCCGCGAGGAACAGAAAACCGGTTTCAGCCCCGAAGACTACGCAGCAATCCTGCCGCAGCTGGACAGCTTTAAAAACCTGCATGTGCGCGGTTTAATGGTCATCGCGCCCGCGGCGGATAACCCTGACGATATACGCTGGGTATTTGCGGATGGCTACAAGCTGTTCTGTGAGCTGAAACAGCAGCGCCCCGATGTTGACACGCTTTCGATGGGCATGACGCACGATTATGAAGTTGCCATTGAAGAAGGCGCCAACATGGTGCGTATCGGCACGGCGCTTTTCGGGCAGCGTGATTACAGTTTAAAATTTTAACTTGAGGTGATAAATTTTATGAAGTTTTTGGACAAAATTTCCGAAGCGCTTGGTTTATACGAGGAAGAAGAAGAATTAATCGAAGAATCCGTAAACGAGGAGCTGGAAGAAAAGCCTAAAAAAAGTTTCTTCAGCCGCAAACCGGCAGCTGAAAAACCTGCTGTGCCGGTAAGCAAGCCTGAACCGGAACGCAAACCGCTGTTTAAACAAAAAACGGCAGCAGCACTGAAGCCTGCTTCCAAAACCATCTCCATCCCGATGGCGCAGAAACAGGTTAAAGTTGTTGTGCTGGAGCCGGTATCTTTTGACGATTCGCAGAAGATTGCCGATTACCTGAACGGCAGCCAGCCGGTTGTTGTTAATTTTGAAGCTACCGACAAGGTTGTTATGAAACGCATGACCGACTTTATCAGCGGCGTGGTTTATGCGCTGGGCGGCAGCATGAAAAAAATCGGCCACAACATTCTGGTATGCGCGCCTAAAAACGTGGATATCAACGCCGACGACAACATTTATGACGAAAGAGGTGGCCAGCCTTGGAAAAAATAACCGCTAAAACGGGGCGCATTGCTTTTATCGGCGGCGGCATGATGGCGGAAGCCATTTTAAAAGGCATGCTGCATGCGGATATTGCCGAGCCTGCGCTGATTACCGTCAGCGACCCTTCGGCTGCGCGCCGTGAATATTTGGAAGAAACATATAAAGTCAATACCGTCAGCGATAATGTGGAAGCTGTTAAAACGGCAGGCTTTGTAATTCTGGCAGTTAAGCCGCAGGTTGCGGACGCCGCCATTACCAAAGAAGTTGCCGCTGCCATTCCGCAAACGGCGACGGTGCTTTCCATTATGGGCAGCGTAAACCTTGAAAAACTGCACGCTTTAGTGCCGGGCCATGCGGTTATCCGCGTAATGCCCAACACGCCGCTGGCAGTAGGTGCGGGCATGACGGCAATCGCGCCGGACGCAAATGTAGGCGAAGATATGCTGGAAGCAGCCAAAGCCATTTTTGGCAGCTGCGGCGAAATTGAAATTATCAGCGAAAGCGCTATTGAAGCCATTACGGCAATTAGCGGCTGCGGGCCGGGATATGTGTTTATGATGATTGACGCATTGGCGGATGCCGGTGTTAAAGCAGGTTTGCCGCGCGCCATGGCTATTAAACTTGCGGCGCAGACCTTTGCCGGCAGCGGCAGAATGGTGCTGGAAACCGGGCTGCACCCGGCAGTGCTGCGCGACCAGGTAACAAGCCCCGGCGGCACGACTATTGCGGGTATTTACGCGCTGGAAAACCGCGGCGTGCGCGCAGCAATGTACGAAGCAGTAATGGCAGTGCTTGAACGCAGCGCAGAATTGCAGGGTAAATAAATGGCAGACAGAGAGAAAATACTGCGTTATTTTAAAGCGGGCGGCGATGAAGAACTGGCGGCCAAGCTGCTGGACATTGCCGAAAACGCGCGCAAAAGCCGCAAATACCGCATTACGTATTTTTTGGACCCGCACAGCTACAACGTGGCGGAAATTATCGCCGCCAACTACGATAACATGAAAATCGAAGCCGACGGCGGTTTCAATAATGCCGAGCGGGTGAGGGCAGCGTTTATCGACGATAATTTTATGGGCACACCGGATTATGAAATCGGCTGCTTTGAAGTTAAGTGGGACAAACGCTTTTATACCATCGGCCACCGCGATGTTCTTGGCGCGTTCATGGGTATGGGCTGCAAGCGCGAGATTCTGGGTGATATCGTTATCACGCCGGAGGGAGCGCATTTTGTTGCTGATAAAAGCTTTGCCAACTACATTGAAAGCAACCTGACGCAAATTGGTAGCGCGCCGGTAATTATTAACGAAATTGCGCGTGAGGATTTAGCCCAACGCGAGGAAAAAGTTAAAATCATCAACGCCACCGTGGCAGATTTGCGCCTTGACGCCGTTGCAGCGGCAGGTTACGGGGTATCGCGTTCGCGCATGGCGGATGAAATAAAAAGCCTTAACGTGCGCGTAAACTGGAAGGAAGCGAAAAAGCCGTCGCAAAGCGTAAACGAAGGCGACGTTATCAGCTTCCGCAGCCGCGGGCGCGTGGAAGTGGCGGAGATACGCGGCACGACCAAAAAAGGGCGCATGAGCATAACCCTGAAACGCTATATTTAATTGTGGAGGAAAGAGATGTTTGCACCTCTTGATTTGAAAAACAAAACTTTTACCAAGGGCTTCCGCGGATACGAAACCGAAGAAGTTGACAAATTTTTTGCGCAGGTGGTTAAGGATTTTGAACGCCTGTACCAGGACAACATTGAGCTGAAGGAAACGGTGGAGCGCGTCAGCGCGAAGCTGGAATACTACCAGCAGATGGAAGCAACCATGCAGAATACTTTGGTTGTGGCGCAGGAAACGGCGGACGAAGTTAAAAAGACCAGCGAGAAAAAAGCGCAGGTTATGCTTGACGAAACTGCCGCCAAATGCGAAGGTATCAAGCAGGAGGCGCAGAACGAAGCAGGACGCCTTGTAAACGAAGCCAACGCCGCTGCCGCACAGGCCCGCGCCGACGCCGACACTTATGCCGAAAAAGTACGCAACGACGCCGAAGCCGAAGCAGGCAAGCTGCGCAACGAAACCGAAGCAGAAATGAACAAGCTGAAAAGCGACACGCAGCAGTTTGTCAACAAAATGCGCGTAGCTGCCGAAGTAGAAGTAGCGCAGATGAAAGTTAAAAGCGAAGAAGCCTGCAAAAATATTCTGGACAGGGCACGCGAGGAAGCGGTGGAAACGCTTAACAAATCCCGCGTTCAGGCGCAGAAAACCATCAGCGACGCCGATGATCGCGCACGCAAAATGATTTTTGAAGCCGAAAACAAAGCAGGCCTTGCCAAAAATATGTTTGAAGACCAGGTAAAAAAAGCCAACGTACACCGCCAGCACATGATAAACCTGCTGGAATCGCAGCTTGAGCTGCTGAAGGGCTTTGACCAAAATACGGAAGAATAGGGCGGAACGATTATGATTATCCTTGTGAGGCACGGAGAAGCAACACACCATACGCAGCATTTAACCGGCGGCTGGACGGATTCTGACCTTACGGAAGCGGGCCGCGGGCAGCTGCGCGCACTTGCGGATAAGCTGGCGCACGATTTTAACGGCAAACGCGATAAATTCCGCATTTTAACCAGCGACTTAAAACGCGCCGTTGAAAGTGCGGAGATTATTGCCGCTAAACTGGACATGGCTGACTGCGTGGAGCGGCATGAATTTTTGCGCGAAAAAAACAACGGGCGCGCTGCGGGCATGACGGAAGCGGAAGCCAAGGCAATTTACCGCCCGGCGGCGACGCTGAAGGAACTTAATCACCGCAACTATCCCGGCGGCGAAACGCGCAAGGAATTTTACGACCGCTGCGTAAAAGGCATCCGCGCCTGCGCCGATATGGAAAAGGAAAACCTCATCATCGTGGCGCACAAGGGCACAATCCAGAACATTATTTTTTACTGGTTGGGTTTTGATATCGAAGAAGTCAACAACTATAATTTTTCCGTTGATATCCTGCCGGGCAGCTTAACGGTGCTTGGTGTTAACAAATGGCTGGAACACAGCATATTTTTGCTGAATGATACCTCGCATTTACATAAAGGTGAAGGTTACGGAATTTTTAACTATAAGTATTACAAAAAATATTGACGGTAACGCCGCTGTGTTGTATAATAATTTTGTTTTTAAATATCTTTACAGGCTATGATAAAGACAGTAGCCGGCAGGATACGGTAAAGCGAGTCCGGGACAGTGCAAGCCGGAACAAGTTTGAACGCCGGTGAAAATCACTTTGGAGCTTCTGCGCTGAAACTTAGTAAGCGCGGACGGAGCGGCGCACGTTACTGACGCCGAGAGTGGCGGCAGGTCCGTCATTAGGGTGGTACCACGGGTAATACAAGTCTCGTCCCTTTGGGATGAGGCTTTATTTTTTTGGAGGTGTAAAAAATTGGATTACAGCAAGACGCTTAACTTACCGGAAACCGAGTTTCCGATGCGCGCAGGCCTTCCTCAGCGCGAGCCGGAAATTTTAAAATACTGGTATGACAACGACATTTACGGCAAAAAACAAAAACTGCACGCAGGCCACAAAAAATTTGTTCTGCACGACGGCCCTCCGTATGCCAACGGGCAGATTCACATGGGCACTGCGCTCAATAAAATTTTAAAAGATATCATCATTAAATATAAATACGCACAGGGCTTTGATACCCCTTATGTTCCGGGCTGGGATACCCATGGCATGCCGATTGAACACGCCGCTATCAAAAACCTCGGCCTGAACCGCAATGAGCTTGACCCGCTGGTGCTGCGCAACGAATGCAAAAACTACGCTTTGCAGTGGATTGACATCCAGCGCAACGACTTTAAACGCCTCGGCGTGCTGGGCGATTGGGAACATCCGTATGTAACCCTCGTGCCGGATTACGAAGCAGTACAGATTCATGTTTTCGGCGAAATGGCCAAAAAAGGCTATATCTATAAAGGTCAAAAATCCGTTTACTGGTGCCCGCATTGCGAAACCGCTCTTGCCGAAGCAGAAATTGAATACGCAGAACAGAAAACACCGACTATTTACGTTAAAATGCCTATCGTTAAAGATAACGGCATGATGCCGGAAGCAGCCAAAGGCAAACCGGCTTACATGGTAATTTGGACCACCACCCCGTGGACCATGCCTGCCAACGTGGCTGTTGCCCTGCATCCGGATATCGAATACGCCTGGGTAGAATGTGAAGGCGAAGTGCTGTTCCTTGCCGAAGATTTGCTGGAACAGGTTGGCAATGTCTGCAAAAAAGATTTAAGCCACATCCTCGGCACCTGCAAAGGCAAGGATATGGAATTTGCAGAATGCCGCCATCCGTTCGACAGCATCGACCGCAAATCGCTGGTTGTACTTGCCGATTATGTAACGCTTGACGCTGGTACCGGTTGTGTACATACCGCTCCGGGCCACGGCGACGTCGACTTTGAAACCGGCATTAAATACCACCTGCCGATTGTTTGCCCGGTTGATAAATCCGGTAAATTTACCGCCGAAGCAAAACAGTTTGAAGGCATGTTCGTATTTGATGCCAACATTCCTATCTTAAAATACCTGTCCGAACTCGGCATGCTGCTGGGCAAGGAAAACATCCGCCATCAGTACGCACACTGCTGGCGCTGCAAAAACCCGATTATCTACCGCGCTACCGAGCAGTGGTTTGCTTCTATCGACGGCTTCCGCGACGACGCGCTGGCTGCCATTGCCAACGAAGTTAAATGGATTCCGTCCTGGGGCGAAAGCCGTATCCACAACATGGTTGCCGACCGCCACGACTGGTGCATTTCCCGTCAGCGTGTATGGGGCGTGCCTATCCCGGTATTCTACTGCAAAGATTGCGGCGAACATTTAATTACCGACGCAACTATCAACGCCGTTGCCGACCTGTTCAAAAAAGAAGGCAGCGACGCATGGTGGAAATACGAAGCCGATGAAATCCTGCCGGAAGGCACAACCTGCCCGCACTGCGGCGGCAAGCATTTCACCAAAGAAAGCGACATCATGGACGTTTGGTTCGACAGCGGTTCTTCCCATGCGGCGGTTGCCAATGTACGCCCCGAACTGCAATGGCCTGTCGATATGTACCTTGAAGGCAGCGACCAGCACCGCGGCTGGTTCCAGTCCTCCTTGCTGACCAGCGTAGCTACCACCGGCCACGCACCGTATAAATCCGTTTTAACGCACGGCTATGTTGTTGACGGCGAAGGCCGCAAAATGTCCAAATCCGTAGGCAACACCGTTGCTCCGCAGGATGTTATCAAACAATACGGCGCAGATATCATCCGCCTGTGGGCTGCTTCCAGCGATTACAAAGCTGATATCCGTATCTCCAAAGAGATTTTGAAACAGCTTTCCGAAGTATACCGCAAAATCCGCAACACCATCCGTTATATCCTCGGCAACACCAACGACTTTGACTACGAAAAGGACAAAGTGCCGTTTGACCAGATGCTTGAGCTTGACCGCTGGGCATTGATGCACATGCAGCTGCTGAAAAAAGAAGTTAAACAGGCTTACGAAGATTACGATTTCCATGTGCTGTACCATGCAATCCATAACTTCTGCACGGTTGAAATGAGCAGCTACTATCTGGATATCCTGAAAGACCGCCTGTACGCTTACAAAGCAGACAGCCTTGAACGCCGCAGCGCTCAGACCGCCATGTACGAAATCATGGTTGACCTGGTTGTAATGCTGGCGCCGGTGCTTAGCTTCACCATGGAAGAAGTATGGCAGTTCATGAAGAAAACTTCCGATATGCCGGAATCCGTACAGATGATGCCGTGGCCGGAAGTTAAAGAAGAATACATCGACCCGGCTCTGGAAAAGAAATGGGAAGACTTCATCGGTATCCGCAGCGAAATTACCAGAGTGCTGGAAGTTGCGCGTAAAGCAAAAACCATCGGCCATTCCCTCGACGCTAAAGTTGAACTTTACGCCGAAGGCGAAGCTCTGGCAGTGCTGAAATCCGTCGAAAAAGATTTGCCGACGCTTTTGATTGTATCTCAGGCAGAACTGCACGAAGGCCTTACCGAAGCAGGCGAAGCAACTACCCGCGAAGATTTGAAGGTCGTTGTTAAAGCCGCAGAAGGCCACAAATGCGAACGCTGTTGGATTTACAGCGACACCGTAGGCAAGGATGCAGAACACCCGACCCTGTGCGCACGCTGCGCAGAAGCAGTTAAATAATTTGGTGTAAAACAAGCAAACATAAAAAAACAAGCTTTTACCTGAATATTCAGGTGAAAGCCTGTTTGCTATCTTTACAGGTTTATATTTTTCTGTTAGAATAATAAAGCAAATGTGCTGCCATAACGGTAGGCGGTTAGCCCTCCAACGGAGGGACTGTGACCCTCCGATAAATAGAAATCCGGTTTGCCGGAAATACTATTAAGGAGGGGATAACGTGAACGTTTTTGAATTGTTAACCATAATAGGTTATACAATAGCGGTCTTTAGCCTTGGTTATTCCCTTGGCAAGGATATATCGCATAAAAACAAGTAACAACCGCCCGAGCCTAGCAAACTGAGCGGTTGTTACTTTTTGATAACCTATAATTTTGCGGCTAACCGTCTATCGGCAGCCATTTGCATTTCTATAATTATTATAACAAACAAAACCAAAAAGTCAAATAACATAAAACCCGGTAATAAAAAATAAAACAGTAAAAGTAAAACCGAATGTCAACATAAAAAGTGATGACCTTCGGTTTTTTTATTTTACTTAAAACGTAAAAGTAAATCAGCAAATAAAACAAACGGTAAAGCACAAAAGTAAATTTTGGGGCAAAACAAGCCCTTGGCTGATAAAACCTGGCATAAAGAAAAAATAAGAAGGCGTACCCTTTGGGTACGCCCTTATTTTTTCTCTTTGTTCCTTACACAGGCCAAACTAAATAAACGTAGTATAGCATTGCGAACTGGTTCCACTGCGGACAGCGAGAGCAGAACCCAACTGCGGCAGTAAAAAAGTTACCACAAGACCTGAAAAAGTAACTATCATTTCTACGGTAGTAGTCTTGTCGGGGGGGAAGTCTGTGGTATAATTTTGATATTAAATCATAGCGCAATATGCCAAAAATATTAAGGGAGAGATGAAAAATGAAGAAAAAGCAATTATTAGCGA
>CASFZG010000032.1 GCA_949299135.1 uncultured Phascolarctobacterium sp.
CTCATCGACGCCCGCGACATTATCCTGAGCGGCAAAGAAAGCGCTGCGCAGGCTCTGCACGAAACCGCAGAAAAAATTAACAGCCTGATGTAATAAGGGCTGATGAAGTTTCAGGCTGCTGCTTGCTGCGGCAGCCTGATTTTTAACTAAAGGAGAAATTAAGATGGAAAAGAATAAATGGCACGCGTTTTTGTTTCTGCTGCCAAGCATCTTCTTTTTTGTAGTATTTTCGTACTGGCCGCTGCTGCAAAACCTGTATTTAAGCTTTTTCAGCTGGAATATGGTCAGCCCCAACATGACGTTTGTCGGTATCGAAAACTACACCGCCGTGCTGGGCAGCGAGGAGCTTATCAAAATACTTGCCAATACGGTTGTGTTTGTAGCCATCATGCTGGTGCTGAATTTTGTGCTGCCATACCTGTTTTCGTTTGTGCTGGGGCACTTAATTGAACGCGGCAAGGGCTTTTACCGTTCAACCCTTTTCATGCCGGCAACTCTTTCCCTTGCAGTTGCAAGTATCCTGTTCCTGTGGATTTACAACCCGCTGGCTGGCCCGTTAAGCATTGTGCTTTCGTGGTTCGACCTGGAATCGCCGCGCTGGTTTAAGGAAAACTGGCTGGTAATTTTTGCTATCTGCACCATCATCGGCTGGAAGGTTTTCGGTTACAACCTGATTGTAATGCTGGCCGCCATGCTGGCAGTGCCGAAGGAAATGATTGAAGCGGCCAAACTGGAAAATGCCAGCAACTGGCAGATTTTTAAACAGATTATTGTGCCGATGACATCCTCCACCGCCATTTACGTGTTTACGATAACCGTGGTGTTTGGCCTGCAGTACGTGCTGGTACCGGTAAACATGCTTACGCAGGGCGGTCCTGACCAGGGCAGCTCCAACCTGGTGTATATCATTTACCAGTATGCGTTTGTATTCTTCCAGACCGGCAAATCCGCAGCCTTTGCCATCATCACGATGATTTGCTATATCGCGTTCCTGCTGTTCAGGACCAAATATTTAGAGAAGAAGGTATATTATGAAAACTGATAAAAAAGAATTAATGTGGCATATCCCGCTTTTAATTGCAGTTTTTATTCAGCTGTGGCCGATAGTTTTTATGATATCCACTTCTTTAAAGGATATGGACCAGATTTTCCAGGCTACGCTGAACCCGCTGCCCTTCCCGCCGACGCTTAACAACTACACAACGGTGCTGGAGGACTTTCCGCTTTTAACCTACATCTACAACACATTCATCATTGCTGCGGGCACAACCATAATGAAGGTTGTTACAAGCGTCTTAGCGGCGTTTGCCTTTATCTACTACGATTTTAAATACAAAGAAACGATTTTTAACAGCATGCTGCTGACGTTCTTCATCCCGGTAACGGTGCTGATTATGCCTAACTACCTGCTGATGAGTAAGCTGAACCTGTTAAACCACCCGCTGGGCGTAATGCTGCCCGCTTTCGCGGATGGCATGGGCATTTTCCTGATGCGCCAGACGATGCGCGGCATACCTAAAGCGCTGTTGGAAGCGGCTATCCTTGACGGCGCCAAACCGTTTGTCATTCTGCGCCGCGTTATTCTGCCGCTGATTAAACCTTCCGTTATCGCGGTGGCGATTCTGTTCTTCATCAACTCGTGGAACGAATACTTCTGGCCGCTTTTGGTTTTGCAGGACAAAGAAATGTACACCCTGCCGCTGGCCTTGCAGATGTTTATCAGCGCCGAGGGTGGCAGCGAATGGGGCATTGCCATGGCGGTTGCCGTGCTGACAAGCCTGCCGCCGCTGATTCTGTACGTGTTCTGCCAGAAGTTCATCCTTAATACATTTATGCAATCGGGGGTTAAAGGTTAATGAATAGCATAGTTTTTAAAGACGTCTGCAAATCCTACGGCGACGCTAAAATTGTAAAATCGTTGAATCTTGAAATTAAAGAAGGTGAAAGGCTTATTCTGCTCGGGCCTTCCGGCTGCGGCAAAAGTACAACCCTGCGCATGATTGCAGGCTTGGAGGAAATTACCAGCGGCGAACTTGTTATGGGCGGCAGGGTTGTTAACGACGTGCCTCCCGGAGAGCGCAACGTGGCAATGGTGTTCCAAAGCTACGCGCTGTTCCCGCACCTTTCCGTATGGGATAACATTGCCTTCGGTTTGAAAATCCAGAAGCTGGGCGAGGACGAAATTAAAAGGCGCACTACGGAAGCACTGAAAATTTTGAACTTACAAGGCTACGAAAACCGCAAGCCGAAAGACCTTTCCGGCGGACAGAAGCAACGTGTTGCCCTGTGCAGGGCGCTGGTAAAACAATCGCCGTACTTTTTGCTGGACGAGCCGCTCTCCAACCTTGACGCGCAGCTGCGCCAGCAGGCGAGGACGGAGCTTGTCCGCATTCACGAAATTTACAAACCTACCATGATTTACGTAACGCATGACCAAATTGAAGCGATGACCGTCGCTAACCGCATCGTCGTTATGCGCGACGGCGTTTTGCAGCAGGCCGGTACGCCGGACGTTATTTACCATCACCCGGCCAACACTTTCGTTGCAGGCTTTATCGGCTCGCCCGCGATGAACATCGTCAGCGGCTATTACAGCAGCGGCAAGCTCAAAATCGGCGATGTGGTAAGCGATGTGCCGGAGCTGTGGCAGAAAATTCTGGCAGGGCATACCAATGTGCTTGTTGGCATCAGGCCGGAGCATTTAAAGCCTGCGGCCGACGGCAAAATTAAGGGCTGCGTAAGCTACCAGGAAAACACCGGCAACCAGCGTACCGTGACCGTTAACGTAAATGGTGAAACGGTGTTTGTAACGCTGCCGGGCACTGGCGCGGAAATTAGCGGCAACATCGGCCTTGACTTTAACTGGGACGAGGTAAGCCTGTTCAACGCAGAAACCAAAGAGAATATCGGTTATGTACAAAAGGGTGAGATTGTAAGATGAAATTTTCGGTAAGCGATTTGCCTTTCGGCAGTTTCAGCAAAGCATTTTTAAAAGCTTTGCCGATGCAATATGATATTGAAATTTTTTATGAATTCGGCACCGACCATTACTGGGATTATGTGCTGAAAGATTTAAAAACCAGGGACGGCGTGAGCCGCCGTTTCAGCATCCACGGGCCGTGCGTGGCGGTAAACCTTGCCGACCCTAACGACACGGCGTACCTTGATGTGTACGACAAAACCTTTGCTTACGCGCAGAAGATAAATGCGGAGTTTGTGGTTGTGCACAGCAACGAAGCGTGGCGCATGGGCGGAGAAAAACTGGCGGTGCAGGAGCTTGTGTGCAGCCGCATTGAAAAACTGCTGCAGCTGGCAGGAAAATACGGAGTAACGGTTGCTTTGGAAAACGTTGGCCTGCGTACAACAGGCACGCTCTTGTTTGAATATGAGGAATATCTTGGCTTGTTTAAACGCTTCCCCAATGCTGCTGCACTGCTTGATACAGGGCATGCGCATGTTAACGGCTGGAAATTAAGCGATGTGCTGCGCGATTTAAATAACAAATTAGTAGGCGTGCATATTCATGATAACGACGGCACGGCAGACAGCCATTTGCCGGTTGGCTGCGGCAATATAGACTGGAACGATTATTTTGCCGCCCTTAAAGAATATGCGCCGCAGGCTGTGCAGGTATGCGAATATGCCGCAATTAACCAGTATGCCATGGTAACGGAAAGTTTGGCAAAACTGGAAGAAGCAGTGAAATAAATAAACTTGTAATATTTGGTAAAGCTTTACACAGTTAAGTAATAATACTAAAAAAACAGCGGACAGGATTAGCCTGCCCGCTGTTTTGCGTTAATACCGTTTTTAGTTATTTATACAAAAAGTCTGCCATCATATCAAGGTAGTTTTCGCCGTCATAAGCGGGGAAGGCAGCTTTCATATTTGCTTTAAATTCATCAGCGGTTTTGCTCTGCTGCATGATTTCTTTGGTTTTGTTAAGGTAGCTGATTTTTTCGGCAACGGCATCCTGTCCTTCAGGGCCGCCGTGCGAGGTTAAAATCATGGCGTAGCCTGCGGCCTGATATTCGCGCAGCATAGCGGCAAAAGCGTCGATATGTTCTGCGCTTACAAGAATGGAATGCGTGGTTTTGCCAAGCATGTGCGTGTAAACTGCGTTAAAGGCGGGGATGACAAGGTCATAGCTTTCGCCGCGGTCAAGCAGTTCAAACTGCACACTGCCCAGCGTAATTTTGCCGCTGACTACATCGGTAATCACTGCTGCGTCCTTACCGTGGAAATCATCGCCAAAGGCCTGCTGCAAACCGTCCGTAATGGCTTTGACAGTGCCGCCGCTGATTGATGCTTTTGCGCCTGCCGTGCCGTAAACCTTCATGCCCTTAATATAATCCGCCCCGGCGGGATGGCAGCAGATAAAAATGCTGTGCATGGATTTGCCAAGGGTTTTGATGTATTCCTGCCATGCTTCGAGGCTGGCAGTGAAGGCAGGAAGTTCAATGCCGATAAGTTCATCCTTGCCTTCAACAATGTAGGCAACGTCGGCGAGTGCGTCGCCGGTGGCATAGCTGTGCAGTTTAAGCCCGTTGTTTTCGTATACGGTTACTGTGCCTGCGCTTAAAGTGATGGTATTTAAAATTTTGTTCTGCATGGTTTGTACCTCCGTTTTGCTTTTTGCAGGTTTGATTATAAAAGCATTTTAAACAACAAGCAAGTACGCACAAATCTATTACTTAGTCACCTTTTGGTAACTGCTGTTGCAGTAAACGCCGCAAAAGGCTATAATTTAATGTAACATAACAAATTAAAGTTTTGGTACGGAGGTTACGGCAATGCTGACAAAGGAAGAAATGCCCGCCTGCCCGGTGGCGACAACCGTGGCGCTGATTGGCAGCAAGTGGAAGCTTTTGATTATGCGCAACCTGCAAATGCGCACATGGCGTTTTAACGAACTGAAAAAGGATTTGGGCGGCATCAGCCAGAAGGTGCTGACGGACAGCCTGCGCAGTATGGAAAACGACGGGCTTGTGGTACGCACCGTTTATACGGAAGTACCGCCGCGCGTGGAATATTCGCTTAGCGAACTGGGCAAATCCATGCACCCGATTATCGACGCTATGGGCGAGTGGGGCAGGCAGTATCAAAAAATGGTTAAGGGCGAAGCCTGATAAATATAAAACGCACGGCAAGGATGACGGTTTAAGTTATCCCTGCGGTGCGTTTTTACATCCGCGTAAGCGCATAAAAAAGAGGTATGGCAATTTGCCATACCTCTTTTAAGTTTGCAGTTGTATCAGCGGTTATGCCTGATGACGCATTTTGCGCTGAACAAATTTTACGATTTCTACGATAGGAATTACCGAGAAAGCCATGCCCATTGCGATGAAGTATTCTTCAAAGGAGATATGCTGGAATTTGAACATATCGCTGATAACAGGCATGTAAACGATACCGGTACTGAGAACCAGCGAGAAAATCATGGAGCCGTACAGGTACGGGTTGTGGCCCTGTGCGCTGAAGATTGACATGTGCTGGCTGCGCATGTTGAAGGAGTGGAAGATTTCGGCCATTGCCAGGGTAATGAACGCCATGGTCATACCGTCAAGGCTGTCAACAATTTCCCAGCGTCCGGATTCAACATAGTGACCTACAAAGTAGGATACCAACGTTACGCCTGCCAGCATTACGCCCTGGTATGCGCAGTCAAAGCCCATGCCGCCGGCAAAGATGCCTTCATCGGAAGCACGCGGTTTGCGTTCCATAATATCGGCTTCGCCTTTTTCCATGCCCAGTGCCAGTGCCGGGAAAGCGTCGGTAATAAGGTTAATCCACAAGAGGTGGATAGGCAGCAGGATGGTAAAGCCCATCATGGTAGATACGAAGATACTGATAACTTCGGAAAGGTTGGAAGAAAGCAGGAACTGAATAGCCTTACGGATGTTGTCGTAAATGCGGCGGCCTTCTTCAACGGCTGCAACGATGGTTGCAAAGTTATCGTCTGCCAGAACCATATCGGCAACGTTTTTGGTAACGTCGGTGCCGGTAATGCCCATGCCGATACCGATATCGGCGTTTTTAATGGAAGGTGCGTCGTTAACGCCGTCGCCGGTCATAGCGGTTACTTTGCCGCGTGCCTGCCAAGCTTTTACGATGCGAACCTTATGTTCAGGCTGTACACGTGCATATACGGAGTATTTTTCAACAGCGCCGCCGTTGAATTCTTCTTCGCTGATTTCGTTAAGCTGTGCGCCGGTAATTGCCTGGCTGGCATCTTTGGCGATGCCCAGCTCTTTGGCAATGGCAACTGCGGTGTCGATATGGTCGCCGGTAATCATAACCGGGCGGATACCTGCACTGTGGCATTGTTTGATAGCGTCAACAACTTCGGGGCGAACCGGGTCAATCATGCCGGTAATGCCGACGAAGATCAAATCATGTTCAAGTGCTTCCGGGCTGAAGTCCGTAGGCGGTTTTTCGTACTCACGTTTTGCGCAGGCCAGTACGCGCAGTGCATTGTTCGCCATACGGCGGATATGGCTTTCGATAAGCTCGCGTTTATCGTCGGTCAGCGGTTTGATAACGCTGTTTTCATCAAGGTAGTGCGTGCAAAGCTTCAATACTTCGCCCGGGGCGCCTTTGGTAAACTGAACGTAATCGCAAACGCCGGGGAGCTTGAGGTATTCTTTGTTCAGGCGTTCGTGAACCGTAGACATCATCTTTCTTACGGAATCGAACGGAGCTTCGCCGATACGCGGATATTCCGGCACCAGTTTGTTTTTCGGGTTGCCGACGGTGTAGGAATAAGTTACAAGTGCTGCTTCGGTAGGTTCGCCGGTTACTTTGCCGTTGTCGTCAATTTCGGCGTCGCAGCAAAGGCTCATGGCTTTCGCCAGATACGGGCGGTCCTTGGTGAAGTGGAAGTGGTCAACAACCGTCATCTTGTTCTGGGTCAGGGTACCGGTTTTATCGGAGCAGATAATTTCGGTGCAGCCCAGGGTTTCAACGGCGGTCAGTTTACGGATAACCGCATGGCGTTTGGACATTTTGGTAACGCCTATGGAAAGTACGATGGTAACAACTGCTGCCAGGCCTTCCGGAATAGCTGCTACCGCGAGGCTTACCGCTACCATGAAGGAGCTTTGAACCAGACGGGCGTCGATAGCTTCTGCACGCCATACGCTGAACGCGAAGATGAATGCGCAGATACCGAGTACCATGTAGGTAAGGATTTTACTGAGCTGGCTCAGTTTTTTCTGCAGCGGGGTCATGCCTTCGCTTGCTTCGGTAATGGCAGTGGCAATTTTACCCATTTCGGTGTCCATGCCGGTGCCGACAACTACTGCCTTGCCGCGGCCGTATACAACAGCCGTGCCGTTATAAAGCATGTTTTTGCGGTCGCCCAGCGGAACGTCTTTTTCATCGCCGCTGGTGGCCAAAGTTTCAACCTTTTTGTTAACCGGTACGGATTCGCCGGTAAGGGCTGCTTCTTCAACCTTCAGGCTGGCGCATTCAATAATACGGGAATCGGCAGGAACGGCGTCGCCTGCTTCCAGCGCTATAACGTCGCCGGGAACGAGGTCTTCGCTCTTGACGGTAACAAGGCTGCCGTCGCGGTAAACCTTGCTCATTGCCGCGGACATTTCCTTCAAAGCTTCAATGGCTTTTTCTGCCTTGCTTTCCTGAATAACGCCGAGCACCGAGTTCAAAATAACAACAAACATGATGATAAATACGTCGACCGGTGATTCACCAGAGAGATAGTTCGTGATACCGGATACGACCGCTGCTACCATCAGGATAATCAGCATCGGGTCGGACAGCTGCTCTAAAAAGCGCTGCATAAGGGTAACTTTCTTACCCTCGGCAAGTTTGTTCTTGCCGTACTTCTGAAGCCTTGCTTCGGCCTCCTGGGTCGAAAGACCGTTTGGATTGGAAGAAACTTCTTTAAAAGTATTCTCCACAGATTCCAGGTAGAATTTCATTGATGTTGCCTCCCTTAATTTTTTTGAACATCTGCGCAAGCTCATAGCTTTATGACTTGGCCTGCATGAGTCTCGTTAATTAAGGCAAATCAGGTGATTTTAATCAGCCGTGCTTGTTGAGATGCCCCGCTTTTAAAAGCGGTAACTACTCCCTCATCATTAAGTCATACTGCTATAATATAACTTATGAAAAGTATAACATTTTTTATGTAAAATATCAATGAAATTCTGTATACACGCGGACTTTTGTCAGCGGTGCGCGCAAAAATTTTTAAAATTTTACTTGACACGTTTTTGTGCTTTTGTTAAAATCTTTACATTAACTCAATAATGCAACTAAAGGGGAGTAGTTCCCGGCAATAAGTCAACATACTAGCCGCTTGCGGTTTGGCTTATTCTTTAGCATAACAGCTAAAAACGAGACCTTTAGCACAGAAGATGTACAGCTTTTGTATTTCTTTTGTGCTAAGGCGTCTCGTTTTTTTATTTTATAGATACACTGGACGAGGGATGTGGTACACGGGCAGATACGCCATAGCGCTGATTTATTATTATTGTAAAATTCAGGAGGGTGTTTTTTATGACAGCGTTTATGACAGCATGTATTTTTGTAGTTCTGGCCGAGATGGGTGACAAGACCCAGCTTCTGGCAATGGCCTTTGCCACCAAATATAACTGGAAGACGGTTATGGCTGGCGTTTTTGCGGCAACAGTTTTCAACCACCTTTTTGCGGTGGCGGTAGGCTCTTATTTAACCGAATTTGTGCCGATGAGCACCATTCAGCTGGCGGCTTCGATTTCGTTTATTATTTTCGGCTTATGGACCATCCGTGGCGATAAGTTGGAAGGCGAGGACAAGGAGCGCGGCATGAGCCCGTTCTGGACCGTTGCCGTTGCTTTCTTTATTGCGGAGATGGGAGATAAAACGCAGCTGGCAACCGTTGCGCTGGCGGCGCAGTTCAACAGCCTTATCCCCGTATGGATGGGCACGACCACCGGCATGATGATTGCCGACGGCTTCGGCGTTGTTGTCGGCAACGTGCTGGGCAAACGTATTCCGGAGCGTGCGGTTAAATGGGGTGCGGCAACCGTATTTATTCTGTTCGGCCTTATCGGCATTTACGACTGGCACACCGGCGGCAGCCTCATGGGCTGATAACAACAATAATATATAAAACAAAAATCCCGGTTTATGCCGGGATTTTTTAATTAACGCAAAAAGAATTATAAACGATAATTGTTTTTTTTTGAGTGTGCTTTATAATTAAAATGTAGTTACAATAAATTTTTAGGAGGCGGTTTTATGAAAAAACTGTTGGTTCTGGTAATGGCTTTGGTAATGCTGGTTGCTGTTGGCTGCGGTGGCGGCAGCAGCAAAAACATGTTTAAGGATGAGGGCGAGCTTGTTCGCATTATGGATGAATTGAAAAACAAAGACGGCTTAAAAGGGCATGATTTAATGGTTTTTCAGGACATTTCTTTAATGCATCGTGAACAGAACGGCGTCATAGATTCAATTGATATTTATATTGTTAAACCCGGCACGGAAGATGTAGATAATTATAGTTACACTAACGGTAAATGGGAGGGACCAAACCCTGTACAGCTTAGCGGCGACGGACGTATGGAAGATAACGTAACTCCGATGAACAGCATTAATTTTGCTAAAGTACCGGATATGTACAAACAGCTGGAAGCAAAGGCAAAAGATGTTGAAGGCGGCAAAGTTGAAGACCTGCTGGTTTATATTTTAGGACGTGACGGCATGTATGCAAGCTGGGGCGTTGAAGGCACGCGCGAAAAATATGATGCCGAATTTGATTTGAACGGCAATTTAACCAGATATGAAAAAGAATGATTATTAGTTCTGAATAAATTAAAAGACGGCAAGTTTATGCTTGCCGTCTTTTTTAATTTTAATAATGATATAAAATAGAGGATTGTAAATTTTGCTCATTATTCAATCGCAAAATTTGCATAACTTCGCTGGCACAATTATTAACTTCGCCTGCGGCTTGTTACTAATTGGCGACTTAGTTAAAATAAAAAACACCGCATTGCTGCGGTGTCATTTTTTAAATTGGTGGCCCCGGCAGGATTCGAACCTGCGACCTTTTGATTCGTAGTCAAACGCTCTATCCAGCTGAGCTACGGAGTCACGTTTCAGCGCTCTCGCT
>CASFZG010000033.1 GCA_949299135.1 uncultured Phascolarctobacterium sp.
GAAAAAACTGCTTGACTTGGAGCTTGGTACAACTGTTATATTATTAGTAACCAAAGGAGCAATGCTTATGAAAAAATACCTTAAATATTTAATAGTTATAGCCGTATTTTTAGCGGCAGGCTGCGCGTTTAACGCCGCCACGGCGGATAAAAATTTTGCCGCGGCAGATGAAGTTACGCACCTGCGGCAGGTGATTACCGCCGACAGCAGCACGAGCCGCACCATTATGTGGCAGGCGGACGAGGCACTGAAAGAACCGCTGGCAGAATACCGCACGGACGGCGGCGAAATTACAACCGCAGCGGCAGAAGCGGCAGATTTTACGGTGGACGGGCGCAGAGTTTACGTTTATACCGCCAAGCTGACCGGGCTTGAACCGGGCACAAGCTATCAATACCGCGCCGGTTACGAAGGCTGCCGCACGGACTGGCAAACTTTGCAGACGGCAAGCGGCGGCGATTTTAATGCGCTGATTTTCCCGGATTCGCAATCAAGCGATTACAGCGGCTGGCACAAGCTGGCCGATACCGCTTACGCCAACAACAAGGACGCTGCGTTTTTCATCAACATGGGTGATTTGGTGGACAACGGCTACGATTTAAGCCAGTGGAACGCCTGGTTCACCAGCGTTGAGCCGATGATTGCAAACATACCCTTTGCGCCGGTGATGGGCAACCACGAAACCTACACGCTGGAGTGGCAGGTTGGTTACCCCACGCCGTACCTTACGCTGTTTAACCTGCCCGCCAACGGCAGCGAAAACACGAACCAGTATTACAGCTTTGATTACAACGACGTGCATTTTACGGTTTTAAATTCGCAGACCGACGAAATGGCAGAATTTAACCCGAGCTTAATGGCGCAACAGCTTGAGTGGCTGCGCAACGACCTTGCGGCTACCGGTGCCAAATGGAAGGTTGTGCTGATGCACAAGGACATTTTGCGCTACGCCTTTACCGACCGCCCCAACAGCTTTGACCCGGCAACAATCCAGTTTACGCCGTGGGCGCAGCAGCTGATGCCGTTGTTTGACGAGTTTAACGTCGATGCCGTACTGACGGCGCACCTGCACACCTACCGCCGCCGCGTACCGATGAAAAACTTTGCGGAAGACAGCAGCGGCACTACCTACATTTTAACCGGCGTGGCAGGCAGCGTGCGTTATGCTAATCTGTGGCAGCGTAACCCAGCCGACGCAGCCCTTGCGCCCCAGCCGGAGGACGCCAACTACCTGACGCTGCAAAAAACGGACGGCGCTTTAACCTTTAAAGCATATCTGCCCGACGGCACGGAGTTTGACAGCGTCACCATCACCAAAGAAAGGTCCTGACTATGAAAATCTTTTTGCAAATCGCAGCGGCGCTCGCCCTCATCTACACGCTGGTCAACATCAGCGGGCACGTCGCCGTATGCAGCGCTTATAAAATTCTATCCGCCTGAAGCGGCATTTTTTAACGGGAGTGACATAAATGAACATTGCAGAAGTAAGCAAACAATATGGCCTTACGGCCGACACGCTGCGCTATTACGAACGCATTGGCCTTTTGCCGGCGGTAGCGCGCAACAAAAGCGGCAACCGCGATTACAGCGAAGTGGACTGCGAGCGCATCGAGTTTATTAAATGTATGCGCGAGGCGGGGCTTTCCATTGAGGTGCTGACCAAATACATGCACCTGTTTTTAGAGGGCGACAGCACCTTGAAGGAACGCGAGGAGCTTTTGATTGCCGAGCGCGACCGTTTGCAGGCGCGCCTTGAACATATGCAGAGCACGCTGGAACGCCTGAACTACAAAATTACCGCCTACCAGAACGGCGAGTTCTGCATGAAAAACAGAAACTGCTGATTAAAATAAAAATGCCGGGCTGTTGCACCCGGCACTGTGCCCTTCCTGCGGGAAGGGTTATTTTTTTATAAACTTTTAACGCCTTTTACTTCGTAGCCAGCGTCAACAACGGCTTTGGTAAGTACGTCGTCGGCAACTTCCTTAGCCAAAGTTACGGTTGCGGTTTTGCCCTCCAGCGATACTTCAACAGCTTCCACGCCTTCAATGCCGCTCAATGCTTTGTTAACGTGCGCCACGCAGTGCTGGCACATCATGCCTTCTACGTCCAGAACTTTTTTCATGGTATCAACCCTTTCTTTTATGCTTTGTTTAATATCTATCGCCATCGTCCTGCATTCGCGCGCAACGCCTGCCGCCGCGCTTACATCTGCGGCAGCGGTGTACACGGGTTTAAAAAACCTTAAACGCAGGGCGTTGGTAACTACAAAAACGGAACTGAAACTCATCGCCAGCGCGCCCAGCATGGGGCTGAGCTTTAAGCCGAAGGCGGGGTAAAACAAACCTGCCGCCACGGGGATGCAGATGGCGTTGTAAAACAGCGCCCAGAACAGGTTTTGCTTGATGTTGCGGATAACGGCGTGCCCAAGCTGCACCGCACCGGCAACGTCCAGCAGGTCGCTTTTCATCAGCACCAAATCTGCCGATTCAATGGCGATGTCCGTGCCCGCGCCGATGGCAATGCCAACATCGGCACGCGCCAAAGCAGGCGCGTCGTTAATGCCGTCGCCGACCATGGCAACTTTTTTGCCCTGCTCCTGCAAGCGGCGGATTTCGTTTTCCTTATCCTGCGGCAAAACTTCTGCCACCACGCGGTTCACGCCGACTTCCTTCTGTATCGCCTGCGCGGTCTGCGCGTTGTCGCCGGTGAGCATTACAACCTCCAGCCCCATGCGTTTCAGCTCGGCTATTGCCGCGCGGCTGGTAGGTTTAACGGTGTCCGCCAGCGCGATAATGCCAATTAAATTGCCGTCGTACACAAAGAACAGCGGCGTTTTTCCTTCGCCTGCCAGTTTTTGCTCAACGGCTTTGGCGTCGTCATCGTACAAACCGGCGTCCGCCAGCATTTTGCGGTTGCCGCCGAGGCAGAGTTTGCCTTCAATTAAGCCTTTAATGCCGCGCCCGGCTTCCTGTGCAAAACCCGTTACCGGCACAAGCCGGATATTTTTAGCGGCGGCGTGGCTTACAATTGCCTCCGCCAGCGGATGCTCGGAATATTTTTCCAGCGAAGCGGCTAATTGCAGCAGCCTTTCTTCGCCCACGGTTCTGCCGTACAGCACGTCCGTCACGCCCGGCGTGCCCTGCGTAATGGTGCCGGTTTTATCAAGCACCACGGTGTTTACTTCGTGTACGGTTTCCAGCGCCTCGGCCGATTTAATCAGCACGCCGCCGGAAGCGCCGCGCCCCGTGCCGACCATTATCGCGGTAGGCGTTGCCAGCCCCAGCGCGCACGGGCAGCTGATAACCAGCACCGCAATGGCGTTGGACAGCGCAAACTCAAAACTTTCGCCCAGCAGCAGCCACACCGCGCCGGTAACAGCTGCAATGCCGATAACCGCCGGTACAAATACGCCGCTGACTTTATCCGCCATTTTGGCGATGGGCGGCTTGCTGCCGGTAGCGTCGTCAACCAAGCGTACAATCTGCGCCAGCGTAGTTTCTTCGCCAACCTTTTCAGCACGCATTTTTAAAAAGCCGCTTTTCAGCACCGTCGCGCCGATGAGCTTTGCGCCCGCTTCTTTTTCCACCGGTATGCTCTCGCCCGTAATGGCGGATTCATCCACAGCGGCGTGCCCTTCCGTCACCACGCCGTCCACCGGCACGCTCATGCCGCTGCGCACGACGAGGATGTCGCCCTTTTCAACTTCCTCCACCGGCACTTCGGTTTCTGCGCCGTCACGTTCCACAACGGCGGTTTTCGGCGCTAAATTCATCAGCTTGTTAATCGCGTCCGAAGTCCTGCCCTTGGCGCGCGCTTCAAGGAATTTGCCGAAGGTAATCAGCGTTAAAATCATACCCGCCGATTCAAAATACAAATCCATCGAAAACCGGTGTACCATCGCCAAATCGCCGTGGCCGAAGCCGTAAGCAATTTTGTACAGCGCGTACACGCCGTAAACAAGCGACGCCGACGCACCGATGGCAATCAGGGAATCCATATTCGGCGCAAGGGCGAACAGCGTTTTAAAGCCGACGCGAAAAAACTTAAAATTGATGAACACCACCGGAATTACCAGAAGCAGCAGCGTCAGCGAAAAAATCATCGCGTTTTTCACGCCGAGGAAAATCCCGGGCAGCGGCCAGCCCATCATGTGCCCCATCGAGATATAGGACAGCGGCACGGCAAAAATCAGCGACAGCTTTAAGCGGCGCTTTATGCTTTCGTATTCCTGTCTGGCAATATCCGCACCAGTATCGGCGGCCTTGCCGGATTTTTTAGCCTCTGCGTTTTTCAGCGACGCGCCGTAGCCTGCGTTGACAACGGCGTCGATAATTCCCTGCGTGTTCAGCGCGGCATCGTCATAATCGACTACCATGCTGTTTTTCAAAAGGTTCACGGCAACCTTATCCACGCCCGCCAGTTTGCCCACCGCTTTTTCCACGCGGGCGGAGCAGGCGGCGCAGGTCATGCCGGTTACGTTAAACTGTTCCTTTTTCATAGTTTTGCTCCTTGTCTATCGCTTGCCCGCGTTGACGCAGGCGTTACTTCCTGTTACTATTATATTAAGCCGCTATCCTTTAATCAAGAATGCACTATTTTGTGATATAGTACCCAAAAAGATACCAAGGAGAAAATTATGGAAGCAACAACCAATGTAAACTGCCCGGTCGCCGCCACGCTGCACCTCATCGGCGGCAAATACAAAGCGCTTTTGCTGTGGCATTTGTCGGGGCGTGTGCTGCGTTTCAGCCAACTGCGCCAGCTTGTGCCGGAAGCCACGCCCAAAATGCTTACGCAGCAGCTGCGCGAGCTGGAACAGGACGGACTGATTAACCGCAAGGTGTACCCCGTGGTGCCGCCCAAGGTGGAATATTCCCTCACGCCGCTGGGAGAAAGTTTATTCCCGATACTGGAAGCGATGTACAACTGGGGCAGCAAACTGATGCGCAGCCAGGGTCAATGCCCTTCGTGCAGCATGTCCGCCGGCAGCGGCTGCCACTGTAAAGATTAAAAAAAGCAGGCTCCTGCTTATCCCTTTTATGGGACTAAGTAATTGCCTGCTTTATATTTTTATGTTATACTTTTATCCATGAGATAATCTGATAAGTCGGTTTCTCTCCGCAATGCGGGGAGGTGGTACGCATGAAGATTTACGAAGCATTGTCCTTGATGATTGCTTTCGGCATCCTCGTTGCAACCATTATTTCTGCTTGTAAGTAATTTGCTTATAAAATGAAATAGAGCCACTTGGCTAAGCAGCTCTTCTTTCACCTAAATATGTAATTGAGGAGAGAGCTGACACGCCAATATCAGATTATCTCTCTTTTTATATTATACCAAACTGAAAAACTTTGTCAAACTGCTCAGTCGATGCTGATAAGTTCGTACTGCGGGTTGCCCATTTTCATTTCGCGCATCGCCGTCAGCTGGTGCAGCCCGTGGCGGCTTTCAATGCGTTCCACCAAATCGTGGCGGTATTTTTCCGGCTGCGCGTAAACAAGGTCAATGCACGCTTGGTCAATCGCCAGAATGTCGGTCGAAGCCAGAATGCCGATATCCGGAATGGTCGGCTCGGCAGCGCTTACACCGGCGCAGTCGCAGTCCACGGACATGCGGCGCATTACATTAAGGAACACAATATGCTTGCCAAAATAATCAACCGTCGCTTTCGCGGATTCCGCCATGCGCTCCATCAGTTCTTCCTTCGCAGGCCATTTGCCCCAATCCTCCGGCAGCGGCTTGCCGTAAACGCCGTGTACCATTGCCTTGCCGATTTTACCGTCGGCGCAGCCGATAGCGATATTCTTCATGCTGCCGCCGAAGCCGCCCATAGCGTGCCCTTTAAAATGCGTCAGCACAATCATGCTGTCGTAATTAACGATGTGCCCGCCCATGGAAACCTCCTGCATGTGCTTGCCGCCGCGCACCGGCAGCATAACCGTACCTTCCTCGTCCATAATGTCAACGGGGCAGAAGTCCCAGCCGTTCAGCCCAATCGTGGCGCGGTGCTTTTCGGTAGTATCGCGGCCGCCTGCATACAAAGCGTTGGTTTCAACAATATTGCTGTTGGGCACATGCGCCTGAAAAGCCTTTACCATGTCGCGCGGCAGAATGTTCGGACCATGCGGCTCACCGGTATGCAGCTTAATGGCAACCTTGCCGTAAATGCCTTCGTTAACCATGTCGTAAAGTTTAATCAGCGTTTCGGCGTTAATGTTTTTGCTGAAATATACTTTAGCGCGGCTGCCGGCGCCGCCGTTGCCCGTTACTTTTACGCTGCCTTCACCGGCGGCAAAAACGTTCTGCAAACCCGCGCCGTAAGCCGCAGCGCCCACGGCTGCCGAACCTGCCATTTTTAAAAATTCGCGTCTCGTCATTTTATCCATCACACTTCCTCCTGTTTCTTTAATATCTTATGCTTCAATTCTATCCCTTAAAGTTCAGTCCATGTCAACAGTTTTTATTAAAATTTTATACATAACAAATCCGTACAAAGCCGCAAGCCTGTACGGATTTTCTTTTTAGTTTACGCCGTCGCAAAACTGCTCACAAGGCTGTCGGTGCGCGGGCGCAGAACCGTGTCGTAGCTCATCAGCTGGTAATCCGCCTGCTGCGCCATGTTCTGCAATGCTTCTATTTTTTGCCGCAGCAGTTCGCGTGCCTGCGCCAGTAAGTTTTTGCGCTGCTGGCAGGTCGCCTCGCCCAGTTTCGCCAGGCGGATATAATCGGCAATCGCCTCCAGCGACATACCGCTGGCCTTAAGCGTCTGCACAAAATTAATCCACTCGACAAAATTCTCGTCATACACGCGCACGCCGCCCGCTTTGCGCGGCACCGCCGGGATAATGCCGACGCGCTCGTAATATCTTAAAGTATCTGCCGTTACGCCCGTCAGCGCCGAAAATTCTTTAATGGTCATTTCAGGCCCCTCCTTACAATGCACATCAATGGATTTTAAAAGCTGTTTTGTTGGCTTAATTATAAAACGCGGCTTAAAGCTGAGTCCAATACTTAAATTTTATTGTTTGCCATGCCTGAAATACATAGCTTCTCGCAGCGCGCAAAATGCTTTTTAAGCATTGCCGAAGCAAAAATATAAGCATTGGCGCATTGCCTTTACGGCGATTTATAATAAAACCAGCAAAAAGCAGTTTTTCTGTTGACCTGGAGTTAAGTTTAAATGCTACACTGAAAGAAAGGCGGTGTTCCCGATGAAAAATACTTTGCCCTTTACCTTAAAACGCACGGCAGGTTATCTTTTTGGCTTTGCGCTTTTATACGCGCCGTTTGAACTGTACCGCCGCTTTATGGAAGGCGTGCTTGATTTGCAGCCCGGCTTTTTGCCGCACGCCTTTTGCCCGCGCATCCCGACGGCAGAAATTTTTACCGGCGGCTTTTTCGATTTAAACAGCGTCATGGTGTGGAGCACCATAGCGTTCTGGCTGCTGTGCCTCGTTTTCGGACCGTTCTTCTGCGGCAGGCTGTGCGTTGCCGGTTACTTTACTGAAGCTTTGAGCCACATCGTGTCCGATAAATACAAAATCGAATGGGAAAAGTACGTGCCGGTGGCGCACATCCGCTACGGCATGCTGCTGGCGTACATGCTGCTGCCGCTGTGGTACGGTTTTTACCCCTGCGCCTACTGTAATTTTTACTTTTTCGATTCCCTCGTCAGCGTTATTTTTGGCGCTGCGCTTGATTTTACCCTGCCGCTTTTAATCAGCGGCGCGCTGTACATGGTGCTGTTCGGCCTTTTCACCAAAGGCGGGCGCGGTTACTGCCGCTTTTTGTGCCCGCAGGGCGCGATGCAGAGCTTTTGGTTTTACATCGGAGCAAGGCTGGGCATTGCCGCAAAGATTAAGGTTGACGAAAGCGCCTGCGTTAAATGCGGGCTATGCGTAAAAAGCTGCCCCATGCGCGCGATGAACATTAAAAACGGCACCGTGCAAAACAGCACCGCCCTTTGCATTAAGTGCGGCGTGTGCAGCCACAACTGCCCGCGCAGCGCTATCCATACAGGCAGGTGAACAGCATGAAAACAAAATTTTTGCAAAACAAAGATAAAGCGCTGAACTTTGCCATCGGCGCAGTCATACCGGCAGGCACAGTTTTAAGTAGCACTGCCGGAGGCTGCACCGGCGTATGCGGCAGTTGCGGCGGCACCTGCCTTGGCGGGCTGTCACTGGCGGCGTACATGGGCGGACGCGTAATTTTTAAATGCCGCCATAAAACAGTTTTACAGGCAGAAGCATCTGCCAATAAATAAAAAAGGAGCAAACAACAATGAAGAAATTTTTAAGCATTTTATTTACGGCCTTTATGGCTTTAAGCCTTACTGCCTGCGGCGGCGCTGCCGGTCAAAGCGCAGACACACAGCAAAACGCGCAGGCAAAACAGGCACAGCCCCAGACGGATGGCAAAAAAGTTCTGGTGGCTTATTTCAGCCACACCGGCAACACCGAAAAGGTTGCGCAGGTAATCCAAAGCAAAACCGGCGGCGATTTGTTTAAAATCGAAACGGCAACGCCTTACCCCGCCGCATACCGTGAAACTACCGAGCTTGCCAAACAGGAAAAATCCGCCAATGCGCGCCCGGCACTGAAAAACACGGTCAGCGATATGGCGCAGTACGACGTTGTTTTTGTAGGCTACCCCATCTGGTGGTACACCGCGCCGATGGCAGTTGCCACCTTTGCCGACAGCTATGATTTTACCGGCAAAACCGTCATTACCTTCTGCACCAGCGGCGGCAGCCCCATCAGCGACAGCACGCCCGATATGAAAACATGGTTTAAGGGCGCAAATGTTGTTGAAGGCATCCGCGCTTACGCGAACGACGCCGCCGGCACCGAACGCTGGCTGGAACGCCTTGGCTACTAACCTGTAAACGCACAAAACCCTGTACACCTAAATGTACAGGGTTTATTTTTTATATTTTATTTGCGCAGTATGTAGTGAATGAACACGCGGCTGCCTTCGTAAAGTAAAATCATCGGCACGGCAAGCAGCGTCTGCGTGATGACGTCCGGCGTTGGCGTGATGATTGCCGCCAGAATAAAGGACGCCAGCACCATGTATTTACGCCCGCGCTTCAATAGCAGCGACGATACCGCGCCCATCTGCGCCAGCACAATAAGCACCATGGGCAGGTTAAAAATAAAACCGAAGGGCACCACAAGCATTAAAAAGAAGTCAAGGTAGCTTTCTATCGACAGCATCGGCGCGATGTTGCCGCCCGCAAAGCTTGTAAAAAAGTTAAGCCCCTGCGGGAACACGAAAAAGTAGGCAAAGCCAATCCCCGCCCAGAACAGCAATACGGAAGCAGGCACAAACAAAATCAGCGCCGTGCGTTCCTTCCCCGTCAGGGCAGGCACCAAAAATGCCCACAGTTCATAAAACAGCACGGGCGCGGCTATCAGTACGCCGCAGGCCAGCGCTACTTTAATGTAAATAAAAAACGCTTCCGCCGGGCGCATGTAATACAAATTAGCGGCAGGTGCGGTCAGCACCGCGATTATTTCGTCAATAAACGCACCGCTGATGCAGGTGCCCACCGCCAGCGCCGCTAAACTGTGCAAAATTCTCGTACGCAGCTCACCCAGGTGTTCCGTTAAGGTCATGCTGCCGTCATTGTTCAAAGGGCTGCCGTTATCCATAAGCGCCCTTACTTTTTTGCTTCCGCCTGTGCAGTTTCCTCTTTGGCAGGTTCTGTAATTTCACCGGCGTTTTTAATTTCTGCTTCCGTGCTGTTCACGGCCTGTTTAAATTCCTTCATGCTCTTGCCCAAAGCAGAGATTAAACCGATAACCAGAATGAGTAATAACTCAGGTAAACCTAAACCAAACATAATTATTCCCCCTTAAAACAAATAATATCTTACTTTTATACTAATCCTTTAAGCCTGCTCCAAGTCAAGCAAAAAAATAAAAAAGACGTGCTAATGCACGTCCTTTAAAAATTACTGTTTTATTTTATAAAAATTTCCCAGCACAATACGGCAAGTAAGCCCGGCACGCCGAACACACCGGCAATTAAGGCTTTAACAACGGTTATTTTAAGCCCAAAGCCGAACAAAGCGCCCACAAGGTTTACCAGCCACAGTGCCACAGCGCCGATAATGCCGTTCCACACCAGTTTGAACGGCAGCGCAAAAAATTTAACGACAATCAGCAAAATCAGCACGCCGGCGATAAAAGGCATTGTTCCCTCCAGCGTGGCGGAATCCAGACCCTGCACAGTGTCCATCGCTGCCGTGCCGATTTCCCTGACGGCGTTTTCAGCTTCTTCCATTCTTCAACCAGCCTTTCTTACAGGCGCAGCCTGTTTTCCAGCGCGCGCGCCAAAGTAAGCTCGTCGGCATATTCCAAATCGCCGCCGACGGGCAGACCGTGCGCAATGCGGCTGGTTACAACACCCATGGGTTTCAGCAGCTGCGCTAAATAAGCCGCAGTCGCCTCGCCCTCCACATTGGAATTGGTCGCCAAAATAACTTCCTTCACGTCACCCTGCTGCAA
>CASFZG010000034.1 GCA_949299135.1 uncultured Phascolarctobacterium sp.
GCGAGTGGCAGATCGAGGAACGCCTTTTAGGCGTAGCTAGTAGAATAGCCTTTAAGGCGGTAAATGACAAACCACCGGCTACGCCGGTGGTTTTGATTTTTTGCCCAAAACACGCCGATGGGGTATAATATATTTATAGCCTGATTAAAGGAGAAATATTATGATTAAACTTACTTTGCCCAATGGGGCAGTTAAAGAATACCCTGACGGAACAACGCTGCTGGAATTAAGCAGCGAGTTTAAGGACTGCTACACCGCACCGGTGGTGGAGGGCGTGTTTAACGGCGCCGGTGTTGATTTGCAGAAACCGCTGCACACCGACGGCACGGTTGATTTTATAACCTGGGACACGGAAGAAGGCCGCCGCGTTTATGTGCGCAGCCTGCTGTTTTTGTTTTTGTATGCCATTAAAAAACTGCGCCCGGAGGTGCAGCTTGAAGTTTGCAATTCCATCGGCAGCGCGCTGTACTGCGATATTACCAACGGCATTGTGTTGAGCAAGTACGATTTGCAGGCGGTTGAGCTTTATATGCGCAAGCTGATTGCTTCGCAGGAGCCGATTGTTTACGGTACTATCAGCAGGGCGGAGGCTGTAAAAATTTTGCAGGAACGCCGCGAGGACGACCGCATGGAGCTGTTGAACAATGCGCCGGACGCGCAGACGCTGACGGTGTATTACCTGCGTGATTACGCCGAATACTTTTTCGGCGCTATGATGCCGAACTGCGGTTACTTAAAGCTGTTTGAGCTTATCAATTACGAAAACGGCATTATCATTAACTACCCGGAAAAGGGCAGCATGGACAGGCTGGACAAGTTTGAGCCGAGCGACGCTTTAAACGGCATGTTCCACGAATTGCAGGACTGGTCGGCTAAAATTCAGTGCAACACGGTTGCCAAGCTGAACCGCATAATCAACTGCGGCTACGCCAACGGCATTATTCAGGTAGCGGAGGCGCTGCACGAAAAGAAAATTGCCGGTATTGCCGATAAAATCGCCGCCAGCAACAAGGACGTGCGCCTTGTGCTGATAGCAGGCCCTTCGTCATCCGGTAAAACAACTTTTGCCCAGCGTTTAAGCATACAGATGATTGTTAACGGCAACAGGCCTGTGCCGATTTCAATGGACGATTATTTTAAAGACCGCCACGATACCCCGCGCAAAGCGGACGGCAGCTTTGATTTTGAAAGCGTGGAAGCTGTTGACCTTGAGCTGTTTAACGACCACCTGCGCCGATTGCTTGCAGGGGAGTGCGTAAAAATACCCAAGTACAATTTCCGCAGCGGTACGCGCGAATACCGCGGGCGTGAAATTCAGCTGGGGGATAAGGATGTTCTGGTTGTGGAAGGCATCCACGCTTTGAATGAGCGCATTTCCGAATCCGTGCCTGCCAATAATAAAATGAAAATTTATATCAGCGCCTTAACACCGATGCAGCTCGATTCCTACAACCGCATCCACACGACGGATATGCGCCTGCTGCGCCGCATTGTGCGCGATTCGCAGTTCCGTTCGCACGACGCTTTGATGACGCTGAAACTGTGGGACGATGTGCGCCGCGGCGAAGAAAAATATATCTTCCCATTTCAGGACAGCGCCGATATTATGTTTAACACTTCGTTGGTGTACGAATTTGCCGTGCTTAAAAAGTACGCTGAACCTTTGCTGAAGCAGGTAACGCCTGACGAAGCAGTTTATACGCGTGCACAGCGCCTGCTGGAGCTGTTAAGCCATGTGCGCGGCATGGACGACGAGTCGATACCGACCAATTCCATTCTGCGTGAATTTATCGGCGGTTCAATTTTTAAAGAAGCGTTATAAAAAGGGCATAAAAAATCCCATCCGTTATTTGCGGATGGGATTAATTTTTTATTTGGCCGGTGTGGGCTGGTTGCTGACAACCGGTTTGGCATTGCTGCTTGAAGAAGAATTGCCTTCTAAAATCTCGCGTACGCGCTGGCGCATGCTGGGCTTTTTAGCAGGTTCGGAAGAAATTCCAATAGCTTCTTCGGCAGCTTTTTTGGCAGCCGGTTTTGGTTCTTCTGCTTTTTCTTTTACGTCCTTATCTTCTTCTTTTTTGTCTTTATCCTTATCTTTATCCTTTTCGTCTTCAATCTTCGGTTCGGGCGGTATTACCACGCCGCTCGGGCGGATAAAGTCAACGGCGGGCAAATTGGCTACTGCATTAACCATATAGCTGCGCCAGATGCTGAGCGGCTGCATGGAACCATACATATAGTCAAGCGCACGGCCGTTATCGTCGCCAATCCACACGGCGGTGGAAAGGTTAGGCGTAAAGCCTACAAACCATGCGTCCTTAAAGTCATCCGTAGTGCCGGTTTTGCCTGCTGCCGGGCGGCCGATGCCTGCGCCTGCGGCAGTACCGTTTACAAATACGCCTTTCATCATGTCAACCGTAAGGTAAGCTGCCTGCGGATTAACTGCTTCGTGGCGTTCGGTTTTGTTTTCGTAAATAATCTTGCCGTTGCGGTCTTCAATTTTCAAAATGGCAATCGGTTTAACATATACGCCGTTGTTTCCGATAGCGCCGTAAGCGGCAGCCATCTCCAGCGGTATAACGCCTTTACTTAAACCGCCCAGCGCCATAGCAAGGTTAGCGTCGCTGTAAGTGCCGTCTTCCACTAATGTGGTGATGCCAAGCGCTTTAGCGGTTTCCAGAATTTTGCCGACGCCGACCTGCTGTGCAACAAGTACGGTCGGTACGTTCATGGATTTGGTAAGCGCGGTGCGCAGGCTTACCTTGCCATGCCATGCGCGGTCGCTGTTCTGCGGCGTCCAGCCTCTGGCAAATTCGGTTTCCTTATCTTCTACAACACTGGCAGGGGTAAAGCCGTTGTTCATGGCCGTCAGGTAAACAAAAGGCTTAAAGCTGGAACCCGGCTGGCGTACTGCCATAATGGCGCGGTTGAATTTATCTTCGGCGCGGCCGCCAATCATGGCTTTAATGTAGCCGGTGGTGGGGTCAAGCGATACCAGCGCAACCTGCGGCTGGGTCAGCTTGTTGTCATCGGTGTAGTAGTCAGGCAGGTACTGCAAAGCGTCAACCGCTGCCTGCTGCATGTCGCTGTTAATGGTGGTGTAAATGCGCAGGCCGCCTTTATAAAGCGCGTCGGCGCCAAACTTATCCATAATAAATTCGTTGCAGTAATCAAAAAAGTAAGAGAGATATTCCTTTTTGTTCTGCGTTTCGCTTACGCTGACCGCAATTTTTTCCGCCTTGGCGGTATCGGCTTCAGCATGGCTGATATAACCGTATTTAACCATCTGGTCAAGCACAAGGTCGCGGCGCTCCTTGCTTGCTTCGGGGTTTTCAATCGGGTTATAGTAGTTAGGGCTTTTCGGAATAGCCGCCAGCGTTGCTGCTTCGGCAAGGTCAATATCTTCAACATGCTTGCCGAAATAATACAGCGAAGCGGTTTCCACGCCGTAAGTGCCCTGACCGAAATAAATGCGGTTCAGGTACATCTCAAGAATTTCATCCTTGGTGTAGCGTTCTTCCAGCTGGCGCGCAATAAATGCTTCTTTAATTTTACGGGTAATGGTGCGCTCGTTGCTTAAAAAAGCGTTTTTGGCAAGCTGCTGGGTAATGGTGCTGCCGCCCTGCACATCGCCGCCGGTAAGCGTTACAAACAATGCGCGCGCCGTACCGCGAATGTCAATGCCGCCGTGCTCGTAAAAACGCGCGTCTTCAATAGAAATAAAAGCTTCCTGTAAATGCTTCGGCATTTTTTCAAGGCTTACAGGTACGCGCTGTTCTTCCGACGCGGTGGTATAAATCAGCTCACCCTTATCGTCAAAATATTGGGAAGCAGCGTCCGGGCGCAGCGAGTCTTCGATATCGACCGCGGGCATTAAACCGGCAAGCCCCCAAAAAGCAGCGCCTGCCAGCACAATCAATGCCGCCAGTACGCAAAAGCCTGTTTTAAAAATGTTTCCCATAAGTCAACCTCGGTTCTATAAAGTAGTAATTAAACATTCCCAATCATTATAACATACTTTGTGCTAAAAATGTACCTTGCAAATAAAAAACAGCGCCGGCAGAAGTAGCAATTTAGTGAAATCTGCCGGTGCAGCGTGTTTAGTTGTATGTAAAATTTTACCAGATTCCCAATACATGCTGCATGCCAATGCTTACAAGCGCAATGCAAATCCAGCAGATGAGGCCCAGTAAAATGGGTTTGCCGCCGCTTTTAACAAGGCTGACAAGGTTGGTGTTCAGCCCGATGGCTGCCATTGCCATGGCAATCATAAATTTGCCGATGGCAGGAAGCTCGGCGAGGAAGGGGAAGCTGCTGCCAACAAGCGTGTTTACCACAGCCGCCAGTACAAAGTACAGAATAAACATCGGGAAGATGGAAGTGATTTTTACATCGGACGCGGTGTTTTTAGTTTTACCGGTAATGTAAGCCAGCCCCAGGCAGATGGGAATGATGGCGAGCGTGCGGGTGAGCTTGACGATGGTGGAGTAGTTCAGCGCGGTATCGCTGCCGTGTGCGCTGGCCCAGGTTTGCCCTGCCGCAACGACGGAGCTGGTATCGTTAATTGCCGTGCCTGCCCACATGCCGAAGCCCGTATCCGTAAAGCCCAGCATATCGCCCAGCGCGGGGAATAAAAAGGCCGCAACGACGTTGAACAGGAAGATAACGGAAATGGACTGCGCTATATCTTTATCGGAGGCCTTAATTACCGGCGCTGCTGCTGCGATGGCGCTACCGCCGCAAATGGAAGAACCGACGCCGACGAGCGTGGCAATGTCGCGTTCAATGTTCATAACTTTACTTAACACATAAGCAACAATTAAAGCCGTACTGATAGTAGCGATGATGATTGCCAGCGACTGCGAACCGACGGCTAAAATTTCAAACAGGTTCATGCCAAAGCCCAGCAGAATAATGGAATATTGCAGAATTTTTTTAGCTGTGAACTGAATGCCGGGCTGGAAAAACGCCGGCCTGTTCCAGAAAGCAACGAGCAGGCCGAATAAAATTGCAAAAACTGGCGCGCCGACAACCGGGAAAAGTTTGCCGAGATAAGTTGCAGGTACTGCCAGCGCAAAGCAGAACAGCACACCGCGGAAATTTTTACTAATAAAATCCATGGGATACATCCTTTCATAAAAATTGCGTTATCAAAATCTTGTAAGCTAAGTATAAACGGTTTATAATAATTAGTAAAATGAATTATTTTAATAAAAACGATTATAATTTTTAATGGTGTTATTATGCTGGAAGAACTGGAAACATTTTTAGCCGTTGCCGAATGCCGCAACTTTACCAAAGCGGCGCAAAAACGTAATCTGTCGCAGCCAACGGTCAGTGTGCAGATTAAAAAGCTGGAGGAATACTTCGGTACATTTTTAATTGAGCGCACCGTGCGCCATAAAAGCATCGCGTTGACGGCGGCAGGCAAAATATTGCAGCAAAGCGCTAAAAGCATCTGTGCGGAAATGGAATACGCCAAAGCAGCTATTGCCGACTTGCAGGGCAAGATAGAAGGGACTTTGCGCATCGGCGCCAGCCAGACGATTGGCGAATATTTTTTGCCGGAATACCTGGGGCGTTTTGTCAAAACTTACAATAAACTGGAGCCGGAAATTATCATCGGCAACACGCAGCAGATAGTAAAATTTTTGCTTGATGGTGAAATAGACGTCGGTTTGGTTGAAGGAGAAGTTGCTGAACCCGGCGTTAAATCCGAAGCGTTTTACCATGATAAGCTGGTGGTTATCATGGCAGCCGGGCAGCAGGAGGCAGGTGCAAAACGCTGGATTATCCGCGAAGAAGGTTCAGCCTCTCGCGCACAGTGGGAAAATTATATAAAAAACAACAATATAATAGTTGAACGCAAACCGATAATTTTTAACACCAATTTTGCAGTGAAGGAAGCTGTTAAAAATAATCTGGGGCTCGCGCTGATATCGCAGTACATTGCAAGCCGTGCCGCAAAACGCGGTGAAGTTGCAATAAGCGGCGGTTACTCTGCGGCGGTGCGTAATTTTTATTGCCTTACGGCAGACGGCAGGGCGGAACGGCGCGCCGTAAGTATTTTTATACAGGATTTGCAGCAGAACTTTACGCAAAAAGAAGGAAAAAATAAGAAAAAAGAGAATCCGGCAGAAAAAAGTTAATATCAGGTAAATTCCACGCATAATTTGCGCAAATTACATAAAAACTGTGTTTGCTTTTATTACGCGGATTTAATATAATAATTACACGCTGTGATGCGGCGTTGAAATTGAAAAAATTTCAAAAAAGTAGTTGACAAAATGTTGAAAACATAGTAAACTACAAAAGCTGTCAATCAGCAGTACCTTGAAAACTGAACAAGAACCAAGTAAAAGCGAATGTGCGGGCGAGTTTCCTTAAAGCGGAAGCGGAAAGGAAACGAGCCAAAACAAACAAAATTCTGAATTAAATAATTAAGAGCCAATCGGTTCTTCAATAGGTATATTG
>CASFZG010000035.1 GCA_949299135.1 uncultured Phascolarctobacterium sp.
CCAAAAAATCATTATTTATTTTATTGTACCGTGTTTTGCGCAAATCCGCAAGCCTTATCAGTAAAAAAACAGGCTGCCGAACACTACGCTTTTTAAATAACCCAAAAGATACGAGCGTTCCAACTTATCGGCAAAGGCTTTTTCGTCCATGTCGCCCTTGACAATTACGCGCCCGATTTCCATCGGATGGTTCAGCACCCAGTTTTTATCGACGGCGCCGTTTTTGCCCGTAACGGCGTAGTTGTAGCCGTATTTTTGAGAAGCGGCAATGACTTCATCGTCATACTGTCCGTTGGGATAGGAAAGCAAATGCACATAGTACATATCAAACTCTTTTTTCAAAAAGAATTTGGAACTTGAAAGCTCCCACGCAAAATATTTGGGGTCGATATCCGTCAGGATGTGGTGGTTGATGGTGTGCGAACCCAAATCGTTGCCCGCGCGGATTAAATCCATAATTTCATCGTGCCCCATGTAGTTAGGCTTGCCGATTTTGGACTGCACAATAAAAAACGAAGCGTTGGCGCCGTATTTTTGCAGCAGCGGGAACACATTGGTGTAGTTATCCATGTAGCCGTCGTCAAAGGTCAGTACCACAGCCTTGCCCAAATTCTCGTTATTTTTAAAACCGGCAATCATCTGTTCCATGCTTATCATGCGGTAGCCGTTTTTTTGCAGATAGGCAAGCTGCTGTTCAAACGCGTCTTTATCAATAATTATCTCCGCAGGCCAGTCGCTGCTGCCGCCGACGGAATGGTATTCCAGCACCGGCACTGCCGTTTTGCGGTATTCCGTGTAGCCGTCGTAAAGCGGTTTATAAGCTGCCGCCGCGGCGATAACCAGCACCGCCAGCACATTTTTCAGCCATTTACTCTTTAGGATTTTCATTGATTTCCAGTCCCATTTCCTTTGCAATCTGCTGTAATTTTTTCAGCCTGTGGTTAAGGCCGGATTTGGTAATTTTGCCGCTCATAATGCGTGCCAGCTCCGCCAGCGAAGCGTCCGGATGTTCCAGGCGCAGCTCCGCCGTTTCGCGCAGCACAACGGGCAGCCTGCCGAAATAACCGATTTTTTCCAGATAACGGATGCTTTCAAGCTGTTCCACCGCCGCCTGCACCACCTTGTTCAAATTGGCAGTTTCGCAGTTTACCACGCGGTTTACATTGTTGCGCATCTCTTTAACAATACGCACGTTTTCAAATTCCATCAGCGCATTGTGCGCGCCGATAACGGACAGAAAATCTGTAATGGAATTGCCTTCTTTCATATAAACAATAAAATCGTTCTTGCGGTCGGTAATTTTTGCGGGCAGCGAAAAACCGTGCAGCACCTTAACGATGCTTTTGGCAAGCTCCTCGTTTTCCGTCACCAGTTCCAGATGGTAATCGCTGGAAGGCTTGCTTACCGAGCCACCAGCCATAAACACGCCGCGCAGAAACGCACGGCGGCAGCAGGATTTTGCCAGCAGTTTGTGGCGTTCCGCAGCGTCGCTGTAAGGCAAAAGCTGCAATTCATGCAATGCCTTGCCTGCCTCTTTGGAAGGGATAACGCGCACCTGATAGCGGTTGTTCTTTTTTAAACGGCGCGAACGGGTGACAAGCACCTCCGTCTGCACGTTGTAATTGGTTTTAAGCATTTGCAGCATGCGGCGTGCCAAAGCGGCATTTTCCGTGGAAAAGTTAATGCCCATGTTGCGCCCCTGCAAAATAACCGCGCCGCTCATGCGCAAAAGCCCCAAAAGCTCTGCCTTTTCGCAGCATTTTTTCTGTGATTCTATTCTTGCGAGTTCATTTTTGACTTCGTTTGAAAATGACATTGCTTACCCTTCTGCCGAAGATTTATTTTTCAGCTTGCGCATACTCTGGCGCATAAAAAAGTAGTCGAAAAAGCGGAAGCCCTTACCGAACAGCCGCAGCCTGTAAATAAGCGAAATAACAGCCTGCGCCAGCTTCTGCGGATTGTGGCGCACCAAGTCTTTATTACTGATAAGGCTTTTGGGCACAACCTTAATGCCAAGGCGTTCAATCTTTTTAATATCCGGCGTAACCGGGATAGAACCTTTAAGCTGATACTGCGCCAGCTGCGTTTCCGTTACGTTCTGGTCGTTAACGATGACGTAATCAAGGAACTGCGCGCCCGCGTGGGTAATCAGCGCCTGCACATGTTCAAACGCGCCGTAGCCGTCGGTTTCGCCCGGCTGCGTCATAACATTGCAAACGTAAATTTTAACGGCGTCGCTGCGCAGCACCGCCTCGCGGATACCGTCCACCATAAGGTTGGGGATAACGCTGGTGTACAGGCTGCCCGGTCCCAAAATCAAAACATCGGCCTTCATAATCGCTTCAACCGCGCTGTCCGTCGCCTGTACGTCGGCAGGTTCAACACTTACACGGCGGATGCGTTTATGCGCCTTCGGTATTTCCGATTCGCCTTCAATAAAAGTGCCGTCCGTCATCTCCGCCTTTAAGCGGATATCGCTGAGCGTGGACGGAATAACATTGCCGCGCACGTTTAAAATCTGGCTGGTCGCCGCAAGGCCCGCTTCCATGCTGCCTTCGGCTTCCGCCATAGCGGCGATGAAAAGATTGCCGAAGTTATGCCCCGCCAGCGGCGAACCGTCGTTAAAACGGAACTGCATAATGCGCTCCATCAAAGGCTCGCGGTCGGCCAGCGCAACAAGGCAGTTGCGCAAATCGCCCGGCGGGATGATGCCCATTTCCTTGCGCAGACGCCCGGACGAACCGCCGTCATCGGCAACCGTAACAACGGCGTTGCAGTTGCTTGTAATATACTTCATGCCGCGCAGAAGCGTAGAAAGCCCCGTGCCGCCGCCGATAACGGTAATGGCAGGCCCGCGCCCCAGTTTGCGCTGCGTAAAAATCTTTTCCATCAGCGACGAATTATTGTCCGGCAGCACCGCTTCCACAACGGAACGGATAACGCGGCGCGTAGCGTAAACCATAACAAAGCCGCCAACACACAAAAACAAAAAGCCGCCCAGCATCGAAACCGTATTGGAATACTTGCCGGTGGTTAAATAAGTCATGCGGAACATCAGTTCTTCCACATAACCCATGAACTGATAATTAAAAAATAGTGCCAGCCCAAGCGCGCAGCATAAAACGCCCACTGTAAACAAAAGCAGCCAGCGTTTTAAATTCATGCCCGGACACAGCCAGCTAATCCAGCCCATAAGCTGCCTCCTTTAACGGTTTTTAAGCCTTAAATCGCGGTGGCTTAACAGAACTTTGTAGCCTTCCTTACGCAAAAACGCAGCAATTTTGTTGGCTACATACACGCTGCGGTGCTGTCCGCCCGTGCAGCCCACGCTGATAACCAGCTGGCTTTTGCCTTCCGCCACGTACTGCGGCAAAAGCATTTCCAAAAGTTCTTCTTCCTTGGATAAAAACTGCTGCGTCTGTGGATAACGCTCGATAAACTGCGCCACGGCCTCATCGTTGCCGGTCAGCGTGCGCAGGTCGTCCTCATAAAACGGGTTCGGCAAAAAGCGCACGTCCAGAACCATGTCGCTGTCCAGCGGCAGGCCGTGCTTAAAGCCGAAGGACTGCACCGTTACCGACATCTGTTCGCTGCTACCGCTTACGCAGAACAGCTCGCGGATTTTATTTTTCAGCGCATCGGCGCGCATATCCGTCGTGTCGATAATATAGGTTGCCCTGTCCTTGATTTTTTGCAGGCTGCTGCGCTCGTAGGCAATGCTCTCGCTTAAAGTGCGCCCCTGCCCAAGCGGGTGACGGCGGCGCGTTTCCTTATAACGGCGGATAAGCACCGCGTCCGAAGCATCGAGGAACAGCACCTCGTAAGCATAACCGTTCAGGCGCAGTTCGTCAAGCACCTCTGCCAGCTTGTCAAAAAAGCGCCCGCCGCGGATATCGACGACAATCGCCGTGTTGCGCGGCGCAGATGCCTGACGCGAAAGCTCCGCAAATTTGGTAATCAGCGCCGGTGGCATGTTATCGACGCAAAAATAGTTCATGTCCTCCAGCGTGCGGATAGCCTGAGTTTTGCCCGCGCCGGACATGCCGGTTATTATTAAAAATTTAGATTCTTCCATAATCATCACCGCCAAAACTGCTGTGTTTTGTATCAGTAATATTATAACACAAGCCTGCAACAAAATTGCAAAAATAAAAAGCGCCCGCAGCGGGGCGCCGAAATGGAGGCAAAATTAAAATGCACAGGGGTCGGAAAATTCTGTTTTACTGCCGGATTCAATTTCCGCAAACACTTCCAGCATTGCCTGCTCCAATCTGCCGAGCATGGCTTCAATCTCAGCTGCCGTACCGGCAAGCGGCGGCATAAAGATAATAACATCGCCGATGTTGCGCACGATTAATCCGTATTTGCGTGCTGTCTGGCAAATACCGCCGGCAATCAACAGCCCCGGTTTAAACAGTATTTTCCTTTCCTTATCATACATCAGCTCTATGCCCGCAAGCATGCCGCACTGGCGCGCATTGCCGACGTAACGCATTTTGTTAAAACGCTTCATGTATTTTTCTATAACTGCCATCTTGGGCGGCAAACCGGCAATAACATCGTCTTTGGCAAAAATTTCCAGCCCGGCTAACCCTGCCGCGCACGCCAGAGGATTACCCGTATAGCTGTGTCCGTGATAAAAAGTTTTATATTCGTCCGGTTCGCCTAAAAAGGCATTGTAAATTTCGTCCGTCACCATTGTTGCGCCAAGCGGCAGATAACCGCCGGTAATGCCTTTGGACAGGCACATCATATCAGGCAGCACTCCTTCGTGCTCGCAGGCGAACATTTTGCCGGTACGCCCAAAACCGGTTGCTACTTCATCAACAATTAACAATACATTATATTTTTTCGTCAAATCACGTACGCCTTTAATATAACCCTTCGGCTGCATAAGCATGCCTGCTGCCGCCTGCACTAAAGGCTCGATAATCATTGCGGCAACTTTACCGGCATTCTGTGCCAGATATTCATCCAGTTCTTTTAAAAGATAATCCAAAAAATCCTGTTCAGTTTTAAAACCCAGTTTGCTGTGATAATAGGACGGACAGGTCATTTTTTTAGTACCAAACAACAGCGGCTTGTAAACCTTGTGGAACACATCAATGTTGCCAACGCTGACCGCACCTACCGTATCGCCATGGTAGCTGTCGCCCAGGTTAATAAACTGCTGCTTTTCGGGTTTGCCCTTAAACTGCCAGTATTGAAAGGCAATTTTCACCGCCGCTTCTACCGCCGTAGATCCGTCGTCGCTATAAAATACCTTATTCAGCCCCTGCGGCGTAATTTCAACCAGCTTTTCCGCAAACTCTGCCGACGGCTGGTTAATAAGCCCCAGCAAAGTGGAATGGGAAATTTTATCTATCTGCGCTTTGATGGCATCGTCAATTTCACGGCGGCAGTGGCCGTGAATATTAACCCACAGGCTGGAAATACCGTCATAATATTCGCGCCCTTCGGTGTCGTACAGCTTTACGCCGTCTCCGCTCTCAATAACAAGCTGCGGGTTTTCCACCCAGCCTTTCATCTGTGTAAACGGATGCCAGATATATTTTTTGTCAAGCTCTTCCCATTTATTCATTGCCATGCGCCTCCACTAATTTATAAATACGCTCTAAATCAATATTCGCTGCGGCAATTTTGCCTGCCTGCGTTAAATCATCGCCGCTTAAAAGCTCTTTATCCAAAACGGGCAGCTTACCCAAAACAGGCAGCCCCGTAAGTTTTTCATAATAATACAAATTACTGCGCTCCAACACACCGGCATGCGTTTCATCCCAGCCGTTAACAATAAAGCCCAGTACGTTCAGCCCTTCATGCTGCGCGTAGTACGCGGATAATACGGCATGGTTAACATTTCCCAAAAGCGGTTTAACCACAATAATTACCGGCAAATGCAGCGCTTTAAAAAAATCTTTAACCAGATAATCATCAGTCAGCGGCGCGGAAATGCCGCCCACGCCTTCAACGATGGTAACTTCATGCCCTTCAATCATCTTGCGCGCTGCCTGCTCCATCACATTGCTGTCAAGGCTGATGCCTGCCAGTTTGCTTGCTTCTGCCGGTGCAAGGGCAGCCTCCAAAACGTAGGGCACAACCTTGTCATGCTGCTCAAACGGCATGGCCGCGCCTTTCATTAAAAGCTCCGCGTCCTCGCTCACCAGTTTGCCGTCCGCCCTGCGCACGCAGCCGGAAGCCGCCGGTTTAAACACGCCTGTATCAAGTCCCATCTGTTTAAATCCTGCTGCCAGGCATGCACTGACTACCGTTTTGCCAAATTCCGTATCCGTTGCCGTTATGCCTATCGCCTTCATCATTATCCTT
>CASFZG010000036.1 GCA_949299135.1 uncultured Phascolarctobacterium sp.
CATCCCGAACACAGAAGTTAAGCCCTTATACGTCGAAAGTACTTGGCTGGAAGCGGCCCGGGAGGATAGATAGCTGCCGGTTAAAAGAAAAGCACATGCCGAAAGGTATGTGCTTTTCTTTTATTTTATTTGTATCTGTTGCTATCTATCCGAGCGGGGTGACTCCGGGAGGCATGGGCCACCTAGCGCTTCGGCGCGTGTGGCACAGCCCGCACAGCGCAGGCGAGTCGCCGTTTAGTGGCAAGCCGCAGGCGACGGCAATAGACGTGACAGCGAGCTTTCGCACAATATGCGACTGAATAGGGAGCATACGGAGCGTATAGATAGCTGCCTTCATTATTGAAAAAGAGGTAAAGGCATGCACTGCAACGGCTTGGCAAAAATGCTGCGGCTCCTTCGATTCCGTCTGGGCTGCGCGGCCGGACTCCCGAAGTATATTACCTTAAATTTTGCCGCCGCAGTTTTTGTCCTGCGCCTTACAGCACATACCTTTGCCTCTTTTATTTCAGTTATGTTAAAATAGTATATATTAGATTTATTTATTTTTAATTTTTCAGGAGCCGTTTATGATTAAAATTCTTTTTATCTGCCTTGGCAATATTTGCAGGTCGCCGATGGCGGAATTCTTGTTAAAAGATATGGTTAAAAAGCGTGGTAGTGCCGCTGACTTTTACATTGCTTCGGCTGCGACGAGCACTTATGAAATTGGCAACCCTGTACACCGCGGAACGCGAACCAAGCTGGCGCAGTACGCTATTAGCGTAGCTGGTAAAACTGCGGTGCAGCTTACCAAAGAAGATTATGCCAGATACGATTACCTGATTGGCATGGATACGGCAAATATCCGTGATATTATGCGCATTATCGGCAGTGACCCGCAGCACAAGGTATATAAGCTTTTGCAGTTTGCCGGCAGTGAGCGCAATATTGCCGACCCATGGTATACCGGCAATTTTGATGTTACCTATGACGATATTTACGAAGGCTGCACAGGTCTTTTGGATTATCTGCAAAATAAAACTATTGTTTAAGCGCAATCTTATGGGCTCCGACGTGAGCCAAAGAGGCAAATCCTTAAACAATAGTTCTTACAACAATTATATCAGCCGTAATATTCATTGACAATGCCTTGCTTATGCAGGGCTTTTTTATTTGTGCAATCGCTTTAAAATGTTATAATAATGATATTGAATACCGCAAATTGCCTGATTAAAATTTCTTTGATTACTTATTTGATTTGCTTACAAGAAGGTGCAGTAATGAAAATTATCGATGCGCACATGCATTATTTTAATGTTGACGGTTTTAAAGAAGTCGCCGCTAATGCCGGTTACGAAAACACCGCCGCCTGCTGGCAGCAGATTTGCGAAGAAAATAACATTGTTTTCAGCGTAGCTATGGGCAATACGGAAGACATGCCCAGCCGTTTCGGCGGTATCAGCCCCAGGCTGATTGATTTGAACGCGCCGTTTGACGACGATGTTTACAGCCAGCCACACAACATTGGCTACTGCCTTGGCGTTAAAAGCGAGCTGATTACGCCGGAGAACGCTGAAAAAACTGCGCTGGAATTTGAATACTACGCTAAAAAGCCGCAGTGCCTCGGCATAAAAATTTACCCCGGCTACCGGCCTGTTTATGTTTACGATAAGCGCCACTGGCCGCTGTTTGAACTGGCGCGTGCCTATGATTTGCCGGTTGCGGTGCATACGGGCGATACCGCCATGGCCGAAGCGCGCCTGCGTTACGCGCATCCGCTGACGGCTGACGAAGCCGCTGTCGATTTTCCGGACGTGAAGTTTGTTATCTGCCATTGCGGCAACCCGTGGTTTGCCGATGCTACCGAAGTCGCCGCCAAGAATCCCAATGTGTATATTGATTTATCGGGTTTGCTTGAGGGCATACCGGGCGCCGGTTTTTACGATAAACAAAAGGCGTATTTTGATTATCTCGCCCTGTGGCTGAATTATATGGGACGTTGGGATAAGCTGATGTACGGCAGCGACTGGCCGCTGGTTAACATCCACGATTACATTGCGATTTTAAGCCGCGTTGTGCCGCAGGAGCACCATGAGGAGTTTTTCTACGCCAACGCGCTGAACGTGTACAACCGCATTAAAAATTTACTGCTGTAAGTTAACTTATTTTACATAAAAGGTTGACGCAAAACGCCGCCGATAATATAATAGTTAAGTAAATACATTTTGTTTGAGGTTGTTATGCAGAATTTAATTGAAATAAAAAATCTGGAGCATGTCTATACCGATACGGACGGCAACGAAGTCAAAGCGCTGGACGGCGTAAGCCTTGATATCGCGCGCGGCGAGTTTGTGGCAGTAATCGGCGCAAACGGCAGCGGCAAATCCACGCTGGCGCGCCATTTAAACGCCTTGCTTTTACCGACTGCTGGCAAGTGTATTGTTGCCGGTATGGACACGGCTGACGACGATAATTTGTGGAATATCCGCCAGCACGTCGGTATGGTGTTTCAGAACCCGGATAACCAGATTGTGGCAGCGGTGGTGGAAGAAGACGTCGCCTTCGGGCCGGAAAACATCGGCGTGCCGCCGCAGGAAATACGCACCCGTGTGGATAACGCGCTTGCCGCCGTGGGCATGACGGATTATGCCAAACACGCGCCGCATTTATTAAGCGGCGGGCAAAAACAGCGTGTGGCCATTGCAGGTGTGCTTGCGCTTGAGCCGGACTGCATTGTACTGGACGAGCCGACCGCTATGCTGGACCCGCGCGGCCGCAGCGAAATAGTCAGCACCGTTAAAAAGCTGAACCGCGAAAAGAAAATTACCGTTGTTTACATAACACATTATATGGAAGAAGCCATGCAGGCCGACCGCATCATCGCCATGGAGGGCGGCAGAATTAAAATGCAGGGCACGCCCAAAGAAATTTTTGCCCGTGTAGAGGAGCTGCACGCTATGGGGCTGGAAACGCCGCTGGCAGCACAGGCAGCCTACGACCTGCGCCAAAAAGGCGTAAAACTGCCGCAGGGCATTATCAGCGACGAGGAGCTGACGGAGGAATTATGCCGTTAAATTTGCAAAATGTAACATTTACATATATGAAAGGCACGCCTTTTGAAAAAACGGCGCTGCACGACGTCAGCCTGCAAATAGAAAAAGGCGAATTTGTCGCCGTTATCGGGCATACCGGCAGCGGCAAATCCACGCTGGTGCAGCATTTAAGCGGGCTTTTGCACCCCGATAAGGGCAGTGTAACCGTGGACGGCGTAAACTTAAACGCCAAAAACGCCGCCGCCAAAAAAGCGCGCAACTCCGTCGGTATGGTCTTTCAATACCCGGAACACCAGATTTTTGCCGAAACCGTTTACGAAGATATCGCCTTTGGGCCGCGCAATAAAGGCCTTGGGCCTGATGAAGTTGACCGCGCTGTGCGTGACGCTATGGCTTTTGTCGGGCTTGATTTTGACAGCTTCGCCAAACGTTCCCCGTTCCGCTTAAGCGGAGGGCAGATGCGCCGTGTGGCGATTGCCGGTGTAATTGCCATGGAGCCGGACTATCTGATTCTGGACGAACCTTCGGCAGGGCTTGACCCGCGCTCGCGCGACGCTGTTTTTAAAGAGGTAATGGCGCTGTACAAAAAGCGCGGCATTGCCGTTATTTTGGTAACGCATAATATGGAAGAAGCTGCGCGCTATGCCTCGCGCCTGCTGGTAATTTCCGGCGGGCAGGTTATTCTGGACGGCGTGCCGCACGACATTTTTACCAATCACAAAGATGAACTTCTGGCAGCTTCCATGGACGTGCCGCCGGTGTACAAGCTGGCAGACTGCCTTAATGCGCACGGCCTGCCCGTAGAGTGCACGTCGGAGCTGGCAGCTTTGGAAAAACAGATACTGGAATTGAGGAGGGCAAAACATGCTGACTGACATCACCTTAGGGCAGTATTACCCCGGCAATTCCGTCATCCACAAGCTGGACCCGCGCGCCAAAATCATTGCGACGCTGCTGTTCATCGCAGCCATCTTTTTTGCCGACAGTCTGCTTTCCTACGGCGTTCTGGCGTTGTTTGTGGCAGTTGTTATCGGTCTTTCGCGCCTGCCGGTGCTGATGGTGCTGCGCAGCGTCAAACCGCTGTGGATTATCATTGTGCTGACGCTGTTTATCCACGCCTTTACAGGTGAAGGCAAGGACGTTTTATACCAGTACAGCTTTTTGCGGCTGACAACCGAAGGCATCATCATGGGCATAAAAATGTCGCTGCGGCTGGTGTTTTTGCTGCTCATATCATCAATTTTAACCTTCACCACGTCGCCGATTGTGCTGACGGACGGCATCGAAGCGCTGCTGCGCCCGTTTAAATGCATCGGCGTGCCCGCTCACGAGCTGGCAATGATGATGACGATAGCCCTGCGTTTTATACCGACTTTAATAGAAGAAACCGACCGCATTATTAAAGCGCAAACTGCGCGCGGTGCGGATTTTGACAGCGGCAGCCTTTTGCAGCGCGCCAAAAACATGCTGCCGATATTGGTGCCGCTATTTATCAGCGCATTCCGCCGTGCGGATGAACTGGCCATTGCCATGGAAGCACGCTGTTACCGCGGCGGCGAAGGGCGCACGCGCATGCACGAACTGGCCTATAAAGCCAAAGATTTCATTGCCCTGGCAATAATTATCCTTTTAATTGCTGTGCTGGCAGTTATGCGCTGGGGGCTTGGCTTATGAGGACGTTAAAACTTACAGTTGCCTA
>CASFZG010000037.1 GCA_949299135.1 uncultured Phascolarctobacterium sp.
CCCATCTGTTTAAATCCTGCTGCCAGGCATGCACTGACTACCGTTTTGCCAAATTCCGTATCCGTTGCCGTTATGCCTATCGCCTTCATCATTATCCTTCTTTCACATTTTCATTCAGCTGCCGCCATATTTTTCCCATAATATGTGCTGCAAACTCAATTTCTTCCGCAGTGTGCGCCGCCGTTACCGTTACGCGCAGGCGGCTTGTACCTTCTGGTACCGTCGGCGGGCGGATGCCGGAAACCATAATACCCTCATCCATAAGCGCCGCCATAACCTGCATAGTTTGCCGCGTGCTGCCAATAAGCACCGGCACAATAGGCGTTACTCCGTCAATAACATCTAAGCCTTCTTCTTTCAGTAATCTGCGCATCAGCAATGTGTTTTCTTTAAGCCTGCCCAGATATTTTTGCGGCTGCGCTTTTAACAAACGCAATGCCGCTAAAGCCGCTGCTGTTACCATATCCGGCATTGCCGTAGAAAAAATAAATGGGCGTGCTTTATTGATTAAATATTCTATGATAACGGAATTTGCGGCAACATAACCGCCTTCTGCCGCCAGCGCCTTGCTGAGCGTGCCTATTTGCACATCGACCTTGCCCTGCAAGTTGTAATACGCCGCTGTGCCGCTGCCGTCGCTGCCGATAACGCCGGCAGCATGGGCGTCGTCAACAATCAGGCAGGCATTATACTTTTCTTTCAACTCTACCAGCTGCGGCAGGTTGGCAATATCGCCATCCATGCTGAACACACCATCGGTAACGATAAAACGCACGCCCGTTACCGGTGTTGTTTTAAGCAGCTCCTCTAAATGCTGCATATCGTTATGCCTGTACACCACAACTTTGGCACGCGCAATGCGGCAACCATCAATAATGCTGGCATGGTTAAGTTCATCGCTGAACACAACATCGCCCGGCTTCACCAGTGCATACAAAACGCCAAGGTTCGTCATATAACCGGTGTTAAACACCAGCGCCTTTTCGGCGTGCTTAAATTCTGCCAGTTCACGTTCCAGTTCACCGGTGGCAAAAGCAGCTCCCGTTGTTAAACGGCTGCCTGTACTGCCGGTACCCCAGCATACGGCGTCGCGTGCCGCCTGCATAACTTCCGGTTCATGCGTAAGCCCCAGATAATTATTGCTGGCAAACACCAGATATTCCATGCCGCTTCCATCCTCCGCGCGGACGGCTGTTTTAAAGCGCAACCCGTCTACCGTGCGACGCAGGCCTTTGGCATAAACTTCCTTCAGTTCTTTTTCCAAACGTTCTGTCAGCATGTTAATGCCTCCTGCGGTTTTATTAAAACCACCTGTTCCTCAAGATAGTCAATCAGTTTTGCCACATCCGTATTGGGGCGCACAAAAAATATCCTCCCGCCGACGCCGTTACCACGTTCTTTCATTACCGGTATGCGGCGGTAACCATATACCGGCGAAGCAACATAGCCTGTAACATAATTGGGGTCGTCCGACCAGCACAGCTCCGCAACCACGCCTTCCGCGCCTGCTACCTTACTCGCCAGCACCAGTGCCTCACGCACATGGTCGCCCGTCAGCCCGCTCTGCTGCAAATATTCATCGTAACCGCGGCTGTCAACGCAATCCATTTTGCTGGCACGTACGCCGCGCTCACCCATGCCGTCAATGCGCAGCCCGCTTTCAGCGTCCAGCACCATCGCACCGCGCATACTATCCGTCAAACCATTAAGCATTGCCAGCCCGCGCGCCGCTGCATTAATGTTTACACCGGCACGCACCAGTTCATCAATGGCAGCCCTGTGTCCTTCCGCCGCCGTTGCCGCTTTGCATGTTCTGAATGCCAAAAGCGGCTTATAAATAATCTCCTGCGGTTTAATTTCTTCAACCTTCAGGCTGATAAAATCAGCACAGCCGCGTTCATGTTCACGCGCCCGGTGCAGCATCGTCAGCACGGCGTAATCAAGCTGGTCACCCGGTAAAATCCTTTCCGCGCCGCTGATATGCCTGCCGCCAAGCTCATGCGCACCGCCCTGTGCCGACCGCATTTTTACACTGTAAAGCATTTTAACACCTCTTACAAAACAGGGTGCGTTACCGTGCGCCCCAAATCCTTAATCATCACTTTGTCGGCTTCCGGGCTGCGCCCGCCGGTGGTTAAATAGCCGCCCACCATAATGCCGTTCAGCCCGCCGTTAAGCGCCAGGCACTGCAAATCGCGCAGGTTCACCTCGCGTCCGCCCGCCGTGCGGATAAGCGCCTTGGGCAGCACAAAACGGAACACGGCGTAAGCACGCAGAATTTCCAGCGGTTTCAGCGGCTTGTTGTTTTCAAACGGCGTACCCGGTATCGGTGTTAAAAGATTTAAAGGCACGCTGTCAATGCCGAGGCGTTTTAATTCAAACGCCATTTCCACACGCTGCTCCGGCGTTTCGCCAAGCCCGAAAATACCGCCGCTGCACACACGCAGCCCGGCCTTTTGCGCATTGTGGATAGTAAACATTTTATCCTCATAAGTATGCGTGCTGCAAATATCGGGGAAGTGGCTGCGCGCCGTTTCCAGATTGGAATGGTAGCGCGTAACGCCCAGCTCTTTCAGCTTAAAAGCCTGCTCCTCCGTCAAAATGCCCAGCGAACAGCAAACTTCAATGCCAACTTCTTCCTTAATGCGTTTCAGCGCCTTGCAGATGTTTTCAAAATCGTCCGCCCTGCTCTGCCCTCTGCCGCTCGTCACAATCGAAAACCTTACCGCACCGGCGGCTTTTGCTTTTTTGGCAGCGTCAACAAATTCCTGCTCGCCTAAAAGCGGATATTCCTTAACGCCGGTATGGTAATGCGCCGATTGCGCGCAGAATTTGCAGTTTTCCGGGCAGCGCCCGCTGCGTCCGTTGATAATCGCGCAGCAATCTACAGCGTTACCGTTAAACTTATGGCGTATTTTATCTGCCATTGCCAGAAGCAGCATCGTATCGTCGTCGCTTACATTTATCAGGCGCTCGGCTTCTTCGCGTGTCACCTCGCCGCCGTTTAAAACTTTATCTGTTAATTCAACAATCCAGTTCATAATGCCCTCCCGTTTGGTAAACCATTTAATTTTATTTGGTTAACAATCACATTATACATCGTTAACCTTTATTTGTAAATAGGTTTACTAAAAGAATAAAAAAGAAACGGCTTCTGCTTTGGCAAAAACCGTTTCTGTATTCAGCCTATGTATTCGCTGGCAGCCAGTGCCGCTATTGTTCCGTCGGCAGCCGCCGTTGTAAGCTGGCGCACTTTTTTAGTGCGTCCGTCACCCGCCGCAAAAATACCCAGGCAGCTGGTGCGGCAGTCCTCACCGGCAACAACATAACCGGCAGGGTCAACCTCAACCACATTTTTAAACACATCATTTTCCGGCATCTGGCCGATGGCTACAAATACGCCGTCCACAGCCAGTTCAGATTTTTCGCCGGTAACTTTGTTTTCCAGTTCCAGCGCTTCCAGACGCTGCGCGCCCTTAACGCCGGTAACGACGGTATCGAGGATGAATTCGATATTTTCAGGTTTATGCACCTTTTCAACCAGCTGTTTTTCCGCACGGAATTCCTGACGGCGGTGAACAAGGTAAACCTTTTCAGCCAGCTGCGAAAGCACAACCGCATCGTCAAGGGCAGTGTTGCCGCCGCCGATAACCGCCACGGTTTTGCCCTTGTAGAAAGCACCGTCGCAGGTAGCGCAGAACGAAATACCCCTGCCGACAAATTTTTCTTCACCGGCAACGCCAATCGGGCGCGGGCGCGCACCAGTTGCGATAATTACCGCTTTGGCATCATAATGCCCGTTTGCCGTTAACACGCACTTGATATCGCCGTCAAGTTCAATACCGGTAACTTTTTCGTACACAAATTCCGCACCGAATTTTACCGCCTGGTCATACAGCGCCGTTGCAAACTCAAACCCGGCAATGTTATCGAACCCGGGGAAATTTTCCACATGCGAGGTATTGATAATCTGCCCGCCGTGGATAGTCTGCTCCAGCACCTTCACACTGCGTCCGGCACGCCCGGCGTAAACGGCCGCCGTCATACCGGCAGTGCCGCCGCCGATGATAATAATATCCGTTACTTTATCAGCCATAAAAACACCTTATTTCAGCATGTCCAAAATTACGGGTTTCGGCATTACGCCGCTGGCGCTTTTAACAACCTCGCCGTTTTCAAAAACAATCAGGGTCGGCACAACTTCAACGCCATATTCCGCAGCCAGTGCTTCTGCCTTGTCGATATCAACCTTGCAAACCTTAACGTCCTCAACTTCGTCTGCCAGCTGGTCAATAATCGGGCTGAGCATACGGCACGGACCGCACCAGGTTGCAAAAAAGTCAACCAATACTTTGCCTTTAGCTTCCAATACTTCCTGTTTAAAATCTGCTGCTTCCAAATGTAATGCTGCCATTTATATCACTCCTTAAAAATTTTATTACTGCTTGTAGTTTAATAATAGCATTTTTTGACTTTTTGTTCAAGGCGTAAAAGGAATTAATTGATAAAAATTACAAATTATTTACAATTTCAACGGATATTTTTTATTGAAATCAGCATAAAAATAAACCCCAAAGCTTTTGGCTCTGGGGTTATGTGCAAATTACATTGCTTCTTCAACCGGATATACGCTGATCTGGCGTTTGTCGCGGCCTTTGCGTTCAAATTTAACGCGGCCTTCAACTACATTGTTGCCGGGATAGAAACGGGTACCACGCTGACGTACGATAATGCTGCCTGCGGTAACGATCTGGCTTTCATGCGCTTTGGTGCCCATGCGCTGAGAGTTGGAGTCACGACCGTTGTGGGAGCTGCCGGTACCTTTTTTATGTGCATGTAATTGAAGAATCAGTTCAAACATCGGTATTCACCTCCTGATGGCTTTTACCCTGACGAACTGCGGAAACTGCCGCTCTACGCTTAAAAGGGCAAGATACATTGTTTCAAGTATTGCCTGCGTATTCGCGTCCGCTTCGTCAAGCTTTAATGTAAAGATGCCGCTTTCTTCGTCAACTGTGTAATGCGGCTTAAGTTTCAGGTAACGCTCCATGCCGATAAGCGGGGCCTGCGTAAGTACGGAAACCGAATTGCAGACAAGGTCGTAACCGTCCTCATCTTCGCATCCGGCGTGCCCGGCTACCCGGTAGGAGATAATATTTCCGTTTTCGTCACGGTAAATATCTACTTTAACCATTATGCTTCGATTTTGGAGATTTCTACTTTGGTAAACGGCTGACGATGGCCCTGACGTTTACGGTAGTTGGATTTAGCTTTGTATTTGAAAACGAGGATCTTTTCGCCTTTGCCCTGCTCAACAACTTTAGCAGTAACTTTTGCGCCTTCAACTACAGGCTGGCCGATTTTAACATCAGCGTCGTTAACTACGGTAAGAACTTCGTCAAATACAACTTCGCTGCCTGCTTCTGCATTGAGTTTTTCAACGGTCAATACATCGCCTTCGGCAACGCGGTACTGTTTACCGCCGGTTTTAATAACTGCGTACATTCTATTTGCACCTCCCTTGTAATATACTCGCCAAATACGGTACTCCTTCGGAGTTTACGGAACCTCTCTGTGCGGTTGGGGACAGACTCAATCAGTCTATACTGGAATAATTTACCACAACCGGCGTCATTTGTCAACACCGGTGTTGTCCAAAAGCGAAAACGTTTCCAGCTGCAGGCGCGGCTCTGCCGTAACGGCAAGCGTGCAGTTCAGCTCTTTTTCCCAGTCCTTCAGCAGCCTGTGGTTAAGCCATTCAGCCAGCCACGGGCTGACCATAATTAAAATGCTACGCGGTGCAGATGGTTTGGCAAGCAAAGTGCGCAGGCGGCGTTTTATCTCAAGCCCCACAGTTTCCTGCGACTGCACCCGCCCGCTGCCCTGGCAGACCGGACACGGCGCATACAGCACCGCCGATAAGTTCTGCCGCGCTTTTTTGCGGGTAATTTCCACCAAATTCAGCACCGTCATATCCTGTACGCAGGGCTTCATTTTATCAGCACGCAGTGCTTCTGCCAGCAGCGACATAATTTCTTCGCGGTATTCCTTTTTATCCATGTCGATAAAGTCAACCACAATAATGCCGCCGATATCGCGCAGGCGCAGCTGACGGGCAATTTCCATCGCCGCCTCGCGGTTAATCTGCATTACGGTTTCGGCAAGGCTTTCGCGCCCGCTGAAATGCCCGCTGTTCACGTCGATAACCGTCATCGCTTCGGTGTAATCAATAATCAGGTAGCCGCCGCTCGGCAAATCCACGCGCCTGTCACTGATAGAAGCAATATCATCGCTGAGGCGGTAATAAGCAAAAATATCCGTCTGCTTGTCGTGCAGCGTCAGCTTGCAGCCTTCCGCCATGCCGCTTACAAGCTCCTCCAGGCGCTTGTAAACAGCGGCGTTGTCCACAATCACTTCATCAATATCCGCATTTAAATAATCGCGCACAATGCGGATAGAAATATCCAGTTCGCGGTGCAGCACCTGCGGGTTTTTGGCAAGCTTGGCGCGTGCCTGGATAACCTGCCAGTCCGCCATCAGCTGCTGCAAATCGCGTTTTAACGCTTCTTCCGCCACGCCCTGCGCATTGGTGCGGATTACCACGCCTGCCGCGCCGCCGGTAACTGCTTCCACTATTTTTTTCAGGCGCGCACGCTCGGCGTTATCCGTAATTTTGCGCGAAATGCCGACATAACCAGCACCCGGCAGCAGCACGGCATAACGCCCCGGCAGCGATAAATCCAGCGTCGCCGTCGGTCCTTTGGTTCCGCGCGCGTCCTTGGTAATTTCCACCAGCACCCTTTGCCCTTCGGTAATACCCGCTTTATCGCCCATGTACAAAAAAGCGTTTTTATCAAGGCCGATGTCAATAAACGCAGCCTGTATGCCGCGCACCACATTGCACACCCGCCCCGCAAAGATGCTGCCGACAAGCTGCGAGCCGCTGCTTCGCTCAACGATATATTCCATTAACCGGCCGTTTTCCGCAATGCCCATGCGGGTTTCCTCCGGGTTCAGTGCCGAAATAATTATCTTAGCCGTCGCAGCCACCTTCTTTCCTTAATATAAAATCAATGCGTGCCGTGCACCACGTTAATGCCGGCCGCAACAAATTCATCCTCAAGCTCTTTAATCACCGGGCAGATGACGCGGTTGCCGTCCTCATCCTTCGGCATGGTGCAGTTGCTTAAATGCAATGCGTCCGGGTTCAGCTTTTTAATGCGCTCCACCTTTTTAGCCATGCCCTCCTGATTTGGCAGCTTGTTCTCCTTGCAGCCGTTACAGGTAAAAAACGCCACCGCCTGCAAATCCTCGTCGCCGTAACGCTCAAATGCGCCCGTTTTTTCATTCATCGCCCGCAGGCAGCCGCTGCCCGCACAGCTTGCGCTGACCCTCAAGCAGCGCAGAACCGCAATTTTCTTCATTTATTGTTCCTCCATAAAGTTAAATATCGTTTAAATTTTTAGCCGCCAGCCTGCGTTTTACGGCATCGGCCAGCAGCACATAGCACACCGAACACAGCGGCACGCTGATAATCATGCCCGTGATGCCGAATAAACCGCCGCCGACAGTTACCGCCGCCAGCACCCATAAGCCGGAAAGCCCGACCGATTTGCCGACGACGCGCGGATATAAAATATCGCCTTCAATGCGCTGCAATATGATAAAGAAGATGATGAACAGCAGCACTTTTTCCGGCTGCGAAATCAATATAAAAATGCAGCCGATAACGGCGCTTATCATCGTACCGATAATCGGCACCAATGCCAGAAAAGCCACCAGCGCAGAAATTACCAGCGCATAAGGCATGCTTAAAATAAGCATACCGGCAAAGCACATCAGCCCCAGCAAAAAGGCTTCCAAAAGCTGGCCGCCGACAAAACCGGCAAAAATTTTCTTTGAAAGCGCGGCCGCGTTCAACAGATATTCGGCGTCAGCCCTGCTGCAAAAAGCGTACACCACGCGGCGGCAGTTGCGCGCCAGCCGTTCCTTATCCAGCAGAATATAAATGGCAAACACCACGCCGATAACGATGTTGGTAACAGTACCGACGAAAGATGTCGTCATGTTCCATGTGCGCGAAAGCAGCGTGCCTTTGTTGCTCTCCCAAAAAGCAATGGCGGCAGTGGTCAGCTCACGCCACTCCTGCTGAATATAGGCAATGTCGCTGTCCGATAAATCCCACACCGCAATCCGCTCGTGCAGGTAAACATTAAAGCGTGTCAGCGCCTCCGGCACTTTGGCCGCCAGCACTTTAAGGCTGTTGTGCAAATCCGGCACTACGTTGATAAACAGCAGCGCCACCACGCCGGTAATCAGCGCAAGGCTGAGCGTAACGCAAACCGGGCGCCTGGCAGCGGCAAATTTATTTTTAAATACAAACTGCCAGCCGTTTTCCAGCCTGTCCAGCAGCACGTTAACCACAAAGGCAATCGCGCAGCCAAGTATGAACGGCATTAAAATATTCAGCGCGCCGCCCAGAAGCTCCAGCGTCAGCTCATAGTTCCACAGCGCCCATATTAAAATAATAGCGGCAAAAATTTCCTGCCATCTTGTTTTTTGCATAATAAACTCCGTTTAAATTTAATAAGCTAATTGTAACACAAAAAGCGCTTTATGCAAAATAAAAGCTGCTTACCCCGCCCGCGCGTGATTGTACAATTTTGCCAATTGTGGTATAATGCAAATGTTATAGTGCACCTGTAGCTCAGTGGATAGAGCACTTGCCTCCGGAGCAAGGTTGTCGGAGGTTCGACTCCTCTCAGGTGCACCAATCAAATAAAAAATTTAAGCCTGCCTCTTGATACAGGGGCAGGCTTTTTGTTGTTTAAAGCAAATAATTTTTAGCCACAATACATTACCAACGCTGAACATTAAGCCGCTTCACCAACCTTGTTCACTTTCTCAAACGCCACCAGCTTTTTGGCAAGCTTTTTAACTTCAAGGTCAATCTGTTTTCTTAAAGTCAAACCGTTTTCTTCGTTTACAGCTCCCATAAACTCCTCATAAGCTGTTATAAAACGTTTTTTACTGCTGTCGTTAAACAAACATCTGCATTTATCACAAACAAAATCATTTTCCGTAAACACGCGTAAGTTTATGCACCTCAAAACAAATCTGTCCGCTATTGACGGCCTGAACACTTCCATCAAATCATAAATCAAACTGTCTTTTCTGTAATTAAGTTCATGTAAAAAGCCAACACCTGCCGCTAATCCATTTGCAGCAACTGCCCGCCTTACATCTTTTTCCAGCAAAGCATATGCAAAGCTCAACATTGCGTTAATTTCATCAGGCGCAGGATGTTTACGCCTGCCCTGCCATTTCAAATCAGTACCGTTAATTAAAATTCCAAAAGTATCAAAATACGATTTTGCGGCCACACCTTCAAGCCCCAGTAATTTTTCAATGCTTTTATCGCCTGTTGTATATTTAGCCAATGCCCCCAGCTTGATAATTACACTTTTAACAGCCGTATTTTGTAAACTTTTATTTTTTATACGCAGCAAATTACGCTGTGCCAAAATTTTACTTTTCACAAAGCCGCTTGCCAGTTCCTGCCTCGTTTGCTTGTTTAAATAACACTGCATCTGCCGGGCAAGCACTCTTGCCTTTCCCTGCTTAAAACCAAGCTCTCCTGCAATATTTCCTTCCGAATCCAAATAAATTATACTACCACCGTTGCGTAAAATTTCCATAACCGCACCATAGGTAATTTGCACACACGCCATTACAACAAAACAATCAGCACAGCTTGACGGCAGTTCATTTACACTTCCATCAACATTTTTTATAAGCAGCCGCCCACCGCTTTTACTTACTTCCGTTCCATGCTGTGTTAAATAAATATTGCTCATTTTTACCTCCTTATAAAATTATAAAATCATCCGGCAAAGCCCTTTGTTCTGTTCCGCTAAATTCATCCTGAACCTTGTATATAAGCACATTGCCATAATCGCCGTTATTAAGCAGCTTTTTGGCAAATCTGTCCAGTCCGGCAATTTCATTTTGCATCAGGTTTGCCTTAAACACGCTTAACTGCACTCTTATCCCCAACTTTTCAAGATACTTTACAAACTTATAACGCAGCCTGTTATCGCGTATATCATAACAAATTACAACCTGCATCCTTTCACCCCCATTTTGCAGTACATATCATTTATTTTATTCTATCAGGCCTTGCCTCTGTTTTCTTTTCAAAAAGCATGCGAACTTCAGGCAATACATAAGCAACAACAATAATGCTTAACCGCTTTGCAGCAATAAAAAAGCAGCCGCATCTCTCTTTGCAGATTAACGCGGCTGCTATCGTTTAGCTCCTTTCTTCACTTACGCAATTCCTTTCTTTTGTTACTTTTTATTACAGCAAAATCGGCCAACCGGGCCCCGGTAATACAATAATCATAAGTTTCACCTCGTTTCCAAATTACTAACAGTTAATTGTCATTTATTTACACCAACGAAATCGGCCAGTTTACAACCATCATTTTTATCCCCCCCTTAAACCATTAAAACCTTTTAGTCATCAATTGCGTCCAAAATTTGATGTCCCGCTGCAATCGCAGCCAACCAAACTGCTACCGGCATTTTCCTCACCTTCCTCACCTCCTTTTTACATTTTTATTATAGCTTTTATTTGCTGTATCAGCTTTTCAAATTACCGGCGAACATTCATCTGTTCATCTTGTCAGTTGCTAGTCTGTTTTTCTTTCTGATAATATTGTAACTCTGATAACGCACCCTAACATTTCAAAATCCATGCGAACATAAAAATAAGACGTAACGCAATCTATGCGTTACGTCTTATTTTTGTTTTTAACACCGCAAGCAGTTATCCAAGTTGCAACATCGAGGTTATCTTATGAAATAGGGTGTATGACCTTATTGTTACAACACCGCAAGCAGTTATCTAAGTTGCAACTTCTCTGAACAGCGTCGTCGTGATGAAAAACGTGGTTTTGAGTTACAACACCGCAAGCAGTAATCTAAGTTGCAACGGCCAAGCAACACAAGAAGTATTCTTGGATATCTTCTAGTTACAACACCGCAAGCAGTAATCCAAGTTGCAACTGCAGATCATGGCTGAATCCCAAAATGCCTTCATGTTACAACACCGCAAGCAGTAATCTAAGTTGCAACCTTATGTTGAAATTGCTGATGCAACTAAGATGGATTATATTCCGTTACAACACCGCAAGCAGTAATCTAAGTTGCAACGGCGTAACTTTCTTAGGTGCTTCTGTAGTGGAGGACGAGGAGTTACAACACCGCAAGCAGTAATCCAAGTTGCAACAGTATCTAAAAGAGTAGAGGATATGGAAAATTCCCTCCCACAGTTACAACACCGCAAGCAGTTATCCAAGTTGCAACGGTTTTTCCGTCAGCAACGATGTAGTGGTTCAAGCTTTGTTACAACACCGCAAGCAGTTATCCAAGTTGCAACAGTACACGTCAAAATGCCCACTACATCTGCGCCGAATACAGCGCTTTGGCAAACCAAACATCCTTTTGCGGTAATTTTTATCATTCCGCAGGATTTGCCACCTTTAATTTTTACCGGCAGCGTCTCTAATCAGCTTGATACCGGCGTTTTAAGATTTTGGCAAACCGTCAGGCAATATTTTGCCAATTTGCGAACATATGGCATTTTGCAAAGCCCGCACGCAGGCACATCATTTAACTATCATCAAACATGTTCGCTAAATATTTATTACGTTTTTAGTATACTATATCAGCTTT
>CASFZG010000038.1 GCA_949299135.1 uncultured Phascolarctobacterium sp.
GGCGTTAGCGCCGATGGCCGGGATTACCGATATGCCGTTTCGGGTAATTTGTAAAGAGCTTGGCTGCGGGCTGGTAGTTTCGGAAATGGTCAGCGCCAAGGGTCTGCTGTATAAAAACGTAAAAACCTTTGATATGCTGCGTATTGCGCCGGAAGAACGCCCAGCCGCGATTCAGCTGTTCGGCAGTGTGCCGCAGGAACTGGCGCGGGCGGCGAAAATTGTGGAAGCGGACGGCGCGGACATTGTTGATTTTAACATGGGCTGCCCGGTGCCGAAAATCGTAAACAACGGTGAAGGCTCGGCGCTGATGAAAAATCCGCAGCTGGCGTATGAAATTTTAGCGCGCATGGCGGACGCCGTGAAAATACCGGTAACGGTTAAAATCCGTGCGGGGTGGGATGCAGACCACGTCAACGCGCCGGAAATTGCGCAGCTTGCGGAAAAAGCTGGCGTTGCCGCTATCGCCGTGCATGGCAGGACGCGCGAGCAGTTTTACAACGGCAAGGCGGACTGGAGCGTTATCAAAGCCGTAAAAGACGCAGTAAAAATACCGGTGTTCGGCAACGGAGATCTTTTATCGGCGGAGGACGGCCTGCGCATGTTTAAAGAAACAGGCTGCGACGGTTTGATGATTGGACGCGGTGCGGATGGCAATCCGTGGATTTTTAAGGAAATTATCAGCGCCCTGAACGGCGATGCGCAAAGGTTTGAGCCGAGCCTTGATGAGCGTATGGATATGATTGTGCGGCATTTAAAAATGTTAATCGCCTTTAAAGGCGAAGTAATTGCCGTTAAGGAAATGCGCCGCCACGCCGGGGCATACTTAAAAGGCATGCCGATGGCGGCAGAATACCGCAGGCGCATTAACGCTTTGAACACTTTTGACGAATTCAAGCTGCTTGCAGAAGAATACCGCACGGAAGCGGGCAAGTTCCTTGCGGCTAAAAAACAATTTTTGGAAGCAAACGCTGAAATTTGCAAGTAAGTTGACAAAAAGGCTTGAAAAAATTATAATTTATTCTATAAAACTATAAGTTTGTTCCGTCAACGCAGTGTCAGGCATCTGCTTGGCACTGTTTAGTATTGCTTGTTGGCGGGGCTTATTAAAAGGAGCATTGTTTTTATGGCAAGTAAAGAAACAATTTTAACGGCCGAAGGCTTGAAAAAACTGGAGGATGAACTTGAAAATCTCCGTTCTGTAAGACGCCACGAAGTTGCTGAGCGTATCAAAGTAGCTATCGGCTATGGCGATATAAGCGAGAACTCCGAATACGACGACGCTAAAAACGAGCAGGCTTTTATCGAAGGCCGTATTTTAGAGCTGGAACAGATGATCAGCACTGCTACCGTTATCGACAGCGCCGGCAATAAAAAAGGTGTTGTACAGCTTGGCTCTACCGTTGTTGTAAAAGATATGGAATTCGGCGACGAAGAAACCTATACCATCGTCGGCACTACCGAAGCCGACCCGTCCAAAAACCGTATTTCCAATGAATCGCCGGTAGGCGCGGCAATTTTAGGCCAGAAAGTAAATTCCGTTGTGCAGGTTCATACCCCTGCCGGCGAGCTTTCTTATAAAATTTTAAAAGTTAAATGATTTGTGGGGGAGCGATACAAAAGCATGTCTGAAGAAGTAAAGAATACCGCTGCGCCCGAAGAAGAAGCGCTTAGCGAAAAAGAAGTTAACGAACAGATGCAGGTGCGCATTAACAAAATGCACCAGATTGAAGAACACGGCTGGAAGCCTTTCGGCCACAAGTTTGAAGTCAGCAATTATTCCGGTGACATCAACCAGAATTTTGAAGAACTTTCCGCAAACGAAACCGTTGTACGCGTAGCTGGCCGCATTATGGCTATCCGCGGCCACGGCAAAACCTGCTTTATGGATATGCAGGATAAAGACGGACGCATTCAGATTTATGTGCGCAAGGACGCAATCGGCGAAGAAAACTACGCTTTGATTAAACTGTTGGATATCGGCGATATTGTCGGCGTTAGCGGTACCGTTTTCCGCACGCACATGGGCGAACTGTCCGTTAAAGCTGCCGCTATTGAAATTCTGTCCAAATCCCTGCGCCCGCTGCCGGAAAAATGGCACGGCTTAAAGGATGTTGACATCCGTTACCGCCAGAGATATGTTGACCTTATCGTTAACCCCGAAGTACGCCGTACTTTTGTGCTGCGCAGCAAAATTATCAAAACCATGAGGGATATCCTTGATGATAACGGCTATCTGGAAGTTGAAACGCCGATTATGAATACCATCCCCGGCGGTGCTGCCGCACGTCCGTTTATCACTTATCACAACGCGCTGGATATGCAGCTTTATTTGCGTATTGCAACCGAACTGCATTTAAAACGCCTTGTTGTAGGTGGTTTTGACCGTGTTTATGAACTGGGCCGCGTTTTCCGCAACGAAGGCATCGACATTAAACACAACCCGGAATTTACCAGTGTCGAAATTTACCAGGCTTATGGTGATTACAACGACATGATGGATTTAACCGAAAAAATTGTATCCGAAATTGCACAGAAAGTTTTGGGCACAATGAAAATTACCTACGAAGGACAGGAAATTGACCTGACTCCGCCCTGGCCGCGTATGAGCATGATTGAGGCTGTCGAAAAATACACCGGCCAGAATTTTGAAGGTGTTACCGACGTGGAAACCGCACGCAAAATGGCGGATGCCATCAATGTTCCGTACGAGCCTTCTTTCGGCGTAGGCAAAATTATCAACGCCTGCTTTGAAGAATACGTTGAAGCCAAACTTATTCAGCCGACATTCATTACCGGCCATCCGAAAGAAATTTCTCCGCTGGCCAAGAGCAATCCGGATAACCCGGAAATTACCGACCGTTTTGAAGGCTTTATTTATGGCCGCGAAATCTGCAACGGCTTTACCGAGCTTAACGACCCGATTGACCAGCGTGAACGCTTCCTGAAACAGGTTGAGGAACGCAATGCGGGCGATGAAGAAGCAAACATGATGGACGAGAACTTCCTCGACGCGCTGGAACACGGCCTGCCGCCGACGGGTGGATTGGGCATTGGCGTAGACCGTCTGGTTATGCTCCTTACCGACAGCAGCAGCATCCGTGATGTATTGCTGTTCCCGACGATGAAAAACATCGGCGGCGAAAAAACTGCCAATAAAGCTGAAACTGCAAGCGTTGAAGTGCCTAAACTTGACCTGTCAAAAGTGAAGGTTGACCCGTTATTTGAGGATTTTGTTGATTTCGATACTTTCTGCAAGTCCGACTTCCGCGTGGTGAAAGTTGTAGCCTGCGAAGCTGTTGAGAAAAGCAAAAAGCTGTTGAAATTTACGCTGAACGACGGCAGCGGTAAACCGCGTACTATTTTAAGCGGCATCCGTGAATTTTATGACCCGGAAGAACTGGTTGGTAAGACCTGTGTGGCTATTACTAACCTTCCTCCGAGAAAAATGATGGGCATTGATTCTGAAGGCATGCTGATTAGTGCAGTGTATGAATATGACGGCAAAGAAGGCCTGAACCTGCTGATGCTGGATAACAACATTCCTGCAGGCGCCAAACTGCGTTGATATTGAACTGAATACGATACAAAAGAGAGTGCTGCGGCGCTCTCTTTTTGTATGTTTAATGCTTTGTGATACTGTACAGTAAAATATTTTCGGCTTTTTTCAAAAAAGTAGTTGACATAAACACTTACAGATGCTATTATAATAAAGCTGTTTGCCTAAAGCGGCTTGGACAGGGAAGTTAAGCAAAAAACTTTTGCAAAAAAGTGAAAAAACAGCTTGACACCCGCACCTAAAAGTGCTAATATATACAAGTCGCCGGAAAACGGCAGCACCTTGAAAACTGAACAAGAACCAAGTAAAAAGCGAATGTGCGGGCGAGTTTCCTTAAAGCGAGAGCGGAGAGGAAACGAGCCAAAACAAACAAAATTCTGGATTAAATAATTAAGAGCCAATCGGTTCTTCAATAGGTATATTGGAGAGTTTGATCCTGGCTCAGGACGAACG
>CASFZG010000039.1 GCA_949299135.1 uncultured Phascolarctobacterium sp.
ATAACTATTAAATATTTAAGGTATTTTTTCATAAGCATTGCTCCTTTGGTTACTAATAATATAACAGTTGTACCAAGCTCCAAGTCAAGCAGTTTTTTCAAAAATTTTCCTTGACTTAAAGCTCACTCCAAAGTATATATTATATACATAACAATGTGTAAGGAGATTTGCAATGAACCTTTTTATGATTGTCATGTATTCGTACCTCATCGCCATGGGCATTGCCGTGTGGTTTTATTACCGTACGCTCATCCCCGGCTTTACCTCGTGGCTGTGGCCGCTGGCTGTTGTGGGCGCAACGGCAAGCTACCTTGTAAGCCACAGCGGCTATATCGTCCACCCGGAACCTGTTGCGCGCGCACTGGCGTGGCTTGGCAACGTGTGGATTCTGTTCGGCTTTTACAGCCTGATTTTAATGCTCATCAACGGCGTTTTAATTATTCCCGCCAAAATTCTGCACTGGCAGGTGCGTTTCAGCACGCCGTTTGCCATGGCGGGGCTGGCGCTGATTACCGGCGTTCTGGCGTTTGGCATTTATAAGGCGCAGAACCCGATTGTGCGCACCGAAGTTGTGGCAACAGATAAAATTGCCGCCGATACCAGAATTGTGCTGGCAACGGATTTGCACCTGGGGCACATCAACGCCAAAGGCGCGGCGGAAGACCTTTGCAATCGCGTTAACGCGCTGAACCCGGATTTAATTGTCCTCGGCGGCGACATCGTCGATGAAAGAATCAGCTATGTGCTGGATAACGGTTCGCTTGGCGCGCTGGGCGGATTAAAAGCGCCGCTGGGCGTGTACGCAGTGTACGGCAACCACGATTATATGGATACAACGCCCAAAGAGCTGCGCAAACTGCTGGCTGAAAGCGGCATAACCGTGTTGGAAAACGAAAGCACCGTGCTGCCTAACGGCATTAAGCTGACAGGCCTGCGCGATTACAGCCGCGACCGCGGCACGGAAGCGCTGGAGGATTTGGCGGCGGGCAACGGAGATTATTACAGCATTTTAATCGACCATCAGCCGCGACGTTTGAGGGAAGCGGCGGCGCTGGGGTATGATATGTCGCTGTCCGGCCATACGCACGCCGGGCAGGTGTGGCCGTTCCGCTACATCACAAGCAATATGTACATCACCGATTACGGCACGGCGCAGGTGGATGATTTAACCGCCATCGTCAGCAACGGCAACGGCTTCTGGGGTCCGCCGGTACGCACCGGTCCGTATCCGGAAATCGTCCTCATCAATTTAAAGAAAACAAACTGAACAGCGCAGCATCGCCCCAACGGCGGTGCTGTTTTACGTTTGCGGCAAATTTAACACAGCAAAATTTTGCACGACGCCGCAGTTTTGGTATAATTTAAGACAGGTTAGAAAGCACATTTAAAGCTGGAGGTATTTTATGAAGGTTGAAATCCCCGAGCCGGAAAAAACAAAATGCAATTATGTTATTCATACAGCGTCCGTCGCCGCGGGCGGCATTGGCATTGCGCCGATACCCGGTGCGGATATTTTGCCGATATGCGCGGTGCAGGTTACGATGATTCTTGGTTTGGCGCGCATTTTTAACGTGCCCATTACCAAAGAAGTGGCGGAAGCGCAGGCCAAAGCCTATATGGTCGGCAACTTCGGCAAAATGCTGGCGGGCGAACTGAGCAAGCTGGTGCCTATATTCGGCAGCGCTACCAACGCCACCGTCGCTGTCGGGCTGACGGAATACTTAGGCTGGGAAGTGGCAGAAGATTTTTATAAAAAATCGCTGGAAGAAAATAAGATTCTGCAAGAAGCGCAGAACAAACCAAGTAAATTGTAAACAACTTAACAGTGTATGCCTTAAATTGCGTTTTGCACACAAAAATCTTTACGAAAATAACAATTTGCTTGCCGAAAAAACGCTAAAGTGATAAAATTTATAATTATAAAAGTACACAAACCACTGGAGCTGTACTGATTTTAAAAATAATTTGGAGGGAAAGAACATGAAATTTGCCAAACGTATGGAAAGGATGCAGGCATCCGAAATCCGTGAACTCTTAAAATTAACCGCGCAGCCGGACATCATCTCCTTTGCAGGCGGCCTGCCCGCACCGGAGCTGTTCCCTGTTGAAGAAATTGCCCAAGTTTCCCATGACCTTGTTGAAAAAGAAGGCCGTGCGCTTTTGCAGTATGCTACCACCGAAGGCCGTCCGACCCTGCGTGCTAAAATTGCCAAACGCATGAAAGATAAATACCATACCGAAGTTAACCCGGACGATATCCTCATCACCACCGGCAGCCAGCAGTGCCTTGATTTTGCAGGCAAGCTGTTCCTTGACCCGGGCGATGTTGTTCTGTGCGAAAGCCCGTCCTATCTCGGCGCGCTGAACGCTTTCAACGCTTACGAGCCTAACTTCGTCGAAGTTCCGACCGACGACGGCGGCCTTATCCCGGAAGAACTGGATAAAATCCTTGAAACCACCCCGAACTGCAAATTCATTTATGTAATTCCTGACTTCCAGAACCCGACCGGCCGCACCTGGAGCATGGAACGCCGCAAAGCGTTTATGGAAGTTGTAAACAAACATAACCTGCCGGTACTGGAAGACAACCCGTACGGCGAACTGCGTTATGAAGGCGAAATTCTTCCTTCCCTCAAATCCCTCGATACCAAAGGCCTTGTTATGTTCCTCGGCACTTTCTCCAAAATCTTCTGCCCTGGCCTGCGCTTAGGCTGGGTTGCAGCGGAACATTCCGTTGTGGAAGAATTTGTTAAAATCAAACAAAGCGCCGACCTGCACACCTCTAACTTTGACCAGGGCGTTGCCGACGCTTACATGGACGCCTACGACCTTGACGCGCACGTTGAAGAAATCAAGGCGCTGTACAGAAAACGCCGCGATTTGATTGTTAAAACCATGGAAGAAGAATTCCCCGCAGGCGTTGAATTCACCCGTCCGCAGGGCGGCCTGTTCCTGTGGGTAACCCTTCCGGAAGGCGTAAGCGCCAAAACTGTATTCCATAAATGCATCGAGATGAAAGTTGCTGCCGTTATCGGCGACGCTTTCTACCCGAACGACAAAACCGACCGCAGCCTGCGTGTAAACTACTCCAACATGACCGAAGACAGAATTGTTGAAGGCGTTAAACGTATGGCCAAAGCCATTAAAGAATGCATGAAATAATCCCTCTGCTTATGCGGAGGGATTTTGTTTTATATACTAAAATTTACTTGACCTTGAGCCGGCTGTAAGAGTTATAATAACAACGTACCGGGAGGATAAAAATGAAAGCTAAAAAACAGCTTCTGGGGTTTGCGGCGGCGTCGCTTTCGCTGACGGCAGCGTTTGTAGCGGGCGGCGCGCCGATACCTTATTATAATTTATACGCGCAGCAGCTGGGCGCGGGCAACGGCGTTATGTCCATGGTAACGGTTGTGTATTTTTGCGGGCGGTGCTGGCGCTTTTGTTTTTGCCGCGCTTAACCAATTACTGGGGGCGCAAACGCGCGATTTATTTAACGCTGGCCTTCGGCGTGGCGGGCTGCCTGCTGTTTGCCGATGTGGACAGCGAGTGGCGCATGCTTTTGGCAAAATTTGTGCAGGGCTTGTGCTGCGGGCTGGCTTCCAGCACGGTGGCAGCCTTTATTATTGATAACGAGCCGCGCCGCTACAAAGGTCTGGCGGCGGTCATCATCGGCGCAGCGCCCAACGTGGGGCTGCCAATAGGCGCAATGGGTGCAGGCGTTTTAAACACGGCGTTTGATTCGCTGACGCTGGTGTTCATCATAGTTGCGCTGTTGCTTTTGGGCTGCGGCGCGCTGATTTTTGCCAGCGAAGAAACGATTACGCATCCGCTGAAAGGCGCGTGGAAAAGCCTTGTGCCGCAAATTAAAATGACGCCGCATGTGCGCAGGCTTTTACCCGCAGCGGCGTGTGCTTTTGCGGGCACGTGGGCGGTCGGCGGCTTTTACCAGTCGTACAGCGCCGCTATCGGCGTGCAGGAGCTTGGCGTGGACAGCACCTTTATAGCATCGCTCATCTACGTTTCGTTCATTGTGCCGGTAATTTTCGGCGCAATCATCACGCGCGGGCGCGATAAATTTGCCATGCAGCGCTGGTCCATGATAGTGTTCTTCGTGGGCGTGTGCGGCTCGCTGTTTGCCATGCACATCAAATCGCTGTGGCTGTTTATGTTTTTTAACGCTGTATCCGGCGCGGCCGACGGCGCAGCCTTTACCAGCAGCATGGCGGGCATTTTGGAAGGCACCGGGCTTAACGAAAGGGCAGGCGTGCTTTCGCTGATTTACATTGTTGCTTACGGCGGCGCGGCGCTGCCAAATTTAATTGTCAGCCGCATTGCCGATTATTTTACGCTGTTTGAGCTGACGGAGGGCTATGCCGTGTTTACCGCGGCGATGGTGGTAATTATGCTTTTAACCGCGCGGCGCAGCTATTACTATATGGATTGAGGAGTGAGCGAAATGGCAGAAAAAATTTTAATTGCGTACTATTCCAAAACCGGCAACACCAAACGCGCGGCGGAAGAAATTGCCAAAATGACGGGCGGCACGCTGCACCGTATTGTGCCGCAGAAAACCTATCCCGACAGCTATTTTGCCACGGTTGCCGTTGCCAAGTGGGAGAGCCTGAAAGGCGAAAAGCCCGCGCTGGCGGATAAGGTGGAAGGCATCGGTGCGTATGATAAAATCCTTGTGGGCTTTCCCATCTGGTGGTTCGGCTGCCCGCAGCTGATTAAAACATTTATGGAAAGCTATGATTTTGACGGCAAAAAGGTGTACCCGTTCTGCACGCACGGCGGCAGCGGCCCAAAAAATAGCACGCGCGACATTAAAGCAATCTGCCCCGGGGCAGATGTAAAGGACTGCTTTGACGCAACCAAAAGCTTAAACGAAGCCGCAGTTAAGGAATGGCTGAAATAAAAAATGCCGGGGCATAACCCCGGTTATTTTTTTACGCCCTGCGCGTTATTTGTTATAATAATTTAAAAAGCCATACGGAGGTAAAGCGATGTTTGAACTGGTACAGGTTGCGCAAAGCAGTTATTATATTGAAAGCCCCGCCAAAATCGGGCTGGTAAAACTGAACGACAGGGACGTTTGCCTGATTGACAGCGGCAACGACAAGGACGCCGGGCGTAAGGTGCGCCAGATTCTGGACGCCAACGGCTGGCACTTAACCGCCGTTTACAACACACACGCCAATGCGGACCACATCGGCGGCAATAAATACCTGCACGGGCAGACGGGCTGCAAAATTTACGCGCCGGGCATTGATTGCGCCGTTACGCGCTACCCGGTGCTGGAACCGGCGTTTTTGTACGGCGGCTACCCCTGTAAGGATTTGCGGCACAAATTTTTAATGGCGCAGGAAAGCCCCGCGGAGGACTTAACGCCGGAAGTTCTGCCGGAAGGCTTTGAAATTATCAAACTGCCCGGGCACTTTTTTGACATGGTTGGCTACCGCACGCCGGATGACGTTGTGTTCCTTGCAGATTGCCTTTCGAGCCGCGAGATTTTGGATAAGTACGGCATTGTGTTTATTTACGATGTTGCCGCTTACTTAAAAACGCTGGAGATGGTTAAAATGCTGAAAGCCAAAATGTTTGTGCCCGCGCATACCGCCGCGGCGGAAGATATTGCGCCGCTTGCGCAGTATAATATTGATAAGGTACATGAAGCCGCCGCTAAAATTCTGGAGCTGTGCGCCGAACCAATCTGTTTTGAGCAGCTTTTGCAAAAGCTGTTTGCCGCTTACGGGCTTGTGATGAACTTTGAACAGTACGTTTTAGTCGGCAGCACGGTGCGCTCGTACCTTGCGTGGCTGAAAGACACCGGCAAAGCAAACGTAATTTTTGACAACAAATTAATGCTGTGGCAGCGTGCATAAGCGTGCTTGCCAAAAGGGCATAAAAATACCGCACTGCGTTGTACAGTGCGGTTAATTTTTTATTCTTCAAATACAACCTGTCCGTCTTTAAAGGCTTTAATGCGCGCCAGCGATTCCAGATGGTAGCCTGCGTCCACAATGCGCTGGTGCCCCGGCTGGAAGGATTTTTCAATCACGATGCCGATGCCCGCAACCTTGCAGCCTGCCTGATGCGCAATATCCGCAAGGCCGAGCGCCGCTTCGCCGTTAGCTAAAAAGTCGTCCACAATCAAAACGCTTTCGCCTTCGTGTAAAAACTTTTTCAGCACGCTTACATCGCTGGTAACTTTTTTGGTAAAGCTGTAAACCTTGGTGGTGTAGGCCGCGCTGCTCATCAGCTCGCTTTTCTGCTTGCGGGCAAACACAACCGGCACATGCAGGCACAGCGCCGTCGTCAGCGCACACGCGATGCCGCTGGATTCAATGGTAAAAACCTTGTCGATTTTTTCATTTTTAAAACGCTCGGCAAATTCCTTGCCGACAGCCATCATCAGTTCCGGGTCAATCTGATGGTTTAAAAAAGAATCTACCTTTAAAATGGAATCATTCAGCACGATTCCTTCGCTTTTGATTTTGTCTTTCAACAGTTTCATGCTGCCACCCCTGCTTTTCCGTATATCTGTTAAATAATAGAATATGCCATTTTACGCAAATAGTCCAGTATTTTGTTAAATAAAATACAAAAATTGCATATTTAACATTCAACAATACAAAAAATCTTGACAGACGCTAAAAATATTGAGATAATGTAAAGGCAACATAAACATCATAAGCATTGTGTTATTGATAAAGGCAAAGAACGGGAACAGGCCACGGCAACCGGCAAAGAGAGGCGGCGGATGGTGCAAGCCGCAGCGGTTAAATGGCA
>CASFZG010000040.1 GCA_949299135.1 uncultured Phascolarctobacterium sp.
CGTTCGTCCTGAGCCAGGATCAAACTCTCCAATATACCTATTGAAGAACCGATTGGCTCTTAATTATTTAATCCAGAATTTTGTTTGTTTTGGCTCGTTCCCTTTCCGCTTCCGCTTTAAGGAAACTCGCCCGCACATTCGCTTTTTCTTGGTTCTTGTTCAGTTTTCAAGGTGCTGCCGTTTTCCGGCGACTTGTATAGTTTATTACACTTTTTCAGGTTTGTCAAGCGCTTTTTTAATTTCTTTTGAAAAATTTTCAGGCGTTTGTTAAATCTGAGTTATGCAATAGACTGTATTAAGTATGATAGCAGATTTTACCGCAAAAAGCAAGAGGTTTGCAGTAAAAATTTTGCAAACCTCTTATACTTTTTATTGTTATTCGGTTTCAAATTTAAAATTGGTGATATGCGGACGGTTATCCTCACCCTGCTGTGCTTCGGCAGTTAAAATTGCCTGCAGGATGATAGCACATTCAAGGCGTTTTTTCTGCAATTTGCAGCCGTATTCATACGGAATGGTGATATCGCCGTTAATTAAATCCGCATTGGCGTGGCAGCCGCCGCTGCAGAAGAACCTTGCCCAGCATTCGCGGCAGGCGGGTTTCGTCATAACATGGGTATGGCGGAACTTCTGCACAAGTTCCGGTTTAACAACGCCGGTATCCAGCGTGCCAAGTTTATACTGCTCGCGGCCTACAAACTGGTGGCAGGGGTAAATGTCGCCTTCCGGCGTGATGGCAAAATATTCATGCCCCGCACCGCAGCCTGCCAGCCTTTTGGCAACGCACGGACCATTATCCAGCTCCACGTTGAAGTGGAAGAAGTCAAACGGGTCGCCTTCATGGCGTTTTTGCAGATACGCGCGCGCCAGTTTGTCGTATTCTTCGTAAAGAACCGGCAAATCTTCTTCGGTCAGCACATACGGCTCATCAGTACCGACAACCGGCTCTACGGAAATTTCCTTGCCGATTTTGGTCATATCCAGCGTATCTTCGCAGAAATGCGTGTTGTAATGCGTATAGGTGCCGCGCAGATAGTAATTTTTGCCGTTGCGGCTTTCGATTACTTTTTTGAATCCGCGCACAGCGGCATCATAGCTGCCGGTATGGTTCGGGAACGGGCGCATTCTGTCGTGCGTTTCCTTTTTGCCGTCAAGGCTTAAAACCAGCATTACACGGTTATCGTTTAAAAATTTAATGTTGCCGTCGTTAAGCAGCGTGCCGTTGGTCGTCAGCGTCAGCTTGATGTTTTTGCCGGTTTCCTTTTCGCGGCGGCGCACATAGTTGATAACGTGTTCTACCACGGGCCAGTTCATCAGCGGCTCACCACCGAACAAATCCAGTTCCAGATTGTGGCGTTTTTTGCTGCCGGTAATGGCAAATTCAACCGCTTTTTCGGCAACTTCCTTGCTCATCAGCGCGCGGCAGCCGCCAAAATCGCCGGTGCCGGCAAAGCAGTAACCGCAGCGCAGGTTGCAGTCGTGCGCGATATGCAGGCAAAGTGATTTTAATACCGGCGTTTCGCTGAAGGTAGGCGGTACTTCAAATTCGGGGCTGAACAAAAGCCCTTCGTTTTTCAGTTCCGTCAGTTCTTCTACAGCCTCGCGCAGTTCGGCTTCGTCGTAACGGTCTTTCATGGCAGCTATTGCTTCTTCGCCGTTGTCGCCGTTAAAAACATCCAGCAGGTCGTAAATCAAATCATCCACCAGATGCACCGCGCCGCTGTTAACGTCCAGCACAGCCTTGTAATCGTCAAGGCGCATTTTATGTATCAGCATCAAATTCCACCTTTCAAAGCATAAAACAGCCCCCTGCAAAACAGGGAGCTGTAAAAGTTTTGCTTAAATTATCCCAAAAGGATTATTTGTGTTCGCAAACCTGGTTGCCAACGGTGCAGGAAGTTTTGCATGCAGACTGGCAGGATGCCGGGCATTCGCCGCAGCCGCCGGTTCTTAAGGTTTTGTTGAGCATTGCTTTATTTACGGTAGTAATGTGTTTTTTCATCGTTCATTCCTCCAAAAAATCATTATTTATTTTATTGTACCGTGTTTTGCGCAAATCCGCAAGCCTTATCAGTAAAAAAACAGGCTGCCGAACACTACGCTTTTTAAATA